>NZ_JASGJL010000002.1:0-671303 GCF_047601425.1 Thauera sp.
AAATTAAGTTAGGGAAGTTAGAGGGCGCGCAAACCCAGTGCTGGCGCGGGTTTGCGGCCGATTGGCACGCCTGATAGCACGATAGTCCCACGCCTGATAGCACGATACCCCGCACGCCTGATAGCACGACGCCATTCACAGGCTTTCCCCGAGTTATCCCCGTGCCGTATGCGGCACGGGCCGGAAGGTCAGCAGTTCCATGCCGTTGTCCGGCATCCGCTCGATGCCCAGGACGTAGCCGGGCAGCGACTGCCGCGCGACAAGCGCGCGCAGGTCGCAGGCGAAGTCGTAGGGCTTCGCGGTGCTGCCGGATTTCTGGTGCAGGTAGCGGAAGTCGAACTGCCAGCCGTATGCCTGCTTGCCGCCGTGCTTGCGCACCAGCCGATACAGCCACCGTTCGATGCCGCCGGTCAGCCGGAAATACGCCGGGTCGATGGTCAGCACCAGGGCGGCATCCAGCACGCCCGTATAGAACCAGTCCGGCAAGATCAGCTCGATGCCCAGCGGTGTGCCGCTGGCATCGGCCAGCTCCTTCCATTCGTTGATCCACGAGAAGCGGTGCAGGCGTCGCCCGGTTGTCTCGCGGATGGACGTGGCCACCGTGGTCGATTGCAGGCGATCCAAGGCCGCTTTGAGGCGCTGGTAGTCGCGCAGCGACTTGCCGCGCCCGATGAAGCGCAGGATCTCGTAGGGCGTCGCGCGGATCAGCCGCGAAGGCCGCAGGCCCGCATCCTTCGCCTCCACGATCTGCGAGGCCGCCCAAATCAGCACATCGGCATCCCAAATCGTGGCGATGCCATGCTCCTGCGTGCCTTCCACGCGGATCGTGACGTTGCCCGCCCGGAAGTCGATGGGCTTGACCCGCTTGGACTTGGCGAGCGAGAAGAACGGATAGGCCATCAAGTCCTGGCTGTCGCGCGGTGCCATGTCGCCCGGCAAGGCGCGGAACAGGTCGAGCTGTTCGCGTTCTTGCGAGGGCCGCTGCCGGAATGGCAGCGCGGAGATGGACATGGCTGTGGCCTGGCGCGCGCCAGCGATCAGCGCGCACGGCTGTCCGCCGAGTGGTGCTCGGCGTACTCGGGATCGGAAGTCGTCTCGAAGCTGCGGTCGGACGCCCAGGCGTCGAGGTCAGCCACGGCGTACATGACGCGCCGGCCGAACTTGCGAAAGCGTGGCCCGCCGCCGATCACGCGCTGCTTCTCCAGCGTGCGCGGCGACAGGCGCAGGTACTCGGCGGCTTCGTCGTTGGTGAGATAACGCTGCGGCTGCGCGGCAGCGGTCGAGACAGTGGCGGCAGGCCGCAAGGGAGCTGGTCGCATGGGATGAACCTCCATCAAGCCCGGCCACACCACGCAGCCGGATGGAGGCACTTTCGAGAAAGCGAGGCTGCTTGCTAAGGGACGAATTGCAGGGGCTGCAAAACTTCCCCCCTACTGCAACGGCAGTGGCGGAAGTTGTGCGAGGCGGCGATAGCCGCCGCGCATCAGCGCATCGCCACGGCGCACCAGCCGACGCACGCGGGCGCGCAAGGCACCGTCCTTGTGCCAGTCGGCCGCGACGGCCTCCACGCCGAACAGCCCTTCGGCCACTTCGCGCAAGGACGCGCCCGCCAGGGTCGCGTCGAGCGCCTGCAAGGTGTGCAGCTCCAGCAGTGCGGCAGGCGTGGGCCGGGAACGGGCCGCCGCCGCAGGCGCGGCAACCGTGGCGACGGCCAGGGCGTCGAGTTCAGCCGCGAGCGTGCGATAGCGCGCGCAGGGCGTGGCGCAGGCACGAGTGGCGTAGAGGTAGGCCACGCCGTCCTCCAGGCCCGGCGCGAGCGCGAGCCGCAGGCAGCAGCTGGGCCAATGCGACACCAGCACCAGGCGCTTGCCGTCGTGGATCAGTTGCTTGCGGCCGGGAACGCGCCAGAACTCGAAGGCATGGGCTTCGGGTGGCGGGTCGGCGTCGGGATAGAGCTGCACCACGGCATCGTGGTCAGGGAACCAGGCCGGATGCGCGTCACGCGCATCCAGGGCTGGGTCTTCCAGCAGGCGCAGGCTCCAAGCCTGCGCTGCGTCCGGTCGGCGGCGACGGCGCAGCCAGTCGCGGCGGTAGTCGGGATTCCTGCGCAGGTATTCCCAGGCCAGCGCGGGGCCGTCGAGGTGCAGGACGTAGAGATAGGCGGCTGTCGGATACCAGTGGTCGGCGCTGCGATCAGTCATGGCGAAAGCTCCCTGTGCTTGGGATGCGTCGCCACGATTTCCGCGATGCGGGAGCTATCGAAACGCCATCAGGTCATCATCAAAAACGGTTAAGCTGTAACTGTCGGTGTCAAGACCGTTTGGCTCCGGCGTGTTGGGGAAATCGTCTGAATGCGACGGCTGCGCCACCCGGAAATGGTGCGCGGCACCGGATACCGTGCCGCAGCCCGCGCCAAAGATCAGGACTGTTTGCGGCAGACTGGCATCGCTCCGGTGCATCAATGCCGATTCAGACCTGCCCGGTCTTGACCAAGACTGAAATAGTCACAGTGCGCCACGGCTGGCCGGGCCGCGCTGGCGTTCATCAGTCCGTGATCGCGTCGTTCTCCTGCGCCAGCCGGACGTACTCCGACAGCGGGCGCACCGCCTGGAAATACCGATCCCGCTGCACCGGCAGCTTGCGCGGCCCGACGATGCCAGCCAGGTCGGACAGCCTGACCGTTCCCAGCGAGGGCATGCCGATGCCGAGGTCGATCAGGCCATAGGCCGTATCGCCATCGGCGGGGTCGAGCGACACCAGCAGCCAGGTCACATGCGCGTCGGGGGTGAACAGGCGCACCACCGGCAGCAGGTCGAGGCGCTGGCCAGCGGCGAGCGCCGCGCCGTGGGCCAGCAGCCGGGCGCGTTCATCAGCGGTGACAAGCGGCAAGGTCATGGGCAGAACCCCCACGGAACCGAGGGTGCGTGTGGAAACACGGATGCACAAGCCATCGCATCCGTAGAAGAACGGAAGCGCAGAAGCGCAATTGCAGGAAGCCGGAAAGACACGGATGCGATTCCCCGGTTCTGTGGAAATCCGTAGATACGGATTTCCGTAAAAGCACGGAACAGCGATTTTTCGTCACTGAGTTAAAGATAACGTGGTTTTAATTGTCCTGCGATTTGACGCTTCTGTCTATGCAGAAGCGATCCGTCCAACCCGGCCGCCCGGCCGGTGCCACCACCTTCGATGCCGAACTGGCGCAAGCCTTCGGCGCGGCGGTGCGCGCGCTACGGACGGAACGAGGGATCGCGCAGGAATCGCTGGCACACCTGGCCGGCATCGAGCGTTCGCACATGGGCAAGGTCGAGCGCGGCGAACACATGCCCACGCTGGCACTTATCTTCAAGATCGCCGGCGCACTTGAATGCAGCACGGCGGTATTGATGAGCGAGGCTGAAAGCCAGCTCGCGGCGGCAGCGGCCCAGCCGTAGGCGCAGGCCGGGTAAGCCGGGCCGATCCGGCGCAGCCGGTTCGGCGGTGTTCAAGGGGCGTCAAGCGCAGCGCGGCGGGGATAGCCCGCAGGGCTTTCCCCTGGAGGCAAGCAAAGCGCGCAGCGCCGCCAGGCGCGAAGGCGTGAGGGATTGAAGCCGAATGGACATGACGCCGTTGGCGGCATGGGGCGCAGCCCGAAAGCCCGGCGGCGCATCGCGCCGACACGCCATGCCCTGACTGCAACGGTAAACATCGCTGCACCCAATGGAAACGCAACCCCATACGGGCCACTGCCTGCCGCCAAGTTCGGAGCGAACCAACAGCGCAGCGCCCCGCCGTGTGGCGGGGCGCTGCGGGCGGCGGTCACGCCGCCTGGGGCTTGCTGCGCGACCAGATCAGGTCGTGCGTGCCGTCCTCGCCTTCAATCAGGCGGGCATAGACGGTGGCTGGGAACGATGGATCGTCGAGGGTCACGGAGATGTACTCCCGCCCGGCCTCGCTGGTCTTCTTCCACGCCGCACCGATGTCGTGGCTGGCCGCCTGCAAGCGGAAGTCAGGGGCCTTCTCGTTGTCCCCCTTGTCGTTGGGAACCAGCTTGACCTTGACGTTGAGCGTCAGGGTGCGAAGCGTGCCGGTGAAGCCGTCTTTGTCTGCGGTGAAGGTGCCGATGGTGGCCATGATGTTTTCTCCTTTCGGTTGAACAAGGTTCGCGCCCATCGCGTCCTTGTTGTGATCCGGCCGGCGGGGGACGGGCTGGCTGCACCGCTTGCGGTCGAAACGCAGTGGAGAACCGGGAGGCGAAAAGAATTTGCTGCGCGAGGAAGCCGCGCAGCGGCGGGGAAATTGTTTTCGCCGGACGGTTGCAGCCATGAAGCCCGAGGCGCAGCCGCGCCACCGCCAGGATTCACAACGAGACAAGGACGCCTTGGGCCGAACCGCTCCGAAAGGAGATGGGGCCGGCTCGGCATCCCCGCATGAAGGCTGCACCGGCCCGCCCGCTGACGCGGGCCAGGTCAACCACCCGACGACAAGCGAGAACGCCCCTGCCGCACCTTGCAGCGCAGGCCTTGAGGCGTGGCGTGGAAGCTCCATAGCGATGCCGGGCGGGCATACCGTGAACTGGCGTGAACCGTCCTTCGTGACGTGATGGGTACGAACCGCCAGCGTTGAGGACGGCCTGCATTTGCACAACCTGCCGCAGCAAGCGCCAGCGTGTTCGCCAGTGCCGCGCCCATCGCGGCGGGGCGCTGGCCGGGCCGATCCGGCGTAGGCCGGTTCGGCGGTATCAAGGGGTGCCAAGCATCGCGCGGCGGGGATAGCCCGCAGGGCTTTCCCCTGGAGGCAAGCGCAGCGCGCAGCGCCGCAGGCGCGAAGGCGTGAGGGATTGAAGCCGAATGGCCGTGACGACAAAGACGGCACGGGGCGAAGCCCGCAAAGCCCGGCGGCGCATCGCGCCGACACGCCCAGGCCGTTCTATATTTTCAGGAAGGAAATCAAAACAGACCCATGACCATCCAGCTACGACACGAAACCCCGGACGACATTTCCGCCATCGAGGCAGTTACGGTGGCCGCCTTTGCCGATGCGCCGCACACCAGCCACACCGAGCACTTCATCGTGCGGGCCTTGCGTGCCGCCGACGAGCTGACGCTTTCCATCGTGGCCGAAGAACGCGGCCAGGTCGTCGGCCACGTCGCGCTGTCGCCGGTGACGATCGCCGATGGTCACGGGCGAGAGGCCGAAGGCTGGTATGGCCTGGGGCCAATCTCCGTCCTGCCGCAAAGGCAGGGAAACGGCATCGGTTCGCGCCTGATGGAACAGGCGCTGTCCGAACTGCGAGCCATGCAGGCCGCAGGCTGTGTGCTGCTGGGAGATCCCGCGTATTACGCGCGCTTTGGTTTTCAGGCCCACGCGGGTCTGCAACTGCCGGGCGTACCGCCCGGCTACTTCATGGCGCTGGCCCTGAGTGGGCCAGTGCCGGAAGGCGTCGCGCATTACAGCGATGCCTTCAACGCCGCCGCCTGAGCCACCGCGAAGGCGTCGGCGTTTTGGTTCGGCTGTTGGCCTTGAACACCGGGCGCGGCCACCGCCGCGCCCGGATTTGCATTTCACCGCGCCCAGGACGGAACGGCCTGGGCGCGGTGCTGTTCGGGTTATTCCTTCGTCTCGATGAGCCACCACACGGCACGCGGCAAGGCGCGGCCCGTGATGGGGTGAATGTCGGTGAGGTCGGCGCGGGCTGACCAGCCCGAGGGCGGGCGGTAGCCGCGCACGTCGCCATCGCCGTGCCAGCGGCGGGCGCGTACCGTGCCGGGAGCGTAGATCGCCGCCATGCGTGGGCGGCTGGTGGTGGTGCGGGTCATGGGGCGTTCTCCTTCAAGCGAAGCGCCCCGGTCGAGGCCGGGGCGCTTGCTGTCGGCGCAGGTCAAGCGGCCAGCGCCACGGCGGATTCATCCGCCATTGCCTCGGCATCCTCCGGGGCGTCGTCCTGCTCCTGTGGCTCTGCCTGCGTGCCTTCGGTGGCGAAGATGGCGGGCATCCAGCCGGTTCCATCCGCCAGCCGCTCGGCTTCGCTGGCAATGTCGACCTTCTTCAACTTCGCCAGCCGGGTGACATGCGACGGGGCGAACTGCTCCACGGCTTTCAGAATCGCAGCCTTCGGTACATGCCGGAAATAACCCTCATCGGTGGGCTTCCACCATGCGGCCATGTCCAGCCCCACGGCCTGCGCCAGTTCCTCGCCCGGCTGCTGCCGCGTGGCGCGGGGTGTCACCACGTCCACCGTGACGGCCACGCATACCGCCAGCAGCCGCACCAGTTCGTCTTGCGACTTCGCCAGCAGCGCGGCGAACAGTTCGGCGCTGTTCTGCGGCAAGGTTTCACCGGCCACCTGTTGCAGTTCGCGCAGTGCCACGGCGGCGGGCGATTCCGGCCAGTCCGGGGCCATGCCTTCCAGCCGGTCTTGCACGTTGAGGCGCACGCCGAGCGGCAGATCGTGGCCGTGGTAGCTGTCTTGCAGCACCGTTTGCACCATGCCATGCACCAGAGCGGTCAGCGCCACTTGCGGATGCCGGGCGACTTCGATTTGCAGCGCGGCGGTGCGGTGGGCGCTCAACCGTTGCGACAGCCGGTCGGACATGGCGGCGGTCTTGGGCTGCTCGTCATCCTCGCCTTCGTCGTCGTTCCCGGCATCCTCGCCGCTGAAACCTTGGCGCAGGCGTTCCAGCGTGCGCAGCGCCTTGGCCTCGGCCTCGCGCAGCAGGCCGCGATGGATGACGGCTTGCCCGTTGCGGTCGATGGTGACGATGGCACCGGCTGCGGCCTTCACGGTCGGGCTGTAGTCCTGCAAGCCATCTTCCAGCGCCTGCAACTGCTCGCCCACGGCTTCGCCTTCTTCCTGCAAGGCGTCGGCCTTTTCCTCGTCGTCGGCGTCCAGCGCGTCATCCACGGCTGCGGCCAGTTCCTGCATCTTGGATTGCAGCTTTTCGATGCGCTGCGCTTCGCGCTTGGTCAGTTCGCGCCGCTCACGCGGGGCACGCTGGAAGGCGTGCAGGTCGGCATGGGTCACGCCCGGCGTGGCATCCACCCACGCCCAGCCTTCGGCCTTCACCTCGGCGGCGATGCCCGCCAGCTTGTCTTGCGCCTGCCGTTCCAGCAGTGCGGCATCGGTCAGATACACGCCCGCGTCATCTTCTGCGAACAGGTCGCGGCGGATGCCGCCGCCTGCGGCTTCGTAGGTGTCCAGCCCGACGAAGCGCACCAGCGGATGCCGGTAGGCGTCGATTTCCCTTTCGGTGAGGCGGTCGCGCAGCGCGGACGGCTGGCGCTGCCACGTCGGAGCGTCGTAGAAGGCGGCTTCCTGCGCGGCGTGGTCGTCGGTGATGGCAAGGGCCATCAACTGGTCAAGGCTCACGGCATCGGCCCGATAGTCGGCCATCAGGCGCGGCGAGACATTGGCGAGTTTGAGGCGGCGTTGCACCACCAGCGGCGTGACGGAAAAATCCGCTGCAATGTCCTCGATGGGTCGGCCTTCGGCCACCAGCGCGGCGAATGCCTCGAACTGGTCTGCGGGGTGCATGGCTTCGCGCTGCACGTTCTCGGTGAGGCTGGCGGTGCGGGCCGTGCCATCGGCCACCAGCAGGCAAGGCACCTCCCATTCCTTGCTGATGCGGTGCTTCTTCGCCAGCAGCTTCAACGCGGCCAGCCTGCGGCCACCGGCCACGACTTCGTAATGCTCGCCATCGGCGGATGCAATCACGATCAGGTTTTGCAGCAGGCCCACGCGCTGGATGCTCGCGGCCAGTTCGGGGATGGACATGCGCGGGGTCTTGCGCACGTTGCGGCCCGTGGGGCGCAGCACCAGCCGCGACAGCGGAACCAGAATCAGGTTCTTGGTCGGGTCGGCGGCTTCCAGCGGGACAGCGGCGGCGGCATTGACGGCGTGGGCTTCGGTGTAGGTGATGGCGTTCATGGTGATAACTCCTAACGGTTCAGGGATGCAGCAGCGAGGGATGCGGCAAGGGCTGCTGCCTGCCCCTGCCGCGTGGGGAATCAGGCTTTCAACTGGCGCAGGCCATCGGCCAGCATCCAGAGGGCGCGATTGAGGCGCACATCGGAATCAATGCCCTGCACGGGGCGGGTTTGCTGGCGGCGTCCGTTGGCGCTGCGGCCATGCAAGCCGCCTTTGGTCAGGTTTTCTTGCGTGCGGTTGAACACGCTCCACAAGTCCGGGCGGCGGTCGTCGAACCGGCGCGGCATCAAGATTTGCGATTCGGTGATGGGCGCGGGCTTGTTGTCGGTGGGGTCGTACTTGAGGGCCAGCGCGGAACGGGCGAATACTTCGGCTTCGCCATCGTCCAAGGTGATGCCGCGCATCAGGTCGCGGGATTCCTTCACACGCTCGAAGCCGCGCAAGACTTCGTAAGCGCCTTCGATGACTTGCCCGGAAACGTCGCCTTTGTGGGGCACGCGCACATCGGCCACGGTGTCACCGCACACAAGGCCATTACTGCACACGAACCGGAACATGCCCGCGAGCATCTGATAGCTGCTCGTGCCATCGTGCGAGTTCAACAACACGATTTCATTGGCCTCCGCGCCGTTGATCTGGCTGGCGTGGCGCAGGCGAATCATGTGCTTGGTGTGCTCGCGCTTGCCTTCATCGCGCACGCGGGTCTGCGTCACCATGAAGGGTTGAAACCCCTCTTTGCGAAGCTCGGTCAGCACGGCGGCGGTGGGGATGTAGGCGTACCGCTGCGAACGGCTCTCATGCGGCGCGTCTGCGAAGATGGACGGCGCTACGCGGTGAATCTGGTCATCGGATAGCGGGTAGTCGCTGCGCAGCGAGGGGGAACGGGAAGCGAAACGGGATGCGAGTTGCATGATCTTTCTCCTGACAAAAAGAGGTTTGCTGTTCACACCGCACACCGGATTCCAAGATTCGGAGCCCAGCTTTTCGGCTGTTTGGTGCGGTCGGCACGAGGAACCCGGTTGGCCCTGTTGCCACCGTCTTTCCTGAGTTCATCGCCCGCGACGGTCAGGAGCGCGCGAACGGGTGCCGTCAAGGAGAAAAGCGCAGGGTTGGTGCGGCCCGCAGGCGCAGCCGAGGACACGGCCCTGCGCGCCTTGACGGCACACGGGCGCGGGCTACAGTCGCGGACAAGGTGATGAAGTCAGGGGAGACGGCTGGACATGGCAACGGCCTTCCCCTTGCGCTGACCGCACGGCAAGCGAAGCGCGCAGGCCCGAAGCTGGAAGCCGGGCCGGAGGCGTCAGCCGAGCGGAGCGAGGGAACGATGGAAGCCCGTCAGGGGCGAGACGCCGCAGGCGGCTCGATGCGCTACGCGCACGACAGCGCGACCGGCCATCTCCCAGGTGGCCGGGGACGCCCAGCCTTCAAGGTTCGATGAGCACCAGGCGCAACATGCCCCGCGCATCGGGAAGCGGGTTCTGCTGTGGCTGCGGATTTCTGGCCGATCCGGCGCAGCCGGTTCGGCGGTCTTTAGGGGTGCCAAGCCTCGCGCGGCGGGGATAGCCCGCAGGGCTTTCCCCTAGAGGCAAGCGCAGCGCGCAGCGCCCCGCAAGGGGCGCGAAGGCATCAGGCCGAGTCGTCAGGGCGCAGGCTGGATTGCGCAACCGGCATCCACGGCGCTGACGAATCGAGGTAGTAGCGCATGCCGCGCGCATACAGTCCCGAAGGCTCGGTCGGGCGGTAGAACCCGGTGATGCGGCTACGGAACTGCACGCCGTATTCGTTGGTGTAGATCACCGCGTCACCGATCTTGAAGCGCAGCGGCTGGCCGTTCTCCGGCGCGAACGGCTTGAGCGCATCATGCTGCGCGGTGATTTCGATGATGTAGTCGTGATGGCTGCTCATCGCATTGATCTCCTGTGATGGTCGAGAAAGCGCAAGGAGCGCCTTGCGGCGCTCCAAGGGCGAAGTCAGACGACGATCCGCCCGGCCAGCCGCGCATCGCGCGCATAGGCGCTCAACCGCTTCTCTCCACGGAAAGACAGATCGCGCTCGATCGGCAGGCCCAGCCCGCCGCGCACGCTCGCCAGCTCGTCCAAGCTGACCCAGCCGATTTCCGGCTCCCCCAGGCCCAGGTCGCAAAGACCGAAAGCGTGGTCGTGGTCATCGGGATCAATCTCGGTCAGCAGCCAGGTCGCGCCGCCGTCCGGCGTGAACAGCTTGACCACCGGGGTCGGGTCGAAGTCCGGGTTCTCCAGCGATGTGCGGCCGTTGGCCAGCAGCACGATGCGCTGCTCGGCAGTGATGAGTACGTTGTTCATGGTGAACTCCTGAAAGGTTGCCGGGCGGAATTGCCCGACCCTTCCGGGGCACGGCGCAGCGCAAGCAGTCAGGGGTCGCAGACGGCCGCCAGGACGCAAGCGCGCATGGCGCGCAGCCCTTGACGGCGAGAACGCCGTGGCACGATGAGGGGAACAGCAAGACCGCCTCCCTCACACCTCCACGCACCCCGGCTTTCGGCAAGTGCGCAGCACGCGCAGGCCCGCGAGGGCCGGAGTTGCGTCATCGGGCGCAGCAAAAAGGGGCCGAAGCCCCCAAGGTCAAATCAAGCCGCGTTCGGCGAAGGATGCCGTGCTGTTGCCCGCGACGATGACGTGATCCAGCACGCGCACGTCCACCAGCCTCAGCGCCTCATTGAGCCGCTGCGTCAGTACCTTGTCGGCCTGTGACGGCTCGGGGTTGCCGCTCGGGTGGTTGTGCGAAATGATGACCGCCGCCGCGTTGTGCCGCAGCGCTTCCTTGACCAGCTCGCGCGGATATACCGATGCGCCGTCGATGGTGCCGCGGAACATCTCGGCGTATTCGATCAACCGATGGTGTGTATCGAGGAACAGCACCGCGAAGACTTCATGCTCGAAGCCGGCCAGCTTGGCGCACAGGTATTCCTTGACCGCCGCCGGCGATGTGAACGACGTACCGCGCTGCATCTTGCGCTCGATGGCCTGGCGCGCGGCGTCCAGAATCTGCTCGGCAGTCGCCAGCAGGTAGCGGCCCTGCGTGTCACGCACCATCAGCGAGGAATCGAACGAGGAAAAGGACAGTTGCGACATGATCGTGCTCCGGTTGCTCGGGCGGAATTGCCCGGAACCGTGGCCAGCACGGCGCAGCGCAAGCAGTCAGGGGTCGCAGACGGCCGCCAGGACGCAAGCGCGCATGGCGCGCGCCGCCCTTGACGGCGAGAACGCCGTGATACGGTGAAGGGAGCAGCAAGACCGCCTACACCCCGCCCACTGCACACCCTCGGCTTTGGGGGCAAGCGGAGCGCGCAGGCCCGCCAGGGCCGGAGGCGTCAGTGATGGAAGCCCGCATGGGGCGAGACTCGCGCAGCGAGGCTCGATGCGCAGCACGACAGCGCGACGGCGGAACGCCGGGACGCACGGACTCCCCCTTGAATATCCTTGCGAGCCCTATGCGGTATTTATAGTTGTCTGTCGGCCGGCTGTCGGGTTGCTGTCGTGTTGTCCTTGTTCCTGGCTCCCCATACTTCGTCACGTCTGCTGAAAACGATGGAGCCACCCATGAATGCTACAGAACATGCCCAACAATCCCGCCTGCTGACGCCCGTTGAACTGGCTGCGTTCATCAAGCTGTTCCGCGACATGCGCCAATGGTCGCAGGAGCAATTGGCCGCGATTTCCGGCCTCAACGTGCGAACGATCCAACGAGTCGAGAAAGGCTTTCCCGCCAGTCTCGATACCCGCCGTGCCCTTGCCCGAGCCTTCGACTTCGAGGACATAGACGTGCTCAACAAGCCGTTCGCCATCCCATCCGAGGAAGAAGCCAAGGCGGCAAAAGAAAAGTTCGACCAGGAGCACGTCACCCTCACGGCGATTGCACTGACCACGGGTAAGCAGTTGGCCAAATTGGCGGAAACCTGCTCGATGGACTTGTCGGAACCGGCTTTCGAGCTGACCCGCGAGGCAGATGAGAGGTTCGCCATGCTGGTGGATTACCTCCGGGACTACCGCGACTGCGCCGATCACTACAGCGAAACGCAGAAGTTCGACGTGTACGACGAAATGCAATCCCACATCGACGCACTCAAGGCGCTCGGCGTCTCGCTGCGCTACGCCACGCGCAAGATGCAGGTGAAGTGGGGAACAGATGCGGATGCCAAGCCGATGCCCGCCACGATGCTATATGTGGTCGGCTTCCCGCTCGGCGAAGAACCCGAGCAATTCGCAACGCCGAAGTCTGGGGGCATCCGCCTGTAAGGCGTAGAACCTCAACGCACACGCTCAAGTGCGCGTCACGCCGCGAGACTCCAGTATGAGCCGCGTGCGCTCAAGCTCTTGTTGCAGCAGTTCGGCATCAGGCAGCACGGTTCGATAGTTAGCCGCCATGACCTTGGTGGGCAACCCCTCCAGGGCATACCGCGCCAGCGCGTGGCCCTTGTCGGCGCACAGAATCAGGCCCACGGGCGGATTCTCATCCGGGTATGCCCAATGCTTCTTGGCATAGTTGCAATACATATGCATCTGGCCCACGTCCGCGTGGGACAGACTGCCCAGCTTCAAGTCGATGATGACCAGGCAGCGCAACTTGCGATGGAACAGCAGCAAGTTCCACCCGATACCACGTCTGGTCGATGCGCAAGCGCCGCTGCCGTCCAATGAAGGTGAACCCTTCGCCCAGCTCCAGCAGAAAATCCTCCAGCCGCTGGATCAGCGCGGCCTCCAGATCGGATTCGGAATATTCGTCCTTGAGGTTCAGGAACTCCAGCACATAGGGGTCTTTGATGGCGTCGCCCGGCGTAATGGCATCCTCGGGCCTCGGCGCAGCGCCTTTGACCAGCATCGCCGCCTTGTCCTTGGACAAGGCCGTGCGCTCGTAGAACTGGCTGCCGATCTGCCGGTCAAGCTGGCGCACGCTCCAGCCGCCACGCAGCGCCTCGGCCTCGTAGAACCGGCGGGCGTAGTCATCCTTGACCATCAGCAGCCGCACATAGGCTGACCACGGCAGCGGAAACATCTGGGCCAGCTCGTCCAGTCGCGAAGGCCGCACCAGCAGGGGACGGCCTTGTGACGGCGCGGGCAAAGATTCGCTAGACACTGTCTGGCGAATTGGCCAGGTCAGGAAGAACGACCGCATCTGCTGCAAGTTCGGGCGGCTGAACCCGCGCCCGAACTGCGCGGTCAGGTCGGCCGACAGCCGCTCGATCAACTGTTCGCCATAGCCTGCACGGCGCTTGCCCTGCTGTTCGGCCTCCACGATGCGCCGGCCAATCTCCCAATAGCTGGCCGTCATCAGCGCATTGACGCTGCGCGCCGTCGCGCGGCGGGCGGCATCGAGCACTTCCACGATGCCGCCGTGAATGCCTGCGTAGCCGGTAGGCACGGCGGCGGGGAATTCCCCCGCCGCTTGAAGCGGTTTCTTGGTCATGCCGTGGCCTCCGCAGCGCGGGATGCACCTGTGATCGTCTTGCGCCGGTTCGCCACCAGTTCAGCCGCTTCGCGCACCGGCTTGTCCTCGGTATGGACGTAGCGCATGAACATCGCCACGGTCTTGTGCGCCGTCAGCGCCATCCCGACCTTGACCGGAATGCCCGAGTTGGCAATGTCAGTGGCCGAGCGGTGCCTGATGCCGTGCGTGCCCACGTGGGTCACGCCGGCACGCTTGAGGATGCGTGTCCAGCCGCCGTAATACTCGCCGTTGCTCATGTGCTCCCCCGGATGGTTCGGAGACGGGAACACGTGCGGGCAACCCTCCTGGCGCGGCGCGGTGGACAGCAGCCGGTAGGCTTCCTCGCTCAAAGGCTTGGACATGCCGCCGGTCTTGCTGTCGGGCCAGACCACGCGGCGGTTCTCCAGATCCACCCAATCCCATTGCAGCGAGGCGATCTCGGAGCGTCGGCCCGCGAACTCGAATTGCAGCCGGATCGCCAGTGGCAGGACGGCATGATCCAGCCCCAGCCCATCGGTTTCCAGAAAATCGAGATGCCGGAACAGCTTGCCCATTTCCTCGTCGCTGATGAGGTGGGTGGACTTGCCGTTGGGGTACATCGGAACGTGCCGGCACGGATTGGTGCCGTCAGGCCGATAGCCCCACACTTCGGCCAGGTTGAACATCTTGCGCAACACGCTGAACGTGCGGTTCGCGTCCGCAGGCTTGTGCGCCATCTTCTTCATCGCCCCGGCAACGTCCGGGCGCTTCACGTCCTGCACCTTCATGCGGCCCAGCAGCGGGATGATGTTGTTGTCGATGCACTTCTGGTAGCCGACCTGCGTGCTGGGCTTATTGCGCTGCTTGGAATGATCCTCCATGAACTTCGTGCACAGTTCCGTGACCGTAGGGGCGGATCGGGCCGCTGCCTTGTCGGCGGCCGGATCGCCGCCCCGGCGCACCTGGGCCAGCCATTCCTGCGCCAACGAGCGGGCTTGTTCAACGGTCAATTCCCCGTACAGGCCCAGGGCGGGCTTGCGCCGCTCGCCGGCATTCGTGCGGTACTGGAGCATGAACACCTTGCGGCCCGCTGGTGTAATCTTGCACAGGAAGCCGGGCACCAGCGTATCCCGGAGTTCGACGGCCTGCGCCTGGGGTTGCGCCGCATCGACTGCGGACTTGGTGAGCTTGATTTTCGCCATGATGACTCCTCGGAATGACCCGATTCCCAAGAGCCTCATAGGGGCCACCAGCAGGGAAGTCAGGTCAGGTTTCGGAAAGCACCGGCATATGTTGAACTCGCCTAAGTTATTGATAAACCTGCTGTATCGGGCTTGGGCGTAGTCCAGCAAAGTTCGGTGCTGGAGTCATGGTGAAATGAAAAACTGTGGAACCTCACGCGCGAGGTGTTGCGCCCGCGCGTGCCGGCGGATGCCTTCGGGCCGACGGATGCCAGGATGAGCGCCTTTGCAGCCGGCGCCGGAACGGTGCTGTTTTTCGAGGACCAGGACGTGATCGCGGAGCTGCAGCGGAAATTCCCGCTGTACGCCGACAATTTCCCGACCTTTGCCGAACATTCGGCCGGCATGGCGCAGTTCGCCGTGTGGACCGCGTTGGCCGAGGCCGGCATCGGCGCCAGCCTGCAGCACTACAACCCGGTGATCGATGAGGCCGTGGCGAAGGAGTGGAGCCTCCCCGCTTCGTGGCATCTGCGTGCGCAGATGCCCTTCGGCTCGAATCTAAAGCCGTTCGCCGGGAAAACCTTCATCGCGGACGAACTGCGCTTCAAGACCTTCCGCTGAGGCGGCTTGCCGGCTGGGCGCGGTTCGCCGCGTCCAAGCCGTTTCGCTTGTGTTTACAGCTTCAGCGGCTCGCCGCTCTCGGCTGCGCACACGGCGGCGGTGAACACGATGTCGGTGGAGGAGTTGAGCGCGGTTTCCACCGAGTCCTGGACCACGCTGATGATGAAGCCGATGCCGACCACCTGCATCGCCACGTCGGCATCCATGCCGAACAGCGCGCAGGCCATCGGGATCAGCAGCAGCGAGCCGCCGGCCACGCCCGAGACGCCGCAGGCGGCGAGCGAGGCGACGACGCACAACAGCAGCGCGGTGGGAATGTTGACGTGGATGCCCAGCGTGTTGGTGGCGGCCAGGGTCATCACCGTGATGGTGACGGCGGCGCCGGCCATGTTGATCGCGGCGCCGAGCGGGATCGCGATCGAGTAGGTGTCCTCGTGCAGGCCCATGCGTTTGCACAGCTCCATGTTCACCGGGATGTTGGCCGCCGAACTGCGGGTGAAGAAGGCGGTGACGCCGCTTTCGCGCAGGCAGGTGAACACCAGCGGATAGGGGTTGCGGCGCATCTTCCAGTAGGCGAGCAGCGGATTGAACGCCAGGGCGACGAACAGCATGCTGCCGACGATCACCAGCAGCAGGCGGCCGTAGTCGAGCAGCACGCCGAAGCCGGATTCGGCCAGCGTCGCGGCCACGAGGCCGAAGATGCCGAGGGGCGCGAGGCGCACGACCAGCCGCACGATCGACGACACCGCATCCGAGATGTCGTTGAGCATCGTGCGGGTGGTCGGCGAGGCATGGCGCAGGGCGAGGCCGAGGGCGATGCCCCAGGCCAGGATGCCGATGAAGTTGGCCTCCTGCACCGCCTTGACCGGGTTGGTGACGATGCTCAGCAGCAGGTTCTTCATCACGCCGAGGATGCCGCCCGGCGGTGCGGCCTCGACGGCCGGCACGGTGAGGGTGAGCGTGGTCGGGAAGGCGAAGCTGGCGACCACGGCAATCGCCGCCGCCCCCAGCGTGCCGACCAGGTACATCATCAGGATCGGCCTGATGTAGGTGGGCTGGCCCTGCCGGTGGTTGGCGATCGAGGCGATCACCAGCACCAGCACCAGGATCGGCGCCACCGCCTTCAGCGCCGAGATGAAGATGTCGCCCAGCATCGACACGGCCTTCGCGCCCTCGGGCGAAACCAGGGCCAGCACGATGCCGAGGACGAGCCCGATGGCGATCTGGGCCACCAGGCTCAGTTGCGCCAGGCGCTGGAATGGGGTGAGTTCTGCGGTGTTCATTGGGGGATGATTCCTTGTGGCTTGGATCTTCGCCGGGCGGCCGGTCGATGTGTGCAATGCACAAAAAGGTGGACTTCATCATTCGCGGACGCTCACCGCAAGTCCGCCGCAGGAAGTTTCCCGATGCCTGCCCGGCGAGGCCGGCGCGGATTCCGTCCGCGCCGGCCGGTGTTTACTTGCCGTGCAGCGGCTTGGTCACCCGCCTCAGGGTGTTCTCTTCCGGGTGGGGCTGGACCAGGAAGCCGAGGCTGTGCATCAGCCGCAGCATCTTGCCGTTGTTGCCCAGCACGTCGCCGAAGATGGCGCGGTAGCGCCGGGCGCGGGCGACGTCGATGAGCGCGCCCATCAGGCGGCGGCCCAGGCCGTGGCGCTGCCAGCCGTCGCCGACGACGAGGGCGAATTCGACCGATTCGCCGTCGGCGGCGAGGACGTAGCGGGCGCTGCCGATCATCTGTTCGGCGCCGCTGTCGTCGGTGGTGGTGGCGATCAGCGCCATCTCGCGGTCGTAGTCGATCTGAGTGAAGCGCGCGACCATCGCCGGGCTCAGTTTTTCGATCGGCTCCATGAAGCGCATCAGCCGGGTCTCGGCGCTCAGCGTGTCGAAGAAGGCGAGCAGCAGCCCGGCGTCCTCGGGGCGGACCGGGCGGGTGCGGATGCTGCGGCCGTCGCCGATCTGCCAATCTTGCACCAGGTGCAGCGGATAGGGATGGATCGCCATGTGGGCGTAGCGGTCGCTGCCGGCGGGCAGGCCCTGATCGATGGCGATGCGGGCATCGGCGGCGATGGCGCTGTCGGCATCGACGATCAGCGGGCCGATTTCCAGCTCGCGCACCCAGGGCAGCTCGCAGACGAGATCGGACACCGACACCAGCACCGCCTCGATCGCGCTGCGCTTGAGCACGCAGGCGCTGCCATGGGGGCCTTGCGCTGCGGCCGGTACCGCCGAGTCGATGAGGTCGCGCGCCAGCACCGGGTTCAGCGGCGGCAGCGCGAAGCAGCGCGGCGCCGGGGCGTCCTGCGGCCCCAGGCTGATGACCGGGCCGAAGGTGGCGTCGCGGCTGACGCGGATGCTGAATTCGCGCGCCTGCGGGCGGTACAGGTAGGGCTCGATCGAGACGCCGTCGATGCGCGCGCCGGGGTGGCGCTGGCGGATGGCGTTGACGATGTCGTGATAGGCGTTCCACACCGATTCGGCGGTGTTGAGGTTCAGCCGCACGCCGCCGGCGTCGGACTTGCTGGCGATGTCGCTGGCCTCGATCTTCATCGCCACCGGGAAGCCGGTCTGCTCGGCGACGAACAGGGCCTCGGTAGCGTCGCGCGCGACCGTGCTGGGGGTGACGGCGATGCCGAAGCTGCGCAGCAGCGCTTTCGATTCCATCGCCGACAAGGTGTGGCGGCGCTGGTTGAGCAGGGCCTCGACCAGCATGCGCGCACCGCCGCTGCGGGGCTGGGCGCTGCCGGCGGCACCGCCCGCGGTCTGCAGCAGCAGCGCCTGGCTGCGGTGGAAGCGCGAGATGTTGTGGAACAGCTCGATCGCCGCCTCCGGCGAGCTGAACACCGGGATGCCGGCCTGGGCGAGCAGCGCCCGCGCTTCAGCCACCTGGCCGCCGCCCATCCAGCAGCAGCACAGCTTGAGCCGCAACTGGGCGGCCAGGTCGATGATCTCCTGTGCGACTTCGACCGGCTCGACCAGCGCATGCGGCGACAGGATCACCAGCAGGTTGGACACCGCCGCATCCTCGGCCAGCGCGAGGATGGCGTCGCGGTACAGCAGCGGCCCGGCATTGCCGCCGAGATCCAGCGGATTGTGGCAGCGGCGCTCGCGCCCGCCCAGGCGCTCGAGCGCGGCGATGGTCGGCGAGCCGAGGCCGACCAGTTCGGTGCCCAGCTCCCGCGCGTGGTCGGCGGCGAGGTCGGCCGGGCCGCTGCCGTTGGAGACGATGGCGAGGCTGTCCTCGCGCGGCTGGAAGCCGCAGGACAGCGCCTTGGTGGCGAAGAAGAGCTGGTCGATGTTCTGTACCCGGACCACGCCGGCGCGGCGCATCGCGGCATCGAAGACGAGGTCGGCCGGCGCCGCGCGCTGGCCGTCCGGTGCGTCGCCGTGGCGGCCGGGCTTGAGCACGATGATCGGCTTGACCCGCGCCGCCGAGCGCAGCGCGCTCATGAAGTGGCGGGCGTCGTGCACCCGGTCCACGTACAGCAGGATGTAGCGCGTGCGGTAGTCGTGGGTCAGGTATTCCAGGGTCTCGCCGAAGTCGATGTTGACCGTGCCGCCGAGCGAGATCACCGACGAAAAGCCGACCTCGTTGGTCAGCGCCCAGTCGAGCATCACCGAGCACATCGCGCCCGACTGCGAGACCAGGGCGATTTCGCCCGGCTTGACCGCGATGCGGGTGAGCGCGGCGTTGAGTCCGCTGTCCGGGCGGGCGATGCCCAGGCTGCCGGGGCCGAGCAGGCGCAGCCCGGTCTCGCGTGCGCTGTTGACGATGCGGCGTTCGAGCGTGTGGCCGGCGGCGCCGACGATGACGGCGTTGCGCACGCCGTGGCGCCCGCATTGCGCGACGACGTTGTGCAGCATGCGCGCCGGCGTGGCGATGATGGCGAGGTCGAGCGGGCGGCCGACGTCCTCGAGCGACGGCAGGCAGGGGTGGTCCAGGATGCTGTCGTGTTTCGGGTTGATGGCGTACAGCGTGCCGCGGTAGCCGCCGTCGAGCAGGTTGCGGAACAGGATGTTGCCCACCGAGCCGGGCGTGGCCGAGGCGCCGATGACGGCGATCGAGGCGGGGTCGAAGGCGGAGCTGAGGGCGTGCGGGCTGGTCATGGTCGGCGCCTGGTGGCGAGGGTGAGGTTTATTTGATACCAAAAAAACTTATTGAGTTGCATGATTTGTATCATGAATCAGGGCGGGATACAGATTGTGCTATCGTTCGGATAGGAGTTTTACAGATTAGCGATCGAGGTCTTTTCATGGATGCCGTTACTGTCTCGCCGAAATTCCAGGTTGTCATTCCCCAGGCCGTGCGGGAGTCGCTGGGGCTGGTTCCCGGTCTGAAGATGCAGGTCGTGCAGTACGAAAACCGGGTTGAGTTCATCCCGCAGCAGCCCGCACGCAACCTGCGCGGTTCGTTGCGTGGCATCGACACCAGCGTGATGCGCGACGGGGCTGACCGGGTATGAATGTAGTCGACTCCTCAGCCTGGCTCGAATACTTTGCCGATGGCCCGAATGCGGACGAATTCGCGCCGGCCATCGAGGCGCCACACGAGTTGCTGGTGCCTGCGATCACGCTGTTCGAAGTGTTCAAGCGTGTCGCCCAGCAGCGCGATGAAGGTGCTGCGCTGCAATGTGTGGCGGTGATGCAGCAGGGCCGAATCGTCGAACTGGATGCGGCGCTGGCGCTGCGCGCCGCTGCCCTGGGCTTGCGTCATAAGCTGCCGCTGGCCGACAGCATCATCTATGCCACTGCGCAGGCCGGTTCGGCCACCGTCTGGACACAGGATGCCGACTTCGAGGGCCTGCCTGGCGTGCAGTTCAGGGCCAAGCGGCCCGCGGCCTGAACGAAAAAAAGCGGCCGTCGAAACGGCCGCAGCGGGAAGTGGAAGAAGAGGGGGTGGCGCTCAGCGCTCGTCGAAGCTGATCCTGAGCTGCTTGGTGGTGGCGCGGGCCTGGCAGCTCAGCACGAAACCCTGAGCGACTTCGGCCTGTTCGAGGGTGAAGTTCTTGTCCATGACGACTTCGCCTTCCTGCACCTTGGCGCGGCAGGTGCAACAGACGCCGGCCTTGCACGAGAAGGGCAGGTCGAGGCCGGCATTCAGCGCGGCGTCGAGCAGGTGCTCGTCCGGGCCGATGGCGATCTCGTGCTCCTTGCCGTCGAGGATCAAGGTCATCGTGATGTCCTTGGCCGCGCTGGCCACCGCCTCGGCAGTGCTGGAGGCGCCGACCGGGTGGGCGCCGGCGGGCAGGTTGGCCGTGAAGCGTTCGGTGCGGATGCGGTCGGTGGGCACGCCGGCTTCGACCAGCGCGTTCTCGGTGTCGCTGATCATCGCGTCGGGGCCGCAGATGAAGACCTCGTCCATGCTGCCCACCGGCAGCAGCGCGGCGATGATCTCGCGCACCTTGGCGCCGTCGATGCGGCCTTGCAGCAGGTTGACTTCCTGGGCCTGGCGCGACAGCACGTGGATCATCGTCAGGCGGTCGCGGTAGCGGTCCTTGAGGTCCTGCAGGGCCTCGTTGAACATCACCGTGGACATGCGGCGGTTGCCGTAGATCAGCGTGAACTTGGAGTCCGGCTGCTCTTCGAGGGTGGTCGCGGCGATCGACAGGATGGGGGTGATGCCCGAGCCGGCGGCGAAGCCGACGCGGTGGATGGCGCGCTTCTTCCTGATCACGAAGCGGCCGTCGGGCGGCATCACCTGCAGCGTGTCGCCGGCCTTGAGGGCGCGCGCGGCCCAGTTCGAGAACAGGCCGCCCTCGACCGGGCGGATGCCCACCTCGAGCTCGCCGTTGCGGGCGAGGCGGCTGCGCGGACTGCTGATCGAGTAGTTGCGGCGCACGTCCTGGCCGTCGATGGTGGCGCGCAGGGTCAGGAACTGGCCCGGCTCGAAGTTGAAGCGCTCGCGCTCGGCGGCGGGGATGTCGAAGGTGATCGCCACGGCGCCGGCGGCCTCGGGGCTCACGCGCTTGACGGCGAGTTCTTGGAAACGGAGTGCTGACATGGCGTTTGGCTCCGGCGTCAGTAGGGTTTGAAGTAGTCGAAGGGTTCCTGGCAGTCGAGGCACTTGTAAAGCGCCTTGCATGCGGTGGAACCGAACTGCGAACTCAGGGCGGTGTTGGTCGAGCCGCACTGCGGACAGGCCACCGGCCGGGTGTCGGCGCGGCGCACGAACTTGACCACGCTGGTGTCGCGGGAGGTGGTGTGCGGCGGTGCGATGCCGTAGGCGCGCAGCTTGGCCTTGGCCTCCTCGCTCATCCAGTCGGTGGTCCAGGCCGGCGCGAGCTGCGTGATCACGCGTGCCTCGATGCCGGCCTGCTGCAGGCTTGCACGCACGTCGTCCTCGATCTGGCCCATCGCCGGGCAGCCGCTGTAGGTCGGGGTGATGACCACCTCGATGCCGTTCGCGGTTTCGCGGATGTCGCGCAGGATGCCCAGCTCGCGCAGCGTGACCACCGGGATCTCCGGGTCGGTCAGATGGTCGAGGGCGGCCCAGACGTCGTCGATCGTGGCGTGCATGGCGGTCTGCCTTACCAGGTGGCGCCGGGGTGGGCGCGGGCCAGGCCCTGCATTTCGCCCAGCAGATAGCTGAGGTGCTCGGAATGGCGGCCGTGCTTGCCTTCCGGCACGTAGCCGCGCACTTCGGGCCGCTTCAGCGTGGCTTCGGCCAGGGTGTCGGCGACGATGGCGTCCCATGCGGCGCGCAGCGTGCGCACGTCGATGGCAGCGCCGCTGGCGATGGCGGCGTCCTCGATCGCGCTCGGCGTCCAGAACTCTTCCGTGTAGGGGAGCAGGTGGTCGAGCGCGGCCTGGGCGCGGGCGTGCGATTCATCCGTGCCGTCGCCGAACTTCACCACCCAGTCGGCGGCGTGGTGCAGGTGGTAGCGCGCCTCCTTCAGCGACTTGGCGGCGATGGCGGCCAGGTCGGCATCGGACGACTGCTGCAGCGAATCCCACACCAGCACCATCAGCGCGCTGTAGAGGAAGTTGCGCACGATGGTGGTGGCGTAGTCGCGGTCCGAGGCGGCATAGCCGACCAGCGCGCCGTGGTTGGGCAGCTCCACCAGGGTGTAGTTGCGGAACTCGGTGTCGTCGCGGAAGTAGGCCAGCGAATCCTCGGTGGCGCCGTTGCCGATGCGCGTCGCGGCGAGTTGGTAGAGCAGGCGGGCCTGGCCGATCAGGTCGAGGCTGACGTTGGCGAGCGCGAGGTCTTCTTCCAGGATCGGGCCGTGGCCACACCACTCGGCGTCGCGCTGGCCGAGCACCACGGCGTTGTCCGCCAGGTGCAGCAGATAGTTGTTGGGTACGGTGCTCATTACATGTGCCCCACTTCTTCAGGAATTTCGTAGAAGGTCGGGTGGCGGTAGATCTTGTCCGCGGCGGGGTCGAACAGCTCGCCCTTGTCGTCCGGGTTGCTGGCGGTGATCGAGGCCGAAGGCACGACCCAGATGCTCACGCCTTCCTGGCGGCGGGTGTAGACGTCGCGCGCCATGTGCAGCGCCTGCGCGGCATCGGCCGCGTGCAGGCTGCCACAGTGCTTGTGCTCGAGGCCTTGCTTGCTGCGGACGAAGACTTCCCAGAGCGGCCAATCCTTGAGTGCGGGGGTGTTCATGCTGCCTCCTTGTCTGCGCGTGCGCGTTGCTTTTGTGCGTGTGCCAGGGCCGCGTCGCGGACCCACTGGCCATCCTTGTGTGCCTTGACCCGGGTGGCCAGGCGTTCCTTGTTGCAGGGGCCGTTGCCCTCGACGGTGTTCCAGAATTCCTGCCAGTCGATCTGGCCGTAGTCGTGGTGGCCGCGCTCCTCGTTCCACTTCAGCTCGGGGTCGGGCAGGGTCACGCCGAGCACCTTGGCCTGCGGCACGGTGGCGTCGATGAACTTCTGCCGGAGTTCGTCGTTGCTGATGCGCTTGATGCCCCAGCGCATGCCCTGCGCGCTGTGCGGGCTGTCGGCGTCCGGCGGCCCGAACATCGCCAGGCACTTCCACCACAGGCGGTTGACCGCGTCCTGCACCATGCGGCGCTGCGCTTCGCTGCCCTTCATCATCACCAGCAGGGCTTCGTAGCCTTGGCGCTGGTGGAAGGATTCCTCCTTGCACACGCGGATCATGGCGCGCGCATAGGGGCCGTAGGAGCAGCGGCACAGCGGGATCTGGTTCATGATCGCGGCGCCGTTGACCAGCCAGCCGATCACGCCGACGTCGGCCCAGTTCAGCGTCGGGTAGTTGAAGATCGAGCTGTACTTGGCCTTGCCGCTGTGCAGCCCGTCGATCATGTCGCCGCGGCTGGTGCCCAGGGTCTCGGCGGCGGAGTACAGGTAGAGGCCGTGGCCGCCTTCGTCCTGGACCTTGGCGATCAGGATCGCCTTGCGCTTCAGGCTGGGCGCGCGCGAAATCCAGTTGCCTTCCGGCAGCATGCCGACGATCTCGCTATGGGCGTGCTGGCTGATCTGGCGCACCAGGGTCTTGCGGTAGGCCTCGGGCATCCAGTCCTGCGGCTCGATGCGGCCGTCGGCGTCGATGCGGGCTTCGAACGCGGCTTCCTGCTCGCTCTGCGGCGGGGGCACGACGCTGAGTTTTTTGCCGCCGGGGTTTCCAGACTCGTCCGGAATGTCCATTGCTTGGGTGTACATGTGTTTCCTCCTGGCAAATGCCGTTCCGGCCGTGCCGGAACGGGATGCTGCGGGCCGCGGGCGTGGTCCGCGTTTACCCTCAATCCGCCATCCATGCCGGCGGGCGTTTCTCGAAGAAGGCGGCGAAGCCTTCGCGTGCTTCGTCGGTGCTGCGCTGGCGGGCGATGCGGATGGCGGTTTCCTCGCCGACCGCTTCGTCGATGGCGCGCCCGTCGATGGCGCTGACCAACTGCTTGGCGGCGAACTGGGCCTGCGGCCCGCAGGCCAGCAGGGCCTGCACCAGGCGGTCGATCGCGGTATCGAGCTGGTCGGCCGCGACGACGTCGTTGACCAGGCCGATCGACTTCGCTTCGGTCGCGTCGAAACGCTCGGCGCTCTGGAAGTAGCGCAGCGCGTGGCGCGGGCCGATGGCGCGCAGCACGTAGGGGCTGATCACCGCCGGGATGATGCCGAAGCGGGCCTCCGAGGTGGAGAAGCTGGCATCGTCGGCCGCGATCGCCATGTCGCAGGCGGCGGCCAAGCCGGTGCCGCCGCCGAGCGCGGCGCCCTGCACGCGGGCGATGCTCGGTTTCGACAGTCCTGCCAGGCGGCGCAGCATGGCGGCGAAGCGGCGCGAGTCGGCCAGGTTCTCCTGCTCGGTGCTGGCGGCGGCGCGGCGCATCCAGTTGAGGTCGGCGCCGGCGGAAAAATGCCGGCCGCGGCCGCCGAGCACCACCACGCGCACGTCAGCGTCGCCGTCGAGCTCGGCGCAGGCGGCGTCGAGTTCGGCGATCAGGCGTTCGTCGAAGGCGTTGAAGACCTCGGGGCGGTCCATCCAGATCGTCGCCACCGCGCCCTTGCGTTCGATGTCGAGGGTTTCGTAGCTCATGGCCTTGTCCTCGCGCCTCACACGCGCTCGATGATCAGCGCGATGCCCTGGCCGACGCCGATGCACATCGTGCAGAGGGCGTAGCGGCCGTTGCGGCGCTGCAGCTCGTAGGCGGCGGTGGTCACCAGGCGGGCGCCGCTCATGCCCAGCGGGTGGCCGAGGGCGATGGCGCCGCCGTTGGGATTGACGCGGGCTTCGTCGTCGGCGAGGCCGAGGTCGCGCAGCACGGCGAGGGCCTGCGCGGCGAAGGCTTCGTTGAGCTCGATGACGTCCATCTGCTGCAGCGTCAGGCCGGTCTGCGCCAGCACCTTGCGCACCGCCGGCGCCGGGCCGAAGCCCATGATCCGCGGCGCGACGCCGGCGGTGGCCATGCCGACGACGCGGGCGCGCGGCGTCAGGCCATGGCGGGCGGCGGCGGCTTCCGAGGCCAGCAGCAGCGCGCAGGCGCCGTCATTGACGCCCGAGGCGTTGCCGGCGGTGACGGTGAGGTCGGGGCCGTTCGACGCCTTTCAGCTTCGCCAGGGTTTCCAGCGTGGTGTCGGGGCGCGGGTGCTCGTCGGTGTCGAACACGAGCGGCTCGCCTTTCTTGCGCGGAATCTCGACCGGCACCAGTTCGTCGGCGAAGCGGCCGGCGGCCTGGGCGGCGGCCCAGCGCTGCTGCGAGCGCAGCGCGAAGGCGTCCTGGTCGGCGCGCGAGATGCCGAAGTCGGCCGCGACGTTGTCCGCCGTCTGCGGCATCGAATGGGTGTCGTAGAGCTTCTTCATCAGCGGGTTGATGAAGCGCCAACCGATCGTGGTGTCGTGGATCGCGGCGCTGCGCGAGAAGGCGCTTTCGGCCTTGCCCATGACGAAGGGCGCGCGCGACATGCTCTCGACGCCGCCGGCGATCATCAGTCCGGCTTCGCCGGCCTTGATCGAGCGCGCGGAGAGGCCGACGGCGTCCATGCCGGAGCCGCACAGGCGGTTGACGGTGGTGCCGGGCACTTCGATCGGCAGCCCGGCGAGCAGGCCGGACATGCGTGCGACGTTGCGGTTGTCCTCGCCGGCCTGGTTGGCGCAGCCGTAGATGATGTCGTTGACCGCGGTCCAGTTCGACCTGCGGGTTGCGTGCCATCAGCGCCTTCAGCGGCACGGCGCCGAGGTCGTCGGCGCGCACGCTGGCAAGGGTGCCGCCGTAGCGGCCGATCGGGGTGCGGATGGCGTCGCAGATATAGGCTTGGGACAGGGAGGCTTCGTTCATCGCCAACTCCTTACAGTTGCTTCGGACGCTGGTCGATGACACGGCGTGCCTTGCCGGTCAGCGTGCGCGGAATGGTGTCGAATTCCATCACGTTCACCTTGGTGCTGATGCCGATGATGGTCTTGATGTGCTGCTGCAGCGTGCGGGCGATGGTCTCGACGTCGTTGCGGCTGAGCTTGCCCGACAGCTCGCGCTGGACTTCGCAGCGGATCTCGACGTTGTCGAGGTGGCCGTCGCGGCTCAGCACGATCTGGTAGTTGCCCGACAGGCGCGGGTCGCGCAGGATCTGTTCCTCGATCTGGGTCGGGAACACGTTCACGCCGCGCACGATCAGCATGTCGTCCGAGCGCCCGGTGATCTTGCCGATGCGGCGGAAGGAGCGCGCGGTCGGCGGCAGCAGGCGGGTGAGGTCGCGGGTGCGGTAGCGGATGACCGGGAAGGCTTCCTTGGTCAGCGAGGTGAACACCAGCTCGCCTTCCTCGCCGTCCGGCAGCACCTCGCCGGTCTCGGGGTCGATGATCTCGGGGTAGAAGTGGTCTTCCCAGATCACCGGGCCGTCCTTGGTCTCGATGCATTCGCAGGCCACGCCCGGGCCCATGACTTCGGTGAGGCCGTAGATGTCGATCGCGTCGATGCCGAGCTTGCGCTCGATCTCGGTGCGCATGCCTTCGCCCCAGGGTTCGGCGCCGAAGATGCCGACCTTCAGCGAGATGTCTTCGGGGGCGATGTTCAGGCGCTCGAACTCCTCGGCGATCACCAGCGAGTAGGACGGCGTGACCATGATCGCGTCGGGGCGGAAGTCCAGGATCTGCTGAACCTGCTTTTCGGTCTGGCCGCCGGACATCGGCACCACGGTGCAGCCGGCGCGCTCGATGCCGTAGTGGGCGCCGAGGCCGCCGGTGAACATGCCGTAGCCGTAGGCGTTATGCACCATGTCGCCGGCGCGCACGCCGCCCGCGCGCAGCGAGCGGGCGATCAGGTCGGCCCAGTTGTCGAGGTCGCTGCGGGTGTAGCCGACCACCACCGACTTGCCGGTGGTGCCGCTCGAGGCATGCAGGCGGGCAAGCTTGTTGCGCGGCACGGCGAACAGGCCGAAGGGGTAGTGGTCGCGCAGGTCGGTCTTGACGGTGAAGGGGAATTTGGCGAGATCCTGCAGCGATTTCAGGTCGTCGGGATGCACGCCGGCTTCCTCGCACTTGCGGCGGTAGGGCTCGACGTTGTCGTAGGTGTGGCGCACCGACCATTGCAGGCGCTGCAACTGCAGCGCGGAAATCTCGTCGCGGCTGGCGCTTTCGATCGGCTCGAGGTCGCCGGGGCTGGGGCTCTTCACGGGCATGGTGTTCTCTCCTCTCGTTTTCTCTTCTGGGGTGGCCGGGTTCAGCTTTGCGGTTCGTTGCCGGGGATGACCTCGCCGGCGATGCGGTAGCTCTTGCCGCGGAACAGGGCGACGATGCCGCCGGCACTGTTGCGCACGGTGATGTCATAGACGCCGGTGCGGCCCGCCAGCGCACGCTCGACCGCCTCGGCGCTCAGCGTGTCGCCTTCCTTGCCGGGGGCGACGAAGTCGATGCTGCAGCCCGAGGCCACGGTGTTGCGGTTGTAGGCGTTGCAGGCGTAGGCGAAGGCGGTGTCGGCGAGCGTGAAGATCAGGCCGCCGTGGCAGATGTGGTGGCCGTTCACCATGTCGCTGCGCACCGGCATGCTCAAGGTGGCGCGGCCGGGGGCGACGCTGTCGATGCGCATGCCGAGCGCCTGGGCGGCGCGGTCGCGCGACCACATCGCGGCGGCGACGGCTTCGGCGAGCGCCTGCGGATCGGTGGGGAGGGGCTGGGTGTCAGTCATGGATGTTCTTTCCGGCGAAGACGTGTTGCTGGATCAGCGGCGAGACGCGGTAGCGGTCTTCGCCATAGAAGCGGGCGAGGTTGGCGAGCACGTCGCGGATCGCCGGCAGGCCGACGCGGTCGGCCCATTCGAGCGGCCCGCGCGGGTAATTGACGCCGAGCCGCATCGCCGAGTCGGCGCCGCGCGCGTCGCAGACACCCTGGTTCACCGCGTCGGCGGCTTCGTTGGCGAGCATGGCGACGGTGCGCATCACCATCAGGCCGGGAATGTCGTTCAGGCGCGAGACGGCGAAGCCGGCCGCCTGCAGCAGGCCGATGGCGGCGCCGATGGCCGGTGCCCAGGCATTGATCGCCGCGCCGACGGCGATGCGCGAGGCGCTGGCGTAGTCGATGGCGAGGTCGATCAGGACGACGTTGGCGATACCGAGTTCGGCCGCGCGCTGGGTGGCGCTGCGGCCGTCGGTGACGTACAGCACCGCGCCGCCGGCTTCGGCGATGCGGCCGTCCGCGCCCTCGTTGCCTTCGCTCCAGCGACAGGCGATGCCGCGCTCGAACAGGCGGTCGGCCAGCGCGTGGGCGGCGGCCGACTGGCCGTGCAGCACGATGTCGGTCGGCGTGCTCTGCGCCACCGCTTCTTTCGGCGCGGGGCGGGTGGCGCCGTCGCGATAGTCGAAGAAGCCGCGTCCGCTCTTGCGGCCGAAGAAGCCGGCATCGACCAGCTCCTGCTGGATCAGCGAGGGGGTGAAGCGCGGGTCGTTGTAAAAGGCGTTCCAGACCGAGCGGGTGACGGCGAAATTGACGTCGTGGCCGATCATGTCCATCAGTTCGAACGGCCCCATGCGGAAGCCGCCGCAGTCGCGCATCAGCGCGTCGAGGGTGGCACAGTCGGCGCCGCCTTCGTTGAGCACGCGCAGCGCTTCGGCGTAGTAGGGGCGGGCGACGCGGTTGACGATGAAGCCCGGCGTCGAGCGCGCATGCACCGGCGTCTTGCCCCAGGCTGCGGCGGTGGCGAACAGGGTGTCGGCGACGGCCTTGTCGGTGGCGAGGCCGGAGACGATCTCGACCAGCGCCATCAGCGGTGCCGGGTTGAAGAAGTGCAGGCCGGCGAGGCGCTCGGGGCGGCGCAGCGTCGCGCCGATCGAGGTCACGGAGATCGACGAGGTGTTGGTGCCGAAGATGCAGTCGTCGCCGACGACGGCTTCCAGCTCGCGATACAGCGTGCGCTTGGCGTCGAGATTCTCGACGATGGCTTCGACCACCAGCGCGGCATCGGCCAGATCGCCGAGGCCGCTGGCGGCAACCAAGCGCTGGCCAGCGGCTTCGGCGGCCTCGGCCGTCATGCGGCCCTTGTCGGCGAGCTTGCGGTATTGCGCGCGGATGCCGTCGATGGCCGTGGCGGCAGCGCCTTCGCGCGCATCGACGAGCTTGACGACGTGGCCGGCCGCGGCCGCCACCTGGGCGATGCCGGCGCCCATGGCGCCGGCGCCGACCACCGCGACGACGGCCGAGGGCGCGAGCGGTGTGGCACGTGCTTGAGTGTTGTGGGCGTCGCTCACGCTCATTCTCCGGTGAAGCGCGGCGCGCGCTTTTCCATGAAGGCGGCGACGCCTTCGGCGTAGTCGTGGCACCAGCCGAGTTCGCGCATGAAGCCGCCTTCGAACGAAAGCTGCTGTTCCAGCGTGTGGCCCGGCGCGGCGTGCATGGCCTGGCGGGTGCGCACCAGCGCCTTGGTCGGCATCGCGGCGAGCTTTGCGGCCAGCGCATCGACCTTGGCGGCGAATTCGGCGTCGTCGCAGACTTCCCAGATCAGGCCCCATTCCGCGGCCTTCTCGGCGGGCAGCTTGTCGGCAAGCATGGCCAGGCCCATCGCCCGCGCCATGCCGACACGCTGCGGCAGGAACCAGGTGCTGCCGGTGTCGGGCACCAGGCCGATCTTGCTGAAGGCCTGCAGGAAGGACGCCGAGCGCGTTGCCAGCACCAGGTCGCAGGCCAGCGCGACACTGGCGCCGGCGCCGGCGGCGATGCCGTTGACCGCGGCGATGGTCGGCACGCGCAGGCTCTGCAGGCGCAGCACCAGCGGCTTGTAGTTGCGTTCGACGACGTCGCCGATGTCGGCCGGGCGGCCGTCGGGCTGCACTGCCATCTCGGAGTCGGCCAGGTCCTGGCCGGCGCAGAAGGCACGGCCGGCGCCGCTCAGCACCAGCACGCGCACCGACTTGTCGGCCTGGATGGTATCGAGCGCATCGCGCAGCTCGGCGTGCATCTCGCCGGTGAAGCTGTTGAGCTTGTCCGGGCGGTTCAGCGTCAGGCGGGCGATGCCGTTGTCGGCGCTGAAGAGGATGTTGTTGTATTCCATCGTTTCCTCTCAGGCGTGGTAACGGCGCTGGACGACACGGAAGCGGTTGGCGACGAAGGCCGAATCCGAGTACGAGGCGTTGGCCGCGGGGTTGCCGCCGGTGCCGTGGTAGTCGGAGAAGGCCGCCGACTGGTTCACGAACACGCCGCTGGTGAGGTTGATCGACAGCGCGACCTTGCTGCGCCAGGTGGCTTCGGTCATGGCGTCGATGACGTCCTGGCGGGTCGAGTAGAGGCCGACGGTGAGCGCGCCGTGGGTGCTGACGACGCGCTCGGAGAGCGCGATCGCGGCGGCGGTGTCGGCGGTCTTGACGATGAAGCTGATCGGGCCGAAGCGTTCTTCCATGTAGGCCTTCTCGTCGCCGGCGTCGCAGGCCAGCAGCACCGGGGTGCGCACGGTCGCGGCGGGGAAGTCCGGGTTGTCGAGGCGCTGCGAGGCCAGCACGACGCGGCCGAGCTCGCCGCCGTTGGCGATATCGATGCGTTCGGCGGTGGCGCTGGACTGGATCGCGCCGAGCACGGCATGGGCGACTTCGGGCTTGGAGAGGAAGCGTTCGACCGACTTGGCCAGGTCGGCGCAGACCTCGTCGTAGCTCTTGTGGCCTTCGTCGGTGTCGATGCCGCCGGCGGGCACGAAGATCGCCTGCGAGGTGGTGCACATCTGGCCGGAGTACAGCGACAGCGTGAAGGCGAGATTGCCCAGCATCGCTTTGTAGGCGTCGGTCGAGTCGATGACGATGTTGTTGACGCCGGCCAGCTCGGCATAGACCTGGGCCTGGCGGCAGTTGTCGATCAGCCACTGGCCGAAGACGTTGCTGCCGGTGAAGTCGATCGACTTCACCGCCGGGTGGGTGGCGAGCGCCTGGGTGGCGCTGCGCTGCGGCGCGACGCAGAGCGTGACCAGGTTGGGGTCGATGCCGTTCTCGGCCAGCACGGCGCGGATCGTGCGCACGGTGATCGCCGCCGGCAGGATGGCGTTGCTGTGCGGCTTGACGATGACGGCGTTGCCGGTGGCGAGTGCGGCGAACAGGCCGGGATAGGTGTTCCAGGTCGGGAAGGTGCCGCAGCCGATCACCAGGCCGACGCCGCGGCCGACGATCTGGTAATGCTTCTTCATGACCAGCGGGGGGTTCTTGCCCTGCGGCTTTTCCCAGGTGGTGTCGGCGGGCACGAAGCTTTGCTCGCGCCAGGCGTAGGCGACGGCTTCGAGGCCGCGGTCCTGGGCGTGCGGGCCGCCGGCCTGGAAGGCCATCATCCAGCCCTGGCCGGTGGTCATCATCACCGCGTGGGCGATCTCGAAGCTCTGCGCGTTGAGGCGGGCGAGGATTTCCAGACAGATGCCGGTGCGGCCGTCGGCGCCGACGGCCTGCCAGCCCTTCATCGCTGCGGTGCCGGCGGCGATCAGCGCTTCGGGCTCGCACACCGGGTAGCTGACGTCGAGCGCGATGCCGTAGGGCGAGGCTTCGCTGCCGAGCACGCCGGTCTGGCCGGGCTGGTCCAGCTCGAAGGTCTTGCCCAGGTGAGCTTCGAAAGCACGCTTGCCGTCGTCGGGCGCGGTTTCGCCATACAGCTTCGGGCTGGGCATTTCAGGGAACGGCGTCCAGTAGCCGCGCGTTGCGATTGCGTTCAGCGCGCCATCGAGGGTGGCTTGGTGCTTTTCAAGAAGGGGGTGGCTCATGCGTCTCTCTCCGGGCGGGTTGTTCTGCGTATAAACGATACAAATGAGATCATGAATGGTCAAGGTGTCGTATCGTTGAAATCTGGAGCTTCAGGCTCGATTTCTTCTATACGAAATCGATTACATAAATCAAAATTTCAATAAAAACAAATAATTAAATCGATGATTTTTACGCAACACTAAACCAATTGTCATTTATAGAAGTTTTGTATGGGGATTTTTTGTGCTTGTAGCGATACCGCAAAGTTTGTATTTTTGATTTATATGTATCATTTTTGATGGATAACCCATCCTGCGCTGCGGCCATGGCGGGAGCAGAGGCCAGGAAGGAATGGAATGCAGTGCCGGCGCCGGCAGGGAGCCGGTGGCAAGGGGGCCGGCTATGCGCAAGGCACTGAAACCGATAGACTTCGCGCCCGTCATGAATTCCGTCGCAGCGCCTCTCGCCGTGTCCAACTCTCCGCAATTGCTGCTTGACGACTTTCGTCGCCAGGACCGCGTGCATGCGGGCTCCCTGATCGTCTCGGTGTTCGGGGATGCAGTGCAGCCGAGGGGCGGGCGCATCTGGCTGGGGAGCCTGATCCGCCTGCTCGAGCCGCTCGGGCTCAAGGAGCGGCTGGTGCGGACCGCCGTGTTCCGCCTCGTGCGTGACGAGTGGCTGGCAAGCGAGCGCTCGGGACGGCGTACCAACTACCTGCTGACTGCCGCTGGCGAGCAGCGCATCGACGAAGCCTCGCGCCTGATCTATGCCTCGGCGGCGCCGCAGTGGGACCGCCGCTGGCGCCTGATCATCACTGTTGGCGAACTGGCGGCAAAGGACCGCGAGCGCCTGCGCAAGGCCTTGTCGTGGCATGGCTTCGGCTCGCTCAGCAACGACTGCTTCGTGCATCCCGGGGTCGATCTGATCACCGTCTTCGATGCGCTGGCGGCCGAAGGGCTGGGTGGCCTGCTCGACCGTCTGAAGCCGCTGGTGGCGGCCGATGCGACGCTCGGCACCGCTGCCAGCGACGCCGCGATGGTGCGTTCGGCCTGGGATCTGGCGTATCTGGCGGGCCTGTACCGTGCGTTTCTGACGCGCTATCAACCTGTCCTGGGTTCGCTGCGCGACGGCAGCTTCGAGCTTGCCGACGAAACCGCCTTCCTGCTGCGCGTGCTGCTGATCCACGACTACCGCCGCCTGCTGCTGCGCGATCCGGAGCTGCCCGACGTGTTGCTGCCGGTCGACTGGCCCGGGCAGCAGGCGCGGCTGCTGTGCCGTGAGCTTTATCGCCGCCTGCTGGCCGGCTCCGAGCGCCATCTCGACGCCTGCCTCCAACTGGCCGACGGCTCGGTGCCCGAAGCTTCGGCGCGGCTGCACGAGCGCTTCCGCGACGCCGACCCGCTCGCACTGCCGGTCTGAGCGACGGCGGTGCTGTTTCCGCGGGGCGGTCGTATGCGCGGAGTTCGTGGCACGCGTCGGTTGCACGTCACCCCCTTCAACTTTCGCGCTTCTTGGCCTCGACCAGCGGCACCACGTCAGGCATCTCGATGCGCTTGCGGCCGGGCTCGACCGCCGTCAGCGGCGTCGTCTCGTACAGGCTCTGCAGGCAGCGCCGCGTCAGGTCCTGATAGGTGCCGGTACCCTCGGATTTCCAGCGGATCTCTTCCTCGCTGAGGGGACGGATGATCTTGGCCGGTACGCCGGCGACCAGCACGCGCGGCGGAATCTCGACGCCGGCCTTGATGAAGGCCGACGCCGCGACGATGGAGGCTTCGCCGATCACCACGTTGTCCATGATCACCGCATTCATGCCGATCAGCGCATTGCGCCCGACGCGGCAGCCGTGCAGCACGGCGCCGTGGCCGATGTGGCCGTCCTCTTCCACCACCGTGTCGGTGCCCGGGAAGCCGTGCATGACACAGGTGTCCTGCAGGTTCGAGCCGCGTTCCAGGATCAGGCGGCCGAAGTCGCCGCGCAGGCTGGCACAGGGGCCGACGTAGCAGCCGGGGCCGACGATGACGTCGCCGATCAGGATCGCCGAAGGGTGGACGTAGGCGCTCGGGTCGACGACCGGGACGATGCCGTCGATGGCGTAAACCTTCAGTTCGGGCTTGATCACGCGTACTCTCCTGAATTGGGTTACATATAAATAAACCATTTCTTCAGTAAGGAACAGCTCCGATGAACACGGCGAACGACGAACTGGAAGGCAAGCATGGGGTTCAATCGCTCGAAGTGGGCATGAGCATTCTGCGCGCGATGGTCACCGGCCGGCGCTCGATGATGCTCAAGGAGATCGCCCAGGCGGCCAGCATGCCGCCGTCGAAGGCCCATCGCTATCTCGTCAGCCTGATCCGCAGCGGCCTGGTCGAGCAGGATCGCCTGACATCGCGCTACGACCTCGGCGCCTTCGCGCTGAATCTCGGCCTGGTCGCGCTCGACCGTGTGGACCGCATCCGCCTCGGCCTGGCGGCGATCAACGACTTGCGCGACGCCACCAACGAGACGGTGGCGCTGTCGGTGTGGGGTGACGGCGGTCCGGTGGTGGTACGCTGGGAACGTCCGCGCCGTCCGATCACGGTCAACGTCGTGACCGGCACCAGCCTCAGTCTGCTGCGCTCGGCGGGTGGGCGGGTATTCGCCGCCTGGCTGCCCGAACGGCAGACCGCGGCGCTGATAGAGAGCGAACTCGAGCGGGGCAAGGCGCCGGCCGGTGTCAGCACGATGGATGATGCCCGTGCCTTGCTGGCGAAGGTGCGCGAGGAAGGGCTGGCTGTCATCACCGGCGACTACTTTGCACATGGCGTCGAGGCGGCAGCGGTGCCGGTGTTCAATTTCGACAACGAGATCACGATGGCGATCGCGATCGTCGGTGTCGAGGGAGCGATGGATCTGACGCCCGATGGCGCCACGCTGGCCGTGCTGCGGCGCACCGCGGCCGATCTTTCGCGCCGCCTCGGCGCCACGCTGGAGCAGGGCTGAGAGGCAGCGTTGGCCGTCTTCTCCATGGCGCGGGCTGGCGTGCGTGTCACAGGTCTCAAGCGATACAAAATTTCAGCTTGACGCGATGTTTTGTATCATTTCTAATAAGCGAAATCTCTTCCGTTATTCAGAATTTCTTGGATTCCATTGGTATCCATGCTGAGGCGGATGAGGTGTGCCGTCGCGAAGCCACGCTGGCTGATTACATCCATAACGGAGGAGAAGACATGAAACTGCGTCACACCCTGCTGGCCGCAATCGGCCTCGCATTCGCCGCCACTGCCGCCCAGGCCGAGATCAAGGTCGGCGTCGTGCTGTCGGCCACCGGTCCTGCCGCCTCGCTCGGCATTCCCGAGCGCAACACCGTGTCGCTGCTGCCGACCACCATCGGCGGCGAGACGGTGCGCTACATCGTGCTGGACGATGCGTCCGACACCACCACCGCGGTCAAGAACACGCGCAAGCTGGTGGCCGAAGACCAGGTCGACGTGCTGATCGGCTCCACCACCAGCCCTCCGTCGCTGGCCATGGTCGACGTCGCCGCGGAGACCAAGACGCCGATGATCTCGATGGCTGCTTCGGCCCGCATCGTCGCGCCCTTGGACGACAAGAAATACTGGGTGTTCAAGACGCCGCAGAACGACCGCCAGATGGGGTCGGCGATCATCGAGCACATGGCCGCCAACAAGGTCAAGTCGGTGGCCTTCATCGGCTTCGCCAATGCCTACGGCGAAGGCTGGTACGAGCAGTTCAAGCAGCTCGCCGACGAAGCCGGCATCAAGATCGCTGCCAACGAGCGTTTCAATCCGGCTGACACCTCGGTCACCGGCCAGGCGCTGAAGCTGATGTCGTCCAAGGCCGACGCGGTGTTCATCGCCGGTTCGGGCACGCCTGCGGCGCTGCCGCAGAAGACGCTGCGCGAGCGCGGCTACAAGGGCCCGATCTACCAGACCCACGGCGTCGCCAACAACGACTTCCTGCGCATCTGCGGCAAGGACTGCGAAGGCACGCTGCTGCCGGTCGGTCCGGTGCAGATGGCACGCAGCCTGCCCGACAGCAACCCGGTGAAGGCCAGCGCGCTGGCCTACGTGGAGAAGTACGAAGCCGCCAATGGCGCCGGTTCGGTGTCGAGCTTCGGTGCCTATGCCTGGGATGCCGGCGTGCTGCTGCAGGCCGCCGTGCCGGAAGCGCTGAAGACCGCCAAGCCGGGCACCGCCGAGTTCCGTGCCGCGCTGCGCGATGCGCTCGAGAAGGTCAAGGAAGTGCCGGGCGCCACCGGCATCTTCACCATGAGTGCCGATGATCACCTCGGTCTCGACGAGCGTTCGCGCGTCATGATCGAGATCCGCAACGGCACCTGGTCGCTGCTCAAGTAACTCGGTCGCTTCTCTCGTGCTACGGGTGCGTCCGCTGAGGGCGTACCCGTCCATGCCGCACAACCGGCATGGCTTTCCCCTTTCCGGCTGGCGTCGTCCGACGGCCAGTGGAGACGATCCATGGATATGTCAATTGCATTGATCCTTGGCCAGGACGGGATCACCAACGGTGCGATCTACGCGCTGCTTGCGCTTGCGCTGGTGCTGGTGTTTGCGGTCACGCGGGTGATTTTCGTCCAGCAGGGCGAGTTTGTTGCCTACGGTGCGCTGACGCTGGCGATGATGCAGGCGGGCACGGTGCCGGCCACGGTGTGGCTGCTGGTGGCGATGGGGGGTCTGGTGACGGTGCTGGACGCCGGCCGCGCGCTCAAGGCGGGCCAGGTGCGGCGCGCCTGTATGGTGGCGCTCTGGAACCTGGCCTACCCGCTGGCGCTGGCGGGGCTGCTTTGGGCGTTGCCGGCCAATGAACTGCCGCTGTTCGCGCAGGTGCTGCTGACGCTGGCGATCGTGGTGCCGATGGGCCCGATGATGTACCGGCTGATGTACCAGCCGATCGCCTCGGCGCCGGTGCTGATCCTGCTGATCGTGTCGGTGGCGTTGCACATCGCGATGGCGGGCCTGGGCCTGCTGTTTTTCGGCGCCGAAGGCCAGCGCACGCCGTCCTTCAGCGACGCCAGCTTCGAGCTCGGTCCGCTGATGGTTTCCGGGCAGACGCTGTGGGTGCTGGTGGTGTCGGCGCTGCTGATCGTCGCGCTGTACCAGTTCTTCGAGCGCACGATCTACGGCAAGGCGCTGCGCGCGACGGCGATCAACCGCGTGGGCGCGCAGCTGATGGGCATCTCGCCGGCGCTCGCGGGCAAGCTCACCTTCTTTCTCGCCACCTTCATCGGCGCGCTCTCGGGGGTGCTGATCGCGCCGATCACCACCATCTACTACGACACCGGCTTTCTGATCGCGCTCAAGGGCTTCGTTGCCGCGATCATCGGCGGGCTGGCGAGCTACCCGCTGGCGGCGCTGGGCGCGCTGGTGGTGGGCCTGCTCGAAGCCTTCGCCTCGTTCTGGGCCAGTGCCTACAAGGAAGTCATCGTGTTCACCCTGATCATTCCCGTGCTGCTGTGGCGCTCGCTGCGTAGCCACCACGTGGAGGAAGAAGAATGAGAACCGACCGTCTGGTGCTCGGCGCCTTCCTCGCGCTGCTGCTGGCCGTGCCGGCGATCCTGTCGCCGTATTACGTCACCTTGCTGAACTACATCGGGCTGTATGCGATGGTGGCGCTCGGGCTGGTGCTGCTGACCGGCGTGGGCGGCCTGACCAGCTTCGGCCAGGCGGCCTTCGTTGGCCTGGGCGCCTACACCACCGCGGCGCTGACCACGGCGGCCGATCTGCCGGGCTGGCTGGCCTGGGTGGGGGCGTCGCCGTGGCTGACGCTGGTCGCGGGCCTGATCCTCACCGCCACCGTGGCGCTGATCCTGGGCTCGCTGACCTTGAAGCTGTCGGGCCACTTCCTGCCGCTGGGCACGATCGCCTGGGGCATCAGCCTGTACTTTCTGTTCGGCACGATGGAAAGCCTGGGCGGCCACACCGGCATCTCGGGCATTCCGCCGATCGAGCTGTTCGGCTGGACGCTGGACGAAGGCAGCGAGATCTACTACCTGATCTGGGCCTTCCTGCTGCTGGCGATGCTCACCACGCACAACCTGCTCGACTCGCGCGAAGGCCGCGCCATCCGGGCGCTCAAGGGCGGTCGGGTGATGGCCGAAGCGATGGGGGTGGACACCTCGCGCTCGCGCATGATCATCTTCGTCATCGCCGCGCTGCTCGCCTGTGCCTCGGGCTGGCTGTACGCGCACATGCAGCGCTTCGTGAACCCGACCCCGTTCGGCGTGCACATCGGCATCGAGTACCTGTTCATGGCGGTGGTCGGCGGCGCCGGCTACGTCTGGGGCGCGATCGTCGGCGCGGGCGTCATCACCGTGCTCAAGCAGTGGCTGCAGGACTGGCTGCCCGCTCTGCTCGGCGCCAACGGCAACTTCGAGATGATCGTGTTCGGCATCCTGATGGTGCTGGTGCTGCACCGCGCCCGCGAAGGGCTGTGGCCCATCCTCAGGAAGCTGGCGCCGATGCCGGTGGTGAACAAGAAGATCGACGAATCGGCCGAAGTGCTGCCGCGCCGCACGCTGCCCAAGGCGGGCGAGCTGATCCTCGAAGCGAAGAACGTCACGCGCAAGTTCGGCGGCCTGGTGGCGAACAACGACATGAGCCTGGAAGTGCGCGCCGGCGAGATTCTGGCGCTCATCGGGCCCAATGGCGCGGGCAAGAGCACGATGTTCAACCAGATCTCGGGCGTCGACACGCCGACCTCGGGCGAAGTGCTGTTCCTCGGCAAGCCGGTGGCGGGCCACGACTCGCGCGAGATCGCCCGCATGGGCATGAGCCGCACCTTCCAGCACGTGAAGCTGCTGCCGACGATGACGGTGCTCGAGAACGTCGCCATCGGCGCGCACCTCAGAAGCGGCAAGGGCGTGCTCAGCTCGGCCTGGCGCCTGGACCGCGCCGAGGAAGCGCGCATCCTGAAGGAAGCGGCCTGGCAGATCGAACGCGTGGGCCTGAAGGAGCACATGTACGAAGAGGCGGGCAGCCTCGCGCTCGGCCAGCAGCGCATCCTGGAAATTGCCCGCGCGCTGTGCGCCGACCCCTGCCTGCTGCTGCTCGACGAGCCGGCCGCCGGCCTGCGGCTGAAGGAGAAGCAGGCGCTGGGCGATCTGCTGCGCAAGCTGCGTTCCGAGGGCATGGCGACGCTGATCGTCGAGCACGACATGGACTTCGTCATGAACCTGGTCGATCGGGTGGTGGTGATGGAGTTCGGGCAGAAGATCGCCGAAGGCCTGCCCGACGAGATCCAGAAGAACCCGGCGGTGCTCGAAGCCTATCTGGGAGGTGTGGAATGAACGCACACAGCAATGCCGGCGCCGCGAAGCCGGTGCTGGAGGTCAAGGACCTCTGCGTCTCCTACGGCAAGGTCGAGGCGCTCACCAACGCCAGCCTGACCGTGGGCGAAGGCCAGATCGTCACCGTGATCGGCCCCAACGGCGCGGGCAAGACGACGATGCTGTCGGCGATCATGGGGGTGCTCGGCTCCAAGGGCAAGGTCGCCTTCGACGGCACGCTGGAAGTCGTGCCCGAGGTCGAGCGCATGGTCGCGCGCGGCATGAACCTGGTGCCGGAGAAGCGCGAGCTCTTCGGCGAGATGAGCGTCGAGGACAACCTCGTGCTCGGCGCCTTCCAGCGCTACCGGATGGGCAAGCGCGACCACGGACAGACGCTGGAAGAGGTCTATGCGCTGTTCCCGCGCCTGAAGGAGCGCCGCGACCAGGCCGCCGGCACCATGTCGGGCGGCGAGCGCCAGATGCTGGCGGTGGGCCGCGCGCTGATGGCCAAGCCCAAGCTGCTGATGCTCGACGAACCGAGCCTGGGGCTGGCGCCGCTGATCGTGCGGGAGATCTTCCGCATCATCGCCGAGCTGCGCCGGCGGGGGGTGTCGATCCTGCTGGTCGAGCAGAACGCGCGCGCGGCGCTGCAGGTGGCCGACTACGCCTACGTGCTCGAGACCGGGCAGGTGGCGATGGAAGGGCCGGCGCACCTGCTGGCGGACGACCCCCGCGTCATCGAAGCCTATCTGGGCTTCGGCAAGCACCAGGACATGCTGGCGACCTGAGCGCGCCGGGCAAGGAGAGACCGATGGAAGCGATGCGCATCTTGATGGACGAACACCAGTCGCTGGCGGCGATCATTCACGCCATCCGCTACATGATCAAGGAGATCGGCGAAGGCCGGCTCGAGCCGGATCAGAAGCTGCTGAAGGCGATGGTCGAATACCTGGACGCCTACCCCGAGAAGCGCCACCACCCGAAGGAGGACGAGTTCCTCTTCGGGCCGCTGATGGCGCGCACCCGGGAAGGGGCGGAAGTGCTGGCCCACCTGGGGCGGGAGCACGCCGAAGCGGACGCCCGCATCAAGACGCTGGAAGCCGCGCTGGCGCGCTACCAGGCGGGCGAGCCCTGTGGCTTCGAGGGCTTCAGCGAGGCCTTCGACGCCTATGCCGAGTTCTACCGCCTGCACATGATGACCGAGGAGCGCGAGGTCATTCCGCTGCTGATCAAGCATCTCACGCCCGAGGACTGGGCGCGCGCCGATGCCGGCTTCGCCGCCAACCGCGACCCGATGGGCGGCACGCGCAACGCGGGCGGGCAGGAGGACTTCGGCCGCATCTTCTCCAAGCTGGTCGCCGCTGCGCCCGCCCCCATTGGACTCGGCGCAGGACCCTACAAGGACGACTGACGCCCGTTCCGCCTCACGCCGGAGACATCCGGCAAAAATTTCGGTTTGCATACAAACTTTCTCGTTGCTAGAATTGTTTGCATGCAAACCGTTACGCCCGATTCTTCGCCGCTCGCCGACCCGCCGCGCACGCCCGTGCGCTTCGCCAGCCAGGTCGGCTTCATCTATCGCCAATGGCGCAAGGTGCTTAACCGGCGCCTCAAGGCCCATGGCCTCACCGACGCCAGCTGGGCGCCGCTGCTCGCCCTGTCCAAGGCCGGGCGGCCCATGCGGCAGAAGGAACTGGCGGATCACTTGTTCCTCGACACTTCGTCGATGGTCCGCATCCTCAACCAACTGCGCGAAGCGGCATTGGTCGATTGGACGGCCGACCCCGAGGATAGGCGCGCCAAGCTGATTTCACTGACGGCAAGCGGGTGGGAACAGGTCAGGGAGATCGAAGGCGCTTCCCGCAGCCTCGAAGCCGAAGCCTTGCAGGGCATCGCACCGGAAGATGTCGCGATCACCCGCGCAGTGCTCGCCCGCATCGCCGAGCGCATCGGGGATATCGAATTCGGCGAACAACGCGAAGGCAGCGGGGAGGACGCGGGCAGCAGTGGCTGAAGTGGCCGCCGCCTCCGTTTTCCCCTGACTTCCCTCCTCTTCCCGCCTCCGAAAAAGGCTTTGGCTCAAATGCGCCTTCCTGCCCCTCCTTCCTTCGATACGCTCACCGAACGCTATGGCGAGCGCTACAAGTGGATGCTGCTGATCGTGGTCGGCATCGGCACCGTGGCCGGCGTGCTCTCCACTTCCAGCTTCAACGTCGCGATCAACGCGCTCGCGCAGGACTTCGGCCTCGGCCAGGAGCGCGTGCAGTGGGCGATGACCGGCTTCATGGCGGCGATGACGCTGGCCATGCTGCCCGCGCCCTGGCTGCTCGACCGCATCGGCTTCCGCAAGCTCTTCATGTCCGCGCTGATCCTGCTGGTGCTGAGCAGCATCGCCGGCAGCCTGGCCACCAGCTTTCCGATGGTGGTCGCTGCGCGCGTGCTGCAGGGCTGTGCCACCGGCGTGCTTCAGCCCTTGAGCGCGCTGGTGATCCTGCGCCTGTTCCCGCCCCACCTGCAGGGCCAGGCCTCCGGCCTGCTGATGCTGGGGCTCGGGCTCACGCCTGCGGTGGCGCCAGCCTTCGGCGGCGTGCTGATCGACCGCTTCGGCTGGCAGTCGATCTTCTATCTGAACCTGCCGTTCGGCCTGCTGGCCCTGGCGGCCGGCATCTTCCTGCTGCCCACGCCGCGCGAGATCCGCCGGCATCCGTTCGACTGGCTGGGCGCGGGCCTGCTGTCGGGCGCCACGCTGGCGATGGTCGAAGGCATCGCCAGCCTGCAGCACAGCGGCCTCGTCGCGGTGTGGACGCTGGGCAGCTTCCTGCTCGCCGCCGTGTTTGTCGTCGGCTTCGTGCTGCACGCCCGGCGCGCGCAGCAGCCGATCATCAGCCCGGACATCTTCCGCTCGCGCACCTTCTCGATGGGCACGCTGGTGTCCTTCACCTACGGCTTCGGCCTGTTCGGTTCGACCTACCTGATCCCGGTGTTCCTGCAGCACGCGCTGGGCTACACCGCGACGGCGGCCGGCAGCGTGCTGATCCCTGGCGGCATTGCGCTGATCCTGTCGACCCCGGTCGCGGGCCGGATGGTCAACAGGTTCTCGCCCCGGCAGGTGACGATCTGGGGCCTGGTGCTGTTCGGCCTGTCCTTTTTCATCTTCTTCGCCCTCGGCGGCAAGGTCGATTACACCGAACTGATCGTTGCCACCGTGCTCGGCCGCATCGGCCTGGGCCTGATCCTGCCGGCGCTCAACCTGGCGACGGTCCGCGACCTGGAGGCGCATCATCACGCCCAGTCCTCGGTGGTGGTCAGCTATGCGCGCCAACTCGGCGGGGTGTTCGGCGTGGCGGTGCTTGCGGTGTTCACCGAAGGGCGGGTGCAGGCGCTGGCTGGGCAGCCGGATGGCCTGCCGCTCGCCTACGCCCAGGGTTTCCTGCTGATCGGCCTGACGATGCTGGCTGCCGTCTGCGCGGCCTGGTGGATGAAGGGCCAGCCTGCCGCGCAAGCCTGATCACGGCGTGTGTCCGCGCTGCGGCCCGGCTCCCAGCTTCATCGCCCATAGCCACCATGCCGCGCCCAGCAGCGCCAGCAGGCCGCCGACGAGGCCGACGTGCTGCAGCCCGGCATGCGAACTCACCTGGCTGCCGATCAGCGCGCCCGCGCCGATGCCGACGTTGAACAGGCCCGAGAACATCGACATCGCCACATCGGTGGCATCCTTGGCCAGTTGCAGCACCTTGGCCTGTATCGTCAGCGCCATCGCCACCATCGCCGCACCCCAGACCGAAACCAGCACATACAGCAGTTGGCTGTCGCCGACGGCGGTGGTCAGCAACAGCAGGCAGCAGGCCAGCACGCCGGTGCTGACCAGCAGGAAGGCGCGCGGCCAGCGCCGGCTGTAGCGCGAGAACAGCAGGCTGCCGACCAGCCCCATGCCGCCATAGAGCAGCAGCACCAGCGTGGTGACGTGGCCGTCGAAGCCGCCGAACTGCTGCACGAAGGGCTCGATGTAGCTGTAGGCGGTGAACTGCGCGGAAATCACCACCACGATCATCACGTACTGCGCCACCAGTGCCGGACGGCGGAACAGCAGCGGCAGGCTGGACAGCGAACCGGCGTTGAGGCTGGGCAGCGGCGGCAGCAGCCGGGCCAGGATGAGCATCACCCCCAGCGCCACGCCGCCGATGGCGAGGAAGGTGGCGCGCCAGCCCAGCAGCCCGCCGATCACGCGCCCCAGCGGAATGCCCAGCACCATCGCCAGCGTGGTGCCGGCGGCGAGCAGGCTCAGGGCCTGCGTCGCCTTGCCTGCCGGCGCGATGCGCACCGCCAGCGACGCGGTGATCGACCAGAACACCGCATGCGCCAGCGCAATGCCCACGCGGCTCGCCATCAGGACCTCGAAGCTCCAGGCGAAGCCCGACAGGATGTGGCTGAGGATGAACAGCACGAACACGCCGATCAGCAGGCGGCGGCGGTCGATGTTGCGGGTCAGCAGCATGCCCGGCAGCGACACCAGCGTCACCAGCCAGGCATAGATGGTCAGCATCAGGCCGACGTGCTCGACCGGCATGCCGAAGCTGGCGCCGATGTCGCTGAGCAGCCCCACCGGCACGAATTCGGTGGTGTTGAACACGAATGCGCCCAGTGCCAGCGCGATCACGCTGAGCCAGCGCTGGCGGTCGGTCAGGGTGGGCGACGGAGGAGAAACGGCGGCGGCGTCCGCCGGGGCCGGCGGACGGGGGGAGGCGGGTGCAGGGGACATGATGCGGGAGGCGGGACTGAAATGACGGGTGGCGGAGGCCACGGTCGCGGATTCTGCCACGATCCGGCGGGTGCCGACGCATGGCTCGGGGGAGGAAATGGCCATGTGCCGAGCAGTCGCCGCATCCATGGCCTGCGCTGTCGGGTGGTGAGCCGGGTGTTCCTCGAAGCGGCGGATGGGGCCGTGCAACAAGGCATTACCTGGCCGGGTTTTGACGATCTCCGCCGCGTGGTATATGACGTGAATGAATCGCGGCGCTGGCACTGCGGCCCTTGATTCGCCTCACGGTGGGGCGAATCGCCGCGCAGCCGGTAGCCACGGGCATCGCCGCCGAAGCCGCAGCTGCGGACCAGGATGTGTTCAGTTGTAAATTTCCGAGGAGAAATCATGAGCAAACTTCGTATTGGCGTGATCGTCGGCAGCGCCAGCCAGACCTCCATCAACCGCAAGCTGGCCCAGGCGCTGGTGAAGCTGGCGCAGGACCGGGCGGATTTCGAGTTCATCGACCTCGGCCAGCTGCCGATGTACAACCGCGATGACGACGCCGACTATCCGGCCGTCTTCCAGGCCTTCAAGGACAAGGTGCGGGCCCAGGACGGCATCCTGTTCGTGACGCCGGAGCACAATCGCTCGATCCCCGCGCTGCTGAAGAATGCGATCGACGCGGCCAGCCGGCCCTATGGCAGCAGCGCCTGGGCGGGCATTCCGGCTGCCGTCATCGGCACGGCGGGCGGCGGACCGGCCACTTCGATGGCCCAGCAGCATCTGCGCAACGTGATTGCCTGCCTCGACATGCCGACGATGGGGCAGCCCGAGGGCTACATCCGCTGGCACGACGAACTGATCGATGCCGAGGGCAATGTGGGTGCCGCCAGCCGTGATTTCCTGCAAGGCTACATGGACAGGTTCATGACCTGGGTCGAGCGCCTGCGCAAGGCCTGATTCACGGTGCTTGCAGCATGCACGCAGGCGAGGGTACGGGCTCGCCTGTTAACCTTTCCATCGTGGCAAGCCTCATGCTGCCGGACGCAACACTTCCCAAGGAGCCCCTGATGAAATTCCATATCGAAAACATGACCTGCGGCGGCTGCGCCCGCGGCGTGACCAAGGCGATCCAGTCGGTCGATGCCGACGCCAAGGTGACGGCCGATCCGCCCAATCGTCTGGTCGAAGTCGAATCGTCCGCGCCCCAGGCGCAGATCGAGGCGGCGCTGCAGGAGGCAGGTTTCCCGCCGAAGGCGGCCTGAGGCGTTCACGATACCGGGCCGCCTGTGGCAGGCGGCCGAGACGGGTGGATGGTACGGGCGGCTCAGCTCCAGCACAGGGACATCGTTTCCCCTGCATTGGAGTTGAGTCGTTTCTTTTGCGCCGGTGTTTTCAGTGCGGCGGCCTGGAGGATCTCGAGCAATGCTGCTCGTGCCCGTCAGCCGCCAGACCTTCGGTATTCTCCAGATTCGCCAGAATCGGGCAGTCGGGCCGGTCGTCGCCCGCGCAGCAGGCCACCAGCGTCTGCAAGGTGTCGGCCATCTGCCGCAGTTCGTCGATGCGGCGCTGAAGGTCGGCGATGTGCTGCTGCGCGACGCGCTTGACGTCGGCGCTCTTGCGCGAGCGGTCGCGCCACAGCCCGAGCAGATCGTGGATCTCGGCGACGGCGAAGCCCAGGTCGCGGGCGCGGCGGATGAAGCGCAGCATGTGCACGTCCGATTCGGTGTAGGCGCGATAGCCCGAGTCGGTGCGCGCCGCCGGCGGTATCAGCCCGACCGACTCGTAGTAGCGGATCATCTTGGCCGAGACGCCCGAGGCCCTGGCCGCTTCACCGATGTTCATCGTCCTTCCTCCTCATGCCTGGGCGTCGGCCGCCAGCGGCGGCTGGAAGCGCCGCAGCCGCAGCGCATTGCCCAGCACGAACACGCTGGACATCGCCATCGCGCCGGCGGCGAAGATCGGCGACAGCAGCACGCCGTACGCGGGGTAGAGCGCACCCGCCGCCAGCGGGATCAGCGCGGTGTTGTAGGCGAAGGCCCAGAACAGGTTCTGGCGGATGTTGCCGATCGTGGCCTTCGACAGCGCGATCGCGTTCGGCACGCCCTGCAGGTTGCCGGACATCAGCACCACGTCGGCCGCTTCCATTGCCACGTCGGTGCCGGTGCCGATGGCCAGGCCGACGTCGGCTTCGGCCAGCGCCGGCGCGTCGTTGATGCCGTCGCCGACGAAAGCCAGCACGCCATGCTCGGCCTTGAGCCGCTGGATCGCCTGCACCTTGCCTTCGGGCAGCACTTCGGCCACCACTTCGTCGATGCCCAGCCGCGCAGCGATGGCGCGCGCCGTGCGCTCGTTGTCGCCGGTGATCATCGCCACCTTCAGGCCCAGTCTGTGCAGCGCCTCGATGGCGGCGGGCGTGCTCGGCTTGATCGGGTCGGCGACGGCGAGGATCGCGGCCAGGCGGCCGTCGATGGCGGCGTACAGCGGCGACTTGCCTTCGCTGCCCAGGCGCTCGGCGCTGGCTGCGAAGAGGCCGACATCCAGGCCCAGCGAGCGCATGTAGCGGTCGGCGCCGACTTCCACGCGCTGGCCGCCGACCGTGGCGCGCACGCCCATGCCGGTGACGGACTCGAAAGCCTCCAGCGCGGGCAGGGTCATGCCTTGCTGCTCGGCGGCTTCGACGATGGCGCGGGCGATCGGATGCTCGGAGCGCGACTCCACCGCGGCGACCCGTGCCAGCACTTCGGCGCGCTCGAAACCTTCGGCCACTTCCAGGTCGGTCAGCGCCGGCCGGCCTTCGGTCAGCGTGCCGGTCTTGTCCACCGCCACCACCTTGGCGTCCTTCAGCAACTGCAGCGCTTCGCCCTTGCGGAACAGCACGCCCATTTCCGCGCCGCGGCCGGTGCCGACCATGATCGAGGTCGGCGTTGCCAGGCCCATCGCGCAGGGGCAGGCGATGATCAGCACCGCCACCGCATTGACCAGCGAGAAGCTCAGCGCCGGCGAGGGTCCGAAGGCCAGCCAGATCAGGAAGGTGAACAGCGCGGCCGCCATCACCGCCGGCACGAACCACAGCGTCACCTTGTCCACCACCGCCTGGATCGGCAGCTTGGAGCCCTGGGCCTGCTCGACCAGGCGGATGATCTGCGCCAGCACGGTCTGGCCGCCGACCGCGGTGGCGCGCAGGCTCAGCGCGCCCTTCTGGTTGACCGTGCCGCCGACCACCGCGCTGCCTGCGGACTTCTCGACCGGGATCGGCTCGCCGGTGATCATGGATTCATCGACGTAGCTCCGGCCGTCAATGACTTCGCCATCCACCGGCACGCGCTCGCCGGGGCGGACCTCGACGACGTCGCCGGTTGCCACGTCGCCGATCGGAATGTCGACCGTGCGGCCGCCGCGTACCACGTGCGCCACCTTGGCCTGCAGGCCGACCAGGCGCTGGATGGCCTGCGAAGTACGCCCCTTGGCGCGCGCTTCCAGGAAGCGTCCGAGCAGGATCAGCGCCACGATCACCGCTGCCGCCTCGTAATAGACATTGACCGTGCCGGCCGGCAGCAGGCCGGGCAGGAAGGTGGCGACCACCGAATACGCATAGGCTGCGACGGTGCCCACCGCGACCAGCGAGTTCATGTCCGGCGCCAGGCGGAACAGCGCTGGAAAGCCCTTGGCGTAGAAGCGCCGGCCGGGGAAGATCAGCACCAGCGTCGTCAGCACGAACTGGATGATCCAGCTCGTCTGGGTGCCCAGCGTGTGCGACACCCAGTGGTGCATCGCCGGGATCATGTGCGAGCCCATCTCGAGGATGAACACCGGCAGGGCCAGCACCGTGGCGATCAGCAGGTCGCGCTGTAGTTCGGTCCGTTCGGCATCCTTCTTCGCCAGGGTTTCGTCGTCGCCGGCCGGCGCCGTGGCTTCGATCGCGCGGGCATCGTAGCCGGCCTTGTCCACCGCCGCGATCAGCGCTGCGACGTCGGCCACGCCGCGCACGGTGGCGCGTTCGGTAGCCAGGTTCACGCTGACCTCGGCGACGCCGGGTACGGCCTGCAGCACCTTCTCGACACGGCCGACGCAGGAGGCGCAGGTCATGCCTTCGATCGCCAGCTCGGTGGTGCCGGGCGGTACGTCGTAGCCGGTCTTCTCGATTGCGGCGATCAGCGTCATGCGGTCAACCGGAGCCGCCAGGCGGATGTCCGCCCGTTCGGTGGCCAGATTCACCGAAACCTGCGCGACGCCCTCGACCTTGGCCAGCGCCGCCTCGACGCGGCCGACGCAACTGGCGCAGGTCATCCCTTCGATCGGCAGGCTGACCGTCGCCGTGACTGGCCGGGCCTGCGCTTTCGCGGATGCGTTCATGATTCCTTTCCTCGCGTTGAAGCCTTCACAGCATACAGGCTAGACCTTGCCATGATGGGAAGGTCAAACCGCAATGATGCCCGCAGGCGGAAGCAGTCAGCGCGGGTCAGCTGCCCGCTCCATGGAAAGGCCAGAACACCGGGATGAAGATCACCCCCAGCACCCAGAAGATCAGGTTCAGCGGCAGGCCGACCTTGACGAAGTCGCTGAAACGGTAGCCTCCTGCGCCGTAGACCATGGTGTTGGTCTGGTAGCCCACCGGCGTGGCGAAGCTGGTGGAAGCGGCGAAGGTCACCGCGATCAGGAAAGGGGTGGCGTCGACGTCCATCATCCGCGCGGTGGACATGCCGATCGGCGTGAGCAGCACCGCCGCTGCCGCGTTGCTCATGAATTCGGTCAGCAGCAGCGCCATCAGGTACAGCACCGCCAGCACCACCAGCGGCCCTGAATCGCGCACCAGGCCGATGGTGTTCTCCACCAGGAACGCGGCTGCGCCGGTTTCGCTCATCGCCACGCCCAGCGGCAGCAGGCCGGCCATCAGGATGATGATGCGCCAGTCGACGGCGTCGTAGACGTCGTCCGCATCCAGGCAGCCGGCCAGCGTCATCGCCACCGCGCCCATCAGCGAAGTGACCGCGATCGGCGCCCAGTCCAGCGCTGACACCCCGATCACCAGCGCCATCACCACCAGCGCGAAAGGCGCCCGCCAGCCGCCCGGCTGCCGGGCGTCGCGCTCGGACAGCACGATGACGTTCTTGTCCTTGCGCAGCGCCGGCATTTCCGCTTCGGGCGTCAGCATCAGCAGGATGTCGCCGGTGCGCAGGCGCACCTCGCTCAGCTTGTCGCGCAGGACCTGGCCGCGGCGATGGATGCCCAGCACCGTGGCGTCGTGCTGCCAGCGCGGCGCCAGCATCGCCAGGGTGCTGCCGAGCAGGCGCGAGCGGGGTGCGATCATCACTTCGGTCAGCACCTGGGCCACTGCTGCGAAATCCTGCCGGCCGAGCCTGAACTGCGAATTCACTTCCAGGCCCGCCTTCTTGCGCAGCTCGTCCAGTTGCGACCAGTCGCCGCGCGCCAGCAGCACGTCGCCTTCCTGCAGCGTCTGCGCCCTGGGCGACCAGACCTTTTCGTCGCCGCGCAGCAGCTCCAGCACGAAGACGCCGAACTCCTCGCCCAGCTTGGCCTCGCCGACCGAGGTGCCGATCAGCGACGAGTCGGGCATCACCCGCAGCTCGGTGATGTACTTGCCCAACTGATAGTGCTCGACCAGCTCCGCGCCCCGCGTATCCGGCAGCAGCCAGCGCCCGAGCGTCAGCAGATAGAAACAGCCCGCCGCCATGCAGATCAGGCCCAGCGAAGTGAACTCGAACATGCCGAAGCCGGGGTGGCCCATGTCTCTCGCAATCGCATTGACCAGCAGGTTGGTGGAGGTGCCCACCAGGGTGCAGACCCCCGCCATCTGCGACACGTAGGACAGCGGGATCAGCGCTTTCGAGGCCGACATGCCGACGCTGGCCGTCGCCGCCATCACGATCGGCATGAACACCGCCACCACCGCGGTGTTGTTGACGAAGGGCGCGATCACCGCCAGCACCGCGAACAGCACGATCAGGAACTGCAGCGGCGATCCGGCCCGCCCCAGCAGGCTGCCGATGCCCGACAGCGCGCCGCTGTTCTGCAGTCCGGCGGCCAGCACGAACATCGCCGCGACCGTCACCGTCGCCGGATTGCTGAAGCCGCCGAGCGCCTGGCCTGGGGTGACCAGGCCGGTCAGCGCCAGGCTGCCGAGCACCAGCAGGGCGACCGCGTCCATGCGCAGCTTTTCCGTCGCGAACAGCACGATGGCGGTCAGCGCAATGAAGAGGACCGTCACGATTTCGATCGTCATGCCGGGTACTCCCTGTGCAGGGTGGCGGCCAGGTTCATTCCAGCCGTGGATTCAGGCTGTGCATGAGCAACTCGATGACGAGCCGCCGGGCAGGAGACGCCCCGGCAACAGCGCTCGGATCCAGACCTCTTCCGATGAAGTATCTGCTCGCCACTCATTGTGGCAGATGGGTGACGACAAGCCCTCAGGATAGTGCTGATTTCACGCCAGCCTTGCCATGAACTCGGTCGGCTCAAGCATGCACCGATCCGCTGTATGCCCATTAATATGTTGATTTATAGAATTATTTTCTGGGGATAAAATCCATTTTGGGCCACAAAACACACCACTTCACAGCCCTTGGTGGTGAGTCGCTACCATGCTTGATCATGTCCTGTCCCATCTCAGATGAGGTGATTCAGCGAACTGGGCGAGGCGAGCTTGTATGGCAGGTACGGGGACCTGCTCAAGAGGGCGTCAGGGCAACCAGATCCACGCCCGTCGAGCGGGCCATCCGGAAGCTCGGCAGCGACATATCCTTGGCGCGTCGGCGTCGCCACATCTCCCAGGCCTCCCTGCCCAAGCGTGTGCGCAGCAAGCCTGTCAGCGCGTCGGGCGCCCTGTGATCGCCGCCGCTGCACCCTGCCGCCAGCAGGTTCAGATCTGTATCGGAAAGGCAGGTCTGCCACTGGGTTCGCTCGTGTACATGAAGCAAGGCCGGCGCGAGAACTGTGCGTTCGCCTATGACGAGATCTGCCTGCGCAACCCGGCGGGCTTCAATGTATCGCCGGCCTGCAACTGATGCCGGGCCACCAGCCGCACAAGGCGGCATCGCCTTCGCGCCAACAGCGGCGGCGCCGCCTGCCGGCGCCGTTCCCGACCCCGGCACCTTGGCCATGATGCTCCTCGGAATGGACGCGATCGGCATGACGAGGGCGCGGCGGCGGCCGGACGGCGGGCGCTTGGCGGTGGCTCCTCACGTCTGACCGCGGGCGGCCCGCAGTTCCGAAGGCGCGAGGCCGAAGCGGGTGCGGAATGTGCGGTTGAAGGTGCGCACGTCACCGAAGCCGAGCGAGAGGGCGATGTCCAGGATCCGCCGGTTCCGCCTGGCCGGGTCCAGCAGCATCGCCATGGCCCGTTCCAGCCGCTGGGCCGTGACGAACCCGGCAAAGCTTTCCTCCTCGGCCTCGAACAGCTTGCGCAGATAGCGCTCCGAGACGCCAAGGCGCGCTGCGACCAGGGCCGGGCAGAGACCAGGCTGTTCGAGATACGCCATGGTGATGCGCTTCGCCTCCGCCAGCCGGGCGGCGCGTACGCTGCCTCGCAGCGCCATGTCGCGGCCGTCCGCACTGGGGCCGATCGCCAGCGCGGCCAGTTCCAGCAAGTGCCGCGCGACCGTGTCGCGCAGACGCGGCAGCGCGAGCGCATCCGCTGCCAGGCTCGCGGCATAGTCGCGGAGCAGCCGAAAACACGGATCGCCCGCCTCGGACGCGCGCACCATCTGGTCGTCCAGCGAGGCGACATAGGGCGCGAGCGCCTTGCGCGACAACTGCAGCGTCAGGAAATCGTTGTGCCGCTCCGGCGATACGAAGCTCACCCGGCGGTCGAGCGAGCCGAGCACGGCCTGCCCCGGTCCCGCGATGCATTCCCGCCCGCCGTGCTCGCGCATGATCATCCGCTGCATCGGGAAGCAGATCAGCACGTCGGAATTGCCGTCGCTGCACATGGCGTTGGTGCGGTGCGACGCCATGGGGCTGATGCTGCCACCGCCAACGACGACGCCGGCCGCCAGCGGCAGCGCGTGCGCGCGGATTTGAATCGGCGCATGGCGCGCCGGTTCCAGCTCCATGCGTTGGCCGAGCTTGCCGAAGAACTCGCGTGCGAACTCATCGGGATGGTAGGCAGGCAAGTTGTCGGTCGAAATCTCGATCGGCCTGAAATCCGTCATGCGCCGATGTCCTTGGTCCGGTGCGCGCCCCCGGAATGGTGCCGAGCAACCGCGCTCGACCTGTCCATGGTAGTTGTGAAGGCCACCCGCGACAACAAGGACAAACCTGGCATGCGCCTTGGGCTGCGGCCAAAGGCATGACGGACACTGTGCAGCGCAACCGCTCCATGGTGCCGAATCTGTCCATACGCAGGGCCGCCAGTGTCGAGACTTGGAACCCATCTTCTCGTACTGTGGATATAGCGGTCCGCTCACGGCCTCGCGCCGAGGCCCGCACATGCGCACGAACACCGTCCCCGGCTCAAACCTGCCTGGCCGTGCAGCGCCGAAGCATGGTGACGAAGCGTTCGATTGCGGGGCTCCTGTCGATGGCATGGGCTCCTGCCCGCCGCGAAGCGCCCATGCCAGCACACGACCCACACGCCCACAAGACAACCCGAGCACCACGATGCCCCGCCACCGCCTCACCACCGCCTTGTTCGCCCTCGTCGGCACCTTGCTGCCCACCTGCGGCATGGCCCGTACGCCGCCGCAGGCCGAGACGCTGCAGCACGGCCCTTTCGAGATCGCGGTGCACGGCCGGCGCATCTCCACCGGCACCTTCCCCAACCAGGGCGGCAACCCTTTCGCCACGCGCGAGGTCATGGGGTTCTCGGTGCGCTGGCGCGGCCAGGCCGTGCAGGTGCCCGGCCGCGGCGACCGTTTCTGGAACGTGCTGCGCCTGCCGGACGCGCCACAGCCCGCACTGCTGCTGGTGCAGCGCGACTTCACGCTGGTCACCGAGCAGGACGGGCAGCTGCAGGTGCAGCCCCTGTCCAGCGCCAGCAATTCGCTGGCCGAGGCGCAATGGCTGGACAGCGAGGACGGCCAGCCCGGCGAACCGCTGATCTGGGGCATGGGCCGGGTCAACGTCGCCACCGAGACCGTGTTGCGGGGCGGCCGCTTCCTGCTGCTGGGCTCCCGGCTGGTGCTGGACGTGCAGAAGCTCGCGCTGCATGCGATGCAGCCCTGGGCACCGACGCCCCCGGGCCAGCCGGACGTCAGCCTGGCGCGCGCCGGTGACCGCGTGCGCGCCTTCTCGCCCGGCCGCACGCAGTACGTGCTCGCCGGCTGGCAGAACGACTACGCGCGCGGCCACGGGCTGGTGCACGGCCTCATCGTCGTGGACCTGCAGGGCGCTCCCAACTACGAACTGCAGGTGGACCGGCGCCGCATGCCCTTCGCCGACCTCGAGACCATGGACGGCGCCTGGATCAGCCACTACTTCGCCTGGCAAAAAGACGCCGCCGGGCGCGAACGGCTGGTGCCGCGCGCCGGCGCCAGCCCACTGCCCTGGCGCGGCATCCTCCGTGTTGCCAACGACGCCGACGGCAGGCGCATCGGCTACAGCGTGCCGCGCGCCCGCAGCGGCCTCATCCCGGAGCTGCGCCGCGTCGCGCTGCAGCAGCCCGGCGCCGAACCGGCCCCCGACTGGTTGGACCCGAAGGGCGGCATCGACGGCTACACGCTGCGAGTGGACGGCTGCCTGTTCGGGCTCACGAAGCTGGACCAGGCGTTCCCGGAGCCGGGCAGCGACGAAGCGACGCTGGACACCGCAGGCGGCAGCGTCGGCCTGTACCCGGTGACGGCCAGCGACCGCGAAGCCGCGGCCTGCATCCCGGTACTGCGCCGCATCGCCCAGGCCATGGATGCCGAGCTGGCCAGCGGCCGCCACGACCGCCACATCGTGCTGGATTGAGAGGACTCCCATGTTGAAGATGATGTTGATCGGTGCTGCTGCGGTGCTCGTGGCGCTGGTCGTGATCGGGTGCGTGGTGGGACCTACGCAGGCACAGCCAGGCACGGTGCCGGCCGGGCAGGCCGCTGCGGCGGCGCCCGCCGAACGCCCAGCGGGCGACCTGCACGGCCTGGCGCGGGTGGATCTGCCGCGCGGCTTTCGCGCGCTGGGCCTGGACGGCGCCGACCGCAGCCTCGCCCCCGCGGATCAACTGGAGCGCCACGACCACCGGCAGCCGCTGATCTTCCGCTTCACGCGCGACCCCAGCTACGACTGGGGCGGCCACGCGCGCGACCCCGAACTGCTGAACATCGTGCTGCTGCCGCCGCCGCAGCGCGGCGCGCAAGCGCTCAAGCAGTTCAGCATAGCCCGTTACCACTCGCCCACCGGCACCACCATCCCGCTGGCCGACCCGCGCTGGCAGGAAGGCAGCGAAGGCACGCTGCACTGGCGCGTGCTGGCGATGAACGACCACTTCAGCAGCGACCATCAGCCGCGCTGGGCCGTCACCCTGCTGGATACGGCGCGCGGCGTGCGGCTGGACTATTTCGTCTGGCAGCGGCGCATGCAGCGCGAGCAGGCGCTGGTGCTGCTGCGCGGCGTGCTGGATTCGCTGCAGGCCACGCCCGCGCTGGCCGCGCACTTCGACCGCAGCGGCACGCCCGAGGAGCGTTTGCAGCAACTGCGCGAAGCGCGCATCGCGGCGTTCTTCAAGTCGCTGGCGCTGCAGCCGCCGGCGCCGGGCGGCACCGTGTTCGGGCCCGGCGTCGCGGCCTGGCTGGGCGACAAGCGCCGCGCGCTGCGCGCCATGCGGCTGCTGGCCTCGCTGCCGCTGGCCGCGACCGCGCCGCGCGACCGCCGCGGCCGCCCGCTGCTGCCGCTGTTGCTCAAGCCCGGGCAGTACGACCGCCCCACCGTCAAGGGCTTGCCGGAGCTGGGCTTCCGGATGCTGTACTGGAACCCGGGGCTCGAGCGCTGGCAGCTCAGCGACGTCCAAGACGGCAAGGCGCGCGATAGCGACCCGCTGCTGCCCTTCGAGCAGGCCGTGGCAGCGCGGCTGGACGCCGTGCCCGGCGCGCGCGAGGCGGCGCACTTCATCCTCCAGCGCCACTACTACCAGCCGCCGGCGCTGGACGACGCGCGGCACGTGGACCAGATGCTGCAAGAGGCCGCGTTCTGGCAGGCCGAGCTGCTGGCGCAGCGCATCGTCGCCGGTGTGGTGCCGGGCATGCTGCGCTGACCGCGCGACGATTTAACCGCACGCTGACGGTTCGCTGACGACAACACGGCCGCCTCCGCCGCACACTTCCCGTCATCCCAACCCCACCGCCGCCCTGGCCGGAGACCCTTCGATGAACGACACCCCCCGCGCCGCGCCGCGCACCTTCGACACCTACGAAGACGTGCCCGGCATGCGGCCCTGCATCAAGAAGCCGGTGATCGTGCACGCCCGCCGCATCGACCAGCCCTTCCGCGTGCGCAGCCTGGAAGGCGACTTCAAGCTCGGCAAGCCGGGCGACGTGCTGATGCGCGGCATCGACGGCGAGCTCTACATCTGCGACGCCGACATCTTCGCGCGCACCTACGACTGGACGGCATGAAGACCCGGCACTGTTTCCGCACACTCGTCGCTGCGGCACTGCTGTCGGCCGCGGCGGCCTTCGCTGGCACGCCGCAGGCCGCGGTGCAGCGCCTGCTGGAGGCGCACTTCGCCGGCCGCATGGCCGATCCGGCGGCCGGCTTGCAGCGCACGGCGCCCTGGCTCTCACCGGCGCTGCTGGCCGGCCTGCAAGCGGAGCGGGCGCGCGCCGAGCAGCAGGACGAGGAGCCGGAGATCGACGGCGACCCGTTCACCGACACGCAGGAGCCGCCGCAGCGCTTCACCGTCGGCGCGGTCGAGCTGCACGGTGAGAGCGCCCGCGTGACGGTGCACTTCAGCGACGGCGCGCGCAGCCACGCGCTGCACTACGAGCTGCTGCGCACACGCGCAGGCTGGCGCGTCGACGACATCATCGATCGCCGCGGCGCCAGCCTGCGCGTGCTGCTGCAGGAGGCAGGTCGATGAATGCGACCGCGATGACTGCCGCGCTGCGCCGCGAGCCGCTGCTGGCGGGGCTGGGCTTCGGCCTCGCGGTCGTGCTGGTGCTCAACCTCGTCATCGGCCTGGCAATGAACGCCGGCGGGCTGCCGCTGAAGCCGCTGGCGTGGTTCGACGTCGCGCTGCTGCTCGTCGCCGGCCCGCAGGCGGCCGTCCACCTGGCCGAGCGCCGGGCCCGGCAGCACGGGCGGCAGGTGATCGCCCACCTGAGCTGGCGCGTGATGCTCCCCTTCGTGCTGCTCAACCTGGGCGCCGTGCTCGCCTGGTTTCTGTGGGGCGCGGCCTGGGTCGCGCGGATCGATGCGCGGCCTGTCGCCGCACCGCTGGATGAGGCCGCGCTGCGCCAGGCCCTGGTCGCCTGGGCCGACGGCGGCGAACTGCCTGTGCAGTGGCAGGCACTGCCCGACGGCACGCTGGCCATCGCCTACGATCTGGTCGACGCGCGCTGGACTGCAGTGGCGCAGGCCGGAGGCCACCGCCACACGCAACGCTTGCTGTTCAGCCTGGACGCCGCACGTCGCTCGGTGCGCGTGCGCGAGCAGGTCGGCGCCCTCGAGTGGCGCGCCGGTGTCGGCGCCGCGGCGCTGCACTGGCAGGAAAGCGTGGGCATCAGCTTCTTCCACAGCGAGCAGCGAGCGGGGCCGGGCAACGGGCCGCTGCGGCTGGATCACCACACGCTCAAGCGCCCGCTGACGGCGTTGGTCACCGATGCCGGCTGGCACTGGCAACCCACGCTGCTGCCGCGCTCGCTGCCGCTGCCCGCAACCTGGCTGGAGACACTGCCATGACGCCGCCACCCACGCTGCAAGCGCTGGCGGCCGAACTGGAGCGCCGGCTCGCGCAGGCCGACGAGTCCGCACTGTGGCGCGAGGCGCAGGCATTGACCGGCGCCGCGCTCCAGCGCGCCGGTCAATGCCTGCGCGCCGACGGCGACCCCGAGTTCGACTGGCTGCGCGAACGCAGCCTGCAGCTCTGGCACGCCTGGGGCGCCTGCGCCACCAGCGGCGGCGACGGCTACGCGCGCTCGCAGGACATCCGCCAAGCGCGCGACGCAATGGCGCGCGCCGCCGGGGGCGGCCATGACTGATTCCAGCCCGGACGCGCTGCTGAGGAAGCGCTTCCTCGACAGCCTGGACATCGACCACGAGAAGTGGCGCGAAGGCACCGGCTACGACCTCGAAGCCCTGGCCGCGCTGCCCGCGAAGGCGCAGGACAGCATGGTGCAGGTGCTGCTCGACCGCGGCGTGCGCGACTGGCGCGACGTTGACGCGCTGGCGCAGGTGGCCTCGCCGAGCGCGCTGGCTGCGCTGCGCCGGGTGCTGCAAGACGGCCTGGTGCAGGTGCGGATGCGCATCGTGCGCCGCTGCCCGCAGCTCGCCGACGCGGCCACGCGCACTGCGTCGCTGCTGCACGCACTGGACGAGGCCGAGCCGATGCAAGGCTTGTCCGAGGCGCTGGACGAGGCCACGGCCTGGCACCCGGCGCCGGTGATGCACGCACTGTGGCAAGGTCTGCGCGAGCGCGACGCCCAGGTGGCGCCCCGCTTCGCCGCACTGCTGCTGCACATCCACGGGCTCGCGCGCCAGCGCCTGGCGCTGGAGCACCGCCCCTTCGTGCTGCGCTTCGCGACCGACGATCCGGCCGCGCGCGCAGCCGCCATCGCCGAGCTGTGCGAGCGCCTCGGCAACCCCGATCCCTCCTTCCCCCCACCCCCGACCTCGAAAGGAACATGACTATGGGATTGGCCGAACGCCGCAAGATCAAGGAACTGCGGGAAGAAGTCCTGCCCGCACGCGCGCAGGAGATCGCCGAGATCTGCGGTCGCGCGATCCCCTGCGACGTGGACTGGGCGAGCTTTGCCGCCGCGGCGCTGTAAGAAAGACGCGGACCGACGATGAACCCGGACCGATCGCTCTGGATGCTGGCCTTGCTGGCGTCGTCATGGCTCGCGGCGCCAGCCCGGGTGGCGGCCGAACCCGGCTTCGAGCCGTTCCTGGCCGACTGGCGCGCCGCCGTCGCCCGGGGCGATGCCGACGCGGTGGCTCGCCAGGTGCGCGGCCCGTTCCTGTGGGAAGGCCGCACGCTCGACGTCGCCGGCTTCAGGCGCCACGCCTGGCCGGCGCTGTTCACCCCCGCGCTGCGCCGCTGTTGGGCGCGCGCCGAGCCGGTGGCGGAACCCGGCCAGCCCGGCGAACGGGCACTGTTCTGCGCCCCCTACGCGCTGCACTTCGACGCCGAGGGCGGCCAATGGGCGCTGCGCGAATTCAGTGCCGACCCGGAGGCGCGATGAGCCTCCACGACCCGAGTGGATCGATCGCATGGCGGCGCTGATCGAGGTCCTGCACGCCAACCCGGGGCTGGCCATCGTGCTGGGCCTGGTGCTGGGCGGCGCGCTCGTCCTGGGCGGGATGGCCTGGCTGCTGCGCGGCCAGGCCACGGCTTTGCGCGGCCTGGTGTTCATCGCCGTGTTCATGGGCCTGGTGCTGCTGCCGCAGTTGCTGGGTCAGCTCGCACTGGCGGTATGGCCGGGTGCCGGGCCGCCCGCGGTACCCGCTGCTGCTGCCCCGCCGGGATTGCAGGCCGACGAGGCCCAGCGCGCCATATATGCCAATAGCATGATTGGCCTGCTGGCCGCGGAGTCGGCCGACACCGGCACCGGCCAGGGCTGGCTGCGCCTGCGCTTTGCCGACGAAGCTGCCGCCGCGGACGGACTGCTGGCCTACGCCCGGCTGCACCAGCTGGCCCCGCAACGGGACCGCAGCGGCATCGAACTGATCGGCCCGCGCGGCCTGGGTGGCGGCTGGGCCTGGCTGCGCCGCGAAGGCGAGCACCTGGACGTGCGCACCGCGCTGGATGAAGCCGGCCTGGGCCAGCCCTGGCCGGCGACGATCGCGATCCCCGATACACCGAACTACCCGCTACTGCCCGCGCTGCAACCGCTGGCACGCGCCTTCCAGGGCTCGGTCGCGCTGCAAGCGGGCGGCGTGCTGCTGGCCGTGGCCGCCGGCGTGGCCTGGTTCTTCATCGGCAGCGCCTGGGCCGGCCGGGTGTCGCCGCCGGCAGGCACGGCGGCCGTGTCGGCGGATGGCCTGCGCCAGCGGCTGCTGGCGCTGGGCGACGGCAGCTGGCCGCTGCGAGCCGAGACCCTGGCCGACGGCCGCATCGCGATCACCTGGCGCCACGACGACGCGCGCTGGCTGGACGGGGCCGGCCTGCACGGGCTGCGCCGCACCGGCCGGCTGCTGCTGCGCGTGGACCCGGCCCGGCAGCGCGTGCAGGTCGGCGAGCAGTGGAGCCGGTTCGCCGCCGATGCCGGCCCCGCCGGCCTGCAGCTGCAATGGCATGCCGCGCACGGCATCCGCTTCTTCGAACGCAGCCGGCACACCGTACTGGGTTTGCAACTGGATGCCCAGGGCCGACCCACCGGTGAGTGGCAGCGCACGCTGGGCCTGGACTTGCAGGCGCTCAAGGCGCCGGTGATCGAGACAGTGCGTTCTGCTGGCTGGACCTGGCAGCCGATGCTGCTGGCCTGATAGACCGCCGCTGCGGCAGCGGCCGGTTGGAACTCATAGGCCCAGGCTACTCCAGCAACAATGCGATTCGGGAGCCTCGCATGGTGTTTTGGGCCACTTTTTGTAGCAGTTTGAGCTGGCTGCCGGTGGCTTGCGCTGGAAGTCGGTAGATCAAGACTGGCTGAAAAACTTCAATCCTGACAACTGCTGACGACACTCCTTGGCGTTCGGTGGAAGTCCTTGGATTGTCGAACTGGAGCGGGTGATGGGAACAGAATATAGAATTCAACCAATTGATTAACAAAGAATTTTCACAGTCCAGATATCCAGTTTGGGCCAGAAATAATACAAGTTTGATGCCTGTTGGCAAGTTCTAGCCATAGGTCTAATATTTCGCTATCGTGGACAAATATAGTAATTTTTGTCTTTAATAGCGAACATGCCTCGCAAACCTCCCGTTGTCTTTCCCCAAGAGCAGCGCCTGCTCTCCGAGCTGGGCGAACGGCTACGCCTTGCCCGCAAGAGGCGCAAGCTGAGCAACGCGGTGGTGGCCCAGCGAGCGGGGGTTTCCAGAACCACCGTGTACAAAGTCGAGGCCGGCGATCCTGGTGCAACCCTGGGGGCCTATATCCGGGTGCTGGCCGTGCTGGGCCTCGAAGGCGATCTCAATTTGCTGGCCGCCGACGACCGGATCGGGCGCAAGCTGCAGGATCTGGCGCTGGAGTCGCCATCAGACGCCAGCCGCCGAAAGGTCCCCTCTTCGCCGACCCAGAATCGCGAGGGGTCTGTATGAGCAAGCAAGACAATGCCCTGGAAGTCTGGCTGGCCGATAACCTCGGTCCCCCATGTCTGGTCGGCACGCTAGCTCATGACCGTGGCCAGATCCGCTTCCACTATGAACCGGACTGGCTCAAGGACCCTCGCGCCTTTGCGCTGGACCCCGATCTCTCCCTGGACGAGCACCCCTTCTTTCCGAAGCCGGAACTGGGCAACTTCGGGATCTTCCTGGACTCATCGCCGGACCGCTGGGGCCAAACGCTCATGAAGCGCCGCGAGGCGCTGCAGGCCAAGGACGAGAAGCGGCCACCCCGCACGCTCTACGCCTGGGACTTCCTCATCGGCGTACAGGACCAGACCCGTCAGGGCGCATTGCGCTTTCGCCGGCCGGGTACGGAAACCTTCCTTGGTGACGAGAAGATGGCGGCGCCTCCGGTGACGACCTTGCGCGAACTGGAAGCGGTGGCCTATCAGCTCAGCAACCGGCGCATCGACGACCTCGATGCCCTGCGCAGGTGGCTGGCGGTGCTCGTCGCGCCAGGTGCCTCGCTGGGCGGGGCCAGGCCGAAGGCCAATTTCACCGAAGCCGACGGTTCGCTCTGGATCGCCAAGTTCCCCGCCCGCGATGATGACCGGGATGTCGGTGCCTGGGAGTACGTGGTTCACCAACTGGCCCGGAAGGCAGGCGTGGAGGTACCGCCCGCGAGGCTGATCAGGCTGGGCAACGACTTCCACACCTTTTGCGTGCAGCGGTTCGATCGCGCACATGGCTCGAGGCGCTTCTATGCTTCGGCGATGACACTGCTGCGCAAGACGCAGAGCGAGGGCACGAGCTACCTGGAACTGGCCCAGTTCATCCGGGCCCAAGGCGATGCGGAGAATGTGGATGCAGACATGGCGCAGTTATTTCGACGCGTGGCATTCAACGTCGCGGTCGGCAACCGGGACGATCATCTGCGAAACCATGGCCTCGTGCTTGGCAAGACCGGGTGGCGACTCGCGCCAGCGTTTGATGTTAACCCGAACATCGACAAGGCAGAGCATGTCCTAAACATCGACGATGTCGACAACCGGCCGAGTCTGGAGACGGTTCTCGGCACGGCGGCGTTCTACGGGCTTGATGACGGCCCTGCTCGCCAGGCGGTGGAGGAAGTGGCAGCGGCGGTTGATGGCTGGCAGGATGCGGCGCGCAGGGCTGGCATCTCAGGCGCCGACATTGAGCTGACGGAGGCTGCCTTCTCGGCTCATGCGGAGTTTCGTGCGCAGTAGATAGACAGGTCAAGCACCGTACTGCGCCGGAGGCAGAGAAACCGCTTCCACGCCTGCGGATACTGACTATCAGTGAAGGCCAGCAAGTCCTTCATGCTCATCTGCTCCAGCTTCATGGTGCGTTCCTGTGTTGTGGGTAAGTAGGGCTATTAGGTCGTTTCGCTGGATTCGGGAGCCCCCCGGGAGGCCATCAAGCCGTCAATATTCCTGATGACTTGATGGCTTGACAAGCCCATCAAGCGCCCCTACGATGGCGCCATCAAACGACTCGTGGATGACGCCATGACTAAAGACTACTCCTTGCGGGCTCTTAACGAGTTCTTCGATTATCTGGCTAACAAGCACCTCCTGAACAAGAACACTGTTCAGAGTCGAAAGGGGGCGGCAAATAAGATCCTGGGTGTCCTTGATGAGCAAGAGGCCTCAGATCTCACGAAGCTAGATTTGGACTTGGTATTCCAGCGATTCGCGAATAAGGCCGGGAAAGACTACAAGCCGGATAGCTTGATGGTTTACCGTAGCAGACTGGGCTCAGCTCTCAACGACTTCTTCCAGTACGTCGAAAACCCAGCTCAATTTCGACCCTCACTCAAAGCTAATGGATCGGCGACGGCGAAGAAGCCGGCAAAAACTATACGCAAGGCAGATGAGCAACGTGCAGAAGCCAAGCCAATCGCAGGGACTCCAACCCCGCCTATGGCGATGCACGCAAGCAGCCCAGGCAGTGTGAACGTGCCGGTACCACTTAGAGAGGGAGTGACAGTACAGATCACCGGTTTACCGGCTGATCTAACAGAGGCCGAGGCTTCACGCCTTGCTGCAATTATCAAGGCATACGCCATGGCTTAGAGAATTGCGGAGGAGGCTCTGACACCCCCTCCGCAGTAGGAGAATGGGAAGCCCACTCGACCTACGGTTGGCACCTAAAAGTCTAGTGGATTCTCCTTTGTCAAGCAAATAGGCACGTCTAGCTTCCCGACGCGCCCGGAGTCATATATGACAAATGAGAAACAAGCTCCGCCCGGATTTCGGTGGGTGTACTGCCGCTTCCGACGCGTCAAGAACAGCGACAAGGTTCTTGATGCCTGGGCATATGGCCATCAATCTTGGCGGTTTTTGGTAAGGTCCAAGTAGCGTGGCTCAAGCAGGGCTGCCTTACGGCAGCCCTGCTTCTTTGGGGCTAGGCTTGCCAACTGTTTGTCGGGCGCCCTTTCATGCCCCCCCTGAAATGGAAAGGACAACCCATCAAAGGCACTTCTTGAACACTCTGCGGATCTGCGCCAATGTGCTTTGCCGCCCTTCCACCAATGCCAGCGTTCGATAGGACAACCACTGCTCATACGCTGTCATGAACGTGTATTCACTCGCCAAGCGGGCTGCCTGCGGGCCTCGTCTCGCATGGCACGCGCATCGCGCAAACTTAGCTCGGGATACCTGCCCAAAGACAGCCTCGACTGCTTGCCTAACCAGTGGTAGCGAAAGTGCCACGCCTTGCTGCCTTTGGCCGACACGAACAGCGACAGGCCATCGTAGTCGCCCAGGGTGTACGTTTTCCCCGTTGCCTTTGCGTTACGAACATGCAAATCAGTGAGCGCCATGCTTCGACTCCAAATCCCAGATTAGACGGGAGATGCGTCATGATGGTTGCTCCAGCGACACGCTGACAGCAGCAATGCGGTACGCCGGCCCACCCTATTGATGGACTGAAAAATGTACTTATTTGGAGTAGCTGTAGGTGGATTTCCCTGGATGTCTGTGGACATCCTTCAGAAGGAAATTCCCTTTTAGATCAAAAACTTGATCACTCAGTAGACGTCCCTGACTTTCCTTGGTCGTCAGCGGAATGAGCGGGCGAAGGGAGTCGAACCCTCGTCATCAGCTTGGGAAGCTGAGGTAATAGCCGTTATACGACGCCCGCATGCCTGGCCGGCAACAGAATGGCCGGCGCGAAAGAGGCGGCCATTCTATGATTCCCGGCTTCCCTGCGCAATGCCGGCGTGCGCCTGTCAGCCGGCCAGCCGCTCCACTGCCTCGCGGATGCGCGCCGGTTCGTCGGCCTTCAGGATGCGCTGCACCCTGGGCGCGAGTTCGCCGAGGTCGGCGCGCAGCACCTGCTGCTTGATTTCCAGGATGTTGCCCGGATGCATCGAGAAGCTGCGCAGGCCCATGCCGAGCAGCAGCAGGGTGTAGGCGGGGTCGCCGGCCATCTCGCCGCAGACCGATACCGGCACGCTGTAGCGCGCGCCGGTCGAGATGGTGGCGCCGATCAGCTTCAGGACCGCGGGATGCAGCGGGTCGTAGAGATGCACCACGGCTTCGTCCGAGCGGTCGATGGCCAGGGTGTACTGGATCAGGTCGTTGGTGCCGATCGACAGGAAGGACAGCCGTCGGATGAACATGCCCAGCGACAGCGCGGCGGCGGGGATTTCGATCATGCCGCCGACCTGCACGCCTTCGTCGAACTTGATCTTTTCGGCGCGCAACTCGGCCTTGGCCTTGTTGATGAGCGCCAGGCACTGGTCGATTTCCTGTGCGTGAGACAGCATCGGGATCATGATCTGCAGCTTGCCATGGGCCGAGGCGCGCAGCAGGGCGCGCAGCTGCGTCAGGAACATCTGGGGTTCGGCCAGCGAGTAGCGCACTGCGCGCAGGCCGAGCGCCGGGTTTGGCTCGAAGCGGGCGTAGGCGCCATTGAGCGCCTTGTCAGAGCCGACGTCGAAGGTGCGGATCGTCACCGGCTTGTTCGGCAGCGCCTTGACCACGCTGCGGTAGGCTTCGTACTGCTCGTCCTCGTCGGGCAGGACGTCGCGGCCCATGAAGAGGAATTCCGTGCGGTACAGGCCGACGCCGTCGGCGTTGGCGTTCTTGACTGCCGGCAGGTCCTTCGGCCCTTCGATGTTGGCGAGCAGGCTGATGCTGGCGCCGTCCAGCGTACGGGCGCTGGTGTCGCGCAGGCGGTTGAGCTTGGAGCGCTCGATCTCCAGTTCGCTGCGGCGCAGGCGGTATTCCTCGACGATGGTTTCGTCGGGGGCGACGATGATGACGCCGCGGGTGCCGTTGACGATGATCAGCTCGTCGTCTTCGAGCAGGTCGCGCACGTGGTGCAGGCCGACCACGGCCGGAATCTTGAGGCTGCGGGCGACGATCGCGGTGTGGCTGGTGGGGCCGCCGACGTCGGTGACGAAGCCGGAGATGTTGTGGTCGCGGAAGCCGATGGTGTCGGCGGGCGACAGGTCGTGGGCGACGATGATGGTGCCCAGCCCGTCGCGGCGCTTGGGCGGCAGGTGGCCGGGGTGGCCGAGCAGCACCTTGACCAGGCGTTCGACCACCTGCACGACGTCGGCCTGGCGTTCGCGCAGGTAGGGGTCCTCGATCTGGCGGAACTGTTCGACGAGCTGTTCCATCTGCTGCACCAGCGCCCATTCGGCATTGCAGCGGCGGGTTTCGATTAGGTGGCGGGCGGCATCGATCAGCAGCGGGTCGGCCAGCATCATCAGCTGCAGGTCGACGAAGGCGCCGACCTCGCTGTGGGTCTGGGCCGAGGTGGCGGCGGCCTTGAGGCCGATCAGTTCGCCCTGGACCGTGGCGACGGCGTCGTTCAGGCGTTCGAGCTCGTCGTCCAGGTAGCGTGGTGCGACGTGGTAGTGATTGACCTCGAGCAGCGCGTGCGAGACCAGGTGGACGTGGCCGATCGCGATGCCTTGCGAGACCGGCAGGCCGTGCAGGGCGAAGGTCATGCTTATTCTCCTTCGCCGAAGCGGTCCGCGATCAGTTCCAGCAGCGCCTGCAGGGCGGTGCCGGCATCGTCGCCCTCGGTGTCGATGGCGATGGTGCTGCCCTTGGCGGCGGCCAGCATCATGACGCCCATGATGCTCTTGGCGTTGACCCGGCGGCCGTTGCGTTCGAGCCAGACTTCGCACGGATAGCTGCTCGCCAGTTGCGTCAGCTTGGCCGATGCGCGGGCGTGCAGCCCGAGCTTGTTGATGATTTCCGCTTCGGCTCTTGGCATGGTGTGTTCTCCCCCGGTGTTGCTGTCCGCGCTCTAGGGCGCCTGGTTCGTTTCGATGTGCATCACGCCGTCACAGCCGCCGGACACCGAGCGCTTGAGCAGCGTTTCCATGTCGCGCTCGCGGTAGGTGAGAACGCGCAGCAGCATTGGCAGGTTGACGCCGGCGACGGCTTCGATCCGGCCGGGATCGGTGAGTTTGGCGGCGACGTTGGACGGCGTGGCGCCGTAGATGTCGGTCAGGATCAGCACGCCATGGCCGCTGTCGGTCCAGGCCAGCATCTGGCGTGCCTGGGGGAGGATGTCGAGCGGATCGTCCTGCGCCGACAGGCCCAGCTGCGCCACCTGCAGCGGGCGTTTGTTGAGCACGTGGCAGGCGCACTGGATCAGCGATTCGCCGAGCGAGCCGTGCGTCACCAGAAAGATTCCGATCATTTCGTTTCCGTCTCCACAGCGGGCGATTCTAGCCGATGGCGGCGAGGCATGGCGCGCGGTGCGGCAAGCCTGAAATCCATTGCCGAAAATATGATGAATGGTTTGTGTCGGCAGCCAAACCACAGATCTGATTGGGGAATCCGGTTTTGAGCATTGTCGCAAGGCTGTTAAACTTGTTTTGTACAAATATTTGTAAGGTAATTACTGCCATGTTCCGGGCGGTTCTTCGAGAGTACGGATGACAGAAAAAAAAGACCCCATGATCCCCGACGGGGACGTCAACCCCATCGATACCGACTACCAGATCGGCCAGGACAACATCATCGTCAACGTCGGCCCCTTCGGCCTCGACATCCACAACCGCGTGTTCGCCATCTCGGGCGGCCTGGTGGTGCTGTTCGTGGCACTGACGCTGGCTTTCCACGACCAGGTCGAGCCGCTGTTCAGCGGCATGCGGACTTGGCTGACCTCCAACCTCGACGGCTTCTTCCTCGTCGCTGGCAACATCTTCGTGCTGGTGTGTTTCATCGTCGCGTTCTCGCCGCTGGGCCGGGTGCGGCTGGGCGGCACCGAGGCCAAGCCCGACTACACCTACCTCGGCTGGTTCTCGATGCTGTTCGCTGCCGGCATGGGCATCGGCCTGATGTTCTTCGGCGTGTCGGAGCCGCTGTCGCACTTCGGCGCGGCTTTCGGCGGCACGGCGATGGAGAACGGCGTGCGCACCGACTGGGCGCCGCTCGGCGGCGCGGCCGGCGATGCCGAAGCGGCTGCACGCCTGGGCATGGCGGCGACGATCTTCCACTGGGCCCTGCACCCGTGGGCGATCTACGCCGTGCTGGCGCTCGGCCTGGCGCTGTTCTCGTTCAACAAGGGGCTGCCGCTGACGATCCGCTCGGTGTTCTACCCGCTGCTGGGCGAGCGGGTGTGGGGCTGGCCCGGGCACCTGGTTGACATCCTCGCCGTGCTGGCGACGCTGTTCGGCCTGGCGACCTCGCTCGGCTTCGGCGCGGCGCAGGCGAGTTCGGGCCTGAACTTCCTGTTCGACGTGCCGCTGGGCACCACCACCCAGATCGTGCTGATCATCGGCATCACCGCGATCGCGCTCGGCTCGGTCGTGTCCGGGCTGGATGCCGGCGTCAAGCTGCTGTCCGAGATCAACATGATCCTGGCGCTGCTGTTGCTGCTGTTCGTGATCGCCGTCGGGCCGACGCTGGACATCCTCGGCGGCTTCTTCGCCAACCTGGGCGCCTACCTGCAGCACCTGCCGGCGCTGTCCAACCCGGTCGGCCGCGACGACGCCAACTTCCTGCAGGGATGGACCGCCTTCTACTGGGCATGGTGGATCTCGTGGTCGCCCTTCGTTGGCATGTTCATCGCGCGGGTATCGCGCGGCCGCACCGTGCGCGAATTCATCGTCTCGGTGCTGATCGTGCCCTCGCTCGCCTGCACGCTGTGGATGACGGTGTTCGGCGAGACCGCCATCAGCCAGGTGGTGCGCGACGGCTACCAGGCTGCGCGCGATGCCGAACTGCCGCTGCAGTTGTTCCTGACGCTCGACGCGCTGCCGCTGGCGCAGATCACCTCCTTCCTCGCCATCGTGCTGGTGGTGGTGTTCTTCGTCACCTCGTCCGACTCGGGCTCGCTGGTCATCGATGCGATCTCGGCGGGCGGCAAGATGGACGCGCCGATGCCGCAGCGCGTGTTCTGGGCGATCTTCGAAGGCCTGGTGGCGGTCGCGCTGGTGCTTGGCGGCGGGCTGGTGTCGCTGCAGGCGATGGCGGTGTTGACCGGGCTGCCGTTCGCCGTCGTGCTGCTGGTGGCAAGCCTGGCAATCGTCAAGGGCCTGGCATCGGAACCCCGCCCGGCAGCGGCGCCTCGCCTGGCCAGATGACGGCGACGGGGGCGAACATGCAGCCGGACGGCGACTGAAACCGCCGTCCCGGTGTATGTTCGCCTCGACCGACACTCACTGATCCATCCCATGCAGGTCGAACAGCTCGAAATCCTCGACTTCCTCCGCGCCCATCCGCCTTTCGACACCTTGCCGGAAGACGTGCTGCAGCGCGTGGCGGCGGCGGTCGATGTGCGCTACTACAAGGCCGGCGAGCAGATCATCGAGTTCGGCCTGCCTGCCGAGTTCTGGCATGTGGTGCGCAGCGGCGCGGTGGAGGTCTTCCGCCGCAACGGCACGCTGTACAACCGCCTGACCTCAGGCGGCTACTTCGGCGAGTTCGGCCTGCTGCGCCATGGCCGGGTGCGTTTTCCGGTGTGCGCGCTGGAGGACTCGCTGCTCTACCTGATTCCGCAGCCGGTGTTCCTCGAGCTGTTCGAGGGCAACGAGGTTTTTGCCGACTACGTCGAAGTCGAGGACCGCACCCGGCTGCGGCAGGTGATGTCGCGCCGCGAGGACGCCAACGACCTGCTGTCGGCCACCGTCGAAACCCTCGTCGGCCGCGAGGCGGTGACGCTGGGCAGCGGCGCCACCGCGCGCGAGGCGGCGCAGCGCATGACCGAGGAGGGCGTCTCTTCGCTGCTGATCGTCGATGACAACCCGGACGTGCCCGAACTGCCGCTGCTGTCCGGCATCCTCACCGACCGCGACCTGCGCACCCGCCTGCTGGCGCCGGGCCTGGGCCACGACACGCCGGTGAGCGAGATCATGAGCCCGGGCGTGGTCACGGTGGAGCACAACCAGCTGGTGTTCGAAGCCATGCTGGCGATGCTGCGCCGGAACGTGCATCACCTGCCGGTGATGAGGCACCAGCGCCCGCTCGGCATCGTCGCGCTGTCGGACATCATCCGCTACGAATCGCGCAACAGCCTGTTCGTGGTCGGCAGCATCTTCCGTGCGCAGTCGGTGGATGATCTGGTCGCGCTGGTGCCGGACGTACGCGCCTGTTTCAGCCGCATGGCCGGCGAGGAAACCAGCGCCCACATGGTGGGCAGCGCGATGGCGGCGATCGGCCGCAGCTTCAAGCAGCGGCTGCTGGAACTGGCCGAGGCCGAACTCGGCCCGCCGCCGGTGCCTTATTGTTTCCTCGCGCTGGGCTCGATGGCGCGCCAGGAACAGCTGATCGTCACCGACCAGGACAACGCGCTGATCCTGCACAACCGCTTCGATCCCGCACGCCACGACGGCTACTTCAAGGCGCTCGGCGACTTCGTCTGCGACGGGCTGGCGCGCTGCGGCTATAGCTACTGTACCGGCGGCGTGATGGCGAGCAACGAGAAGTGGCGCCAGCCGCTCGGGGAGTGGGAGCGCCGCTTCACCGACTGGATCGAGCGTCCGATGCCCGAGTCGCTGCTGCACGCCGGCATCTTCTTCGATCTCGACGGCGTCTGGGGGCGCACCGAATGGGCCGTGCGCCTGCGCGAACTGGTCGCGCGCAAGGCCCGCAACAATCCGCGCTTTCTCGCCTGTATGGCACGCAACGCCTTGCTGCGCACGCCGCCGCTGGGCTTCTTCAAGGACTTCGTCGTCGAATCCGACGGCCGCCACTCGCGCGCGATCAACATCAAGCGCCGCGGCACCGGGCCGCTGTCCGACCTGATCCGCGTCCATGCGCTGGCGATCGGCGCGCAGTCGCTGAACTCCTTCGAACGCCTGCGCGAGATCATCGATGCAGCCATCCTGCCGCTGGGGCGCGGGCAGGATCTGTACGATGCGCTCGAGTTCATCTCGGCCGTACGGGCGCGCAACCAGGCGGAGGACCTCGCCGTCGGCAACGAACCGGACAACAGCATCGAACCCGAGAAGCTGTCCGAATTCGAACGCAAGAGCCTGCGCGACGCCTTCCTGATCCTGGGCAACGCACAGAAGTACCTCAAATATCGCTACCAGCCCGGGCGGGCCAACTGAGCACGGCACGATGCTGCATCTGGGCAATGTGAAAGCGAAGCTCGCGCGCAGTTCGCGCCAGGCAGGTGCTGCCGCAGGTGTCGACTGGCCGCGGCGTTTCGCCACGCTCGCTGCCGCAGCGCGCGACCCGCGCCTGCGTGCCTTCTACGCGCAGGGGGCACCGGCCGGCGACTGTCTGTTGAAGGACGTGCCCGATGGCCGCGCTCGACATCGAAACCACCGGCCTGGACCCGGCGCGTGACGAGATCGTCAGCATCGGCGTGGTGCCGATGACGGTGGCCTACATCCGGGCCAGCGCCTCGCGCTACTGGGTGGTGAGCCCGAACGGGGAGTTGAAGCCGGAGTCGGTGACGATCCACACCATCACCCATGCCCAGGTCGACGAAGCGCCGGACCTCGATGCAGTTCTCGGCGAACTGCTGGAAGCGCTGGCCGGCCGCATCGTCGTCGTCCATTGCCGCGGTATCGAACGCGGCTTCCTCGATGCCGCGCTGAGGGCGCGCATCGGCGAAGGCATCGAGTTCCCGGTCATCGACACCATGGAGCTCGAAGCCCGCCTGTACCGCAGCCCGCCCGGTTTCTTCGGCTGGCTGCTGGGCCGGCGCCGGCGGACCGAATCGATCCGCCTCGCCGACAGCCGTAGCCGCTACAGGCTGCCGCGCTACCGTGCCCACCACGCGCTGACCGACGCGCTCGCCACCGCCGAACTGCTGCAGGCGCAGGTGGCGCATCGCTTTTCTCCGGAGAGTTTGCTGAGCGAGTTGTGGTTGTGAGGAGACGGCAGGGCGGGTGAGGGAGAAGCAATGCAGGCGGCCGGCAAATGACTCCCGCATCGAGGCAAGGGGGAGCCTTTTGCCGGCCGCCTGTCTGCAAGTCCTGGCAGACCTCAGAGGCGAGGCTGCCAATAGGGCGCGCTGCCGTAGTTGGCGTACTGGTCGGCGGCCCAGTCGGGATCGACGAAGGAAGGCCAGTGCTCCTTGTCGAAGCCGTCGGATTCCTTCAGCTTTTCCTTGTCGGCATCGAGGATGAAGCATTTGCGTTCGGCGTCGAGCGTCAGCGCGCTCCACGGGATCGCGTGCAGCTTTTCGCCGATGCCCAGCACGCCGTCGCGGGCGAGCACCGCGTAGGCGATGCGGCCGTGGCCGACGTCGAGCATGATGTGCTCGATGGTGCCCAGCTTGTCGTTGTTGAGGTTGTAGACCTCGTTGCCGCCAAGGGTGTCGGCCGCCATGATCGCGGGGCCGGGGCCGTCGTGATCGTCGTTGCCGCCGATGATCCTGGCGCCTTGCAGCGATTGTGCGGTGCTGGCGCCGGCAGGGGTGGTGGTGTAGTTCATGGCTGTCTCCTTGTCGTGGGCCGGCGTGGGTGCCGGCCTGTCCGTCACTGCTTGACGGTCAGCATGTTGTTGACCGAGGACACGCCTTCGATGCCGGTGGTGACCACCGAGGCGCGCTCGATTTCGGCGCGGGAGTCGACTTCGCCTTTCAGCGTCACGACGTTCTTGACGGTTTCGACCTCGATGTTGCGTGCCTTGGTCAGTTCGTCCCTGGCCAGCGCGGTCTTGACCCGGGTGGTGACGGTGGCGTCATCGATGAACTGGCCGACCGAGCCGGACTCCCGCTTGCTGTCGCTGGCTGCAGGCCTCTGCTCGGCGGGAGCCATGTCGGAACTGGCTGCGAAGACGGCCGGCGCGGCAAGGCCGATGACGGTGAGCGTGGTGGCGAGAACCTTGTTCATGGTCGAGTCTCCTTTTGGGATTGGGGACCGTGCAAGGACACGGTCGTGCGGCGTGTCAGGTGAACAACCAGATCAGGATGATGATCGGGATGGGTACGCCGAGCAGGAACAGCAGAAGCGAGCGCATGGCGATCTCCTTTGCAGCCGGGTTGCGGGTGACCGGGAGTGGCGGTTCGGCAGCTCGGGGAGCGTCGCCGCGTCCGTCGTCCCTGTGGTCTACAAGATAGGCGGCGGGGGAGGACGCGTGCATAGGCGCATGCCGCTTGCGTGTGTGGGATGTCGCCGACATGGCGTAGGCCCAGGCCTACATCGGCACGCCGCCCCGAAAACGCCGAAGGCCCGCGGATTTGCGGGCCTTCGGGCGTTGGGCGACAGGGAGCGCGCGGGACTGCTTATTCCAGGCCCTGGCTCGAGAGGTATTCCTCGTAGGTGCCGCGATAGTCGATGATCTGGCCGTCGAGCTTGATCTCGATGATGCGGGTGGCGAGCGAGGACACGAACTCGCGGTCGTGCGAGACGAAGATCAGCGTGCCGTTGAACTTGTCGAGGCCGCCGTTCAGCGACTCGATCGATTCCATGTCGAGGTGGTTGGTCGGCTCGTCCATCAGCAGCACGTTGGGCCGCGACAGCATCAGCTTGCCGAACAGCATGCGGCCCTGCTCGCCGCCGGAGATCACCTTCACCGACTTCTTGACCTCGTCGCCCGAGAACAGCAGGCGGCCCAGGGTGCCGCGCAGCAGGGTCTCGTTGTCCTCGCCGGTGGCGGCGGCGGTGATGCGGGAGTAGGGCGCGATCCAGTCGGTCAGGTTGACGTCCTCGGCGAAGTCGGCCGAGTGGTCCTGGGCGTAGTAGCCGGGCTTGGCCTTCTCGGCCCACTTAACCTGGCCCTTCTGCGGCTTCAGTTCGCCGACCAGCAGCTTCAGCATGGTGGTCTTGCCGACGCCGTTCTCGCCGATGATGGCGACTTTCTCGCCGGCCTCGATGGCGATCGAGAACTTGTTGATCAGCGGCTTTTCCATGCCCTCGTAGCCGAAGCTGATGTTGTCGACTTCACAGGCCAGGCGGTGCAGCTTGTCCCTTTCGTCGTAGTCGAAGCGGATCCACGGGTACTGGCGGCTGGACGGCTTGACGTCCTCGGGCTTGAGCTTGTCGATCAGCTTCAGGCGGCTGGTGGCCTGCTTGGCCTTGGACTTGTTGGCCGAGAAGCGGCGCACGAAGGCCTGCAGTTCCTGGATCTTGTCCTTGGCGCGGGCGTTGGCGGCCGACTGGCGCTCGCGCGCCATCGTCGACGCTTCCATGTAGTCGTCGTAGTTGCCCGGGTAGATGGTGATGGTGCCGTAGTCCAGGTCGGCCATGTGGGTGCAGACCTGGTTCAGGAAGTGGCGGTCGTGCGAGATGATGACCATCGTGCAGTCGCGGTTGTTCAGCACGTCTTCCAGCCAGCGGATGGTGTTGATGTCGAGGTTGTTGGTCGGCTCGTCCAGCAGCAGGATCTCGGGGTTGGCGAACAGCGCCTGGCACAGCAGCACGCGCAGCTTCCAGCCGGGGGCGACTTCGCTCATCGGGCCGTTGTGCAGGGCGGTGTCGATGCCGACGCCGAGCAGCAGTTCGCCGGCGCGCGCCTCGGCGGTGTAGCCGTCGTATTCGCCGACCTTGCCTTCCAGCTCGGCGGCGTGCATGTAGTCGTCCTCGGTCGCTTCCGGGTTGGCGTAGATCGCGTCACGCTCCTGGATGGCGGCCCACAGTTCCTCGTGGCCCATCATCACGACGTCGAGCACGCGCATGCTTTCGTAGGCGAACTGGTCCTGGCGCAGGTAGGCCATGCGCTCATGCACGTCCTTGGAGACGTTGCCGGCGGAGGGTTCGAGAATCCCGCACAGGATCTTCATGAAGGTCGACTTGCCCGCGCCGTTGGCGCCGATCAGGCCGTAGCGGTTGCCGTCGCCGAACTTGACGGAAACGTTCTCGAACAGGGGCTTGGCCCCGAACTGCATGGTGATGTTGGCTGCGACGAGCACGGAAAATCCTGTTTATCAGATAAAACAAAGCCTTGCATTATAGCTCAGGCTGTTGGTCGTGAGTGTTGCAGGACGGTGACGCACATGGACGCCGCGGCAGCTCCAGCAAAGAAAAACCCTCCGGCGCCACCGGAGCGGGGCGCGGGAGGGGTGAAAGGAGGACAGGAGGAGTGCTGCTTACTTCAGGCGCGGCTGAACGATGATCTTCACTGCCGATTCGTTGTTGTGGATCAGCGTTTCGAAGCCCTGCGAAACCAGGTCGTCGAGCTGGATGCGCTGGGTGATGAAGGGTTCGAGGTCGATCTTGCCCTGCTCGACCAGCTTGATGGTTTCCTGGTGGTCGTTGCAGTAGGCGATGGTGCCGCGCACGTCCAGCTCCTTCATCACCACGCTGTGCACGTTGATGGTGGCCGGATGACTCCAGATCGACACGATCACCACCACGCCGGTGGGCCTGGTCGCGGCCACCAGCGCGTCCAGCACCTTGTTCACGCTGGTGCATTCGAAGGCCACGTCCACGCCCTTGCCGCCGGTCAGCTTCATCACTGCCGCGACCACGTCCACTTCGGACGGGTCCAGGATGTGGTCGGCGACACCGGATTCGCGGGCCTTCTCCTTCCGCTTGGCGCTCAGCTCGGTGATGATCACGGTCAGGCCCTTGGCCTTCAGGATCGCCGATAGCAGCAGGCCGATCGGGCCGGCGCCGCCGACCAGGGCGACGTCGCCGGCCTTGGCGCCGCTGCGGGTGAAGGCGTGATGGCCCACCGACAGCGGCTCGATCAGCGCAGCCTGATCCAGCGGGATCCTGTCGGAGATCGGATGCACCCAGCGGCGCTTGACGGCGATCTTCTCCGACAGGCCGCCGCCGCGGCCGCCCAGACCGATGAAGTTCATGTTCTTCGACAGGTGGTAGTTCTCGCCAGGCCCGGTGGGCACGTCGTCGGCGACGATGTAGGGCTCGACCACCACGTGCTGGCCGACCCGGATGTCGGTCACGCCTTCGCCGACGGCATACACCACGCCGGAAAACTCGTGGCCCATGGTGACGGGGGCGGACTCGCCGGAAATCGGGTGCGGATGGCCGCAGGGCGGAATGAAGATCGGCCCTTCCATGAACTCGTGCAGGTCGGTGCCGCAGATGCCGCACCAGGCCACTTCGATGCCGACGGTGCCCGGCGCCACGACGGGTTCGGGGATGTCTTCGATGCGGATGTCGCCGCGGTCGTAAAAGCGTGCTGCCTTCATGGATCAAACTCCGTGGTTGTGAATTCCTGTGGCCGTCGCCGGAGCACCTCGCCCCTTGCCGGGGAGGCGCTCCGGAAACCTCCCTCAGCGCAGGTGATGCACTTCCTGCATGCCGTAGAACCTGCACCGGCAGGTCTTCCTGGCGCGCCTTCAACTGCAGCGCCAGGTAGAGCGAGTAGTGGCGCGACTGGTGCAGGTTGCCGCCGTGGAACCACATGTTCTCCTGCTGCGTGGGCTTCCACATGTTGCGCTGTTCGCCTTCCCAGGGGCCGGGGTCCTTGGTCGTGTCCGAACCCAGGCCCCAGACCTTGCCGACCTTGTCGGCGACTTCCTGGCTGACGAGGTCTGCCACCCAGCCGTTCATCGAGCCGTAGCCGGTGGCATAAACGATGAGGTCGGCGGGCAGCTCGGTGCCGTCGTTCAGCACCACGGCGTTCTCGCTCAGGTGGCTGATGCCCTTGCCCGACTGCAGCTTGATGCTGCCGTCGATGACCAGGTCGCAGGCGCCGACGTCGATGTAGTAGCCCGAGGCGCGGCGCAGGTATTTCATGAACAGGCCCGAGCCGTCGTCGCCGAAGTCGAGCATGAAGCCGGCTTCCTCGAGCTTGCGGTAGAACTCGGCGTCACGTTCGCGGATGCGGTCGTAGATCGGAACCTGGAAGTCCGCCATGATGCGGTAGGGCAGCGAAGCGAAGATCAGGTCGGCCTTCTTGGTCGTCACGCCGCTGGCGACGGCGCGCTCGGAGTACAGGTCGCCCAGGCCGATGTCCATCAGCGAGTCCGAGCGCACGATGTGGGTCGAGGAGCGCTGCACCATGGTCACGTCGGCGCCGTGTTCCCACAGCGCGGCGCAGATGTCGTGCGCCGAGTTGTTGGCGCCGATCACCACCACCTTCTTGCCGCTGTAGGCGTCCGGCCCCGGGTGCTGCGAGGAATGCTGCTGCTCGCCCTTGAAGACGTCCTGGCCCTCGATCTTCGGCACGTTGGCCTTGCCCGACATGCCGGTGGCGAATACCAGGTGCTTCGGCCGGATGACCAGCGTCTCGCCTTCGCGCTCCACCGTCACTTCCCATTCCTTGCGGGCCTCGTCGTAGCGGGCGCCCACGCAGTTGGTGGAACACCAGTAATTGACTTCCATGACCTTGGTGTACATCTCCAGCCAGTCGCCGATCTTGTCCTTGGGCGCGAACACCGGCCAGTTCGGCGGGAAGGGAAGGTAGGGCAGGTGGTCGTACCACACCGGGTCGTGCAGGCACAGCGACTTGTAGCGGCTGCGCCACTGGTCGCCGGGGCGGGGATAGCGGTCGATGACGATGTGCGACACGCCCAGCTGGCGCAGCCGCGCGCCCAGCGCGATGCCGCCCTGGCCGCCGCCGATCACCAGCACGAAAGGCTGTTGGCTGCGGCCCAGTTCGGCCGCTTCTTCCTCGCGGCGTTCCAGCCAGGTCTTGCGTCCGCGCTGGATGCCGTGCTCGGCGCCCATCGGCCGGCGCGGGCCCAGCGGCTCCTCGTGGCCCTTGAGTTCCTGCGCGGTAGTCAGCAGCGTCCAGATGCGGCCGTCCTTGATGCGGATGTGGCCGTGGCCGGCGATGAGCCGGGTGTCGATGTCGATCCACGCGGAAACCACGCCGTCGGCTTCATCCACCGTTTCGCCGGGGCTGAGGCTGAAGACGACAGGCGCGGCGGTGTCCAGCTGCGCATTCAGCATCTGCCGGATCGCGGCCTGGCCTTCCATCGTCTTCAGGTTCCAGGTCAGCAGCACCAGGTCGCGCCAGTAGGATTCGTCGGCGAACAGCGCGGCTGCGGCTTGGGTGTCGCGCCTGGCCAGCGCGGCATTGAGCTGGTCCAGCATTGCCTGGGCGCAGGCGGCGGGGCTTGTGGTCATGATGTCTCCAGAATTGTTGTTGATGTGTGCCCGAGCGGTGTGCGGGCGGAGGAGGTATCGCAAACGCCGTGCCATGCCTGCCCGGGCAACTCGAACAGCATGAAATCAATGCCTTGCCGAGCCTCGGATCGAGGCGCTGTGCCGTGCTGGCCCATTTCGCCGCTTCAGCTGTTGCAATGGGTGCGACAGGTGTCGCATTGCCCATGCTGCGGTGCAATGCAGTTTCTGGGTAAACCGTCATTCACGCCCAGATGCTTTGATTCCAGAATCCCTGGCACTTTCCGCCGCGCAATATGCCTCGTCGTTCAGGCAATTCGGATTCCGGGCGTGAATATGGCGGATATCCATGCCAGTCATTCAAAACCCGGTGTGCCTGGATGAGCTGCCCTGCCTGCTGGCTGGTTCTTCAATTTCGGTGTTGTCGGTTTTTCGATCGTTCAATTACGAGGAGGCTTCATGAGCAAGAAAGTCGCAGTCGTCACCGGTTCCGCCGATGGCCTGGGCAAGGGGATTGCCGAGCGTCTCGCCGCAGACGGTTTTCGCATCGTGCTGTCGGACATCAATGCCGGGCTGCTCGCCACGACCGAGCAGGAATTCAGGAGCAATGGCTTCGAAGTGGCGTCCTTCGTCGGCAACGTCGCCAAACGCGACGAGCAGTTCGCGCTGGTGGCGCATGCCGTGGCCGCTTTCGGCCAGGTCGATGTCTTCATCAACAATGCCGGCATCGAGGACGTGATGCCGCTGGATGCGGTGCGCGAGCCGGATCTGGAGAAAGTCTTTGCGGTGAACGTCTACAGCGTCGTCTATGGCACGCAGGCTGCCGCCGAGCAGATGAAGAAGCAGGGCACGGGCGGCAAGATCATCAATGCCTGCAGCATTGCGGGCCATGAATCCTATGAATTCCTCAGCGTGTATTGCGCCACCAAGCACGCCGTGCGTTCGCTGACGCAAAGCGCCGCCAAGGAACTGGCGCGGCACAAGATCACCGTCAATGCCTATTGCCCCGGCGTCGCGGCGACCAGGATGTGGGACCGCATCGACGAGGAGATGGGCAAGTATCTCGGCACCAAGCCGGGCGAAGCCTTCGAGCGCTTTTCGGCGGGCATCCTGCTGGGCCGCCCGCAGACGGCCAAGGACGTGGCCGATTTCGTTCACTACCTGGCCTCGCCCGATTCGGACTACATGACCGGGCAGTCCATCATGATCGATGGCGGTATCGTGCTGCGCTGACAGCCGATAAACTGCAGCGCGGGGACGGGGGGCGTGCCTGTGGCAGCCCTTCGTCGGAGTGCAAACACCCTGCGCCAGAGTCTGCGATGCCACCCCAGTCCTATGCCTCGCACATCAAGGAGATCGAAGCCTTCGGGCTGGGGCAGCCCATGCACGGGGGGGGGCAGCAGGGACGAAGCCGTGCTCGACAGCTGGCGGCGTTGCCTGGACCACCACCGGCTGGACCCGGCACGGACCTGCGAAGCCGTCATCGTTCCCGAAGGGCAGTTGCGTCAGCACCGGGAAGAATCCGAGTCGCTGATCCGCATCGCCCGCAGCGGGCTGGAGCGGCTCTACCAGCAACTGAAGGGCCTGGACTACGTGCTGCTGCTGGCCGACCGCCACGGCGTGGCGGTGGATTTCCTCGGTCAGGAAGCCGCCAGCGGCGACCTGCGCCGCGCAGGCCTGTACCTGGGTGCCGAATGGCGCGAGGACCGTGCCGGCACCTCCGCCGTCGGCGCCTGCCTGGCCACCGGCGATGCCCTGACGGTGCACCAGAGCGATCATTTCGACTTCACCCACACGCGGCTGTCCTGCACCGCGGCACCGATCTACGACCTGCGCGGTGAGCTGGCAGCGGTGCTCGATCTTTCCCAGCTCAGGTCACCCGAGGAGCGCGCCAGCCAGAGCCTGGCATTGAACCTGGTGGTTGCGGCGGCACGGCGCGTGGAGCTGGCAAACCTGATGGCGCAGTCGCGCAGGGACTGGGTGCTGCGCTTTTCCCAGTCGCCAGACTTTCTCGACGTGGACCCGGACGCCGCCATCGCGCTCGATGCGCATGGCCGCATCAACGCCATGACCCACGCCGGTGCCCGCCTGCTGGCTGCAGCGGCACGGCTGGACTGGCGGCAGCGCCATGCCCTGATCGGCCAGCCGCTGGAACGCTTCTTCCAGTTCGACGCGCGCCACCTGCCCAGTCTGCGCGCCGACCGCCCGGCGCAACAGCGCATCGTCCGCGCCTGCGACGGCAGGGTGCTGTTCGCCCACGCGATCGAGCCGATGCGGGTGCTGAGCCCGGCCTCACGGCCGGCGGCGCCCGCGCCGCTGCCCGCCGCATTGCAGACGCTCAGCGCCGGCGACCCGGCAATGGATGCGCTGCTGCACAAGGCCGCGCGGCTGGCGCCGCAGAACCTGCCGATCCTGGTGCAGGGCGAAACCGGCGCCGGCAAGGAATTCCTCGCCCGTGCCATCCATGGCGCCAGCGGCCGCAGCGGCGTGTTCGTCGCGATTAACTGCGCGGCGATTCCCGAGTCGCTGCTGGAGAGCGAGCTGTTCGGCTACCTGCCCGGCTCATGGACGGGCGGCGCCAGCAAGGGCCGTCAGGGCCTGATCGAAGCCGCCCATCGCGGCACCCTGTTCCTCGACGAGATCGGCGACATGCCGCTGGCGCTGCAGGCCAAGCTGCTTCGCGTGCTGTCGGAGTCGCAGGTCCTGCCGCTGGGCGCGCGCGAGCCGCGCACGGTCGATATCCGCGTGCTGTCGGCCTCGCACCGACCATTGGCGGAACTGGTGCAGTCCGGCCAGTTCCGCCAGGATCTGCTCTACCGCCTCAACGCCGCGGAGCTGCAGCTCCCGCCGCTGCGCTGGCGGCGCGACCTCGGCGGCATGATGGACCGGATGCTGGCCGAGCTGGGCAGCCAGTACAGCCTCGGCGAGGCGGCGCGGGCGATGCTGCTCGCCCACCCTTGGCCCGGCAACCTGCGCGAACTGCACAACGTGCTGCGCTACGCCGTCGCGCTGTGCGGCGACGGGCCGCAGGCCGGCGCGGCGGCCTGGGAGTGTGTCAGGGAGTGCGTCATCGAGCCGGCCCATTTGCCCGACAGCCTGCAGGCGGCCGATGTGCTGGATGCCGGGCCTCCCATGCCGCAGATGGACTGCACCGCCGGGCTGGACGCGGCGGACGGCGCTGGCGGACGTTTGCAGTTCGGCACGGCCGTGGCACTGGAACAGCTGCTGGCGCAATGCCGCGGCAACGTCTCGGAAGTGGCGCGGCGCCTGGGTGTGAGCCGTTCCACGGTACACCGGCGCATCCAGCGCCTGCAGCTGGGCGTGCGCCGCGCCAGCTGGAGCGGGCCTCGGGAATGATGGCGGCCGGCTGTCGGAATCGTCCGACGCGGCTTTCGGATCGGGCTGATGGGGCGCGCGGGCAGCCTTGCCTAAAGTGAAGGCGTGCTCAGACACCGAGCCGCATCCCAACCCCGAAGGAGAGCCGCCATGAACAAGGACATCATCGAAGGCAACTGGAAGCAGCTCAAGGGCAAGGTCCAGCAGCAATGGGGCAAGCTCACCGACGACGACTTCGACGTCATCGCCGGCCGCGGCACCGAGCTGGCCGGCCGCATCCAGGAACGCTACGGCATCAGCCGCGACGAGGCAGAGAAGCAGGTCAAGGACTGGCAGAGCCGTCTTTGAGCCCGTTCGCCGATGAGCGCCTTCATTCGTCGCCGGTTTCCCGCCTCCGGGCGGGTTTCCGGTGAACTTTCCGACCTGCAAGGAGAAAACCATGCTTCACTACGCAGTCGTTTTCTTCGTCATCGCCCTGATCGCGGCCCTGTTCGGCTTCAGCGGCATTGCCGCTGGAGCGGCGGGCATCGCCAAGATCCTGTTCGTCGTCTTCCTGGTGATGGCGATTGCCAGCTTCCTGGTCAATCTCCTCAGGGGGCGATGACCGACCCCGGACCGGATGAACCGAGATGTTGCGTATCGCCATTGTCGATGACCACCAGATCGTGCGCGCAGGCTTTCGCGAGATGCTTGCCGATGAGTTGGGCTTCGCCTTTCCATTCGAGGCGGCGTCCGGCGAAGAGGCGCTGAAGGGCCTGCGCGAGCACGAGGTGGATGTTCTTTTGCTCGACTTGTCGTTGCCTGGCCAGAGCGGCGTCGATGTGCTGCGTGCAGCGCGCCAGCGCTACGACAAGCTGCGCATCCTGGTGCTGTCCGGCTTTCCGGAAGAACGCTACGCGCTGGCGATGATCCGCAATGGGGCCGATGGCTACCTGTGCAAGGACTGCTCGCGCGAGGACCTCATCAGCGCGATCCATGCCGTTGCCCAGGGCCGTCGCTACCTGTCGCCGCGCACCGCCGAACTGCTGGCCGAAGAACTGACCGGCGGAGGTGGCGGCGCACCGCACGAAAAGCTGTCCGACCGCGAGCTGCAGGTCTTCCTGCGCCTCGCGCGCGGCGAGTCGGTGTCCGACATCGCCGCCGTGCTCAATCTCAGCGTCAAGACGGTCAGCACCTACCGCTCGCGCCTGCTCGAAAAGCTGCAGGTGTCGAGCAATGCCGAACTGGCGACCTATGCCCTGCGCCATGGGCTGATTCTCGAATGATTGAATGACCGGTTTTGAATCATGGCTGCCACCACGTCTTTTTCTGCGCTACGCGTCGTGCTGGTCGAGGATTCGCCGATCCTCCGCGCGATGCTGCGCGACATGTTGAATGAACTCGAGGGTGTCCAGATCGTGGGCGAGGCGGACGGCGAGGATGAGGCGCTGGCCGAACTCGAATGCCACCGGCCCGACGTCGTCAGCGTCAACCTGGAATTGCGCCAGGGCAGCGGACTTGGCGTTCTGGGCCGTCTGCAGGCCGAGCCGGAGCGCTACGGCCGCCCGTGCGCGGTGGTGTTCTCGAACTACGGGCACAGCACGCTGCGGGCCCGCTGCAAGGCGCTGGGCGTCGAGCATTTCTTCGACAAATCCTTTCAGATGGACGAACTGCTCGAATTCATCCAGCGCGCTGCCGCAGGGCGCTGAACCTGTCCTCAGCGCTCCGCCGCCGCAAGCGGGATGCGCGCCACGATGCGGGTGCCGCCGCCCGGGCGGCTGTCGATGTCGAGCTGGCCGGCCAGCATCTGCACGCGGTGCGTGATGCCCGTCAGGCCGTGGCGCATGGGCTGGCGGACCGCGGGGTTGAAGCCGGTGCCGTTGTCTTCCACCTTCAGCACGATGCGGTCGGCTTCCTCCGCAAGGCTCAGGCGGACCTGCGTGGCCTGGGCGTGGCGGCGGATGTTGGTGAGCGCCTCCTGCGCGATGCGGTACAGCGCCAGCGACACCGGCGCAGGCAGATCGGGCAGGGTGTCAGGGAGGTCGAGCGTGATCCGGCCGCCGTCTTCCTCCCCCGTTCCCGGCTGTGCCAGCGAGCGCAGGGCCTCGACCAGGCCCAGGTCGGACAGCAGCGGCGGGCGCAGGTTGGCGACCACGCGGCGCTTGATCGAGATGATCTGGCTCAGCGTGTCGAGCAGGCGGTCGAAGCGTTCGCGCAGCGGGGCGATGGCCTCGCCAGGCAGCTTGCGCACGATCCAGGCGGCATCCATCTTCGCTGCGGTCAGCAGCGAGCCGAGCTCGTCGTGAAGTTCGCGGGCAAGGCTTTCCTTCTCGGCTTCGCGGGCATTGGTCAAGTAAGTGGCGAGGTTGCTCAGCGCGGCGGTACGCACCTCGACCAGGGATTGCAGGCGCTCGTTCTCGGACTGCAGCAGCGCTCCGAGCTGGTCGCTCAGGCGGTCCTGGCGGTAAAGCAGGACGATGATCGTCGCCAGCAGCGCCAGCACGCCCATGCCCAGCACGGTATTGGTCCGCCGCGCATCCCTCAGGTTGTCGAACGAACTCAGGATGGTGGTGTTGATCTGGTCCATCGTCTGTGTCCGCAGCGTTTCGACGAAGCTGCGGATGTCCTGGGTGATCTGCTGACCGCTTTCAGCGTCGCCGCCGGCCTCGGGGCTCGCGCTGCGCTCGATGGCCCGCGCCAGCAGCGCCCAGCGGGTTTCGACCCGCCTGGCCAGCTGTTCGACCGTATCGCGCTGGCTGGCGTCCGGCCAGCGTTCGGCCCGCAGGGCGGCGAGTGCGATTTCGATGTCGCCAGCGCCATCCCGATAGGGCGCGAGGTGGACCGGGTCGCCTGTCAGGATGAAGCCGCGCACGCCCGATTCGGCGTCGAGCAGATGCACCAGCAGGCTGTCCAGGTGGGCGACGCGGCTCGATTGCTGCTGCAGTTTCTGCAGTGCGTCGCGGCTCGCTTCGGCATGATGCTGTGCGGCCATCAGCCATACCGCTCCCAGCACGAAGCCAAGCAGCAGCACCACCAGCAGAAGCAAGGTGGAAGCGCGTGGCAGGCGGGAAGGGAGGCGGGGCAAGAGGCTTCTCGGCAAGTGGTGTCGTCGGGTCGTGGGGAGGTTATAGCGGATGCATGCCGCATCGACCAGACGGGCCATACCCTGATGGCGCAGCATGCGCGGGAAGGGGGATTGCCCCCCTTCCCGCGCATGCTGCAGCCCAGGCCTACCGGCGAATGGCGATGTCGTTCTTGACCGCTTTCACGCCCGGCGTGCCGCGGGCGATTTCGGCCGCGCGGCCGCGTTCGGCCGCGCTCTTGGCAAAGCCCGAAAGCTGGACCGTGCCTTTCAGTGTCTCGACGCTGATCGCCATGGCGCTGACGGTCGGGTCTTCGGCGAACTTGGCCTTCACCCGGGTGGTGATGGTGGCGTCATCGACGTACTCGCCGACGGTGGATTGGTCACGGGTGACGGCGCAGCCGACTGCGGTGAAGGCGAGCAGACCGGACAGGGCGAGGGTGGCGGCAGTGTGTTTCATGATCTCTCCTCGGTACGCATGGATCTTTGTGGTATTGGCGGCGGGTTTGGCGTCCGCCTGCAGGTGCGATTCAAATGTATCCTCGGGGCCATTCCGGTGCTGTCCGACAGCGCGGATTGCGATGTAGGACGATTCTGTCAGCCGCTTCGCATTGCCATCCGGCATCCACCGAACATTCCAGCCGCCATGCGTTTCCTCCATTCTGCCGACTGGCACCTCGGCCGTGTGCATCACGGCATTTCGCTGCTCGAGGACCAGGCCCACATCCTGAACGAGTTCGTCCGCCTCGCCGCCGACGCCCGGCCCGACGCCATCCTGCTGGCCGGCGACATCTACGACCGCTCGGTGCCGCCGGCCGAAGCGGTGCGCCTGCTCGACCTGGTGCTGACCGAACTGGTGCAGGGGCTGCGCATTCCGGTGGTGATGATCGCCGGCAATCACGACGGCCCCGACCGCCTTGCCTTTGGCGCCGGCCTGCTCGGCGGTGCGGGGCTGACCGTGCGCGGCCCGTTCGACGCGCAAGCCAGGCCGCTGCTGCTGCACGACGCGCACGGAACGGTGGCGGTCCATGCCTTGCCCTACGCGGAGCCTGCCGTCGTGCGCAGCGCGGTCGCCAGCCGGCAGGGCGGGGACGGCGAAGAGGGTGTCCGCGTGATCGACTGCCACCAGGCTGCATTGGCCGTGCAATTGCAGGCGGCGCGTGCGGCGCAGCCGCCGGGAACACGCAGCGTCGTCGTCGCCCATGCCTTCGTGCTCGGCGGCAGCGAAAGCGAGTCCGAACGGCCGCTGTCGGTCGGCGCCAGCGGCGCGGTCGATGCGGCGCTGTTCGACGGCTTCGACTACGTCGCGCTCGGCCACCTGCACCGGCCGCAGCAGGTGGGGCAAGGGCGAATCCAGTATTCCGGTTCGCTGCTGAAGTATTCGTTTTCCGAGGCGGACCACGTCAAGTCGGTGAATCTGGTCGAACTGGACGCTGCCGGCGCCTGCACCGTCGAGCGCATCGCACTGACGCCGCGCCGCGACCTGCGCATCGTCGAAGGTCCGCTCGACGCCATCCTCGCCGCCGGTGCAGCCGATCCGGCGCGCGACGACTACATCCTCGCCCGCCTCACCGACAGCGGCGCGCTGCTCGATGCCATGGGCCGGCTGCGCAGCGCCTATCCCAATGCGCTCGCCATCGAGCGCCCGCTGCTCGCAGGTGATGGGCCGGGGCGCGCAGGGGCGGACCATCGCCGCGTGCGCATGCAGGATCTGTTCGCCAGCTTCCATCGCGACACCACCGGCCAGCCGCTCGACGACGCCGGCGCGACGGTGCTCGAGCGCGTCGCCGAGCGGCTGGAGCGGGAGGCGCGCCACGCATGAAGCCGCTCAAGCTTTCCCTGCAGGCTTTCGGGCCCTTCGCCGGACGCGAGACGGTGGATTTCACCCGCCTGCCGCCCGGCGCGCTGTTCCTGATCTCAGGCCCTACCGGCGCGGGCAAGACCTCGATCCTCGACGGCATCACCTACGCGCTGTACGGCGACACCTCCGGCGGCGAGCGCAGCGCGCGCGAAATGCGCAGCGACCATGCCGACGCCGCGCTGCAGACCGAAGTCGAACTGGAGTTCGCTCTCGGCGGCCAGCACTACTGGGTGCGACGTGTGCCGGAGCAAGTGCGCGCGGCCCAGCGTGGCGGCGGCGTGGTCAATGCGCCGGCCAAGGCCGAACTCTTCCGCCTCGATGCCGACGGCCAAAGCTGGCAGCCGCTGGCGCAGCGAACGACCGAAGTCACCCAGCAGGTCGAAGCCCTGCTCGGCTTCAAGGCCGAGCAGTTCCGCCAGGTCGTGCTGCTGCCGCAGGGACAGTTCCGCAAGCTGCTGGCGGCGAGTTCGGCCGAGCGCGAGAAGATCCTCGAAACCCTGTTCGGCACCGCCGCCTACAAGCGCCTGCAGGACGCGCTGAAAGCCGAGGCCGCCGCGCTGCGCGAACGCGGCGAGCAGGCCAGCCTGCGGCGCGCCACCTTGCTGCAGCAGGCCGAGGCAGAGTCTGCTGAAGACCTGGCTGCTCGCCTGGGTGCGCTCGGCACTGCGCTGGCGGGACTGGAAACGGAGGAAAAAACCGCCCGTGATGCGGATGCGGCCGCCCGCGCCGCGCTGCGGCAGGGCCAGGCGACCGCGGCCGATTTCGCCGAAGCGCAGGCCGCTGCTGCGGTACTTGCCGCACTGGCGGCCGGGCGGGCGGAAACCGATGCCCAGCGCCTGCGCCTGGAGGAGGCCCGGCGTGCGCAACAGGTGTCGCCGTCCGCTACCGCACTGTCGGCCGCCCGCGGTGATGCAGCCGAGGCCGAACAGCGCGCGTGGCAGGCCGCGCAAGCCGCCGGGCAGGCGGCCAAGGCATTGCACGACGCCGATGCAGCGCTGCAGGCCGAGGCCGCGCGTAGTGACGAGCGCGAAGCCGCGCAACGCGAACAGATGCGGCTCGAAGCCCTGTCCGATGCCGTCGCCCGCCTCGCCGAAGCGGAAGCCGCCTTGCAGGCCTGCTTGCGCCAGCGTGCAGCGGCCGATGCACGGTTCGCGCAGGCAGAGGCCGAGTGCAAGGCGCTCGAAAGCCAGCGCGGCCAGTTCGCCAGCCGCATCGACGCCTTGCAGGCCCAGGCGGCGCAGGTCGTGGCGCTGGGCTTGCGCGCGCAGCAGGCCGAACGGCGCGAGCAGGCCCGCGCCGGCCTCGATGCCAGCCTCGCCAGGCTGAAGCAGGTGCAAGCGCTGGAGGATGGGAAGCGGCGGGCATTCGAAGCCGCGCAGCAGCAGATGCTGTGCCGGCGCGAAGTCTGCGATGCGCTTGATGAGGCTTGGCGCCGCGCGCAGGCGGCCATCCTCGCCCAGCACCTGCACGACGGCGACGCCTGCCCGGTGTGCGGCAGCGCCTCGCACCCGTCGCCGGCCCGCTTCGACGGCGAACTGCCCACCGAGCAGGCCTTGCAGGCCGCGCGCGACGCTCTTCGGAAAGCCGAGGCCGTGATGGAAGCCGCCCGCCACGGCAGGGATGCTGCCGCGCAGCAACGCGCTGCTGCCCAAGCCGAAGTGGACACACGCCGGGCTGCGCTGCACGGAGGCGCTGCCGATGATCAGGTACAGCAAGACCTGTTCGGCTCCAGTGTCGACGAGGACTTGCCCGCATTGCGGACAGCCTTGCAGGCCGCGCGTGCCGCGGCGGCCGAAGTCGAGCAAGTACGCGGACAGCTGCAGCAAAGGGAGGCTGCACTGGCTGCTGCCCGGATTGCGTTCGACGATGCGCGCAAACAGGCAGCGGCGGCGGCCAGCATGGCCGAAGGCGCCTTGCGCGTGGCCGAGGAAAGGCGCGGCGCCGTGCCAGAAGCCTTGCGCTCGCCGCAGGCGCTCGGCACCGCACTGGCGGCGGCGCGGGCCGGGCGCCAGCAACTGGAGGCGGCGTTGCGGGCCGCGCAGGAAGCGCAACGGCAGGCCCTGAACCACGATGCAGCGCAACGCGCCCAGCGCGATGCCCAGGCCTTCGCCGCCCGCGCCGCCGAGGTCCGCGTGGCCGAAGCCGCCGCGCAGTTTGCCGATGCGCTGCATGCAGCAGGTTTCGCTGCGGCCGGCTCAGGCACGGCCGGCAGCGCCAGGCCGGATACCGCCGAAGCCGCCTGGCGGGCGGCCGTGCTGCCTGCCGAGCAGATGGACGGACTCGCCCGGCAGATCCGCGGCGCCGACGAACAGTTCGCCGCCGCGCAGGAGCGCAGCCGACGCGCCGCGCAGGCCATCGCCGGACTGACGGCGCCGGATCTCGCCGCCCTCGACGCCCGCGCCGCCGCTTGCCGCGAACAGGTCGAAGCGGTCGTCGCCCGCATCACCCACAACCGCGGCGAGCAGCACAAGCTCGCGCGCACGCTTTCATTGCTGGACGACATCGCCCGCGAGCACGGCGCCATCGAAGCCGAATACCGTGTCGTCGGCCACCTGGCCGAGGTCGCCAACGGCGGCAACGGCCGCAACCTCACCTTCCAGCGCTATGTGCTCGCCGCCCTGCTAGACGACGTGCTGCGTGCCGCCTCGCTGCGGCTGAAGGCGATGAGCCGCGGCCGCTACCTGCTGCAGCGGCGCGAGGACGTCGCCGACGCCCGTCGCGCCGCCGGGCTGGATCTGGAAGTGTTCGACGACTACACCGGCCGCGCCCGCCCGGCCAGCACGCTGTCCGGCGGCGAAGGCTTCATGGCCTCGCTGTCGCTCGCGCTCGGCCTGTCCGACGTGGTGCAGGCCTACGCCGGCGGCGTGCAGCTCGACACCCTGTTCATCGACGAAGGTTTCGGCAGCCTCGACCCCGAATCGCTCGACATGGCCATGCGTGCCCTCATCGACCTGCAGCAGCGCGGCCGCACCGTGGGCGTGATCTCGCACGTCGAGGACATGAAACAGCAGATCGGCACGGCGATCGAGGTGGTGCAGGGGCTGAGGGGGAGCAGGGTGCGAATGGTCGGGGTGAGCTAAGGGAGTGATGCAGCGGTTTCGTGCCGGGTCGGCAGGTACGGCACCACATTCCGAAACGCCCGCTCGATGTACTCGTCCTTTTCACCGACGGGTGCCACGTAATGCAGGGCCCGCGTTGCCGCTTCGATGCCGCCCAGGCGGGCGGCGATCCAGAACGCCAGGTATTGCGAGCCCAGGCAGCCGCCGGCGGTGGCGACCTTGCCCTGCGCGAAGAAGGGCTGCTCAAGCACGCGGACACCGGCCGCCTGCACCCATGGCCTGGTGGTGAGGTCGGTGCAGGCGGGCACTTCGCCCAGCAGGCCCAGGCGTGCCAGCACCAGCGCGCCGGAGCACTGTGCGCCCACCAGTTGTCGCGCCGGGTCGAGATGCAGCGCATCCATCATCGCCGGGTCGTCGACGATGCTGCGCGTGGCCAGCCCGCTGCCGACGATCACCGCATCGGCCGTGGCCGCCTCGGCCAGCGTCGCCTGCGTCTCGACGACCACGCCGTTCATCGACGTGACGCGAGCGGAGGGGCTGGCGATCGATACCCGCCAGGCAGGCTGGGCGGCCAGGCGCAGGATGCCGAGCGCGATCAGCGAGTCCAGTTCATTGAAACCGTCGAAAGTCAGGATGGCGATGTGCATGCGAGTTCTCCAGGACGTGGGAGATGGATCGTAGGTGCCGAAATCGATACAATCAAAAAATTGTCATAGATACAATGGAAGTACCGATGGCCCGGACACGTTACAAGGAGGTGGTGGACAAGCTGGCCGCCGACATCCGTGCCGGACGCTTGCGCCCGGGCGAGCGCCTGCCCACGCACCGCATGCTGGCCCGCGGCCACCAACTGGCGCTGGGCACCGCCACCCGGGTGTATGCCGAACTGGAAGCGATGGGCCTGGTGAGCGGCGAAACCGGGCGCGGCACCTTCGTGCGCGACGCTGCCTGGCCCCGCGATCTGGGCAGCGATCTGCGGCTGGCGGCGCCCGGCATGGTCGATCTCAACTACAGCGATCCGAGCGTGCCCGGACAGGCCGGCCTGCTGCGCGACGCGTTGCGCAGGCTGGCTCGCGCGGGAGACCTGGAGCCGGCGCTGCATTACCAGCCGCACGCCGGACGGATGCATGAGCGGGCCATCGTGGCGCGCCACCTGCGCAGCCGCCAGCTACGGGTCGAAGCCGAACAGGTGGCAATCGTCGACGGCGCGCAGCACGGCCTCGCAGTGACCTTGATGGCCTTGCTGCGGCCGGGCGACGTGGTGGCGGTGGACGCGCTGACCTACCCGGGCTTCCGTGTGCTGGCCGACATGCGGGGGCTGGAACTGCTGCCCGTCCCCGTCGGCCCGCAGGGCACGGATGTGGAAGCCTTGGCGCAGCTCTGCCGCACACGCCCGGTGCGCGCGGTGTACGTCATGCCCACGCTGCACAACCCGCTGGGCTGTGTGATGGATGAAGCCACGCGGCAACGGCTGGTGGCCCTGGCCCGTGTCCACGACCTGCTGCTGATCGAGGATGCCGCCTATGCCTTCCTCGTCGAGCAGCCCCCGCCGCCGCTGTTCCAACTGGCGCCAGAGCGCACGATATACGTCTCCAGCCTGTCCAAGAGCGTCGCCACCGGCCTGCGCTTTGGTTTCGTCGCGGCAGCACCGGCCCACATCCGCAGCATCGAGCGCGCCATCCGCGCGACGACGTCCAATACCCCCGGGTTGATGACCGCCATTGCCTGTGGCTGGATCGAGGATGGCACGGCCGCCCGCCTGGAGGCGCAGAAGCGCGAGGATGCCCGCCAGCGGCAGGCGATCGCAGCCGAAGTGCTGGCCGGACTGCCGATGGTGTGCCATCCCGGCTCCTATTTCATCTGGCTTCCGCTCGGCCCCGACTGCCGCGCCGATCGGGTCGCGGCGACATTGAACGAGCAGGGCATCGCGGTATCCACTGCCGAGCCCTTCGCCACGACCGTCCATGTGCCCGGCGCGTTGCGGCTGGCGCTGGGGTCGGTGGATGTGGCGCGCTTGCGGTGGGCCTTGGAGAGGGTGAGGGAGGCGGTGGAATCGGGGGCGTTGTAGGGGCGTGCGTGGCGTGATACGAGCCGATCTCGAGGTTCATGCGCTTCTGTGGCTATGGACTGGTTTATTGACCCGTCTCGAATGGGGCGGGCAAGTTGATCCGTAGGTGCTGCAGGCTGCCTGGTGAAGCACCATGCTCAGACGCCCATGTAGCGCCCCGGCCGATGGTTCGACGCGATCACCAGATTGAGCACGATCACCGCCAGAATCGAACAGGCTGCCGCTTCGAGGCTCACCACCATCGCCGAAGCGCCGACGATCACGGCGTCGATGGCCATCTGCACGTAGCCCGCGCGCAGGCCGTGGCGGGCTTGCAGGTACAGCGCGAGGACGCTGAAACCGCCCAGGCTGGCGTGGTGGCGGAAGAGAATCAGCAGGCCGAGGCCGAACAGCACGCCGGCGATGATTGCGCCGTACACGGGGTTGATGCTGCTGATGCCGATGAGGTGTGGCGCGACTTCAGACATGATGGACACCAGGCTGACGGCAACCAGCGTCCTGATCGTGAAACGCAGGCCGATGTGCCGGATCGCCAGGCCGTAGAAAGGCAGGTTCAGGGCGAAGAAGACGATCCCGAAGGGCCAGCCGGTCCAGTGCTGGATCAGCAGTACCAGGCCCGTCACGCCGCCGGGGAATACCTGGGCGCTGGAGAAGCACTGCAGACCCAGGCTCAGGATGATGGAACTGGTCAGCAGCGCCTGGATGTCCTCGCTCCAGCTATGGGCAATGCTGGCGGCGCCGCCGTTTTCCTCGATTCGAGCCATGGTTGTTTCAGGGGGAAAGATGGTGACCCGGTATCGGCTTGACCCGCTGTCTGTGTTCTTCATCGGTCACTTGCGGGTTTGATTGTAGGGCTTGGAGCATCCGGTCCCGCATGATTTTGCGCTGGCCCCCAAGCCCCCCGGTTTGTAGAATCGCCCCTTCCCCTGCGCCAGTGCCGCCTCACCGGGCCTTGCGCCCAAAAACGAGAAACGGAGACATCCCATGCAGAAACGACGCTTCACCGCCCTCATCGCCGGCCTGTTCGCTTCGGCCGCGCTCGGCCTGTCGATGCCGGCCACGGCCCAGCAGTACAAGGACGAGTACAACCTGTTAACGGTGCTCGGCGATGCCTTCCCGTGGGGCTGGGGCGCGCAGCGCTGGGCCGATCTGGTGGCCGAGAAGACCCAGGGGCGGATCAAGATCAAGGTTTATCCGGGCACCTCGCTGGTGTCGGGCGACCAGACCAAGGAGTTCACCGCGCTGCGCCAGGGCATCATCGACATGGCGGTGGGTTCGACGATCAACTGGTCGCCGCAGGTGAAGGAGCTGAACCTGTTCGCGCTTCCTTTCCTGATGCCGGACCACAAGGCGATCGATGCGCTGACCCAGGGCCGTGTCGGCACGAAGATGTTCGAGATCCTGTCCGCGCGCGACGTGGTGCCGCTGGCCTGGGGCGAGAACGGTTTCCGCGAGGTGTCGAACTCGAAGAAGCCGATCCGCACGCCCGAGGACGTGAAAGGCATGAAGGTGCGGGTGGTCGGTTCGCCGCTGTTCCTGGCGACCTTCAATGCGCTCGGCGCCAACCCCACGCAGATGAGCTGGGCTGACGCGCAGCCGGCGATGGCGACGGGGGCGGTCGATGGCCAGGAGAACCCGCTGGCGGTGTTCAATGCCGCCAAGCTGCACACCGTCGGCCAGAAGCACCTGACGCTGTGGGGCTACGTCGCCGATCCGCTGATCTTCGTGGTCAACAAGAAGGTGTGGAACAGCTGGACCGAGGCCGACCGCAAGCTGGTCGCAGAGGCGGCGCAGCAGGCCGCTACCGAGGAGATCGCCCGCGCCCGCTCCGGCATTTCGGCGGATGACCAGTCGTTGCTGAAGGAGATCGAAGCCAACGGCGTGTCCGTGGTGCGCCTGACCGACGCCGAGCGCGACGCCTTCCGCAAGGCGACGGCCGGCGTGTACAAGGAATGGGCCGAGCGCATCGGCGCAGACCTGGTCAAGCAGGCCGAGGAAGACGTCGCCAAGCGTTGAGTGACGCTCCGGCACGGTTGATGCCGGATCAGACTGCGGCCAGCCTCGTCCCCTCCGGGGCGGGCGCTGGCCGCATGATTTTTTTCCAATCTTGATGGACCGTTTCACGCCATGAGTACCGAAGTGGAAGTGCCGCCGGCCGAGTCAGAGGCCGCCCCGCCGTCCTATACGATCGAACAGGTCCTGACCGGCGTCGCCATGGCGCTGATCGTGCTGGTCACCTTCGGCAACGTGCTGGTGCGCTACTTCACCTCGCAGTCCTTTGCGGCGACCGAGGAGTTCTCGATCGCGCTGATGATTCTGGTTGCCTTTCTCGGTTCGTCGGTGGCCTTCGCCTTCGACCGCCACATCCGCGTGAGCTTTTTCGTCGAGCGCATGTCGCCGCGGGCGCGGGCCTTTTTCGACTGGCTGTCCTTCGCCGTCACTGCCGGCCTGTTTGCCTTCATCGCCTGGTATGCCGGGCTGCTGACCTGGGACCAGTACCGTTTCGAGGAAACCTCGCCGGCGCTCGGTGTGCCGCAGTGGTGGTACACGGTGTGGATGCCGGTGCTGTCCGTGACGCTGGTGCTGCGTCTGGTGGTGAATCGCCTGCGGAGGCGCGCATGACCGGCGCGATGCTGATCGGGGTGTTCATGCTCCTGCTGGTGGCCGGCGTGCCGCTGGCGGTCGGACTGGGGGTGGCGAGTGTCATCGTGCTGGCGATGGCGGGTTTCGACCAGCTTGCGGTGCCGACCAACATCTACGCCGGCATCGCCAAGTATCCCTTGCTGGCGATACCGATGTTCGTGCTGGCCGGCATGATCTTCGAGCGTTCGGGCGTGGCGGTGCGGCTGGTGCGCTTCGTCACCGCCATCGTCGGCGAATGGACGGGCTCGCTGGCGGTGGTGGCGGTGCTGGTGTCGATGCTGCTGGGCGGCGTGTCCGGCTCCGGCCCGGCCGATGCGGCGGCGGTGGCGGCGGTGATGCTGCCGTCGATGGTGGCGCGCGGTTATCCCAAGGGCTTTTCTGCCGGCCTGATCGCAGCATCCGGTTCGACCGCGATCGTGACGCCGCCGTCGGTGGCGCTGATCGTCTATAGCGTGATGGTGCCGGCCGCGACCGTGCCGGCGCTGTTCGCCGCCGGCCTGTTCCCCGGCATGCTCGCGGCGCTGAGCCTGCTGCTGCCGGCGATCCTGATCAGCCGCAAGTACGGCTTCGGCCGCGGCTACAAGGCCGAGCGGCCGCCGCTGGGCAAGAGCTTCGTCAACGCGATCTGGGGCCTGCTGGCGCCGATCGTCATCCTCGGCGGTCTGCGCACCGGCTTGTTCACGCCGACCGAGGCAGCGGTGGTGGCGGTGGCCTACGGCATCTTCGTCGGCATGGTGGTGTATCGCACCATCAGCCTGAAAGGGCTGTTCCGCATCATGGTCGATGCCGGCGAACTGTCGGCCGTGGTGATGATGGTCATCGGCATCGCCTCGGTGTTCGCCTGGGCGGGCAATACGCTGGGCATCTTCGACGTCGCCGCCAGGGCCCTGGTCGGGCTGCATTCGAGCGAATGGATGATGCTGGTGTCGATCAACCTGCTGCTGCTGGTGGCGGGGATGTTCCTCGATGCGATCTCGATCTTCCTGATCCTGCTGCCCATCCTGGTGCCGATCGCGGTGGCGATGGGCTGGGATCTGGTGTGGTTCGGCGTGATGATGACGATCAACCTCGCCATCGGCCAGTTCACGCCGCCGATGGCGGTGTCGCTGATGATCACCTCGCGCATCGCCGGCATCGGCATGGAGGAGACTTTCCGCTGGGTGACCTGGCTGCTGCTGGCGATGCTGGGCGCGCTGACGCTGATGGTGGTGTTCCCGCAGATCGCGCTGTGGCTGCCCGGCCGCCTGGGCTACCTCTGAGCTGAGCTGAACGGGCGCCGCGCTCAGCGCGGCGTCGCTTCCAGTTCGTATCTCGGCGAGCGCGGACCGTACAGGATGCCGTTGGGCGGGCCGGCCTGCAGCAGACGGTGGCTGGCAATGCCGGCGATCGGGTGCGAGCGGTTGGTGCTGCTCTCGACGATCTGGTTGACCACCGCCGTGATGAGCATGCCGACCAGGCCGCCTCCGGAGTTGCGGCCTTCGGCGCTGGAGGCGGTTGCCGAGCCTTGCCACAGTGTCTGTTCCGAGCGCAGGTCGATCAGGCGTGCCCGTGCCGTGACGCGGCTTTCGCTGGCAAGCACGGCATAGCTGGTGCCGTACTGCTCGATGTTGATGTACAGCGCGGCATCGGCGCCGAAGATTTCACGCAGCTTGGCCAGCGGCACGCCGTGCATTTCCCCCGGATTGTGCAGGCCGTTCTGCTGGAAGGTTTCGTCGACCAGGCTGACCGGGAACACGTAGTAGCCAGATTCCGCCAGCGGCATCGTGACCTGCGACAGCATGCTGTAGGTGGCCTCGATTTCCAGCGAACCATTGAGCGGTGGCAGTACCAGGATGGAGGCAGGGCGGCTCTGCCTGAAGGCTGAATAGTCGTAGCTGGCCTGTTGCGTCGCGCAACCGGAGGCGAACAAGGCCGTGAATGCGGCGATGAGGCCGGTCCTCAGGCGAAGGCGGCCGGATGTCGTGGAATGCATCGATCGGGATCTCACTCGGATTTGGTTGCCTTGCGCATCAGGAAGTCCATGTAGGCGGTGCTTTCCGGATACAGGGACTTTTCGGCCTCGAAGTGCCGCAGCATCTGGTCGGGCTGCTGGCTTTCGGCGTACAGGATGCCCAGGTGAGCGTGGTAGCCCGGCGGCACCGGCAGGCTCTTGGCGCGGGCTTTTTCCAGCCCGGCCTCGAGCGCGGCGATCTGCTCCTGCGGGCCTTGTTCCTTGGTGAAATGGCCGTACAACGCGGGCTGGTATTCGCCCCAGTAGTAAAGCGGGTGATGGGTGCTGCTGGCGCAGCCGGCCAGCAGCAGCACGCTCGCGGCCGGCAGTGCGGCCGCGAGGCGGGCGAGGGCAAGAGACTTCATGCTGGTCTGGTCGTCGTGGCGGCGCTGGCTCAGCGGGCAGGCTGCCAGGCACCGGATTCGATGCCTTCGACCAGGCGATTGACCGCTTCGCGCATGGCGAGGTCGAGCACCTTGCCGTTCAGCGTCGAGTCGTAGCTGGCGGTGCCGCCGAAACCGACGACTTCGCGATTGTCCAGGCTGTACTCGCCGGCGCCCTGGGTCGAGAAGACCACTTCCGAACTGGCGACGTCGACGACGTTGAGGTTGACCTTGGCGTAGGCGACCTGCGACTTGCCGCGGCCGAGGATGCCGAACAGCTGGCGGTCGCCGGTTTCCTTGCGGCCGAACTCGGCGACGTCGCCGGTGATGACGTAGCGGGCACCCTTGAGCTTCTGCGCGGCGCCGGACAGTTCGGCTTCCTGCTTGATCTCCGCCATGTTGTCGCGGTCGAGCACATTGAAGCGGCCGGTCTGCTGCAGGTGGGTGATCAGCACGGTCTTGGCCTGGCTGCCGAGCCGATCGACGTTGTCGCTGAAGATGCCGCGCATGAAGCTCGAGCGGTTGTCGAACTTGCCGACCGCGATCAGGCTGCGCTGGCCGGTGTAGGGCGTAGTCGCCGATGCCACCTTGGGGACTTCGAGCGTGCGGTGCTGTTCGGTGGCGCAGCCGGCAAGGATGGCGGCGGCCAGAACGCAGGTGGTGGCGAGCTTGCGGGAGACGGGAAGGGCGCGCATGGGAGGCTTCCGGTTATGTCAAATGAGATGGTGCGGGATTATGTCGCAAATGCTGGGCGACAAACCAGGAACTTGTTCTCATCCCATGACGGCACGCGGCCGTCCGCTGCCCCGGCCGCAGGGGCAGCGGTGCGTAAGCCTTCTCCTCGCCGTCCGCGCCTCCGGCCGGCTGTGTCAGGCCTGGCGCCGTAGCGTGCGGGTGCCTGCGACGCCGAGCAGGGCGCCCATCAGCAGCAGCAGGGAACTGGGTTCGGGCACTTGCGAGTTCGGCACCACGGTGCCGGACTGTTCCTTCCAGATGCCGACCGTATGGTTGTCCGATTCGTATCCTGCGCCGTTAGTCTGCTTGAAGACGATCTTGTCGAAGCTGTAAGCGTCGTCGGCGAAGAAGTTCAGGAAGACGTAGGGTTCGCTGCGGTTCTGGCCGCTGAACTTGCCGTTCGGGTTGCCACGGTAGTCCGGCATGCCGGACACGAGATTGAGCACATCCACCGGGCTGAAGGAGAACACTTCGTCGCCGCCGCTGTAGAAGATGACGTGGTTGCCGCCGTCGAGCGCGGACAGCCAGAAGCCGAAATAGGTCAGGCTCTGGTCGAAGCTGATCGAATAGCTGGATGTGGTGCCGAGGCCGGAGACCGCATAGCTGCCCTGGCCGCCGGCGCCGCCATACTGGTCGGCGGGCCTGATGTTCACGCCGCGGTAGGTGCCGGTGATGCCGAGGTCCGCATTGCCGAAATTCGAGTCGTAGGTGCCGACGACGCCGGTTGAACAGCGAATCGAAACGCTCGACGCCGACGATTTCCTCGCCCTTTGTACTGGAGCCCGGTTTGAACGAGGCGGTGGTGTTGGTCACGCCCGCTGCTTCGTAGGTGACCACGAAGGCTGCCGCTGCGGTGGTGGAGATCGCGGACAGCGAGGCGGCCAGCAGGGCAGGGGCGAGAATGCGGGTCTTGATCATCAAATGGGCTCCTTGGTGAGCTGAACATTCATCCGGGTACGACATCCCCGCGCGATGTTCGCGTTGAAGAGAGAATTGCGAAATAAGCTGTTGATGGCAATTCTGACCATTCCGTCCGCTGGGAATGAGGAAGAAAGACACGGTACGTGTATCGTCGGGCGCCGGAACCGGTGTCGAATGAGATCCCGTGCGCAACTTGTCACGCGCAACGCGCTCGAAGCCGGAGCGCGCGGCTGGAGAACCGGCGTGGCGCATGTGCAAGGGCGTGGGCTGCCGCTGAGAGACGGGGCAGCCTGACGCCATCTGGAGAAGCGATGGAGAAACTGGCGCTGGTGCAGGGCACATTCGTGCGGGAGGCAACATGGATACGCTGACGCATGCACTTTCCGGCGCGCTGGTGGGGCGCCTGCTGGCACCGCGCGGCAAATCCGCATCAGCGGTGCCATTGCCGAGACCCTGGCAGGCGGTGGCCGCCGGTGCCGTTGCGGCAACTTTCCCCGACCTCGATTTCGTCCTCGGCTGGGTGTCGGAGCTGACCTACCTGCGCGGCCATCGCGGCGTCACCCATTCGCTGCTGCTGTTGCCGCTGTGGGGGCTGCTGATCGCCTGGCTGCTGTCGCGCTTCTGGCAGCGCGGCCGCCGCCGCGGACCGGACTGGCGCAGCCTGTATGTCGTCGTCTGCGCGGCGATCCTGATCCACATCCTGGGCGATCTCATCACCCAGTTCGGTACCATGATCCTCGCGCCGTTTTCCGAGCGCCGCTTCGGCTGGGGGACGAGCTTCATCATCGACCTGCCGTTGACCGGGATCATCCTCGCCGGCCTGCTCGGCAGCGCCTTGTGGCAGCGCAGCCGGGTGCCGTCGGCGCTGGCGCTGGTGGCACTGGCAGGCTGGATCGGCGTCCAGGCCACCGGGCGCGGCGAGGCGATCGATGCGGCCCATGCCTATGCCGAGCGGCAGGGCATCCGGGCTGTGCTGGTCGATGCCGCGCCGCGTCCGGCCTCGCCCTTCAACTGGACGGCGATCGTCTTCGACGGCGAGCGCTACCACTACGCCCACATCAACACCCGCCGCAGCGAGCCGCTCGTTGCCGGAGACGGCGACAACTTCATCCGCCGCTTTTCCGCCCCTTACCAGCCGCTTGCCCAGGCACGGTGGGAGGTGCGCGAGCGCTTCGGCGACAATGGCGTGAGCCGGCTTGTCCAGCAGGTCTGGAGCGCCGAGGATTTCGCCTTCTTCCGCTGGTTTGCGATGTTCCCGGTGCTCGACCATGCCGGGAGCGGGCCGTCCGGCCAGTTCTGCGCCAACTTCGTCGACCTGCGCTTCATTACCCCGGGCCGCGACGAGACGCCTTTCCGCTACGGGCTGTGCGGCCGCGAAGGCGGCTGGCGCCTGTTCGAACGCGAGCCGGGCGGCCTGCGCTGGGTGATGGACTGACGGAGCGTCAGACGCGAAGCTGCGGACGCAGCTTGTCGAGCAGCTTGGCGCCGATGCCCCTGACTTCGATCAGCGCATCGACCGACTTCCATGGCCGGCCGGCGACGATGCCCTTGGCGATCGCGGCGGTGACGCCTTTCAGCCCGGCAAGTGTCGCGGCGTCGGCGTCGTTGATCGAGATCTGCACGTTTGCCGGCGTCTGCTTGGCGGCCTTTGCTGTGCGGGCCGGGGTGCGCCGGGAGGGCTTCGGCGCTTCGGCAGGCGCAGCGGCCGCTTCGTCGGCCTCGACGGCCACCTCGGGAACGGCTTCGATGGCTGCGGGTGCAGCATCGGGGGCCGCTTCCGCTTCCGCTGCGGCGGCGGCGAGTTCGGCGGTGGGGGCGGGCAGCGGGCCGTCGACCGGCAGCGAGAAAGTCCGATAGTCGCGTGTCACATAGCCGCAGCCGGTCCATTCACGCAGCATCAGGGTCAGGTGCCAGCGTCCGGCAGGCAAGGTGCAGGCGGGCAATTCGGCGTCCACCGCGCCCGTCGCATGCTGGCCGGCGATGCAGCCCAGGTCCGTGCTGCCGACCAGGATGCCGCTGAACGCACCGCCGCGGTAGGTTTCGGGCAGCGCCCACAGTTCGAGGATGAGCGAGCCCGACAGATTGCCGGCAGTGCGCGGATTGCTGATGCTGTCGGCGTGGATGGCGGTATGCCCCGCGGCGAGCGTGTAGCCGACCGAGCCGTCGATGCGCGGCAGGCAGAAGCGTTCACTGCGCGGATAACCGGCGCTGTCGCAGCGCTGCAGGCCATTGCCGTCGTCACACGCCAGCGCCAGGCTCAGCGCATGTTCGGCCGTACCGGCAGGCAGCATGGCAGCCACCGTGGTTTGCACCGACGTGTTGCCGGATGCATCGGCCCACAGCGCACCGCAGCCTGCATTGGCGATCAGCGTGTCGCCCGCCCACAGCTGCAGCACCCAGTTCCGCCCGGCCGCCGCCAGCGGGTCGAGGATGCGGATGTCGGCGCGCAGGCTGACCTGATCGCCGTCGAAGGCATAGCCGTGGTTGTAGCCGAGCCGGGCGGCAGCTGCGGCCGGGGAGAATTGCGCGTCGATGAAGGACATGGTGCTCAGTCTGGTCGTTTGATCGGGGCGCATTCTGAGGCAGCTGGATGGGGATGGAAAGCGAAAATTAATCAGTATTTTCAATGCTCTAAGATGGGGCGGCATGACCAGAATGGTGCATGGCCCGTGTGCGGGTACCGGCCGGTTGATGCTTGTGGAATTTTTTCGGCGACTCGTGCGCGATTGCGCCGGGACAGAGGAAACGGCCGGGGGCGTGCGTCAGGCCTGGGCCGAGTTTGCGTTGGCCCGCTCTTCCTGCGTCCTGAGACAGCCGATCGCCATGTGTGCGCCGAAGAGCATCATTCCACTGCTGATGGAGGTGAGGAACAGGGAGTCGATGAAGATGGCGGTGATGAAGGCAAGCAGACCGATCACGATGCTGGCGGAGCCGAACTTCACCTGCGGGATGCCGAAGAGCGGCGATCCATCGTCTGGCTTGTCGCCGGCGAGTCGTCCGAAAAGGACCCAGAAGCCATAGCAGGCACCGCCCGACAGCAAGGAGAACAGGGCGGGCGGGGCGATGAAGAAGGCCAGGACGCCGAGCAGGACGAAGCCGCAGCAGAAGATGAGCAGGGCCGTTTTGCTTTTCTTCATCATGCTGTCTCCTGTGTGCCGGAATACGTCGGCGGGGGCTGTTCAGGTGGGTCGGGTCTTGCGCACGTCGCCCGTCGAACTCGATGGCCTCGCCTTCACCATCAACGAGTAGGTGGACAGCTCGAAGCCGTGCTGGCGGCAGAAATCTTCGATGGCATGGCTGAGTGCTTCGTCGGCGAGCCAGTAGTCGCGCCCGGTGTCTTCGCACAGGATGTGCTGGCGGAAGTCCTTTTCAGCCAGGGAATAGTGGGATTTCCCGGCATCGATGGCATGGAGGGTCAGCACGCCTGCTTCGACGAAGCGCTTCAGCACGGTGTAGATCGACGACAGCGACAGGGTGACGCCGTTCTCGGTGAGGCAGGCCTGGATGTCGTAGGGCTGCAGCGGCTCGTCCGCCTGGGCCAGCACCGTCCATACCGCCAGGCGGGGCACGGTGACGGAGACGCCGGCCTTGCGCACGGCGTGGATGGCGGCGCTGGTCGAATCGTTGGCGTGGACCAGGGAAGGCATGCGGGTTTCCGGACTCAGCATCATCAGGTTTGCGCCCATTGTCGTATCAGGTTGTGATAGGTGCCGGTGAGGCGATTGACCTCGTCGGCGTTGTCCGGCCGGGTGGCCAGCCGCTGGATGCTGTTGTCGAGGTCGTACAGGATGGCGCGCCTTGCATCGTCCTGGACCATGCTCTGGGTCCAGAAGAAGGAGGCCAGGCGCTGGCCGCGCACGACCGGGCTGACGCGGTGCAGGCTGGTGCCGGGATAGACCACGGCATGTCCGGCGGGCAGTTTGACTTTCTCGACGCCATAGGTGTCATTGATGATCAGTTCGCCGCCCTCGTACTCCCCGGGCTCGTTCAGGAACACGGTGGTGGAGATGTCGGTGCGGATGCGTTCGCCGGACGCTGGGGCGACGCGTATTGCATTGTCGATGTGGAAGCCGTATTCGCCGCCGCTCCGGTAGCGGTTGAACATCGGCGGGAGGATCTTCAGCGGCAGCGCGAAGGAGATGAAACAGGAATTGGTGGACAGGGCGCGAAGGATCATGCGGCCGAGTTCGACGGCCGTTTCGTCCTGCACCTGCAGTTGTTCGTTGCTCTTCTGCTTCACCGCGACGTAGCCCGCGGTCTCGCGGCCGTCGTGCCAGTGGGCCTGGTCGAGCCGGCTGCGCATTTCGGCGACTTCCTGCGGGGTCAGCACGTCTGGAATCACGAGCATCATGGTCGGGTGTTTCCGTTGGATGCGGCCATCGGGCATTCCGGGGGCACGGCCGGATGCGATGGCCGTGCTCCCGAAAGGGTCATTGACCGTCAGTCGAAGCGATAAGTTGCATTGAGCATGTACGAGCGGCCCGGAGCCACCATCGCGAACAGGCCGACGTGCGAGGCTTCGTGCATTTCCTCGTCGGTGATGTTGTTGACGTTGAGCTGCAGGTTTAAGCGCTTGTTGATCTCGTACCTGGCCATGGCGTCGTAGCGGGTGTAGCTCGGCAGTTCGAGCGTGTTCGCGTCGTTGGCGTAGCGCATGCCCATGTAGGTGGCGCCGCCGCCCAGGGTCAGGCCCGGCAGTACCTCATAGGTGGTCCACAGGCTGGCGCTCTGCTTGGCGATGAACTTCATGCGGTTGCCGTCGAACGTGGCGCCGCTGCGATAGCTCAGGACTTCCGGATCGAGGTAGGTGTAGCCCGCCCACACGTTCCACTTCGGCGTGATGGCGCCGGCCACGCCGAACTCCACGCCGCGCACGCGGTTGCTGCCGTCGAGCGTGACCCAGCCGAACGGGTCGGTGGTGCGCGCGTCGGTCTTCTTGGTCTCGAACACCGCGGCGGTCAGCGACAGCATGCCGTTCATGACGTCCCATTTCGTGCCCAGCTCCCAGCTGCGGCTCTCTTCCGGCTTCAGGTCGCGGATCTGCGCGCCACCGGCAACGCCGTCCGCGCCGCCGCCCTGGCCGAGGTTCTCGCCGGCGGGGTTGGACGAGGTGCCGTAGGACAGATAGATGCTGCCGTTCGGCGCGGGCTTGTACACGATGCCGGCCTGGTAGTTCCAGAAGCCATCGCTGCGGCTGGTCGTGTAGTTGTCGACATCGAAATGGTCGCGGCGCAGGCCGACGTTGATCGAGAACTGCTCGTTGATCTCCATGGTGTCGAAGAGATAGAACGAGCGCGTCTTGATTTCGCCCGCGCCGGTGCGCTTGCCATAGACGAGCCTGTAGTTGTAATGGCGGTCGGCGGTCGGGTTCTGCAGCGAATCGATGTCGTTGGCCGGGGCGCCGCTCATCGAGCGGTTGTAGATCTTCTCCTTGCCGAATTCCAGGCCGGTGCTGAAGGTGTGCTTGAAGCCGCCGAGGACGAAGCTGCCGTACAGATCGGTCTGGTTGATCAGCGAATCGCTGCCGCGCCACCAGGTGCGGTTGCCGCGGGTGAACTGGGCGTTGGGGCTGCGCGGGTCGCAGGCCGCACTGGTGCTGCCGGCACGGCAATTGTCGAACGACGGGCGCGACAGCAGGTAGTGGTTGACGGTTTCGGTGTAGCGCGTGATGTTGCGCAGCTTCAGCTCATTGGAGAAGTCGTGCTCGATCGTCGCGGTCGTCGTCTCCATGTCGTTTTCGCGGAAATCGGTTTTCAGCCGGCCATAAAACTTGTCGCGGTCGACCTTGGGCGGCTTCTTCAGTTCGGGATGTGCTGCGTTGCTGAACGGAATGCCCTGGTCGGGCATGTCGTGGTTCTCGACCTTCGAGTAAGCCAGCGTCAGGCGTGTCGGCGTGCCCAGGCCGAAGGCGATCGAGGGGGCGATACCCCAGCGGTCGATGTCGACGCCGTCGCGGCCGGGGATCTCGCCGCCCATCTTCATCACGTTCAGGCGTGCGGCAATGGTTTCGGCGAGGACGAAGTTGCCATCCACCGTGGTGCGCCACTGGTTGGCGTTGCCGAATCCGGCGGTGACCTCGGCGAAATTCTCCAGCTTCGGCTTTTTGGTCTGCAGGTTGATGCTGCCGCCGGTGCCGCCGCGGCCGGTATAGGCGGAGCTGGGGCCCTTGATGATCTCGACGGCTTCGAGGTTGAAGGTTTCATGCGAGCCGCGGGCATAGTCGCGCACGCCATCGATGAACATGTCGGTACTGGCTTCGTAACCGCGCACGAAGGGACGGTCGCCGTTCGGCGTGCCGCCTTCGCCGGCGCCGAGGGTGATGCCCGGCGTGGTGCGCAGCACATCGGTCAGCGAGGTGGCGCCGCGGTGCCTGATCAGCTCCTCGGTGATGATGGTGATGGTCTTGGGCGTTTCCAGCAGCGGTGCGGTGATCTTGGGGCTGCTGGCTGCCGCCGGAGCCTGATAGGCGTTTTCGTGCTGGCCTTCGACCAGGACGGGCGAGAGGGTCGCATCCTGGGCATGGGCCGCCGGTGCGATGGCGACCGCGCCGCTGATCATTGCACCCATCAGCACGGAGCTGGTCCGGACGCTGGTCCGGGCAGGCTCGAAGGCCGACTGGAAACTTTCCAGCGGCAACAGCGTGACGGCCGGTGCCGTCTGCTTTCCATCATTGTTCATGTACACGGCTTCCTTTGCGGATTCTGGGGAAAAAGATGCGCCGCCCAGCACGCTGCATGCGGACGCAGTGCGCCGAACGTCCAGGCCCGGCGCAGGAGTGGCCTGACCTGTCGGGGTAGAGCCCACGCAAGAATAGGAAGCCGTGCGTCGAATTTCCGTTGAAAAAGAACGCGGAACGGAAGAATAATGAGAACTGTACTCATTAGATTCTTACGTGATTGTTATTCGACGTTTTTTTCACATGCGAGCTGATAGCCTGCCCGAACGCGCTGATTTGCCGATATACGTGCCGTGCGACCCGCGTGGTCGCCGCGAGGTCTGGATGCCACCCCGCAAGAAGCAGCAGATTCCCTATACCGTCCTGATCGTCGAGGACGAACTTGCCATTGCGGAGAACCTGCTTCTTGCCCTGGAGACCGAAGGCTTCATCGCCGACATGGCACGGGACGCCGCCGCTGCCCTCGAACGGCTGGGGCACGAGCCCTATGATCTGGTGCTGCTCGACATCGGCCTGCCCGGCATGGATGGTTATGCCCTGCTCAGGCAGATGCGGGAAGACCTGCAGCTATCGACGCCGGTGCTGATGCTGACCGCGCGCTCCACGCTGGAGGACAAGGCACTGGGTTTTTCCAGCGGCGCCGACGACTATCTGGTCAAGCCTTTTGCGCTGGAAGAGATGCTGATGCGCAGCAAGGCGCTGATCCGCCGTTCCAGGCAGCTTTCCGACACCGCCTTCGTGCTCGACTACGGACCCTTGCGCTATGTGGTGGCGGACCAGTTCGTCACCGTGGACGGGCGGGAGATCAAGCTGTCGCGCAAGAACCTGATGATTCTCGAACTGTTGCTGCGCTATGGCGGACGGGTGGTGCCGCGCCGCCGCCTGGAGGAATACCTGTGGCAGGGGGAACCGCCCTCGGCCGAGGCCTTGCGCAGCCAGATGCACCTGCTGCGCAAGGCGCTGTCCACACACGGTTTCGATGGCATCGAGACCGTGCACAGCATCGGCTGGCGGCTGGTGCCGAATGCCATGCAGCCATGAAGAAATCGCTCAAGCGGCGCATCACGCTGGTGCTTACCGGCCTCGTCAGCCTGGCCGTGTGCGTGACGGCGGCGCTGACCTATGGCGTCTATCTCCACGTCGAGAAGAAGATGATCCGCGACCTGATCGACACCGAGTCGAAGCGGCTGGTGCCGCGGGTGTCGCGCTTCGGCGACAAATGGACGGAGGCCCTGGAGCGCGACATGGGGCCGTCGATGTACGTCTGGGCCGAGTCGGCCACGGTGCGGGCAGCCAGCCTGCCCGACGAATTGCGCGGCCTTTCCATCGGCCTGCACGAACTGCCCAGGGACAAGAGCACCTGGCATGTGGCGGTGGTCGAAGCGAGGGACGGGCTGCTGTACGTGGTCTACGACACCGTGGTGCTGGAAAAGCAGCTGCACGATTTCACCCGCGCCCTGCTGGCCATCGTTATCGGCTGTTCGATCGTCGCCATGCTGCTCAGCAGCGGGGTGGCGCGGCGGCTCGTCATGCCACTGAATGCGCTCACCGAGCGGCTGACGCGCTGGGTGCCGAGTTCGGTCGCGGTGGATAGTCCGCATGCCAACGAGGCAGACCGCCTGATGGAAGTGTTCAATCGGGTGCAGGATCAGGTGGATGGCGCCATCGCCGACCAGCGTGAGTTTTCCGCCAACCTGCACCACGAGATCCGCACCGCGCTGACGGTGATCCGCAGCGATGCCGAACTGATGCTCAGATATTCCACGATGGGGCTGGAACAGCGGCGGCCGCGGCTGGAGCGCATCGTCAAGTCGGTGCATGAGATCAGCCAGTCGCTGGAAAGTACCTTCAGCCTTGCCCATGCCCGCTTCGATGACAAGGGGTGCGTCGACATCCATGCCTGCGTGGAGGACATCTTCGAGAGCCAGAGCGTGGAGGCGGGCAAGGCGGGCCTCGAGTTCGTGAATGCCGTGCAGCCGGGGCACGAGGAAACGATCAGCCGCCATGCCCTGCTGACGGTGATGCGAAACATCGTGCGCAACGCGGTGCTGCATGCGGCGCCGGCAAGGCTGACGGTCTCGAGCGTCGCGCATGGCCTGCAGTTCACCGATTCCGGCCCCGGCATTGCGCCGTCCGAACTGCCGCATGTGTTCGATCGCTATTTCAGCAACCGCCGCGTCGACCAGCGCCCGCATGAACAGCGTGAGCCGGGTGCCGCCGCGGGCATGGACCAGGCGGGCATCGGGCTGGCGATCGCCAAGCGCGTCTGCATCATGCAGTCGTGGACACTGGACGTGGTTTCGCCGGTGGGTGACGGCAGGGGCACCTGCTTCACGCTGGTTTTCGGACAGCACGCCTGAGGAACGGACCCCGCCGCCCGACGAGCTGCAGGCCAGGTTCAAGTTTTTTCGTTCCCTGCCGCTAATGGCGTGACGGCTGCATCGGCACGCCGGACAACGACAAGCAGAGCGAAATCATGTTCAAGAACCTTTCCATCGGCCTCAAGCTCAGCCTGATTCTGGTTGCTTCCATCAGCATCCTGCTGTTGGCCGGCACTGCAGGGCTGTCGAATTATCTGGGCACCAAACTGGAGGAACGATCGGTACGGGTACTGGAGGACACGAATGCCAGCGTCGTCAAGATGATCGAGGTTTTCAACCGCGGGCTGACGCTGAGTACCGAGCGCCTGGGCAGGCTGTTTGCCAGGGAGTTCCCGGAAGGGTTCGAACTGCGGCAGGGCGCGCTCTACCATGGTGGGGTGCCGATCTCCGAGCATGACACCAGGGTTCTGGATGATTTCACGAGGGATTCGGGTGCGGCGCCGACGGTGATGCGGCTGGCCGACAACGATTTCCTGCGGGTCGTGACGTCATTGACCGATAGCCAGGGCAAGCGCCTGACGGGCTCTTTCCTGGGCGCGGCTCACCCGGCAACGGCCCGGCTGCTGCGCGGCGAATCCTTTTCCGGCAAGGCCACGGTCTCCGGCCGGGAACTGATGACGCACTATCAGCCGATCAAGAACGCCTCCGGCACGGTCATCGGCGCTCTGTCCGTCGCCATCGATTTCACCGGCGGGCTTGCGGATCTGCGGCGTTCCATCACCAGCATCCGGATCGGTGAGACGGGTTATCCCTACGCGATCAGCGCAGGCGGAAGCGAACGTGGCACGGTGATGGTGCATCCGGAGGTGCAAGGGCAGTCCCTGCTTTCCGCCGTCGATGCCGCGGGCCGGCCGTTCATTGCCGAAATGCTCGACCGCAAGAACGGGTTCCAGTCCTATGTGTGGAAAAACCCGGGCGAAAGCAATGCCCGCGACAAGGTGGCGGTATTCAATTACTACGAACCGTGGGACTGGGTGATCATCTCCGGCAGCTATCTGGATGAGTTCAACAGCGAAAGCCGGTTGGTGGGACAGGGGATGATCCTGCTGTTCCTGGTGCTGGTGCCGATCGTGACCTTGATCATCGTCGTGGCGACCCGGCACTGGGTGAGCAAGCCGCTGAAGGAAGCGGTGACGCTGGCCACGCGCGTCGCCGATGCCGACCTGAGTGTCAAGGTCAGTGCTGCCTCGCAGGACGAAGCCGGGCAATTGATGGCGGCGCTGGGGCGCATGGTCGGCGGCCTGGGCAAGACCATTGCCGAAGTGCGCGACGCCGCCACCACGGTGAGCGATGATGCCAATGTGCTGAGGCGGCAGGCCGATGAGGTCGCGGTCAATTCCGACAAGCAGAGCGACGCGACGGCCGGGATGGCGGCAGCGGTCGAGCAGATGAGCACCAGCATCGACCTGATCGCGGGCAATACGGACGAAGCGCGCGAGACCAGTTCGGAAGCGGCGCAGATATCGGCCGACAGCTCGCGCATCATCCGGCTCGCCACCGAGGCGATGCAGGACATTGCCGGCACCGTCGGCCAGGCATCGGAAAAGCTGAGCCAGCTGGGGCAGTCGTCGAAGGAAATCTCCAGCATCGTCAACACGATCCACGAGATCGCCGAACAGACCAACCTGCTGGCGCTCAACGCTGCCATTGAAGCCGCGCGGGCGGGCGAGCAGGGCAGGGGGTTCGCCGTGGTGGCCGACGAAGTGCGCAAGCTGGCCGAGCGCACCTCGAGTTCGACCAAGGAAATCTCGCGCATGGTCGATCACATTCAGCATGACACCGAGGACGCGGTGGCGAGCATGAACAAGGGCGTCGAGCAGGTCGACAGCGGCGTCAAGCTGGCGACCGAGGCCGACCAGGCGATCCGGCGCCTCTACGATGGTGCGATGAGGACTTCGGAGGCGGTGGCGAGCATCAGCAATGCAGCCAAGGAGCAGAGCGCGGCTGCCGCCAGCGTGGCGCAAGGGGTCGAGCAGATTGCCCAGATGGCGGAGCGCAACAATGCCGATGCCCGCCAGTCGGCCGAGGCCAGCAAGGCGCTGGAAGAGGTCGCCAGCCGGCTCAAGCGGAGCGTGGAGCACTTCCGCGTCTGAACGCGCCCTGACAGGTTCCATCACGACGCTGCGCCCGCCCTGGCCGATGCCGGGGCGGGCGTTTCTTCATGGGCGCGATCCAGGTGTGTCCGTGCAGGGCTGGTTGAGCAGGTCGCTGATGGCGATCTGGAGCCGCTGTGTGACCAGGTTGCGGTCGAGGCCGGGGTTGCGGATGGTACGCAGCACCAGCCCCTCGAACAGACAGGCCAGCACTTCCACCATGCCGCCAATGGCGGCATCGCTGTCCTGGAGGCCGGCACGGCTGCGGATGTCGCGGATGAGGGCGGCGAGTTCGCGCCGGCAAGTGGTGTCGGCCTCGCTGACGATCTGCGCCACGCGCGGATTGCGCGCGGCTTCGGCGACGATCTCGAGCTTCAGGCCGGCGGCGGCGGGGTCCAGCTGCTTGGCGACGCCTTCGGCGGCGCGTTCGATCAGTGCGGCGCGGACGTTGCATGCCGCGCGGAACTGCGCGGTCATCTCCAGCACGCTTTCGAGATCCTGGGCGACGATCGCCGCGATGATGGCTTCCTTGTTCTCGAAGTAATGGTAGATGTGGCCGGGGCTCATGCCCGCGATGGCGGATATCTTGGCGATGCTGGCGCCATGGAAGCCATGTTCACGGAAACACTGCGCGGCGGCGCACAGGATCTGCTGGCGGCGGGCGGTGGCGCGCGGGGCGTCGGCGTGGGGCGTCGTCGTATCCGTGTCTTGCATGCGTTTGATATAGAGCCGGGCCCTGCTGTCGCTGCAGGGTGGAAGTTCTTGCGATGCAGCAGAGGCTAACATAGAATGAGCGTTCAATCTAGAACAACCCTTCTAAAAGGGCGGGATCATCGTGCGACGGAAGATCTCCCATGACGATCCTGTTTCTCGAATTCACGAGGCTCCAATGAAGAGAATCAATAGCGCCGTCATCAAGCCTGCTGTCGTGCTTGCGCTGAGTACCCTGTTCCTCGCTGCCTGCGGCGGCGGTGCAGAGCAAGGGGGCGCTTCGGCACAGCAGGCCGCGCCGCAGGCGCCTGCCGTCACCGTGCTGACGGTCAGGACCGAAGCGGTGCCGATGGTGTCGGAACTGCCGGGGCGCACGAGTCCCTATCTGATCGCGGAGCTTCGTCCGCAGGTTTCCGGCATCGTCACCCAGCGTGCCTTCAACGAAGGCAGCGAGGTCAAGGCCGGGCAGGTGCTGTACCGCATCGATCCCGCTCCCTACCAGGCCGCTTTCGACAGTGCGAAGGCGTCGCTCGCGCGTGCCGAGGCCAATGCCGAGGCGGCGCGCCTGACGGCCCAGCGCCATGCCGGCCTGGTCAAGATCGAAGCGGTCAGCAAGCAGGCCAACGACAACGCCCAGGCCGCGCTGCAGCAGGCCAGGGCCGAAGTCGCGGCGGCAAAGGCGGCGCTGGACAAGGCCCGCATCGACCTCGACTACACCCAGCTCAAGTCGCCGATCGCCGGCCGCATCGGCCGTTCGGCGGTCACGCCCGGTGCCCTGGTCACTGCCAATCAGGCCCAGACGCTGGCCACCGTGCAGCAGCTCGATCCGATCTACGTCGATCTGAGCCAATCCAGCGCCGAGATGCTGCGCATGCGCCGCGAAATCGAGGCCGGCCGCCTGCAGACCAACGCCAAGGGTGACGTGCCGGTGAAGCTGATCCTGGAGGATGGCACCGAATATGGCGCCGAAGGCCGCCTGGCATTGTCGGAAGTGACGGTCGACTCGGGCACCGGCAGCGTCACGCTGCGCGCCCGCTTCCCGAACTCGGACGGCGTGCTGCTGCCCGGCATGTACGTGCGTGCGCGCCTGCCGCAAGGCATGCGCAACGAAGCCATCCTGGTGCCGCATGCGGCGGTGTCGCGCGATCCGCACGGCAATGCGGTGGTGATGGTGGTCGGCGCCGAGGACAAGGTCGAGGCACGGACCGTTCAGGCGGTGCAGTCGATCGGCTCCAACTGGGTGGTGACCGGCGGGCTTGCCGGCGGCGAGCGCATCATCGTCGAAGGCCTGCAGCGGGTGCGCCCGGGCGCGCAGGTGCAGGCACAGGAGGCGGGCGGTGCGCCCGCGCAGGCGCCTGCCGCGCCTGAAGCGAAGTGAGGTAGCGCTCCATGGCACGCTTCTTCATCGACCGGCCCATCTTCGCGTGGGTCATCGCAATCGTCATCATGCTGGCCGGCGCGCTGTCGATCCTCGAACTGCCGGTGTCCCAGTATCCGTCCATCGCGCCGCCGGCGATCGTCGTCAATGCCCGCTATCCCGGCGCATCGGCCAAGGCGGTCGAGGATTCGGTCACCCAGGTCATCGAGCAGAAGATGACCGGGATCGACGGCCTGCTGTACATGAATTCGAACTCGGATTCGTACGGCCAGGCCTCGGTCACGCTGACTTTCTCCGCCGATACCGACCCGGACATCGCCCAGGTGCAGGTGCAGAACAAGATGCAGACCGCGCTGCCGCTGCTGCCGCAGCCGGTGCAGCAGCAGGGCGTCACGGTCGCCAAGTCGGCGCGCAACTTCCTGATGGTGATCGGCTTCGTGTCCGCGGACGGCAGCCAGTCCGGCACCGACCTGTCGGACTTCCTCGTCGCCTCGGTGCAGGATCCGCTGTCGCGGGTCAATGGCGTCGGCGAAGTGACGGTGTTCGGTTCGCAGTATTCGATGCGGGTGTGGGTCGATCCCGCCCGCCTGACCAACTACAAGCTCACCACGGCCGACGTGCGTGCCGCCATCGTGGCGCAGAACGCCGAGGTGTCGGCCGGCCAGCTCGGCGGCACGCCGGCGGTGCCGGGCCAGGGTTTCACCGCGACGATCACCGCGCAGAGCCGGCTGCAGACCGTCGAGCAGTTCGAGAACATCCTGCTGCGCAGCAGCACGCAGGGCGGCGAAGTCCGGCTGAAGGACGTTGCGCGGGTCGAGATCGGCGCCGAGAACTACGGTACCGTGGCGCGCTTCAACGGCCAGTCCGCCGCCGGTGTCGGTATCCGCCTGGCTGCGGGTGCCAACGCGCTCGAGACCGCCACTGCGGTGCGCGAGCGGCTCGACGAGATGAAGCGCTACTTCCCGGCGGGGGTGGAGTACGTCGTGCCCTACGACACCACGCCCTTCGTGAAGATTTCCATCCAGGAAGTGGTCAAGACGCTGGTCGAGGCGGTCGTCCTGGTGTTCCTGGTGATGTACCTGTTCCTGCAGAACCTGCGCGCCACCTTGATTCCGACCATCGCCGTGCCGGTGGTGCTGCTCGGCACCTTCGGCGTGATGGCTGCGTTCGGCTTCTCGATCAACACGCTGACGATGTTCGGCATCGTGCTGGCGATCGGCCTGCTGGTGGATGACGCCATCGTCGTGGTCGAGAACGTCGAGCGGGTGATGTCCGAGGAAGGCCTGCCGCCCAAGGAGGCGACCAAGCGCTCGATGGACCAGATCACCGGCGCGCTGGTCGGCATCGGCCTGGTGCTGTCGGCGGTGTTCGTGCCGATGGCCTTCTTCGGCGGCTCCACCGGCGTGATCTACCGCCAGTTCTCGATCACCATCGTTTCGGCGATGGCGCTGTCGGTGCTGGTGGCCATCGTGTTCACCCCGGCGCTGTGCGCAACCATGCTGAAGCCGGTCGAGAAGGGCCACGAGCATGGCGAGGGCGGCCTGTTCGGGCGCTTCTTCCACTGGTTCAACGACAAGTTCCAGCGCAGCACCCAGCGCTACGAAGGTGCGGTGGGCGGCATGCTCAAGCGCAGCGTGCGCTTCATGGCGATCTACGTCGCCATCGTCGCCGTGCTGGGCCTGCTGTTCATGCGCATGCCGACTTCCTTCCTGCCGGAAGAGGACCAGGGCATCATGTTCAACCAGGTCATGCTGCCGGCCGGCGCGACGCAGGAGCGTACGCTGGAGGTGCTCGAAAAGGTCGAACAGCATTTCCTGCAGAACGAAAAGGATGCAGTGGCGGCGATCTTCACCGTGGCCGGCTTCTCGTTCGGCGGCAGTGGCCAGAACATGGGTATCGGCTTCGTCAACATGCGGCCGTGGGACGAGCGCCGCGCCTCCGGGCTGGACGTGCAGTCGGTCGCCAACCGGGCGATGGGCGCCTTCTCGCAGATCCGCGAGGCGATGGTGTTCGCCTTCGTGCCGCCGGCGGTGATCGAGCTCGGCACCTCGGGCGGCTTCACGGTGCAGATGCAGGACCGCTCGGGCCTCGGCCACGACGCCCTGCTCGCCGCGCGCAACCAGTTCCTCGGCATGGCGGCGCAGGACAAGCGCCTGGTCGGGGTGCGTCCCAACGGCCAGGAAGACATGGCCGAGCTGAAGCTGGACATCGACCATGCCAAGGCCGGGGCGCTGGGTGTCAGCATCGCCGACATCAACGAAACCCTTGCCACCGCCTGGGGCGGCAGCTACGTCAACGACTTCCTCGACCGCGGCCGCATCAAGAAGGTTTACCTGCAGGGCGATGCGCCCGCGCGCATGACGCCGGAAGACCTCGACAAGTGGTACGTGCGCAACAAGGCCGGCGAGATGGTGCCGTTCTCGGCTTTCGCCCATTCGTACTGGGTCTATGGCTCACCGCGCCTGGAGCGCTTCAACGGCCAGCCGTCGCGTGAGATCCTCGGCCAGGCTGCACCGGGGCTGTCGTCCGGCGAGGCGATGAAGGCCGTCGAGGAAATCATGGCCAGGCTGCCGGCGGGCATCGGCTACGACTGGTCGGGCACTTCCTACGAGGAGCGCCGCAGCGGTTCGCAGGCGCCGGCGCTGTATGCCTTGTCGCTGCTGATCGTATTCCTGTGCCTTGCCGCGCTGTACGAAAGCTGGTCGGTGCCGTTTGCGGTGATGCTGGTGGTGCCGCTGGGCGTGCTCGGCGCGCTGCTGGCGGCGACCGGACGGGGGATGTCGAACGACATCTACTTCCAGGTCGGCCTGCTCGCCACCATCGGCCTGTCGTCGAAGAACGCGATCCTGATCGTGGAATTCGCCAAGGCGCTGATGGAAGAGGAAGGCAAGGGGCTGATCGAGGCGACGCTCGAAGCAGTGCGCATGCGTCTGCGCCCGATCATCATGACCTCGCTCGCCTTCGGCTTCGGCGTGCTGCCGCTGGCGATTTCGACCGGCGCCGGCGCCGGCAGCCAGAATGCGATCGGCACCGGTGTGCTCGGCGGCACTGTTGCAGGTACGCTGCTCGGCATCTTCTTCGTGCCGCTGTTCTACGTCGTGATCAAGCGCATCTTCCCCGACAAGCCGCGCGAGGACGCCGCGGCCGCGCAGGAGGCACGCTGACATGGAGAATCCAGTGACCCCAATCCGTAGTCCGATTCGTACTTCAATCCGCACTCTCGCCGCCGCGGCGGCCACCACCCTGCTCGGCGCATGCTCGCTGATCCCGGCCTATGAGCGGCCTGCCGCGCCGGTGCCGGCGGAGTTTCCGCAGGCGATGCCGACCGAGGCATCCGCCGTCGCGCCGCTGGCCGCCGACATGGCCTGGCGCGACTATTTCGCCGACGAGCGCCTGCGCCAGGTGATCGGGCTCGCGCTCGAAAACAACCGCGACCTGCGCATCGCCGCGCTCAACATCGAGCGAGCGCGTGCGCTGTACGGCATCCAGCGCGCCGACCTCTTTCCGACCATCGCCGCCAGCGGTGGCCAGAGCGCGCAGCGCGTGCCGGGCGACCTCAACGCCAGCGGCGAGTCGGCGGTAAGCCGCCAGTACAGCGCCAGCCTCGGCTTCGCGTCGTACGAGCTCGACTTCTTCGGCCGTGTCCGCAGCCTGGAAGAACAGGCGCTGCAGACCTATTTCAGCACCGAGGAAGCACGCCGCAGCGCGCAGATCAGCCTGGTGGCCGAAGTCGCCAACGCCTGGCTGCGCCTTGCCGCCGACCGCGAGCGCCTGGCGCTGGCACGCAATACTTTCGAGACCCGGCAGAAGTCGCATGACCTGACGCAGCGCAGTTTCGATGCCGGCGCGGTGTCGGCGCTCGATCTGCGCCAGGCCGAGACCCTGCTGCAGACCGCGCGCGCCGACGTGGCGAGCTACACCGCGCTGGTGGCGCAGGACGAGAATGCGCTGGCGCTGATCGCCGGTACCGGCGTGCCGGCGGAGCTTCTGCCCGCAAGCCTGAACGAGGCGATCGCCAGCGTGCCGGTGCTGCCGGCCGGCGTGCCTTCGGAAGTGCTGGTGCGCAGGCCCGACATCCTCCAGGCCGAGTACGCCTTGCGTGCCGCCAACGCCAACATCGGTGCGGCGCGCGCGGCCTTCTTCCCCAGCATCACGCTGACCGCCAGCGTCGGCACGGCCAGCGCCTCGTTGGACGGCCTGTTCGAAAGCGGTTCGCGCACCTGGAGCTTCATGCCGCAGATCCGCCTGCCGATCTTCGAGGCCGGCCGCCTGCAGGCCAGCCTCGACGTGGCGGAAATCCAGCGCGACATCAACGTCGCGCAATACGAGAAGGCGATCCAGTCCGCTTTCCGCGAGGTCGCCGATGCGCTGGCCCAGCGTTCCACGCTGGCCGAGCAGCTCGATGCGCGGCGTGCCCTGGTCGAAGCCACGGCAAAGAGCTTCGAACTGTCCGATGCGCGCTACAAGGGCGGCGTCGATAGCTTCCTCAACCTGCTCGATGCCCAGCGCAGCCTGTATGGTGCCGAACTGGAGCTGATCGGCACCCGTCTGGCCGACGCGACCAACCGCGTCGAACTGTACAAGGCGCTCGGCGGCGGCTGGCAATGAACCCTGAGTCCTCTCCGGAACCTTCCCTCTCCCCTGGCGGGGGAAGGAATGGGGGAGAGGGGGCCCAGGACCGCCGCATTCCGGTGACGGTGCTTACCGGCTTCCTCGGTGCCGGCAAGACCACGCTGTTGAACCATCTGCTGCGCCAGCCGGACATGGCAGGCTGCGCGGTACTGATCAACGAGTTCGGTGAAGTCGGCGTTGACCACCACCTGGTCGAGAAAGTCGATGAGGCCCTGGTCGTGCTCGACTCGGGCTGCATCTGCTGCAGCGTGCAGGGTGATCTGGTGCGGGCCTTGAAAGGCCTGTTCATGCGTGCGCTGCGGCGTGAACTCAAGAGCCTGCGCCGGGTGCTGATCGAAACCACCGGCCTTGCCGATCCGGCGCCGGTCATCCATACCCTGATGTCCGAGCCTTTCATCGCCGAACGCTACCGTGTCGATGGCGTGGTGACGGCTGTCGATGTCACCCATGCCCTCGGCCAGCTGGAGGCGCATGCCGAAGCCGTGCGCCAGGTGGCGATGGCCGACCGCCTGCTGCTGACCAAGTGCGATCTGGCCGATGAGGCCGAGCGCCGGGAAGTGGCCGGGCACGTCGCCCGGCTGAATCCGTCCGCGCGCCAGATCGAAGTGTCGGCAGGTGCCGTGGCGCCGGATGCGCTGTTCGGCTGCGGCCTGTACGACGCCGCCGGCAAGCATCCCGATGTGGCGGCATGGCTGGGCGAAGAGGCGGCCGCAGCCGCCAGCCGGCAGGCGCCTGCATGGCGCAAGCCGGGGGCGGGGCGTGGCGCGCCGGCAGCGGCGGACGGCGAGATCCGCGCGCGCCACGACGCCAGCGTGCGCAGCTTCGTGCTGTGCTTCGACGAGCCGCTGCCGTGGTACGAATTCTCGGATGCGCTGGGCCTGATGCTGCAGCTCTACGGCGGGCACATCCTGCGCCTCAAGGGCCTGCTGAACGTTGCTGGCGATCCCCTGCCGCGGGTGCTGCAATGCGTGCAGCACAGCCTGTATCCGACGGTGAGCCTGCCGGCCTGGCCCGGCATGCCGCCTTATGACGACCGTCGCAGCCGCCTGGTGTTCATCGTTCGCCACCTGGCGGCCGAGGACATCGCGACGCTGTTCGGCAGTTTCACCGGCCGGCAGCCCAGCTTTTCGTAACGATTTGCAGGGGCTGCCAGCCGGAGGCGCCAAACCGCCAACAGGGTTGTGAGGCTGCTTTCGCGGCCAAGGCCTGCAGGCCGTTCAGTCGCAGCTCGCCCGGCAGTTGCCGCCGCTGCAGTCTTCGGTTTCGACCGAGCAAGTGGCCCGGGTGCGGTGGATCAGGCGGTGGTCGTTATCGTAATCGCAGATCAGCCGCGTCAGGCCGTTCTTGCTCGAGACGTGCATGCGCTTCGCCCTCGAGGCCTGGATGTCGGCCGGTTTTTCGTTGCACGACAGGTAGCCGCCGAAGCGGCCGTCGGCCGATTCCCACAGCGCGATGTTCTTGACCTCGCGGTAGTTGTCGAAGCTGGCGCAGGTGACGACGTCGGCGCCATAGAGGCGGGCGTTGTCGCTGCAGTAGCCCATGAAGGTGTAGCGCAGCTCCGTGTCGGTGGGACAGGCGGCGACCTGTACCGCATCGGCGAGGTCCGGGCAGGACATCGGTTCTGCCCGTGCCGGGCTGTTTGCCAGGGCGCTGCCCAGCAGCAGGGCCGGGAGCAGAAGGCTTGGTTTCATGGGCTTGAGCTCGTTGAAGATGGAAAAAATGGCCTTTGGCGGCCTTACCAGAACTTCCACCACCACTTGCGCTTCTTCATCGCTTCCTCGACATGGTCGGACCACTGGCTGGCGCCGCCGTGGGCGAGGAAATGCGCGCCGAAGCGCTTGTCTGCCTCGTTGATGTGGCGTGTCAGCCAGACCTTGAGGAAGTGGAGCAGTTCGAAGGTGATCGCAGCGGTGCCGGAGTCCAGCTTGTCCTGCAGGGCGCGGACCTGGGCGATGAGATCTTCGTGGTTCTGCTTGTGCGCGGCGAAATCCGGGTAATTGGACACCCGCATCAGGCTTTCCTCGACGGCGAAATGGGTCCGGGTGTAGTCCGCCAGCTTGTCGAGGATCTGGCGTGAAGTTGCCGAGCCGTGATGTTCCTGGATGGCGACGTGCAGCTGGTTCAGCAGGTCGACGAGTTCCTTGTGCTGTTCGTCGATTTCCTGGATGCCGACGTCGAACTCACTGTTCCATTGAAAAAGGGCGGTGCTCATGGATGTCCCCGTATGCTGCAGTTCTGAAGGCTAAGCCTTTTTGAAAACAATGACTTGATCGCCATCAAGGCGTGCGGCGCCACGCCATTGGAAAGGGGGTGCCGTGCAATGACAACAAGATAGCACCGGCTGCCGTTGCGCAGCGGAGCGATTGCGCCGCAAGCGTGATGTGCTTCCGCCCTTGCTGCCGTGGCCGGGCTGGAGCGGTTGCCGGATGCGGGCCAGGGGCGGCGTTGCTATCCTGTCCACCCTTTGCCCCAAAAGGTCTCCACCACTTTGACCGCTCCAGTCCGCAGCGCTCCCATCCTGACTCCGTTCGAATCCCGCTGGCTGGCGGAGGCCGTGCGCCGCCACGAAGAGCGCCATGGCGTGCTCGAGGACCGTGCTGCAGTCGAAGTGGCGCGGACTGCCGCGCCCGAATTCGAGGCCCGCGTGCTGCGTCGCGCCCAGGAGCTCGGCCTGCGCGAAGGCTGGCAAGATGCGATCCTGCGCTGGCATGGCCGGGTACGGCTGCTGCTGGCCGGGGCGGCGGTGCTGGCGCTGGTGCTTGGTTTTGGCGCTGCGGCCGGCGTATTGGGCGACGGCAGCCGTGCGGTGAACGTGGTGTGGGCGCTGGGCGGGCTGCTGGGGGTCAATCTGTTCAGCCTGCTGCTGTGGGTGCTGGCGACGCTGTTGTCGGGAGGCGGGCGGAGCGCCCGGGCGGGCGTGCCAGGCGGCTTGTGGCTGCGCCTGCCGTCCTTCTTCGAACGTTCGCCCGCCGCGGCCGACCTCCCTCTGGCCTTGGGTGGCCTGCCCGGCTGGAGCCGTGCCGCGAGCTGGGGGGCCGGTGCGATCGGGCATGCGCTGTGGGCACTGGCGCTGCTTGGCGCGGCGGCGGGTGTGCTGGCCCTGCTTGCGATGCGCCGCTATGGCTTCGTCTGGGAAACCACCATCCTGCCGGCCGGCGTGTTCGCCTGGCTGGTCGATGTGCTGGGCGGGCTGCCGGCGCTGCTCGGCTTGCCGGTGCCGGACGCGGCCACGGTCGCAGCCAGCGGCGATGCGCCGATGCTGGAAGAAGCCGGGCGGCGCGCCTGGTCCGGCTGGCTGCTCGGCGCCCTGCTGGTCTATGGCGTGCTTCCGCGCGTCGTGCTGGCATTGGTCTGCACGCTGTTGTGGCGGCGTTCGTCGCAGGGTTTGCGGCTCGACCTGAGCAGGCCCGGCTATGCGCGCTTGCGTCCATTGCTGTTGCCGGACAGTGAACGCATCGGCGTGCGCGATCCCGAACCCGCGCTGATGCCCAGGCCCGCGCGCCATGCGGCGCGGCTGGCGGGCAGCGGCGGGCCGGCGCTCGTCGCCGTCGAACTGGGCGGCGATGTCACGTGGCCGCCGGTGGCGGGCGAAGCGGGCGGCGCAACCGATGGGCTGGCGGCGTTCGATGCCGGCCGCCTCGACAGCCGCGAGCAGCGGCGCGATGCGCTCGCCCGTTTTGGCACGCGGCCGCCGTGCCGGCTGCTGGTGGCGGTCGACCCGCGCCGCACGCCGGACCGCGGCAACCTCGGCGTCATCGCCGAGCTGGCGGATCATGCCGTCGATACGCGCGTCTGGGTGCTCGGCGGCGCTGGCGAGGCAGCGGAAAGCCGCTTGCCGCAGTGGCGCGAAGGCCTTGCCCGGCTGGGCTTCGCGCCGGAAATGCTGATCCTCGACGAGACGGCCGCGCGCGGCTGGCTGGAAGGCCGCAGGCAGGAGCGGATGCCATGAACGAAGTGCTGCGCGTGGCCGTCGTCGGCCATACCAATACCGGCAAGACCTCGCTACTGCGCACGCTGGCGCGCGACGTTGGCTTTGGCGAAGTGTCCGACTCGGCTGGCACCACGCGCCACGTCGAAGGCCTGCGGCTGATGGCCGACGGCCGGCCGGCGCTGGAGCTGTTCGACACGCCGGGCATGGAGGATGCCATCGCCCTGCTCGAATTCGTCGATGCGCTGGCGGCGCCCGGCGAACGCCTCGACGGCCCTGACCGTCTCGCCCGCTTTCTCGAGCGTCCCGAGGCGCACGCACGCTTCGAGCAGGAGGCGAAAGTGCTGCGCCAGATGCTGGCGAGCGATGCGGCGCTGTACGTGGTCGATGCACGCGATCCGGTGCTGCCCAAGCACCGCGACGAGCTGGAACTGCTCGCTGCCTGCGCCCGCCCGCTGCTGCCGGTGCTGAATTTCGTCGCCTCGAAGGATGCGCGGGTGGACGAATGGCGTGCCGCGCTCGCCCGGCTCAGCCTGCACGCGGTGGTCAGCTTCGATACCGTGGCGCCGGCGCTCGACGGCGAGCGCGAGCTGTTCGACACCCTGGCCACCCTGATGCACACGCATCGCCCGTCGCTGCAGCGCCTGATCGATGCCCGTGCGCGCGAAGCCGATGAACGGCGCACGGCGGCGCGACGGCTGGTGGCTGAACTGCTGATCGATCTGGCGGCGAGGCGCAAGCGGCTGGAAACGGACGAGGGCTCCGAGCCCGCGCTGCAGGCAGCCGTCGAAGCGCTGCGCGACGTGGTCCGCCGGCGCGAGCAGGATTGCGTCGAAGCCTTGCTGAGGCTGTACCGCTTCCGCCCTGGCGATGCCCGCGCCGCCGACTTGCCGCTGAGCGACGGGCGCTGGGACGACGACTTGTTCAACCCCGAGACCCTGCGCCAGATGGGGCTTCGCCTGTCGACCGGCGTTGCCGCCGGTGCCGCGGCCGGGGTCGGCATCGACCTGATGACCGGCGGCCTCACGCTGGGCGCCGCTGCCGCGCTGGGTGCGATCGCCGGCGGCCTGTGGCAGACCTTCGGCCATTACGGCGAACGCATCGCCGCCAGGCTGCGCGGCCACCGCGAACTGACGGTGGACGATGTCATCCTGCGCGTCGTCGCGCTGCGCCAGCATCGCTTGCTCGTCGCATTGGAAGGCCGTGGCCATGCTGCGCTGGCGCCGATCGAGGTTGCAGAGGGCGGTGAGACCGTGGGGACGGATGAGGTGGCCGAGCGCTGGCGCAAGGGGGAACTGCCTTATGCGCTGGAAAAGGCCCGCGCCCATCCGGAATGGGCGGGCGGACAAGGCGGTGACGACGAGCGCGAAGCTGCGATCAGCGAACTGGCTGCGACGCTGCACTGATCGTGCGGCACATGGCAGTTTTTTTGCCGTAGGCGTGAAGTAGTGCTCAGGTTTTCGGGCGCGCGGCCGTTAAGGGAGCATGCCGCTGACGCGCCCGGGGCCTTGCCATGAAAATCGCCGCATCCAGTATCGAACTGCAATCCTCCCGGCAGTTCTCGCAATCGACCGAGACCTCCGAGCGCCTCGAAGTCTGGGGCCGTGGCGGCGCCACGCGCTTGTCCACCACGAACAACGAAACTGAAACCGGTGCCAAAGGCCCTGCCATTCCTGCTGCGGTACGGATTTCCGATGCCGCCCGCCGGGCGCAGCTGGCGGATGCCGCCTCGGCCGGGGCGCAATCCGCATCTGCCACCAGACTGCTGCCGAAAGGGATTGAAATCGACTCGTCCCAGTCGCTGCTGATCCTGCTCATCGAGGCCATGACCGGCCGGCCGGTACCGCGCCTGAGCCTGCGTGACCCGAGTGAGGCTGCGGCCGAGGCGCCGGTGCAGCAGCCGAGCGGCCCCGGCTTTGCCTACGATTTCAGCTCCACTTACGCTGAGTCCGAAACCACCACCTTCAGCGCCTCCGGCATGATCCGTACCGCCGATGGTGCGGAAATCAGTTTCGAACTCGGCTTCTCGATGTCGCGCAGCTACAGCGAGTCGGTGTCGGTCAGCATGCGGGGCGGCGACCAGCGCAGGCTGCAGGATCCGCTGGTACTCGATTTCGGCGACCCGGCGGCGGCGCTGTCGAACGTGCATTTCGATTTCGACCTCGACGCCGACGGCACGCTGGACAGGATGCCGCTGCTCGGCGGCAGCGGCTATCTGGCGCTGGACCGCAATGGCAACGGCCGCGTTCGACGACGGCCGCGAGCTGTTCGGCCCGAACACCGGCAACGGCTTCGACGAACTGGCCGCGCTCGACGGCGACGGCAACGGCTGGATCGACGAGAACGATGCCGCCTGGTCGCAGCTGCGTGTGTGGAGACCGGATGCCCAGGGTGCGGGCACGCTGCAGACGCTGAAGGAAGCGGGCGTCGGCGCCTTCTACCTCGGCCGCGCCGACACCCGCTTCAGCCTCAACAATGCCGCCAACGAAACCCTGGGCATGATGCGCGCCAGCAGCATCTACCTGCGCGAGGACGGCAGCGTCGGCACGGTCAGCCAGGTCGATCTGGCGGTGTAGGCGTCAGCCGTCCAGGATTTCAGCCGCGATGGGGCATGAAGAGCCCCTCCGGGGTCGTCAGCAAGGCAGGCCTGTGGCCTGCCTTCGTGGCTTGCGCCCCCGGCTCGGCGCCCCCGGCCGAAGTCGTTCCCACGGGTACGGCGAGGAACGGGTAGGGTGCTGTCAGGCGTGAAGCTCGTTCAGCTGCCGCGCGATGATGTCGTGGTTGAGCCACAGCACCGGCCCGGTCGGCGCCGAGGCTTCGCGCAGGATCAGCGCGCCGCTGGCTTCCAGCACCAGGCTGCTGAGCAGGTCGGTGATCAGCGCCGAACGCTCCTTGTGCATCTGCACGATGTCTTCCGAGGTGCCGATCTGCAGGTCGGCCTGGGCCTGGCTGTTGGGCTGCGGCCAGGCGGCGAAGTCGCGGAAGCCCTGCATCGTTTCGCTGCCCTGGAAGTCGGCGATTTTCTGCAGCACGTCCTCGAGCGTGTGGCCGTCGGCCAGCAGCGCGCGGCAGGCCTGCCATTGCGATTCCGCCCAGGTGCCGCCGCCTTCGTGCTTCAGCGCGTGCAGCAGCGAGATCAGCGGCAGTTCGACGCCGGAGAAGACGTCGGTGGAGTTGGTGCGGATCTCCGGACAGTTGTACACCGTGGCCTTGATGCCCTGGCCCCAGGCGGCCTGGGCGATGCGTTCGAGGCGCATCTTGGCGTAGCCCTGGGTGTAGTTGGTGTAGGTCTGCCACTGGTAGCGGCCGTCGATGAGGATCTCGGTGCCGTGGTAGCCGTAGGCGCTGTAGCGGACCTGGCCGCCGGAGGCCTCGACGCGCGCGCGGATCGCCGCGCTGCCCTCGATCAGGTGCTGGAAGGTGATCGCCGAGACTTCGTCGAAGTTCTGCAGGATCAGCTTGCCGAGGTCGCTGTCGAGCAGGGTCTGCGAGGACATGAAGCGCTCGCCGCGGCCCTTGTAGATGCGGTTGGCGATCACCATGAAGACCTTGGCGCGCGGGATGCCGCCGGCCATGGTGTGGGCGAACAGCACGTTGCGGCCGTCGCCGATCATGCCGTCGAGCTGCGCCATGACCTCGGCCACCGCGGCCTGGAAGCGGCGGGTGCCGAGCTCGCGGCATTTCTCGACGTGGTCCCAGTCGAGCTTGTCCTGCTCCCAGGTCTTTAGCGTCATCTTGTTGAGCAGCTCGGTGACGGTGGGTTCGCCGGCCGGGGCGTCGAGGTCGAAGCCGGCCATCACTGGCACGTTGATGATCCGGCCGCCCAGGTTGGCCTCCGCCGCCGCCAGCTCCTCGTCGTTCAGCGGCCGCAGCGCGTTGTTCTCGTCGCGCCGGCCGACGGTGATGCCGACGATCTCCATGCCGGCCTTGCGCGCTTCATTGACGAGGCCGCTGGCATAGCCGCGGCCGAAGAGTTCGCCGAACAGCACGAACACGTCGCCCTTGCGGAAGATGTTGGTCTGCGGGAGCTGGGTCAGGGAGATGGGCTTGTTCATGGACGGTGTGCGCCGGAGGGACCGGCCGAAGATTGAGGACAGGCGCGATTGTACCCGCGCCGGCGCGGCCGCCGTCAGGCCACCGGCGACAGCAGCGGCGCGCAGCGTTCGGAGGCGACCATGATCAGTTTTATCGTCGCGCGGGTGGCGCCGACGAAGAGCTTGCGCATCACCGTCTCGTCCATCGCCTCGAAGTCGATCTCGGTGAAGATGATGCAGGGCGCGGACTGGCCCTTGAAGCGGTAGACCGAGTCGATCAGCAGTTCGCCCTGCGAGTGCTCGGGTTCGCCGAGCAGGTCGTAGCGGCCGGTGAAGGCGCGCAGGCGGTGCGGGCCGAGCTGTTCGAGCGGGGTGAAGCGCGAATGCTCGCGGCCGCGGAAGGTCAGCAGCACGATCGCCTCGCGGCGGAAGCCGAGGCCGAGGGCGCGGGTGATGGCGCGCTTGGTGGCGTCCAGCAGGCCGGCGTCGTCGCGCCAGGCGAGTACTTCCGGGCCGCTGTCGGCCACCGGGCTGCCGGCGCGGATCGGTGCCGGCAGCGGCAGGCGGGCATTGAGCAGCGCCAGCACGTCGGCCGGCGTGCGGTAGTTGGTGTCGGCGGTGAGGCCGATCCAGCCGGGCAGTGCCACCGGCGGGCGGGCGTAGAGGTTCTGCAGCGGATCTTCCAGCCACCAGGCCCGGCCGCCGGGCTTGAGCAGCGCGAGCAGGGCGTCGCGCCAGGGCTCCATGAAGTCCTGGCCTTCGTCGATGATCAGTTCGTCGAACTGCCAGTCCGGATGGACGTGCTCGGCCACCAGCGCGGCGAAATCTTCTTCCATGCGGCGGAAGGCGCCGGGCATGCCGAAGCGGGGCGGCCGGCCGGCGTCGCGCAGGCGGCGGTCGCAGAGCTGGTGGTAGGTGGCGATTTCGCCGCCGGCCGGGGCGATGCGGGCGAAGTGGTCGGCCAGCGGGCGGTTGTAGCAGACGTAGAGCGGGCGGCGGCCGGCGGCGAGCGCGTCGGTATGGGCGGCGAGCGCGAGCTGGGTCTTGCCGCTGCCGGCGGTGGCGGTGATGCGCAGCCGGTGCGGTGTCGCGCTGATGCGCCGCGCCCATTCGGTGAGGCCGCCCGACAGCCGGGTGGTCAGTTCGTCGGCCTGGCCGATGTGCGCCTGCACGTCGGGCACCAGCTCCAGCAGGTCGGCAAAGAAGCGGTGCAGCGCCTGCAGTCGGGCCTCGCCGGGCGGCGGGTCGCCGTCCTGCGGCGCGGTCAGCGCGCGCACGGTGGCGATCAGGCTGTCGCGCCGCGGCGCGTCAACGATGCGCGCCGGATCGAGGCCGGCGCTGCCGGGCTGGCGCACGGTGTGGTCGGGGCAGTAGAGCAGGGTGTCGAGCAGAGGTTCGGCGCCGTCGAGCGCGGGGCGCAGGCGGGCGCGCAGGGCGTCGGCGCTGCGCGCGAGTTCATGGCTGACGATCCGGGCGCGTCTGCCCGGGCGCACCAGCCCGTCCGCGGTCTCGTCGAGAAAGCCGGCGTGCTGCTCGATCAGCAGGGTGCGGCCGCCGGGGCCGAGCACGGCGAAGCTGACATCGCCGAAGATTGCCTGCGGGCCGTCGGCACGGGTCCAGTGCAGGCCGTGGTAGATCGTCCAGTCCGGCGGCAGGGTGTCGGCCAGCAGCGCGAGAGTGCTGCGTTCGCGGCCGCGCGCGCCGGTGGCGGGAAGCTGTCGCCAGCCTTCGGGATGGGTGCGTGCCATGGAGGAATGCAGAAAGCGATACAAAAAGAGGATGTAACGGAATGCGCCAAGTGTCAACTCCTTCACGCCGCCAGTGTATCAAGCATGCGTTATGCTCGCCGCGGCACGCGCCGCCCGCGCGCCTTCGGTATCGAATGGAGTCACAGTTTTGTCCCTGCGCCAGTCCGTCCAGTTCGTAGCGTTGGGCTTCGGCATGCTGGTCGTGTCGGCCGCTTCTTCCTGTACGTGGGCGGCGGACGCCTTCTTCGACGAGGTGCCGATCGTCCTCACCGCCTCGCGCATGGCGCAGTCGCCGGTGGATGCACCGGTCGCGGTGACGCTCATCGACCGCGAGATGATCGATGCTTCGGGTTTCACCGAAGTCCATGAGCTGCTGCGCCTGGTGCCGGGCTTTCTCGTCGCCGACTGGCCGGATGGCTCGCCGGTGGTGGCCAACCACGGCATGAGCGACGCCTATGATCGCCGCATCAAGGTGATGGTCAACGGGCACACCGTCAATAGTCCGGCGTGGGGCAATACCAACTGGCACGATCTGCCGCTGCGGGTCAACGACATCGAGCGCATCGAGGTCGTGCGCGGGCCGAATGGCGCGGCCTATGGCGTCAATGCCTTCGATGGCGTGGTCAACATCATCACGCGCTCGCCGGCCACCGAAAGTGGCGTGGCGCTGATCTCGCGGATCGGCGCGAACGGCTTCCATGACCATGGCTTTCGCATCAATGGCGATGCCGAAGCTGCGATCGACTGGCGGCTGTCGGGTTCGCATCGGCGTTCGGTGAACTTCCGCCCCTACCGGAATGACAAGGGCGTGCTGGAGGCGCGCAAGATCGTCGAGCGTTCGGTGCTCAATTTCGGCGCCACGGCACAGCTGTCCACCCAGGATGAGCTGCAGTGGATGCTGGGCTTCAGCAGTGGCGGCACCGACCGCGGCGCACCGGGGAATTCCTTCCATCCGCTGCGCGAGGACGACACGCGTGCGCAGTATGTGCATCTCGGCTGGAAACGCAGCTTTGCCGTCGATTCGGAGCTGTCGGTGCAATTCCACCATCAGCGCGAGCGCACGCGTGCGCCCTGGCAGATCATGCTGGGAAGGCTGGGGCCCTTTGCGGCGGACAAGGACAGCGACGTGCGGCGGGAGGAGCTCGAAGTGCAGTACGGGGCCACGCTGTCGCCGGCCTGGCGCTTCATGCTCGGCGCCGGCGTGCGCCGCGAGGCGGCCCGTTCGCGCTCGATGTTCGAAACCGGCGGCACGGTCAGCGGTGTCAGCAGCCAGGTGTTCGGCAGCGTGGTGTGGTCGCCGGTCGAACGCCTGCGGATCGATCTGGGCGGCACGCTGGAAGACCATCATTACAGCGGCTCGCTGTTCTCGCCGCGGCTGGCGCTCGGTTATGCGCTGACGCCGGATTCGGCACTGCGCTTCTCGAGCGGCGTGTCGTACCGGACGCCATCGCTGGTCGAGTCGCATGCCCTGCAGGCGATTCGCGTCGGCACCGAGATCAAGTGGCTCGGCGCCTGGGCAGGGGCGGACACCCAGCCGGAGCGGGTGAGGCATGCCGAACTCGGTTACGCGGCGATGTTCAGGGAACAGGGGCTGGGCATCGATGTGCGGGCTTTCTACCAGGAATTCGACGACTACATCGATGACGAGCGCTGCTGGTTCCCCTCGCGGCGTGAGGCGGGCCTGCCAAGGCCCTGCCCGTCGCCGCCGGCAGATTTCGCGCCGATCGAATGGGACCTGGGGTTCGGACGCCCAAGTGCCTTCGTCTTCCGCAACGTCGGCAGCTTCCGCCTGAGCGGCGGCGAGTTCAGCATCGACTGGCGCCGGCCCGGCTGGGGCCGGATCCTGCTGTCGCAGTCCGTCATCGACATCGATGTCAGCGGCGACAACGTCGATAAGGACTTCAAGTACAGCGTGCCGAACTCGATCACTTCGCTGCTGCTGATCAAGGACCTGCCCGGACGCTGGCGCGCCAGCCTTGGCTACTACCGCCATGCGACGCTGAAGTGGCGCAACGACGGCGATCGCGTACCCGAGCAGGGCCGCGTCGACCTGAAGCTGTCGCATCGCTTCGGCGGCGTCAATTCGGGCAATGAAGTGGCCGTCGTGGTGCAGAGCGCGGGCGGGCGATACGCGGATTTCCACGGCAGGCGCTATCGCCATGAGCCCCAAGTGTTCGGCAGTCTGCGCCTGACGTGGTAGCCGTACCGCTGATCCGGCGGTGGTATTTCCGCCTGTATTGCTGCCTCATGCTGCTGGCGGGCCTGGTGCCGCTCGCGCATGCCGGGCTGGACGTCGCCGTGGTGGTGTCGCAGCGGAGCGGCCCGCATGGGGTGTTTGCGCAGAATTTCAGCCGCGCTGCGGCCAGCCTGGGCCATCGCGTGCTCGATGCCGGGTCGCCGGACGAGGGACTGGACGATGCTGTCCTCGCGCGTGCCGACCTGGTCATCGTCAGCGGCGAAGCCGCGCTGTCCGCCGTGCTGCGCCTGCATCCGCGCCCGACGCTGGCGGTCATGCTCGGCCGTGCCCGCTTCGAGAGCATCCGCCGCAGCCATTTCGGCAGGCCCCTGTCCGCCTTCATTCTCGACCAACCCGCGGAGCGGCAATTGCGCCTGCTTCAGGCGGTGATGCCGGAGGCGCTGCGGGCGGGGATATTGTTCGGGCCGGAGCGGGTGGCTGCCTCCGCCTTCGAGCAGGCGGCAGAAGCGCTGCGGATCGATCTGGTGGATCGCGTGGTGGATGACGAGAGCGGCTTGATGAAGCAGCTCGAGGCCGTGCTGCGCAGCTGCGATGGCCTCATCGCGGTGCCCGATACGCTGCTCACCACGCCTGGCTCGGTCCGATCGATCCTGCTCACCAGCTATCGCTACCAGCGGCCGATCATCGCGTTTTCGCGCGCATACGTCGAAGCGGGGGCGCTGGCTGCCGTTTTCACCACGCCGGAACAGGTCGTCACGGACCTCATCGCCTGGCTGCGCACCCAGGGCGGCGGCCGTGTCGAGCTGCCGCCGGTGAGCGAGCCAGCGTCCTTCGAGATCGCCGTCAATCGCCAGGTTGCCCGTGCGCTGGGCATCAAGGTGGCGAGCGACGAAGAGCTGTTGCGTTTCATTGCCACGGGGGTGCGCCGATGAATGTCGCCCGGATTCCGTTGCGCAGGCGCCTGCTTCTGACGGTGCTGCTGCCGATGTCGCTGCTCATCGCGGCGATGGCGGGCCTGTTCCTGCACCGCGGCGAGCGCATGACCCAGGATGCGATCGTCGAGCGGGGCCTCGCCATCGTCAGCTTCTTCGCCCCGGCCGCCGAGTACGGCGTGATATCGGGCAATGCCGACAACCTCAACGAACTGATGGACGCGCTGAGCAGGCTGTCGGGCGTGGCGGCCGTCGTCCTGTACGAGCGTGGCGGCGAAGTCATCGCCGCGCGCGGGACGGCACATCTGCTCGATGCGGCGCGCATCAAGGCTGTACACGAACCGGTCAGGCTCGATCAGTGGGGCAGCTTCAGAGGCTTTGCTGCACCCGTGATGTCGGTGCCGGTGGTGGTCGATGAGGTGGGAGGCGAGAACGACCTGACCAGGCCGGAGCCGGTCGGCTGGGTCTATGTCGAGCTCGAGACCAGTGCGCTCGACGCCGAGTGGCGGGCGACGATGATGACCACCTTCGGCCTGGCGCTGGTGATCGTGCTGCTCACCGCGATGCTTGCGGCGCAGCTGACGAGCCAGGTCAGCCGGCCGCTGGCCCGCCTGGCGGATGCGGTCAGGCGCATTGCCGGCGGCGAGCGCGACGTGCAGGTATCCGATGCCGCCGGCAGCGAAGAGCTGCACGCACTGCAGCAAGGCTTCAACTCGATGGCACGCGCCATCGACAGCGCCCACCAGCACATGCAGGCCCGGATCGACGAGGCCACCGAACTTCTCGCCTACCAGGCGATGCACGATCCCTTGACGGCCCTGCCCAACCGCAGGGCCTTCGAGCTCGCGCTTGCCGACATGGTCGCCATTTCGCGCAGGGCCGGCGATCATGGCGCGCTGTGCTTCATCGACCTGGACAACTTCAAGGCCGTGAACGACACCGTCGGCCATGCCGCCGGCGACGCGCTGCTGTGCCAGATCGCCGAGCTGATCCGGCACCGGCTGCGCGCGGGCGACATGGTGTGCCGCATCGGCGGCGACGAGTTCGCCATGATCCTGCGTGGCTGCTCCAGTGCCGATGCCCACCGCATCGCCAGTGAGGTCTGCGAGGCGGTCGGCGAAATGCGCTTCGAGTGGGATGGCCAGACCTTCCGTGTCGGTGCCAGCATCGGCTTCGCGATCATCGACGCTTCCGTCGGCAACGTCGCGGACGTGCTCAGGGCGGCCGACCATGCCTGCTACACGGTGAAGCGCGAAGGGCGGGGCTACGCCATGGAGTACCGGCCCGAGCCGGCGGAAAACGGCGGCGCGCCCGTATAATCCGCGCTCGATCCGTGCGAGCGCCCCTGCCGGCGCATCGCCTCCGCGCCATGTCCGGCGGCCCCGCCATGTTCCATCTGAGCTTCTCGAACCGTTTCGAAATCCTGCTCGACAGCCTGCTCGAACACCTCTGTGCCGAGCAGCCGGGACCGTTCGGCCAGCGCCAGGTGGTGGTGCCGAGCAGCGCCCTGCGGCGCAAGGTCGAACTGGCGATGGCCGACCGCGAAGGCATCTGTGCCAACCTCGGTTTCGACTATCTCGCCCAGTGGCTGTGGCGGCAGATCCGCCTCGTCGTGCCGGTACCGGAACGCTCGCCCTTCGCCGTCGGGACGCTGGCCTGGCGCATCCATGGCCTGCTCGACCCGGCACGGGAAGATGGCGCCCAGCCGAGGGGCGCCCGGCCGAAGGGCGCCTCCTGGCTGGCGGGCCATCCGCGGCTGGCGCGCTATCTCGAGCGGGCCGATGCGCGCATGCGTTTCGAACTGGCCGGGCGCATTGCCCAGGTCTTCGACCATTACCTCACCTATCGTCCCCAGTGGCTAGAGACCTGGGCGGCCAGGCACGGCTCGGTGCTCGATGCCGGCGCTTCGGCGGCCGAGCGCGAGGACGAGGCCTGGCAGGCCGATCTCTGGCGCCGCATCCACGAAGGCCTGGAGCTCGGCCAGGAGCATCCGGCGCGGATCTTCCTGCGCCGCGTCACCGCGATGTCGCGCGAGGAACTGGCCGCCGCCGGCCTGCCCGCTTCGGTGCATGTATTCGGCCTGCCGGCCTTGCCGCCGCTCTACCTCGACATGCTGCGCGAACTTGCGCGGGTGGTCGAGGTGCGGCTGTACGTGCTCAACCCCTGCCGCGAATTCTGGTTCGACATCGTCGATCCCCGCCGCCTGTCCTGGCTCGCCGCGCGGCAGCAGGACATGTTCTTCGAAACCGGCAACAGCCTGCTCGCGGCCTGGGGCAAGCAGACGCGCGCCCACATCGGCCTGCTGTTCGAAGGCGAGCATGCGGTGGAGGAGGAAGCCGTCTTCGCTCCCCACCCCGGCCGCCATCTGCTGGCGCGGCTGCAGAACGCGATCCTCGACCTGCAGGAGCTCGAACCGGCCAGCATCCGGCTGGCGGCGGCCGACCGCAGTGTCGAAGTGCAGGTCTGCCATTCGCGCACCCGCGAACTCGAAGTGCTGCACGACCGCCTGCTCGGCCTGTTCAAGGCTGGCGCCGGCACGCCGGAGGCGCTGCAGCCGGCGGACGTCGTGGTGCTGATGCCCGACCTCGAAAGCACAGCGCCGCTGATCGAGGCGGTGTTCGGCACCGTGCCGCGCGAACGGCACATTCCCTGGCGCATCACCGGCCTCGGCGGCAGGCAGGACAATCCCGTCGCCAGGGTGCTCGACCAGGCGCTGCAGCTCGCGGTCGGCCGCTTTCCCGCCAGCCAGGTGTTCGACCTGCTGCAGCAGGTGCCGGTGGCGGCGCGCTTCGGCCTCGACGACGCGGCGCTGGAGACGATCCACGACTGGATGCGCGAAGCCGGCGTGCGCTGGGGGCTGCAGGCCGGCGGCAGCGATGATGGCGTGCTGCGGCCCGCCGGCCACACCCTGGAGGATGGCCTGCACCGCCTGTTCCTCGCCTGGGCGGCGGGCGGCGCCGCGCAGCGCGCCACTTTCGCCGGCCACGTCGGCGCGGCGGCGCCGGAGGGCCAGGCCGCGCTCGCGCTCGGCGGCTTCTGGCGCTACGTCAACAGCTTGCGCGCGATGCGCGACGAACTGCAGCAGCCGCATGACGGCGAAGGCTGGCGCCGGGTGCTTTATGCCGTGCTGGAACGCCTGGTCAACGACAGCGCCGAGCACGCCGATGCCTTGCGCGAGGTCCGCGCCGCCATCGCCGCGCTGGCCGACGACATCGCCACCGCCGGCTGCGACGCCGAGCTCGGGCTCGACGTGGTGCATCCCGCCCTGGCTGAACGGCTCGACGACCCCGCGCGCGGTGCCGTGCCCGGCGGCACGGTCACCTTCTCCGCGATGTCGGCCTTGCGCGGCCTGCCGTATCGCGCCGTCTGCCTGATCGGTTTGGACCAGGGCGCCTTCCCCGGCAGCGACCGCCCGGCCGAGTTCGACCTGATGAGCGCCCGCCCGCAGGCCGGCGACCGCCAGCGCCGCCTCGACGACCGCAACCTCTTCCTCGATCTGGTCCTGTCGGCGCGCGAGGTGCTGTATCTGTCCTATGTCGGCCGCAGCGTGCGCGACGGTTCGGTGCTGCCGCCGTCGGTGCTGGTGGATGAACTGCTCGACACCCTGGCCAATGCCTGCGCTGCCGACGCCGGCAAGCCGCAGGCCGTCGCGGAGGCGCGGGCGCGGCTGATGCTTCACCATCCCTTGCAGGCCTTTGCCGCCGACTATTTCGTCGCACCCGGACGCGTTGATGCGCGGCTGGCGAGCTTCAACGAGGACTATGCCAGGGTGCTCGCCAGCCGGCTCGGCGCCGGTGTGCAGCCCTTGACGGCCGATGTGGACGACGCAGCGGCCGACGACGATGCCGAGGATGGGCTCAGCATGGCGGCAGCTCCAGCCGCACCTTTCTTCGTTCTGCCGCTGCCGCCGCCCGAAGCAGTCTGGCGGGAGGTGGACCTTCAGCAGCTGAGCCGCTTCTTTTCCCACCCGGGGCGCTATCTTTTGCGCGAGCGGCTGGGGCTGGAACTGCCCGAGGCGGATGCCGAACTCGACGACGCCGAACCGATGCTGCCCGACTGGCCGGCATCCCAGGCGCTGGCACGGCGCCTGCTGCCGGTGCTGCTCGGCCCGGCGGAGGATGATCCGTGCGCGGCGTCCGGGCTGTGGGAGCTTGCCCGTGCCGGTGGTGAATACCCGGCCGGCCGCCTGGGCGAGAGTGCGCTCGAACGCGAGCTCGGCTGCCTGCGCAGCTTCGCCCGCCGCCAGCGGCAGATCCAGGCCGGGCAGGCTTTGCCGCCGCATGTCGTGCGCGTCGAAGCCCGGCTCGATGGCGAGCGCTGGATGCTGTCCGCAGCCTTCGCCGATCTGCGCCCGGATGGCCTGCTGTTCGCGCGCTATGACGACATCCGCGCCGCCGATTGCCTGGGTGCCTGGCTCGCCCATCTGCTGCTGAATGCTGACCCCCCGTCCGGCGTGACGGCACGGACACGCGGCCTGTCGCGCGACGGCGGCTTCGCCTTCCGGCCGCTGGCTCCTGCGCAGGCGCGGGCGGAACTGCAAACGCTGCTCGCGCTCTACCGCGAAGGCCTGGCCCGGCCGCTGCATTTCTTCCCCAAGTCTGCCTGGGCTTTCATGTGCAGCGGCGGCAAGGACAGCGAGGCGAAGAAGAAATGGGGCGGCGGTAACCGGCCGGAGTTCGGCGAAGCCAACGACCCCGCCTGGCGCCTGGTGCTCAGGGGCGAGCAGGGGCTGCCCGGCGAGCGCTTCTTCGAGCTCGCGCGCCAGGTGCTGGGGCCGCTGTTCGAGCATCTCGAGGAGGCCTGACCGGACCGATGCCATGCCGCTGACACTTGCCGAACCCGTCCATAGCGAACTGATCATCAAGAAGAGCCGCTTCATCGGCTGCGTGCAGCCGATGGCCGACCGCGCCGGCGCGCAGAAGGTGGTGGCCGGCCTGTGGGCCGAGCATCCGGGTGCCCGCCACGTCTGCTGGGCCCTGCTCGCGGGCGGGCAGTCGGCGGCGGTGGATGACGGCGAGCCCAGCGGCACCGCCGGCCGGCCGATGCTGGAGGTGCTGCGCCACCAGGATCTGGAAGGCGTGCTCGCCACCGTGGTGCGCTATTTCGGCGGTATCAAGCTGGGCGCGGGCGGGCTGGTGCGCGCCTATACCGATAGCGTCGCCCAGGCCTTGCTGACGGCGGCCAAGGTGCCGATCGTGCGCCTGCGGACGCTGGGCTGCACCGTGCCCTACGCAATGGAAGGCATGCTGCGCCGCGAGCTGGAGGCGGCGGGCGCGGCCTTGCTGGACGTTGCCCACGGCCAGGCCGTGACGCTGCGCTTCAGCCTGGCCGAGGATGCCGCCGCCGGACTCGTCGCCCGCCTGAACGAGCTGGGGCAGGGGCGGCTGCTGTGGCTGGACGAATTGGCGCTGTCCGGCGAGGCTTGAGCCGGACCTGGAAATGACACTGCCCCCTGACCGGCGCATGGGGCGCCGGTCAGGGGGGCAGTCTCGTTGCTACCCGAGTGCGCTTATTCTTCCAGCGTGCTGCGCAGCATCCAGGCGGTCTTCTCGTGCACTTCGAGGCGCTGGGTCAGCATGTCGGCGGTCGGCTGGTCGTTGGCTTCGTCGACCAGGTCGAACAGCGAGCGTGCGGTGCGGGCAGTGGCTTCCTGGGCGATGACGAGGTGGCGGACCATGTCCTCGGCCTTGGGCACGCCTTCGACCTCCTTGATCGAGGTCAGCTTGGCGAACTCCTTGTAGGTGCCCGGGGCCGGGAAACCCAGCGCGCGGATGCGCTCGGCGATGACGTCGAGGGCGTTCCACTGCTCGGTGTACTGGTCCATGAACATCGCGTGCAGGCTGTTGAACTGCGGGCCGGTGACGTTCCAGTGGAAGTTGTGCGTCATCAGGTACAGCGTGTAGCTGTCTGCCAGGAAGGCGGACAGGCCGGCGACGATCTTCTTGCGCTGATCCTCGGGAATGCCGATGTCGATCGCCGGGGTCTTCGATTTCTTGCTTGCCATGTGCGTGATCTCCTTCAGGAAAGAGGATTCGGGGGCCATTCGGGGCTGGTAGTCCGGCTGGCGCTGCATGCCGGATTCCGCCGTACGCGAATCGATTCAAGCGGCCAGAATACCGCTTAAACGCATCGCTGAGTTTGATTCGGTCGATTGACGAGGACAATCGGATTCTCCCGGCAGGCCGGGTGGGTGGGGTGCCGTGCTATCGTCGCCTGCTCCTTCGTTTCCCCGTGACGGCTTTTCTTCGACCGCTCCGTTTTCGCCATGTCCGCAGCTCCGGAACTCGACGTCTTTCATTGCCCGCTGGATGGCATCCGCCTGATCGAAGCATCGGCCGGCACCGGCAAGACCTGGAACATCTGCGGCCTGTACCTGCGCCTGCTGCTGGAGCGGGAGCTGCCGGTCGAGTCCCTGCTGGTCGTCACCTTCACCAAGGCGGCGACCGCCGAACTGTCCGGCCGCATCCGCGAGCGCCTTGCCGAAACCCTGCGCGTGCTCGACGGCGCGGCGGCAGGCGATGACCCCTTCGTGCCGCAACTGCTCGACACGCTGCAGGCGCGCGGCCTCGACGATGTGCGGATGAGCGCACGCCTGCGCCATGCGCTGCAGACCTTCGACGAAGCAGCGATCTTCACCATCCACGGTTTCTGCCAGCGCGCGCTGGCCGACACGCCTTTCGCCGCCGGCCTGCCGTATGCGCTGGAACTGGTCGAGGACGACAACGCGCTGCGGCTGGAAGTGGCGCAGGATTTCTGGCGGCGCGAAGTTTCCGGCAGCGCCTTGTCGCCGCTGCTGGCGGACGAACTGCTGAGCCGGGGCGACTGCCCGGCGGGCTGGGCCGGCATCCTGCAGCGCCACATGGGCCGGCCCTGCGCCCGGGCCTTGTGGGACGAAGGCACGGACAGCACCGAAACGGCAGCCACGCTGCCGCAGGCCGAGGCGCGGCTGCGGCAAGCCTACCTCGCCGCGCGCGCGCTGGCGGAGCAGCTGGGCGAAGCCGTCGCCCGCGTGAATGACGCACTCGATGGACTCAATGGCACGCGTTACAAGCCGCAGACGATCGAGACCGCGGCTCGCCAATGGGCCGCTTGGCTGGCGGCGGACGATCCCCTGCAGTCGATTGCCGGCGATCAGGGTGACAAGCTGCGATTGTTTGCTGCTGCTGAACTGGTGGCGGGCATCACGGTTGCCGGCAGCAGGAAGGGCATCGCTCCGCCGTGCCACCCGTTTTTTGACGCCGCCGGCGAGCTGCTGGCGGCACGGACGGAGATCGATGGCCTGCTGTTCGACTGCCCGCCTGTGCCTGCTGCGGCGCTTCCTCGACACGGCTGCGGACGAGTTGCGCCGGCGCAAGGCCGAACGCCGCCAGATCGGCTTCGACGACATCCTGTGGAATTCCCACCAGGCCTTGAGCGCAGGCGGGCAGCCCTGGCTGGCGGCGGCGCTGCATGCGCGCTACCCGGTGGCGCTGATCGACGAGTTCCAGGACACCGATCCGCTGCAGTTCGGCATCTTCGACCGCATCTATCGCGGCGAAGGCCGCCACGGCAGCCTGTTCCTGGTCGGCGACCCCAAGCAGGCGATCTACAGCTTCCGCAGCGCCGACCTGCACACCTATCTCGCCGCGCGCGAGCGCACCGATGCGCGCTATACGCTGCGCCACAACCAGCGCTCGGCGCCGGCGCTGATCGAAGCCTGCAACCAGCTGTTCGGCGCCAACCCGACGGTGTTCATGATGGACGGGCTGGACTACGTCCGCGTCGGCGCCGGCAGCCGGCCGCGCAAGCCGCTGGCGGACGCCACCGCGCCGGCCGACGGGGTCCCGCCGCTGCAGCTGTGGCGCATCCCGCGCGACGACACCCAGGCCGACAGCGACGAGGGCGGCGGCACCCGGCTGCCGCGCGAGCAGGCGCTGCAGCGTGCCGCGCGCGCCTGCGCAGCGGAGATCGCCCGCCTGCTGGCGGCAGGCACCGCCGGACAGGTCCGCATCGGCGAGCGGCCGCTGGCGCCTGCCGACATCGCCGTGCTGGTGCGCAGCCACGGCCAGGGCGCACGCATGCGCCGCGCGCTGGCGGCGGTCGGCGTCGGCAGTGTGGAGCTGTCGCAGGCCAGCGTGTTCCACACCGACGATGCCGAGGAGCTGGAACGCGTGCTGCTGGCGATCGCCGAGCCGCTGCGCGAGCGCCGCGTCAAGGCAGCGCTGGCGACGACGGCGATGGGTCTCGATGCCTCTGCGCTGGCCCGCCTGGCCGACGATGAAGCCGCGCTGCTCGACAAGCTCGATGCCTTCGTGCGCTGGCGCGACATCTGGCTGTCGCGCGGCTTCGGCGTGATGCTGCGGCAGTGGCTGAGCGACGAGGGCGTTGCCGCACGCCTGCTCGCCCGCCCGGATGGCGAACGCCGGCTGACCAACCTGATGCACCTGGCCGAACTGCTGCAGCAGATGGCCGGCGCCGCCGCGCCCGAAGTCCTGCTGCGCACGCTGGCCACGCAGCGCCGCGAGGGCAGCGGCGGCGAAGCGGCCCAGCTGCGGCTCGAGTCCGACCGCAACCTGGTGCAGATCGTCACCATCCATCGCGCGAAAGGGCTGGAATACGGCATCGTCTTCTGTCCCTTCCTGTTCGACGGCCACGCGGGGGGGCGCAGCGAAGGCCCGATGCGCGCCTGGCACGACGACAGCGGTCAACTGGTGCTCGACTATCGCCAGGCGGCAGCGCAGGACGAAGCGGTCAAGGCCCGCCTGCGGCGCGAGCGCCAGGCCGAGGATTTGCGCCTGATCTACGTCGCGCTGACGCGCGCGGTGCACCGCTGCTACCTGGTGGTGGGCTGCTATGCCAGCCTCAGCTTCGGCAGAACCAGCCATACCGAGAGCGGGCGCAGCCTGCTCAACTGGATGGCGGCTGGCGTCGGCATGAATGCCGATGACTGGTCGGAGCACAAGCCGACGCCGATGGGGGTCGATGCCCACTGGCGCGCATTGGCCGCCCGCAGCCTGCTCGACGGCAGGCCGACGATGCAGTTGACCGACCTGCCTGACGGGCACGGCGAAATACTCGCTCCCGCCGCTGCCGCCAGCCAGCGGCCGCGTGCGCTGAGGCCCCCGGCCGTGCCCGCCGGCTGGCGCATCGGCAGCTTCAGCGCACTGATCGCGGGCGCAGCGCGCGGCGGGCCGGTAGCGCTGGAGCAGGCTGCGCTCGACCATGACGCCAATGCGCTGGATACGGGCGAACTGGCGGCGCTGAGCGGCCTGGCCGCTGCAGCAGCGGATACGGCACCGGAGCCGGCGGAGGACGACATCCTGCGCTTTCCTCGCGGCCCGGTGGCCGGCGACTGCATGCACGCGCTGTTCGAGCAGGTCGACTTCACTGACGCCGGCGGCTGGGGCCAGGCCATCGCTGCAGCTCTCGCCGCCCATCCCCAGCGGCCGCCCGCAGCGTCGGCCGCCCTGCCGCAGATGTTGCGCCGCCTGCTGGCGGATGTGGTGGCCACGCCGCTGCTGGCCGGGTCGCCAGGCGCTGGCTTGCGTCTGGACAGCGTGCCGAACACGCGCCGGTTGACGGAGCTGGCTTTCCATCTGCCCGCGCCGCGCCTGACGGCCGCACAGCTCGACGGCTGGCTTGCGGCGCGCGGCTATCGCGTCCCCAAGCTGGCCTTCAAGGATCTCGAGGGCTATCTGAAAGGCTTCATCGACCTGGTGTTCGAGCACGACGGCCGCTACTGGCTGCTCGACTGGAAATCCAATCACCTCGGCGACCAGCCGCAGGACTACGCTCCGGCCAGCCTGGAAGCGGCGATGCAGGCGCACGGCTATCATCTGCAGCATCTGATCTACAGCGTGGCGCTGCATCGCCATCTCGGCCGATGCCTGCCCGATTACGACTACGAGCGCCATTTCGGTGGGGTGCTCTACCTGTTCGTGCGCGGCGTGCGCCCCGGCTGGCAGCTCGACGGCCGGCCGGCCGGTGTGTTCCATCATCGCTGCCCGCGCGCCGTGCTCGACGAACTCGATGCCTTGCTGGCCGGCAGGGCCGAAACCGCCATCGTGGAGCCGGCATGAACGACCTCGCCGAAGGCTTTGCCCGCCATCTGCTGGCCTGGGCCGACACCCTGCAGGCGCCGGCCGAGAGCCGCTCCGTGCTGGCTTCGGCTGCGCGCCGGCTGGCGTTCGCCACCAGTGCCGGCCACGTCTGCATGCCGCTCGAGGCCCTGTCCGGCCCGGCGGACGGCGGCTTCGCCGATGCCGCAAGCGATCAGGCACTGCCGTCCTGGCTGGCACCGGCGGCAGTGGACAGCATGCAGCCAGCCAGCGATGCGTCGCCCGGGGCGGCAGACGAGGCTGCTGCCCGCCTGGCACGGTTGCGCACCATTCTGCATGGCAGCGGCGTGGTCGCCGGTGTGTCGCAGGCGAGCACCAGCGGATCGGCGCATCCGCTGGTGCTCGACGACGGGGGCCGCCTCTACCTGCGCCGCCATTTCGACCAGGAACGCGCTCTCGCCGCGGCCCTGGTGGCACGCGCACGGTCCGCGGGCACGGCAGCGGCGCTTAGCGCCGGACAGCTAGCGCTGCTGGACAGCCTGTTTCCGCCGCGCGCCGCAGCCGTGCCCGACTGGCAGAAGCTTGCCGTCGCGCTGGCGCTGCAAGGGCGGCTGACGGTGATCAGCGGCGGTCCGGGCACCGGCAAGACCACCACTGTTGCGGCCCTGCTCGCCTGCCTGCTCGAGCGCGATCCGGCCTTGCGCATCGCGCTGGCCGCGCCGACCGGCAAGGCTGCCGCGCGCATGCTCGAAGCCCTGCGCCAGCGCGCGCGGGCGCTGCCGGCCGGCCTCGCTGCCAGGCTGCCGGCCGAGGCTTTCACCGTGCATCGCCTGCTCGGCGTCACGCCGGAAGCCGGCCGCTTCCGCCACTACGCCGGCAGGCCGCTGGCGGTGGATGTACTGGTGGTGGACGAGGCCTCGATGCTAGACCTGGCGCTCGCCGCCCGTCTGATCGATGCGCTGCCGCCCGCGGCGCGGCTTGTGCTGCTCGGCGACAAGGACCAGCTTGCCGCCGTCGAAGCCGGCGCAGTGTTCGCCGAGCTGTCGGCGCAGCGCTGCTTTTCTGCCGCCATGCGTGCCCGTCTGGCGCTGATAGATCGGGCGGCCCACACCGCGGCGGTTCACACCGCGGTGGCCCATACCGGGTCGGTTGACACCGCCGCGGCCGGAACCGGATTGCAGCAGGACGAAGGCGAGGATGGCGAAGCAAGCGAGGGCGTAGCCGCACTGGTCGATTGCGTCGTCTGGCTGACGGAAAGCCACCGCTTCCGCGCCGACTCGGGCATCGGCCGGCTGGCGGCCGACATCCGTGCCGGCCGTGGAGAAGCCGCGCTCGCCTGGCTGGCGGCCGGCGGCGATGAATCGGCGTGCTGGATCGAGGATGGCGGCGAGCGTCCGGGGGCCGAGGCGCTGGCGCGCATCGAGGCCGGCTACGCGCCTTATTTTGCGCTGCTGCAGGCCGGCATCGGCGAGTCTCCGAACACCGGGACGGCCGGTGTCGCCGATGCGATGCGAGCCTTCGAGCGCTTCCGCGTGCTCGCTGCGGTGCGAGATGGCAGCCGCGGGCTGGTTGCTTTGAACACCCATCTCGAGGTCCGGCTGCGCGCCGCCCTCGGCCTGGTGCCGGACCGCAGCGCCGCCGGGCGATGGTATCCGGGGCGGCCGGTCATCGTGCTCGCCAATGACTACCGCCTCGGCCTCTTCAATGGCGACGTCGGTTTGTGCCTGCCCGACGGGCACGGTGTGCTGCGGGTTTTCTTCCCGGCGGCCGAAGGCGGCTTCCGTGCCGTCCCGCCGCTGCGCCTGCCGGCCCACGACACCGCTTTCGCGCTGACGGTGCACAAGAGCCAGGGTTCGGAGTTCGACGAGGTGCTGCTGATGCTGCCCGCCCAGCCGCTGCGGGTGCTGACGCGCGAACTGATCTATACCGGCGTCACCCGCGCCGCCAGGCGGGTGTCGGTGGCCGGTGCCGCCGAAGTCTTCATCGCCGGCTGCGCGGCACGCACGCTGCGTGCCTCGGGACTGCGCGCGCGAATGAGGGAGGTTGCGAATCCATGAGCCGCCGCATCCGCAAGTCGCCGCTGGCCCGTGCGCTGCAGCGTGCGACGACTTCGATGACGCGCAAGGCGTTCGCCGCGGGAACACGGGCGGTGGGCAAGGCCGTCGCGCAGACGGTTGACGCGATCGCCGCGCAGCACCGGCCGCCGCCCGGCGCGGGGGACTGGATCGCCGGCCAGGCGCTCGGACCGGCAGGCGTGCGCCGCTTCCATCTGTTCCGGCCGCCCGGCATCCGCAATGACGAGCGCCGGCCGCTGCTGGTGATGCTGCATGGCTGCGGCCAGACGGCGGCGCAGTTCGCCCACAGCACGCGAATCAACCGCATTGCCCGGCGCGAGCGTTTCCTGGTGCTGTACCCCGAGCAGGATCGCACGGCGAATCCGCAGGGCTGCTGGAACTGGTACGACACCCGCAACCGGCTTGCCGATGCCGAGGCGGCCACGCTGATGGCGGCGATCGACCAGGTCTGCCTGTTGTACCCGGTGAATCCCGAGGCCATCGCGCTGGCCGGAATTTCGGCCGGTGCGAGCATGGCCACACTGCTGGCGGCCCGCCATCCCGATCGTTTCACCGCGGTGGTCATGCACAGCGGCGTGCCGCCGGGCAGCGCCCATTCGGCCGCCACGGCGCTGGCGGCGATGGGAGGGCGGCGCACGGCACATGCCGGCCTGGCTGCCGGTAATGAACTGCCGCCGCTGCTGGTGATCCACGGCCAGGCCGATCACGTGGTCGCAGCGGCCAACGGGCGCACCGCGGCCGAGTCGTGGGCTGCTGTTTCGGGAGCACGGGCCGGCGAACCGCGCCGCATGCAGCGCGGCGCCCGCCGGCCGATGACGGTCACCGATTACCGGGCGGGGCGCCGGCTCGCCGCGCAGTTCGTCGAAGTCGAAGGGCTCGGCCATGCCTGGAGCGGCGGCGACGCGCGCCAGCTGTTCAGCGATCCGGCAGGCCCGGATGCGTCGGGCATGGTGTGGCGCTTCGTCGCCGCACAGTTGAAGCGCCGTGCTGCCGCACAGGCGTGATGCGGCGCACGCCACGGCGTGCATGTGTGCGCCGGCTGTAACCTGGGGATGCGATCATGTCCGCCCCGCTTTCATCTGGATGCCTTCATGACCGACAAGTCCCCGCTCCGCGCCCGCAACTTTCCGTCCGCCGAGGACGAGGCCCGGGCGGCGCAGCCGCACGGCCGCTACGACGGCCCCGGCAGCTCGTTCCGCATGGCTTTCACCGACACCGATTTCCTGCTGCGCGAGGAACTGCGGCCGGTGCGCCTGCAGCTCGAACTGCTGAAGCCCGAGCTGATCCAGCAGGAGCAGGGAGTGGAATCGACCGTGGTGGTGTTCGGCAGCGCCCGCTTCAAGGCGCCCGACGTGGCCGCGGCGATGCTGGCCGAGGCGCGCGCCGACGGCGACGAGGAGGCGGTCCGCAAGGCCGAGCAGATGCTCAGGAATGCGCGCTGGTACGAGGAGGCGCGCCGCTTCGCCGAACTGGTGACGCGTGAATCCGGGGCGCTGGGCGAGCCGGTCATCGTCGCCACCGGCGGCGGCCCGGGCATCATGGAGGCAGGCAACCGCGGCGCCCACGAGGCCGGCGGGCGCAGCATGGGCATGAGCATCTTCCTGCCTTTCGAGGAAGCGCCGAATCCCTACATCACGCCCGAGCTGTGCTTCCAGTTCCACTATTTCGCCATCCGCAAGATGCATTTCCTGATGCGCGCGGTGGCGCTGGTCAGCTTCCCGGGCGGGCTGGGCACGCTGGACGAGCTGTTCGAAGTGCTGACGCTGACGCAGACCGGCAAGATCCGGCGCCGGCCGATCGTGTTGATCGGGCGGGAGTTCTGGCAGAGGCTGATCGATTTCGACGTGCTGGTCGAGCACGGCGTCATCAGCCCCAAGGACAAGGACCTGTTCCACTATGCGGAGACGGCCGAAGAAGCCTGGGACGTGATCAAGGCCGCCTACCAGGGCGACAATCCCGCGCTGGTGGCGCGGCAGATGCGGGGAAATTGAGAGGCTGCGCCGCCTCCCGTATTGACGACCGCAGGAGCGGCTTTAGCCGCGATGGGATGCGATAGCGCCCCTTGGCAGACAGGCTGCGGCCTGCCTCGCGGCTGAATCCGCTCTTGCGGAGACGGCGACCCCGTCCGCTGGGGGGCAGCTTCAGTCCGCCTCGCCGTCCAGCAATTGTTCGCGCAGCGCAAGGGCGTTGTCGTGCTCGGTGTCGTGCGCGGCATACAGCAGCGTCAGCACCGGCCGGGCGGCAGCCAGCTCGCGCAGCGTCGCCAGTGCCTCGGCGGCTTCGCCGTGGCGAAGCTCCTCGGCGTAGCGGCGGCGGAATTCGTCCCAGCGTGCCGGATCGTGGCTGAACCAGTGGCGCAGCTCGGTCGAGGGCGCCAGTTCGCGCAGCCAGTGGTCCAGCGCGGCGCTTTCCTTGCGCAAACCGCGCGGCCACAGCCGATCGACCAGCACGCGGCAGCCGTCGTCCGGCGAGGGCGGTTCGTAGATGCGCTGAATGCGGATGTCCATGTCCTTGGCCTCGTGCATGAAACGGAAATGGCTGATTCCTGCCCTTCAGTATAGACAGCAGCGAACTGTTCTCCCGCACCAGCGGCCGGCTTGGTAACATCGCCGCCCATGTCAGCCGATCCCACATTCCTGCCTGCTTCCGGCCAGTACGGCCTTGGCCTGCGCGACGTCGTTGCGCTCGGCCAGGTGTTCACGCCGGAGCCGGTGGTGCGCGTCATGCTGGCGCTGCGCCGCAATGGCGGGCGGGTGCTGGAGCCGTCCTGCGGCGACGGCGCCTTCCTGAGCCGTCTGCCCGGCGCGGTGGGGCTGGAGCTGGACCCGGACCACTGTCCGCCGGGTGCGCGGGTACTCGATTTCTTCGCCTATCCGGTGCATGAGCAGTTCGACACCATCATCGGCAATCCGCCCTATGTCCGCTGCCAGGACATCCCGGCCGCCACGCGCGAACTGATCGCGCGCGGCCACCATGGGCGCTGCCTGGACGGGCGCTCCAACCTGTACCTGTTCTTCATCGAGAAATGCCTGCGCCACTTGAAGCCGGGCGGCGAGCTGATCTTCATCACGCCGCGCGATTTCCTGAAGTCGACCTCGGCGGTGAAGCTGAACCGCCTGCTGGCGGAGGCGGGCAGCATCACCGAGGCGATCTCGCTCGGCGATGCGCGGGTGTTCGACGATGCCTTGCCGAACTGCCTGATCTGGCGCTTCGAGAAAGGCCGCCGCGACCATGCGATGCGCTATTGCGAGATCGGCGTTGACGACGAACTCGCTGCCGCGCTCGCGGCGCCGGCCTGGCAGCCGCGCCATTTCGTCGAAAGCGCGGGGCACTTGATGTTCGCCCGCGAGGACTATCCGCTGCGGCTGTCGCAGGTGGCTTTCGTCAAGGTCGGCGCGGTGTCCGGCGCGGACGAGCTGTATGCCGACGCGGAGCGGGGCAACCGCGAGTTCGTCTGTTCATCCACCGTCAGCACCGGCCGCACCCGGCGCATGATCTGGCCCGAGCCGGGCGAGCCGCCGCCTGCCGCGCTGCTGCCGCACAAGGTCCGCCTGCTGCAGCGCAAGGTGACGAACTTCGACGAGTCGAACTGGTGGATGTGGGGGCGCGTGCATCATCGCAGCGAACGCCCGCGGGTATATGTGAATGGCCGCACGCGGGTCGCGCGACCGTTCTTCGTCCATGACTGCAAGGACTACGACGGCGCGGTGATGGCGGTGTTTCCGCATCGCGAGGACATCGATATCGAGGCCTTCCGCGATGCGCTCAACGCGGTGGCCTGGGCCGACCTCGGCTTCGTCTGCGACGGCCGCTTCCTGTTCACCCAGCGCAGCCTGGAAAATACGCCGCTGCCGGCGTCCTTCGCCGCCTTCCTGCCGCGGGGCTGATCAGCGCGAGCGCAGCACGTCCAGATCGGCGCGGTTGCGCTCGTCGGTGTAGGGTTCGCCGGCAAGCGCCGGGGTGGCGGCGTGGCACTGCACCAGCACGTTCGATATCGGCCGGTCGCGGAACAGCACTTCGACCGCGCAAGGACCGTACTCCGCCTGGATGCTTGCCAGCAGGTTGCGCGCATAGGGCGTGGCGAGCTTGCTGTCGAGCAGCAGGTTGGCGATCAGGTGGCCGTCTTCCTTCAGCGCCTGGCGCGTGCTGCGCCAGAACTCGCGCGTCACCAGGTGGGCGGGGATGCTGGTGAGGGCGCTGTAGACGTCCACCACCACGGCGTCGTAGCGCTCGCTGCTGTCGCGCACGAAGGCGCGGGCGTCGGCGACGATGAATTCGCCGAGCACCGGCTCGCGCAGGAAGTCGCGCTCGGCAATGTCCTTGATCGCCGGATCGATGTTGACATAGGTGTAGCGGTTGAGCGGCTCGCGGTGCGACAGCGTGAAGCCGCCGGCGCCCAGCACCAGCACGCGGCGCTCGCGGAAAGCCAGTTCGTCCAGCAGCAGCGTGCGCAGGCGCTGGATGTAGCGCGCGTAATGCGGCGGCTCGGTATTGTCGATGATCGAGGCCGGGGAGTTGTTGACCCAGAACACACGTGGATTGTCGAAGCCGTCGAGCGTGGCCGGCGCCACGCGGTAGGTGGCGTAGGCGGTCTCGGTCTGCTGCGGCAGCACCAGATTGGCGGTGAGCGCGGCGCAGGCGACGAGGGCGGACAGCAGCAGCGGGAGCCGGCGGGCGTGGCCGGTTTCGCGCAGCAGCGGCACCAGCATCAACAGCAGGGCGGTGCAGATCAGCACCGCGGCACCCACGCCCAGCCACTGCATCACCAGCATCGACAGCGACACCGCGCCGAGAAAGGAGCCGAGCGTGGACCAGTACAGCGCCGCGCCGCTGCGTTCGCCGGCGCGTGCATGGCGCAGCAGGTTGGTCAGGATCGGCACCGTCTGGCCGAGCAGCCAGGCCACCGGGCACAGGATGCCGCCGATCAGTGCGAACCAGGCCAGCGGCGCCGGCTGCAGGTGGGTGAACAGCAGCTCGGCCACCGGCCCGGACAGCCCCACCGCGATCAGCACCGCGGCGGCGAGGAAGTTGTGCCGCACCCGCGTCAGGTAGTTGCCGGCGACGCGGCCACCGGCCTGGTAGCCGAGCGCCAGTGCGAGCAGGAAGAAGCCGATCGTCGGTGCGGTGACGGTGATCGCGCTGCCCACGTGCGGCACCAGGCGGCGCAGGGCGACGATCTCGGCGCCGAGCGAGACGAAGCCTTCGACGAAGACGAGGGCGAACAGCAGTGTATTGGCGAGCGGCGGTCCGCCGGCGGGATCGGGGGCGAGGTCGGATCGTTCGGCTGCAGCGGGCATCGGGCTCGTCGTGGTGGGTAGTGGGGGGATGGTAACGCTTGCGGGTATCGCGTGCGGCTACTGCCGCGTCACGATGCGCGCGGTGAAGATACCCGGCAGCACCAGCAGCGCGATGCCGAGCGTGGCGTAGCGCGCCGCATCGGCGATGGATTCGCCGCCTGCCGCCATCAGCGTGCCGCCGAGAGCGGAGGTGATCGACAGCGCGATGAGCTGCGTGGTCGAGATCGCCGCGGCGGCCTTGCCGCCTTCGGCAGCGTCCTGCGTGCTGCTCATCGCGGCGACGCCGAGCAGCGGCCAGGCGAGGCCGATGCCGGTACCGGCGACGGCGAGCAGCACCGCCCAGGCAGCGACGGTTGACGGCCCGGCGCCGTCGGTCTGCAGCAGGCCGTAGCCGATCAGCGCCGCTGCAAGCAGCAGCGGGCCGAGGCGGATGGCGCGGCGGCGGGTGGCATCGGCACGCACCGAGACGATGAACAACTGGGCACAGGTCCAGGCCAGCGACAGTACTGCGCCGAGCAGGCCGGCGAGCAGGGGGCTCAGGCCGGCCAGCCGTTGCGCGAACAGCGGAATGAAGTTTTCCATCACCACGCCGGCGCTCAGCGCCGCGACGGTCAGGTAGACCCATTTAAGCGTGTTGCCGCGCTGGTAGGCGAGGGCGGGCAGGATGGTGTGCCGGGAACGGCGCTCTACGGCGATGAAAAGCCCGAGCAGCGCGAGGCCGATGCCGATCGCGGCCAGGACCGGCCAGCCCATCGGCACCACGGCGCTGAGGCTGATCGCGAGCGTGGCGAGGATGAGGACGAGCAGCGACACGACTGGCACCGGCGCACGGTGTCCGGAACCGGCCGAGCCGGCGAAGGAGCGCCGCACCACGGCTGCCAGCAGCAGCGCCACGGCGGCCAGCGCGGCGTAGGAGACGCGCCACAGGCCCAGCTCCGCGAACAGGCCGCCGAGCGCGGGGCCGAACAGCGTGCCCACGCCCCACATCGCGGAGACGACACCGGCCGCCCGCGCCCAGTGCCTGGCCGGCAGCGCGGTGCGGATCACCGCATAACCGAGCCCGACCAGCAGGCCGCCGCCCAGGCCCTGTATGGCCCGGCTGGCGATCAGCAGCTCCATCGTCGGGCTTGCCGCATTGCCCATGGCGCCGACGAAGAAGATGCTGAAGGCGATCAGGTAGGCGGCAGCCGAGCCTTTCCAGTCGGGGATGCGGCTGACCGACAGCGAGCCGACGATGGCCGAGACCACGAAGGCCGTCGTCACCCAGGCGTAGTAGGCCTGGCCGCCGATGTCCTCGACGATCGACGGCATCAGCGCGGCGGTGAAGTAGAGGTTCATCGCGTACAGCAGCACGCCGCTTGCCATCACCAGCACGCTGGCGAGATGGCGCCCGGACAGCAGGTCGGCCCAGCCGTCGGCGTGGGCTGCGGTACTGTCCGCGTGTTCGGCCGGCCGGGCCGGCGATGGGGATTCGTTCATCGGGGATGCTTGCAGAAGGCGCCGCGGGCGGCGCCGGAGCCGTGATTCTGCCGCCATCGGCCCCGGAGGTGGTGGGCGCAGATGGTGCCAGCCGCAGCGGAATCCGCTACCCTGCGCCCTGTCCCGATCCTTTGCGCACATCGCGCCTGCAGCCCATGGCCCAGCCCAATCTCAAGCAACGCAAGACTTTCGCCATGATCCGCGTGATGGGCGGTTTGGTCGCCGCCCTGTACCTGAGCTTCGTCGTCGTCGCCAACGTGCTGGAAGGCGTGCCGTTCGAAGGCAGCCTGCTGTTCACCGCGCTGGTCGCGGTGGCTGGCTACGGTTATGCGGCCTGGTACCTGCGCGAACTGTCGGCGATCGCCCGCGAGGAGCGTGGCACGCGTTAGCAGACGCGCGTTAGCAGGCACGCGGTAGCAGGCACGCGGTAGCAGGCACGCGTTAGCGGTGAGCAGCGACTCGCGCGCCGCGCGGAGGCTCAGCGTCCCGAGCAATGTCCGCCCGAGGCCGCCTGGCCGCTGCCGAGCGCGAAGGCCGGCGGCTCGAGGCGCACGCCGCGGGTGTGGAAAGTGTCCAGCGCAACCAGTGCCAGCACTCCCAGCCAGAACACGGCGTTGACGATGCGGAAGCATTTCTTGTCGTCCATGTCCCTTCCTCTCCTTAGCTACCGATGCGGCGGCGGATGCGCACGCCGATGATCGAACCGGCGAAGGCGAGCGCGAACCACACCCAGCCGTGCAGGCTGGCCGAGGCGATGCCGCCCAGGTAGGCGCCGACGTTGCAGCCGAAGGCCATGCGCGAGCTGTAGCCCATCACCAGGCCGGCGATGCAGGCGGCGATCAGGCGGCGGTTCGACGGCAGCCTGAAGTCCGCCGGGCCGTTCCAGCGCGACGCGGCCAGCGCGCCGTAGAGCAGGCCGAGGTTGGTCACCGAGGTGATGTCGGCCAGCAAGGGCTCGGCCAGCCGGGCGGCGTGCGGCTCGACGCCCCAGAAGGGATCGCCGACCGGGCTCCAGCCCAGCGCCGAAGCGATCTTGGCGCCCCATACGCCGATGCCGTAGACGATGCCCCAGGGCTGGCCGGCGACGATCAGGTGCAGGCCGTACAGCGCCGCCAGCAGCAGTGCGCCCAGCCACCAGCGGCGCGCCCAGCGGCTGCCGGCGCGGGCTGTTTCGGCGGCGGGAACGAAGCTCGCCGTGCCGGCGCGCATCACCTGCTGGGCAGCATGCTGCGGCGTCGGGGTCGGTGACGCCGTGGGCTGCGAGGCGGCGGATTGCGCTTGGGCGCGGCCGGCCAGCCAGGCCACCAGGCCGCAGCCGGCAACGGTCAGTGCGAGCGCGGTGGGCCAGCCCCAGGCGAGCAGATCCACCGCCGGCAGGCCGCCGAGGGCGATCCAGCCGGGCTGGTGCGAGGCGCCGACGAAGCTGCCGAGGGCGAAGGTCGGCAGCACCGCGAAGGACAGCGGCGCGCCGGCGCCGGCCTTGTACAGCGTGCCGGAACCGCAGCCGTCGGCCAGTTGCATCGCGGCGCCGAACAGGAAGGCGCCGAGCACCAGGCTGAGCGTCAGCGGTGCCACCGCGCCGACGATTTCACCGCCGCTGCCGGCGATCAACGGCAGGGCGATGGCGGCGGCGAGCACCATCAGCAGCATCTGCGCCCACAGTCCCTGCGGGTCGCGGCGCTCGATGAAGTCGCGCCAGCCGGTGGTGAAGCCGAAGCGCGTGCCTTGCAGCATCGCACCGAAACCGATCCCGAGCAGGGCCAGCAGGCCCTGGCGCACGCCGGCGGCGTAGGCTACCGCCAGCACGCCGGCCAGGCCGCCGGCGATCAGGAGCAAACGATTCAGCCAAGGCATCGCAATCATCCTTTCGCTCAGTCGAAGGCGCGCTTCAGGTCCTGAAGCAGCACGGTGAAGCGCGACGGCTGGTTGGCCATCGGCAGCTCACTCAGGCTCCAGCCGACCATCGATTCCGGATAGAGCTTCACCTCGTCATTGCCGACGATCTCCGATACCACGAACCAGTTGGTCGCCGCCCAGTGGCCGGTATTGCAGAAGGACACGGCCGGCCCCGTGGCGGCGCCTGCCTGCGCGGCCAGCGCCTTCAGTTCCTCGGCCGGCTTCAGCGTGGTGCCGCCCTTGACGAAGAACTGGGCGTTGTCGAAGGACTGAGCGCCGGGCAGGGTGCCGTAGCGCGCGGCGGCATCGACGCGGACTTCACCGCTGAAGAAGCGCGGCGGGCGGGCATCGAGCAGCAGCGGCGCCGACGAGGACCGGATCGCGCCGGCGAGTTCCTCGCGGCTGACGATCTGGTCCTGGTCGTAGCGGTACTTGAACTGGCTGGGCGCCACTGCGCTGGGCGCCACGTCGGGCACGGCCTTGTCGAGCGCGCCGCCGCTGCCGGCCCACAGCTTGGTGCCGCCGTCGAGGATCGACAGGCGGCTCAGGCCGCCGACTTTCAGCGTCCAGTACACCCGCGCCGCGGCGCCGAAATCCGTATGCGTGGCGCCGCCATGGACGACGACGACGTGGGTGCTGTCGTCGATGCCCGCCCTGCGCAGCAGTTCGGTCAGCTTCTCCTCGGGCACGAGCTGGCCGGCATTGCTCTGCGGGCCGCGGAAAGCGCCGTAAGGGGTGTTGATGGCGCCGGGGATGTGGCCTTCGGCGTAGTCCTTGGGCGGGCGGATGTCGAGGACGCGGACGTCGGCCTGGCCGAGCAGGGGGCGCAGCCCGGCAGGTGTCAGCAGCGGTGTGTGGGCGTGTGCGGCGGCTGGCCGGGAAACGGTGGCCGGCTGCGCAGCGGCGGCCGTGTCGGCGTGGGCAGGTAGTGCGAGGGTCGTACCGGCCAGCGCCAGCAGGGCGATGGTCTTCTTCAGCATGGTGCGTCCTTGGGGTCGGGGCGGGCTTTCGAGCCGTGGCCTGTCTGCAGGCTCTGGTGAGACAGCTGTGAATGAGGGCGAATGTTAATGGGGCGCTGGGTGGCTAAAAAAGGCATTTGCGATTAATTGCTAAGAACACCGAGGAATTAGGCGCGATTCGTGGCGGTGTGCGCTTCTGCGCCGGGGGATTTCAGGCGATAGTGGCGGCGTCTCCGGAAATGCCGGCCAGCTATTCACCATGAATCGAAGAAATTTCGTTCTTTCCTTGGCGCTCGCCGCCTTGTCCGCTGCTTGTGGGCGTGAGGCCAGGCTGCCTGCGCTGGCCGGCGGCGCACGGGTGCTCGCCTTCGGCGACAGCGTCACCTATGGCACCGGCGCGGGCGAAGGCGAGGACTGGCCCGCACTGCTGGCGGCAGCGACCGGCTGGGAAGTCGTGAACGCCGGCATCCCGGGCGACACCGCGCAGGCGGGCCGGCACAGGCTGCCGGAGCTGCTCGACGAGTTCGCGCCGGCGCTGGTGCTGGTCGAGATCGGCGGCAACGACTTCCTGCGCCGCCGCAGCGAATCCGAGGTCAAGGAGGATCTGCGCCAGATCGTGCGCACGGCGCGGACGGGCGGCGCGCAGGTGGTGCTGGTCGGCGTGCCGGCGCTGTCCTTGTCTGGCGCCGTCATGGGCAGCTTGTCCGATTCGCCGATCTATGCGGCCCTGGCACACGAGGAAGGCGTGCCGCTGGTGCCGGAGGTGTTTGCCGACGTGCTGTCGCAGGCCGGGCTGCGCGCCGACCGCATCCACCCCAATGCGCAGGGCTACCGCCGGATGGCGGACGGCATCCACGCCCGGTTGCGCGAGATCGGCCTTGCGCGTTGAACCGTGGCGTTGCGGCGCCGGCGGCCGTTTCAGTCACCCGTTGGCGACAGGCGGAAAGCGCGTACCTCGTTGAGATGCCGCAGTTCTTCCGCCAGCGTGCGCAGGTTGCCCTGCTTGCTAGTGCGGATGGTCATGCGGTATTCGAAGAACAGCCCGTCGTCCGAGACGCGGTAGTTCATGTTGGCCACGGTGAAACCGTGGCGGGCGAGCAGCGCGCGGACTTCCTCCTCGTTCATCGCGCGGCTGCGCTCGAAGCGGATGGTGTGCTGGGCGTACAGGTGCGAGGGCAGGCGGATCTCGATCCAGCGGAAGGCCGCCAGGGTGCCGAGCGTGATCAGGGTGGCGAGCACGGCGGGGAAATAGAAACCGATGCCCATCAGGATGCCGATCGCGGAGGTCATCCAGATCGAGGCTGCGGTGGTCAGCCCGCGCACGCTGAGCCCTTCCTTGAAGATCACGCCGGCGCCGAGAAAGCCGATGCCGGTCATGATGCCCTGCGCCATGCGTGTCGGGTCGGTGCGCACGGTTTCCATCGGCACGCCGGGCAGCCAGGACCACTGGTACAGCGTCACCAGCATCAGCAGGCTGGACGCCACGCAGACCAGCGAATGCGTGCGGAAACCCGCCGGGCGGCCGTGGTAGCTGCGCTCCAGGCCGATGACGCCGCCGGCGCCGAGCGCGGCCAGCAGGTGGAGGGAGATGTTCGCCAGGTCGGCGTTCAGGTTCGGCGGGCTCATGCCTGTCTCCTTGCCGAAATGCTCTTTTTTATTGGCTGGTCAGCCGTGGCCGCCCTCCAGGTAGGCGGCCCGCACTTCCGGGCTTGCCAGCAGTTCCGCGCCTGTCCCCGCTAGCGTGATCTCGCCATGCTGCAGCACGTAGCCGCGGTGAGCAACCCGCAGCGCCTGGTTGGCGTTCTGCTCGACCAGCAGGATGGTCATGCCGTGGTCGCGGTTCAGCTCCCTGACGATCTGGAACACCTTGCGGATGTAGATCGGCGCCAGGCCGAGCGAAGGCTCGTCGAGCAGCAGCAGCTTGGGCCGGCTCATCAGCGCGCGGGCGATCGCCAGCATCTGCTGCTCGCCGCCGGACAAGGTGCCGCCGCGCTGCGACTGGCGCTGCTCCAGGATCGGGAACATCGCGAACATGCGCGCGAGGTCGGCGTCGTAGTTGGCCGGGTCGGCGTGCGCCGTGCCCATCTGCAGGTTTTCCATCACCGTCATGCGCGGGAAGATGCGCCGGCCTTCGGGCACCAGGGCGATGCCGCGGCGGGCGATCTCGTGCGTGTGCACGCGGGTGATGTCCTCGCCGTCGAAGACGATGCGCCCGGCGCTCGCGCGGGGGTTGCCGAACAGGCTCATCATCAGCGTCGATTTGCCGGCGCCGTTGGCGCCGATCAGCGTCACGATCTCGCCGACCTGCACTTCGACGTCGATGCCGCGCAGCGCGTGGATGTGGCCGTAATGGGCGTGCACGCCCTCCATCGTCAGCATCATGCCGTGGCCCCTCCCGTTGCCGCCGCGTCCTGCATCTCTTCCTCGTCGTCCTCGCCGAGATAGGCCTTGATCACCTGCGGGTCGTTCCTGACCTGCTCCGGCGTGCCTTCGGCGATCTTGCGGCCGTAGCTGATCACGCCGATATGGTCGGAGACGTTCATCACCACGCTCATGTCGTGCTCGATCAGCAGGATGGCGATGCCCAGTTCGCGGCACAGGTAGAGCAGCAACTCGTTCAACTCGGCCGATTCGCGCGGGTTGAGGCCGGCGGCGGGTTCGTCCAGGCACAGCAGCACCGGATCGACGCACAGCGCGCGGGCGATCTCGATGCGGCGCTGGATGCCGTAGGGCAGCTCGCCGGCGGCGTGGTCGGCGAGGTGTTCGAGCCGCAGCCGCTTCAGCCACATAACCGCGCGCTCGATCGCCTCCTGCTCGGCGCGGCGGTAGCCGGGCAGGGCGAACAGGCCGGCGACGGAGAACTTCGAGGCGCGCTGCAGCACGTTGTGCTGGGCGACGATCAGGTTCTCCAGCACCGTCATCTTCGGGAACAGGCGGATGTTCTGGAAGGTGCGCACGACCTGGGCGTCGCGCGCCACGCGGTGGCTGGGCAGCGCTTCCAGGCGCATTTCGCCATGCCGCGGGTGGGCCAGCCGCAGGCTGCCGGTGGTCGGCTTGTAGAAGCCGGTCAGGCAGTTGAACAGCGTGGTCTTGCCCGCGCCGTTGGGGCCGATGATGCCGGTGATGCTGGCCGCCGGCACGTCCAGCGACAGGTCGTCGATCGCGGTCAGGCCGCCGAAGCGCATCGTCAGGTTCTGCACCGACAGCAGCGTGGCAGGGGTGTTCGGGCCGGGCGTGTTCATTGCGCGGCCTCCTTCGTGGCGCCGGGCTTGCCCAGCGGGTTCAGGCGCACGGTCGGTTCGCGGTGAGACAGCAGGCCGCCCGGCTTCCAGATCATGATCAGCACCATCGCCGCGCCGAACAGCAGCATGCGGTATTCGGCGAAGTTGCGGCCGAACTCGGGAATCAGAACCAGCAGCGTCGCCGCCAGCACCACGCCCATCTGCGAACCCATGCCGCCCAGCACGACGATGGCGAGGATGATCGCCGATTCGGCGAAGGTGAAGCTTTCCGGCGAGATGAAGCCCTGGCGCGCGGCGAAGAACACGCCGGCGAAGCCACCCAGCATGGCGCCGATGGCGAAGGCCGACAGCTTGATGTTGGTGGTGTTCATGCCCATCGCACGGCAGGCGATCTCGTCCTCGCGCAACGCTTCCCAGGCGCGCCCGACCGGCAGCTTGCGCAGCCGCGAGACGAAGGCATGGGTCAGCAGCGCCAGCACCAGGATCAGGTAGTAGAGGAAGATCAGCCGGTGCATCGGCGAGAAGTCGAGGCCGAAGAAGCCGGCGAAGGTCTGCTCGCCTTCGGGCGCGCTGCGGGCGAACTCGAGGCCGAAGAAGCTGGGGCGCGGGATCGAGCTGATGCCGTTGGGGCCGCCCGAGAACTCGGTCCAGTTCACGAGGATGACGCGGATGATTTCGCCGAAGCCGAGCGTGACGATGGCGAGGTAGTCGCCGCGCAGGCGCAGGATCGGGTAACCGAGCAGGATGCCGAAGCTGGCGGCGAGGGCGCCGGATACCGGCAGCGCTTCCCAGAAGCTCCAGCCGTACTGGGTCGACAGCAGTGCGTAGGAATAGGCGCCCACCGCGTAGAAGGCGACGTAGCCGAGGTCCAGCAGCCCGGCCAGGCCCACCACCACGTTCAGGCCCCAGCCCAGCATCACATAGATCAGCACCGTGGTGGCGGTGTCGACCACGTAGCGGTTGTCGGAATAGAAGATCGGCAGCGCCACCGCGGCGCCGAGGGCGAGCCAGCCGAGCACGGTGACCACTTTCTGCGCGCCGTGGGCGCGCTCGTCGGCGGTGGCCGCGGCCTTGGCCGCACTGCGGCTCTGCTTGCGGTTGCGCGCCTGGTCGAGCGCCCAGCGCAGCAGCAGGCGGCCGGCGAACACGACGGCGACGGTGGCGGCGAGCAGGCCGAAGCGGGTGTCGACCGCCAGGCGGCCACCCACGTCCACCGTGGTCAGGCCGATCAGCGGCACGCCGAGGATGAAGCCGACGAAGGCCACCCAGCCGGCGTCGCGCAGGCGCTCGGCGGGGGTCATGGCGTGGCGGGCAAAGACGACGGTGCTCATCAGACTTTCTCCACTTCGGGCCGGCCGAGCAGGCCCGAGGGGCGCAGCATCAGCACCAGGCACAGGATGCCGAAGGTGGCGACGTCCTTGTACTCCGCCCACAGGTAGGCGGCCCAGAAGGACTCGATGAGGCCGATCAGCAGGCCGCCGAGCATCGCCCCCGGCAGCGAGCCGATGCCGCCCAGCACCGCCGCGGTGAAGGCCTTGATGCCGACCAGGAAGCCGATGAAGAAATCGACCACGCCGTAATACACCGTCACCATCACGCCGGCGACCGCGGCCAGCGCGGCGCCGAGCATGAAGGTCAGCGAGATCGTGCGGTTGACGTTGACGCCGAGCAGCGCGGCCATCGTGCGGTCCTGCTCGCAGGAGCGCTGCTGGCGGCCGAACGGGGTCTGCGTGATCATCCAGGTGAAGGCGACCATCAGCGTCATCGTGGTGACGATGATCAGCATCTGGCTCCAGCTGATCTGCACGGCGAATGCCGGCGTGTCCCACAGCACGAGACCGCCCTCGAGGACCGGCGGGATCGGCTTGACGCGCGCGCCCTGGGTCAGCTGCACGGTGTTCTGCAGGAAGATCGACATGCCGATCGCCGAGATCAGCGGTGCCAGCCGGGTCGAGCCGCGCAGCGGGCGGTAGGCGGTGCGCTCGACCGCCCAGCCGTAGGCCGAGGTGAAGAAGATCGACACGATCAGCACGAAGCTCAGCGCCAGCGGGATCGAGGTCACGTCGGCTGCCGCGAGCAGGGTGAAGGCGGTGACCGCGATGAACGCGCTCACCATGAAGATGTCGCCGTGGGCGAAGTTGATCATGCCGATGATGCCGTACACCATCGTGTAGCCGATGGCGATCAGGCCGTACATGGCGCCGAGCGTGAGCCCGTTGATCAGTTGCTGGAGTGCGTAGGCCACGATGTCTCCCGTGGAGGCAGGACGGTGTCGCCCGCCACGCCTGCCCTTGGGCGCGTGGCGGGGGCCGTCCTTTGCTGTGGTCCCGTCCGCGCGGCTGCCGTGTCAGGCGGCGCGGAGGGCGGCCGGTAAGCTCAGGCGCCGCGCGTGCGGCGCCGGACCATCACTTGACGTAGTCGTACTGGCCGCCCTGCCAGCGGTAGACGACGAAGCCGGGCACGTTCAGGTCGCCCTTCGGACCGAAGGCGAGGTCGCCGATCACGGTCTTGAAGTTGCCGTTGCGCATCGACTTCTCGAGGTCGGCGTACTTGGTGCTGTTGGCCGCGGTCGCCACCTGCTCGAACAGCTGCATCGCGGCGTAGGCGTACAGCACGTAGCCTTCCGGCTCGACCTTGGCAGTGCGGAATTTCTCCACCACCGGCGCGGCGTCGGGGTTCTTGCGCGCGTCGGGCGAGAAGGTGAACAGCACGTTGTCGGCGGCCGGACCGGCGGCGGTGACGAGTTCGGCATTGGTCATGGTGTCGCCGCCCATCACCGTCAGCTTCAGGCCGGCGGCCTGGGCCTGGCGCAGGATCAGCGCGACTTCGGTGTGGTAGCCGCCGTAGGCCATCACTTCGACGCCGGCCTGCTTGAACTTGGCGATCAGGCTGGAGTAATCCTTTTCGCCGGCGGTGATCGATTCGCGCAGCGAGGGCTTGAGGCCCTTGCCGCTCATCGCCTTGGCCATCTCGTCGGCAAGGCCCTTGCCGTAGGCGCTCTTGTCGTCGACCACGGCGACCTTCTTGTCCTTGAAGTGCTCGGCGATGTAGCCGCCAGCCACCAGACCCTGCTGGTCGTCGCGGCCCATGATGCGGAAGACGTTGGGCAGGCCGCGCTCGGTGACCTGCGGGTTGGTCGACACCGTGGCGACCAGGATGTTGGCGTCGGCGTAGACGTCGGAAGCGGGGATCGTGGAGCTGGAGCACCAGTGGCCGTGCATGAAGACGATGCCCTTGTTCACCATGGTGTTGGCGACCGACACCGCCTGTTTCGGATCGCAGGCGTCGTCGCCCACTTCCAGCTTCAGCTTCTGGCCGAGCACGCCGCCGCGGGCGTTGATGTCGGCGACGGCCATTTCGGCGCCCTTGCGGATCTGGTCGCCGGCCGAGGCGTACTGGCCGGTCATCGGTCCGGCGATGGCGACCGTGAGGTCGGCCAGCGCGGCGCTGGAAAAACCGCCGAGCGTGAGCAGGGCGGCGGCGAGCAGGGTTTTCTTCATGGAATGTCTCCTTTGTTGTTTGGCTTGGATGGGTGAGAACGGCGTCGATGGTGGAGCATGCAACGATCTCGCCCCGTAAAGGTAAGCGAATTTCTCCGGTTTGCCATCCGTGGCGACCCTCAGTCCGAGCGCTGCCTGCCGGCAGTGGCGGTCGCCAGGCTGTGCGCCCGGCCGCACAATGTCTCAAGTTCTGGCGCTCCGCCGCTCTGATCGGAATCAAAGGTCCGCAATCGGCCGGCGCGGGCCATGGTGTAACATTCCGGCGAATCGATTTGCCGCTGGCCGTCCGGCAGCGGTTTCTTCCGGGTAGAAAATCCATGGTTCCGCACCTCACCACCGCGCTCACCGGGCCGCTGCTCGAACTGGAGCGCCAGTTCCTCGACAACGCCTGCGACATCGAAAAGTGGTTCCGCACCCAGTGGCAGGACCACATGCCGCCCTTCTATGCCTCGACCGACCTGCGCAACTCCGGCTTCAAACTCGCGCCGGTCGACCTGAACCTGTTCCCGGGCGGCTTCAACAACCTCAATGATGCCTTCATGCCGCTGTGCGTGCAGGCTGCCCAGGTCGCGATCGAACGCATCTGCCCCGACGCCGGCAAGCTGCTGCTGATCCCCGAGAACCACACCCGCAACCAGTTCTACCTGCAGAACGTGGCCAAGCTGGTGTCCATCCTGCGCCTGACCGGGCTGGAAGTGCGCATCGGCAGCCTGCTGCCCGAGATCACCGAGCCGACCGTGCTGGAACTCGCCAACGGCGCCACGCTGACGCTGGAACCGCTGCGGCGCAGCGGCAACCGCGTCGGCCTGGACGGCTTCAGCCCCTGCTCGGTGCTGCTCAACAACGATCTGTCGGGCGGGATTCCGCCGGTGCTGCAGGGCCTGGACGACCAGTGGCTGATCCCGCCGCTGCATGCCGGCTGGCATGCGCGGCGCAAGTCCAAGCACGCCGAGTGCTACGACCGCGTGGCGCGCGAATTCGCCGCCGCGATCGGCATCGACCCCTGGCGCATCAACCCCGAGTTCGGCGTCTGCGGCCAGATCAACTTCCAGGAGCGCACCGGCGAGGAATGCCTGGCGGCGCAGGTCGATTCGCTGCTGACCCGCATCCGCGCCAAGTACAAGGAATACGGCGTCAGCGACGAGCCCTTCGTCGTCGTCAAGGCCGATGCCGGCACCTATGGCATGGGCGTGATGACGGTGAAGGACGCGTCCGAGGTCGTCGGCCTCAACCGCCGCCAGCGCAACAAGATGGCGGTGGTCAAGGAAGGCCTGCAGGTGCACGAGGTCATCATCCAGGAAGGCGTGCATACCTTCGAGACGGTCGAGGACGGCGTCGCCGAGCCGGTCGTCTACATGATGGATCACTACGTCGTCGGCGGTTTCTACCGCGTGCATACCGAGCGCGGCCGCGACGAGAACCTCAACGCGCCGGGCATGCACTTCAAGCCGCTGGCCTTCGACACCTGCTGCACGCTGCCCGACGTCGCGCAGGGGCCGGATGCGCCGCCCAACCGCTTCTACGCCTACGGCGTGGTCGCGCGCCTGGCGCTGCTGGCGGCGTCGGTCGAGATCGAGGAAACCGAGCCGGCCGAAGAAATCGGAGAGGCGGCATGAGGTTCGCCTTCATCCTCGATCCGCTCGACGGTCTGAAGGCTTACAAGGATTCCAGCATCGCCGTCATGCGTGCCGCCGCGGCGCGCGGCCACGAGGTGTGGACCTTGCAGCGCGGTGCGCTGGCCTGGCGCGACGGCGCGGTGTCTGCACGCGCGCTGCCGATCAGGCTGCTGGCCGGCGACAAGCCCTGGTACGAGCCCGCCGGGCCGGAGCAGGCGCTGTCGCTGGTCGAGTTCGACGCCGTGCTGATGCGCCAGGACCCGCCGTTCGACTTCGAGTACGTCACCGCCACCTGGCTGCTGGAAGACGCGATGCAGGCCGGCGCAAGGGTGTTCAACGATCCGCGTGCGATCCGTGACCACTCCGAGAAGCTCGCCATCACCGAATTCCCGCAGTTCATGGCCACCTCGCTGGTGGCGCGCGACGCGGTCGACATCCAGGCTTTCATCGACGAGATCGGCGATGTCATCCTGAAGCCGCTCGACGGCATGGGCGGCAGCCAGATCTTCCGCGTCAGGAAGGGCGACCCTAACCGCAACGTCATCATCGAGACGCTGACCCAGGAAGGTGCGCGAACCATCATGGCGCAGCGCTACCTGCCGCAGATCGCCGACGGCGACAAGCGGGTGCTGATCATCGGCGGCGAAGTCGTGCCGTATTCGCTGGCGCGCATTCCGCAGGCCGGCGAGACGCGCGGCAACCTCGCCGCCGGCGGCCGCGGCGTGGCGATGCCGCTGACCGCGCGCGAGCGCGAGATCGCCGAATACCTCGCTCCGATCCTGTGGCAGCGCGGCCTGCTGATCGTCGGCCTGGACGTCATCGGCGGCCATCTCACCGAGATCAACGTCACCAGCCCCACCTGCATGGTCGAGATCGCCACCCAGCAGGGCTTCGACGTCGCCGGCCTGGTCATCGACAAGCTGGAGCGGGCCTGCGCCTGATGGGGGCGAGGCCGGCGCTTTCCTCCTGCTGCTTGCGTTGGCTGGGGCTGCTGGCCTGCGTCCTGCTGCTGGGCGCCTGCTCGCGCGCGGATGTCTTCCATCACGAAGCCTTCGTCTTCGGCACCCGGGTCGATGTCGCGGTGTATACCGACGACCAGGCGGCGGCCGACAAGGCGGCGCAGGCGGTGCTGCGCGAGTTCGACCGCCTGCACCGCGCCTACCACGCCTGGGAGCCGTCGGAACTCACGGCCTTGAATGCCGCCATCGCGCGCGGCGAGGCGGCGACGGTGTCCGATGAACTGGCGGCCTTGCTGAAAGACGCCCAGCGCATCGCCGCCACCAGCGACGAACTGTTCGATCCCGCGCTGGGGGCGCTGGTGGCGCTGTGGGGCTTCCATGCCGATACCTTCGTGCCGCTGCGGCCTGATCCCGCCAGGCTGCAGGCCTTGCTCGACGCCCGGCCGCGCATGGCCGACCTCGTCATCGACGGCAACCGTGTCGAGAGCCGCAATCCGGCGGTTCAGCTCGATTTCGGCGGTTATGCCAAGGGCTATGCGCTGGACCGCGCCGCTGTCATCCTGAAGCAGCAGGGCGTGGACAATGCGCTGGTCAACATCGGCGGCAACGTGCTGGCGCTGGGCAAGAAGGGCGACCAGCCGTGGCGCATCGGCATCCAGCATCCGCGCGAACCCGCGCCGCTGGCGGCGATGCCGCTGTACGACGGCGAGGCGGTCGGCACCTCGGGCGACTACCAGCGCTACTTCATGCTCGACGGTCAACGCTACGCCCACCTGCTCGATCCGCGCACTGGGCAGCCGGCACATGGCACGCAATCGATGACGGTGCTGGTCACGCCCGGCGTCGGTGCCAGGAACCTGGACAACGAGGGTACCGGCACGCTGTCCGATGCCGCCAGCAAGCCCGCCTACCTGGCGGGCGAAGGCTGGCGCGAACAAACACGCCGTTTCGGCATCGAACACGCGTTGCGCATCGCCGAGGACGGACGCGTCGAGGTGACGCGGGCCTTGCGCGCGCGGCTGCAGTTCATCGGATCGGTCGAGCCGCGCGTCGTGGATTGAACCAAAACAGCTAAGGGGAGAGGGGACATGATTGAAATGAATGAACAGACCGCTTGGTTTGCCGCCATCGCCGCAGTGTTCGTCGCTGGACTGATCGGCTTCTTCGTCGGCCGAAGCTGTGGCGGCGGCAAGGCCCGTATCCAGGAGCTGGAAGCCGAAGCCGAACGGCAGGCCGCCGAAGTCCAGCGCCAGGCGGGAGAGATCGAGGGCTACCGCAAGGAAGTGGAGACCCATTTCGACAAGACTGCGACGCTGTTCGTGTCGATGGCGGGCTCGTACAAGGAGTTGTTCGAGCACCTCTCCTCGGGCTACGAGAAACTGTCGTCCGGTTCGGCGCGCACGCTGTTCCAGCAGCGCGTCGATGCGCTGCTGGTCGGCTCTGCCCGTGATGCCGGCGAGGCCGACAGGCTGCTGGCCGGGGCCGGGGCCGGGGCCGCCGCGGTGGAAAGTGCGGGCGCCGATACGTCGGATGTCGATACGTCGGATGTCGAAGTGCCGGGTGCCGCTGTTCAGGCACCGGGCGAAGCCGCCGCGTCCGCCGCTACCGAAGAGGCGCCGGCCGCTCCAGCGGAACCGGCTGCCACGCAGGCCGACGCGATTGCAGAGAGTGCCGGGCCAGCCCCGTCCGGCGAAGCCCCCGCAGAGGCTGCCGAAGTGCGCGATCTGGCCGCCGAAGCCTACCGGAACGAGGGCGCGCAGGCCGGCGACCCGTTGAGTGACGCGCTTTCCGGAGAAAGTGCCGGCCAGCACGCCGAGTCCCGCCGCGACGGCAGCAGCTGAATCATTGCCATGCCGTAGTCCGGCCAGCCGTGCCTCCGCCTGAGTCGGGCGCGCACTGCCCGCCAGCGGGAGAGCCTGCTAGCCGAAGTCGATGGACCGGCGGGGCAGTTCGAAAGGCTGGCCTGCGCTGCGCCGCGAATGGCGTAAACGGGGTGAAGATCGATGGCGCTACGGTGCCGGTGGCGTCTGCGCGCCTCCGGCACGTCATGCTCAGCGCTGCTGTGCGGGCAGGCTGTCCGGGGCAGCAGCCCAGATGCGGTAGCGCACTTCGATGTCGCTCGGTGCGTAGATGACCAGCGGCAGCTGGCTGTTGTATCGCACCAGCATCGGTTCGCCGCCGACCTGCACGAAAGCCTGTTTGCGGCTGTTGTCCGGGCAGGCCATCAGCGTGCTGACGGGCTGGCCGACCTGGTCCAGTTCATAGTAGTTGTAGCCCCAGCCTTCGACAGTCTTCTCCTGCCACCGGCCGCCGATGCTGTGCCGGTTGCAGTCCACCTCCATCGTCTTGCCTGCGATCAGTTCCACCTTGCGCGAGCCTTCATCGGCCAGTTGCGGCAGCTGGATGACGTGGCGGCTGTAGCCTTCGACGGCGCGCGGCCAGGGCTTCATCGCGTCGTCGGCGGAACCCGTCGCGCAGGCACTCAGGGACAGGCCCAGGGCAAGGGCGGCGAGACTGCTTTGGGTTTTCTTCATGGGAAGCCTCCTGTTCTGGATGGGCCGCCTTGTGGGCGGCGGGCCGGCATTATCGGGGCAAACGTTCCCGCATGCGCGGTATGGGCGTCAATGAACCGTAAGAATATGTTGAAGGGGCGGAATATGAAAAGTGCAAACCGGGAGCATGAAGACCGCAATCCCGACAGGGAGCAACTCGCCCGATTGCGCCGCTTGCGCGAATGACTGCCACCGGATTTCCGCTTCGATCGGGATGACGCCAATGCGCGCGCGGATCGACACCGAGAGCCATGGCTGGAGAGCTGAGGCGGCAAGCTCGATATGCGCTGCGCCGGTGGGCGTATGATTGCGCCCGCTCGTCCCGCTGCCCATTCTCCGAGAGTCCGATGCCGCCCAAGACCCATCTCGACCGCCTTGCCGTCAGCCTGATGCTGTTGTTCTGCACCCTGTGGGGGCTGCAGCAGGTGGCGATCAAGATCACCAGCGCGGGCATTTCGCCGGCCTGGCAGGCCGGGCTGCGCTCCATCGGGGCGACCATGCTGGTGTTCGCCTGGGCGCGGCTGCGCGGCATTCCGTTGTTCGAGCGTGACGGCACGCTGTGGCCGGGACTGTTCGCAGGCGTGCTGTTCGCCGCCGAGTTCGCGATGATCTTCCTCGGGCTGGAATACACCACCGCCTCGCGCGGTGTGATCTTTCTGTACACCGCGCCTTTCTTCGTCGCCCTGGGCGCGAAATGGCTGCTGCCGAACGAGCGGATGCGGCGCGCGCAGTGGATGGGGATGGCACTGGCCTTTGCCGGAGTGCTGGCGCTGTTCGGCGAGAACCTGCTGCGACCGTCCGGGCAGGCCTGGATCGGCGATCTGATGCTGGTCGGCGGGGCCATGTTCTGGGCCTCGACCACGCTGACGGTGAAGGCGACGGCGCTGGCGCGCGCGTCGGCCGAGAAGATGCTGCTGTACCAGCTGGCGGTGTCGGCTCTGGTGTTGCCGGCGCTGTCGCTGGGCCTGGGCGAGCCGGGCGTGTTCGCGCCCTCGGCCGAAGTCTGGGCGAGCCTTGCCTTCCAGATCGTGCTGGTGGCGTCGGCCAGCTACGTCGGCTGGTTCTGGCTGGTGCGCCACTATCCGGCGACGCGGCTGTCGTCGTTCTCCTTCCTCACTCCGGTGCTGGGGGTACTGGCCGGTGGCGTGCTGCTGGGCGAAACGCTGACGCCGGCGGTGTTTGCCGCGCTGGCGCTGGTAGGGGCCGGCATCTGGGTGGCGAACCGGCCGTCGGCAGCTTGAGCCAGGCGGGCGAGGCAGGGCGCATTTCTGCCGCTCGGTTATAGTGCGGACTGTCCTTCGCCGAGGAGCGCAGCCATGTCCCGTCCCGTCGTCGAGTTCTGGTACGAGTTCGCCAGTACCTATTCCTGGTTGTCGGTGATGCGCATCGAGCCGCTGGCGGAAGCGGCGGGCGTCCAGGTCGAATGGAAGCCATTCCTGCTCGGGCCGGTGTTCATGGCGCTGGGCTGGAACGATTCGCCGTTCAACATCTATCCGCCCAAGGGGCGCTACATGTGGCGTGACCTGGAACGCCTGGCGGCGAAGTATGGCCAGCCCTTCCGCAAGCCGAGCGGCTTTCCGCGCAACAGCCTGCTGGCGGCGCGGGTTGCGCTGGTCGGGGTGGAAGAGGGCTGGGTGGCGCCGTTCTCGCGCGCGGTGATGAGCGCCAACTTCGCCGGGGACCGTGACATCGGCCAGACCGACGTGATCGCGGACATTCTTGCGCGGCAGGGGCTGGATGCCGATGCGGTGATCGGCCGGGCCTTGTCGGATGGCAACAAGCAGGCCCTGAAACAACAGACCGAGCAGGCGGCCGAACTCGGCCTGTTCGGCGCGCCGAGCTTCATGGTTGGCGAGGAGCTGTTCTGGGGCAATGACCGCCTGGAAGATGCGCTCGACTGGGCGCGGGGCGTGCGGCCGCTGTAGGCGGGCAGGCTCCGGACGCCGAGGCGCCGGCTGCCCGCCGCCTGCTCATTTCTTCCTGGCGGCCTGGTCTTCTTCGTATTTGCGGATGCGTTCTTCGTAGCGGGCGCGGTCGCGCTCGGCTGCCGCAGCGCGGGCTTCGGCTTCGGCTTCGGTCTCGGCGCGCTTGGCGGCCTTTTCCGCGTCGCGCGCGGCGCGCCCGGCCTCCGCGCCGGCTGCGGCCTGGCCAGCGTCGCGGGCACGTTCGGCGCGGATGCGTTCGGCTTCGGGTGATGGCGCGATGCCGGCATCCGGTGCCGGCACCGGCATGGCTGTGGCGGCGGGCGTCGCGACGTCGGCTGCGGGCACGCCGGGCGCTGCCTGCGTACTGCTTGCCGGCGCATTGGCCCGTTGGGCGGCGTGGACTTCGGCGGCGGCGCGCTGGCGCTGGGCGAGATCGATCTTGCGGGCCTCGGCTTCGAGCGCGCGGGCGCGCTGGATCGTTTCGAGACGCAGCTGCTTTGACTGGTCGATGCAGCGATTGACGAGGAACTTCTGGTAGCAGCCGGCCTCGGTGGCGACGAAGGTGGCTTCCGCTTCGTGGCGCAGCGCCTTGGCCTGGGCATTGAGTTCGGCCTTGCGGGCGTCTTCGGCGGCGCGTTCCGCGGCTGTCTTCGGCGGCGCGCCGGCATCGCCCTGTGCAAGCACTGCGGCGGGCAATGTCAGCAGGGCGGCAGCCGACAACGAGAGCAGCATGCGTGCGGGTCTGGATTTCGAGTTCAGGGGGGCAGTGAAAGTGAGGCTGGAGCGGGACATGCGCGCAGGATTCCGGGGACGATTCGCTTGGCGCGTAGAATAGCGCCTTTCTTTATTTCCGTCCGCGACCGTCCGGCCGCGTCTCAGTTTCGTGATCAGTCTTCGCAATCTGCGCCTCGCACGCGGCGCCAAGGTCCTCGTCGAGGGGGCCACGCTGCAGATCCATCCCGGCTGGAAAGTCGGCCTGACCGGTGCCAACGGCAGCGGCAAGTCCAGCCTGTTCGCCATGCTGCGCGACCAGCTCCATCCCGACCAGGGCGACCTGGAGATGCCGCCGGGCTGGGTGATCGCCCATGTCGCGCAGGAAACCCCCGGCCTGGCAAGGCCGGCGATCGACTACGTGCTCGACGGCGATGCCGAGCTGCGCAGCATCGAGGCCGAGCTGGCCGCCGCCGAAGCCAGCCACGACGGCGGCCGCATCGGCGAGCTGCACGCCCGGCTGCATGAGATCGGCGGCTACGCGGCGCGTTCGCGCGCGGCGGCGCTGCTCGACGGCCTGGGTTTCCTGCAGTCGGACATCGAGCGCCCGGTGGCGGATTTTTCCGGCGGCTGGCGGATGCGGCTGAACCTGGCGCAGGCGCTGATGTGCCGCTCCGACCTGCTGTTGCTGGACGAGCCGACCAACCACCTCGACCTCGACGCGGTGATCTGGCTCGAAGCCTGGCTGCGCGACTACCGCGGCACCTTGCTGCTGATCTCGCACGACCGCGAGTTCCTCGACGCCTGCACCACCCACATCGCCCACATCGAGCAGCAGCGCCTGGCGCTGTACTCCGGCGGCTATTCCGACTTCGAGCGCCAGCGCGGCGAGCGCCTGCTGCAGCAGCAGGCGATGTTCGACAAGCAGCAGCGCGAGATCGCGCACATGGAGGACTACATCCGCCGCTTCCGCGCCAAGGCCACCAAGGCGCGCCAGGCGCAGAGCCGGATCAAGGCGCTGGAGCGGATGGAGCGCATCGCCGCCGCCCACGTCGATACGCCCTTCAGCTTCGCCTTCCGCGATGCGCCGCCGGCGCCCGATCCCTTGCTGCAGATCGAGGACGGCGCGGTCGGCTACGGCGAGCGCATGGTGCTGGAGCGGATATTGCTGACCCTGCGTCCCGGCGAGCGCGTCGGCCTGCTCGGGCGCAACGGCGCCGGCAAATCGACGCTGATCAAGCTGCTGGCCGGCGAACTGCCGCTGGCCGCCGGACGCAGGCTGGAAGGCAAGGGCCTGGCGACCGGCTACTTCGCCCAGCACCAGCTCGAAACCCTGCGCCCGGACGAATCCGCGCTGCAGCACATGATGCGGCTCGACCCGCAGACGCGCGAGCAGGAGCTGCGCGACTACCTCGGCGGCTTCGACTTCCGCGGCGACGGCGTCGGCGGTACTTCCACGCCGGCGACCACGCCCTGCGGTCCGTTCTCGGGCGGCGAGAAGTCGCGCCTGGCGCTTGCCCTGCTGATCTGGCGGCGGCCCAACCTGCTGCTGCTGGACGAGCCGACCAACCACCTCGACCTCGAAATGCGCCATGCGCTGACGATGGCGCTGCAGGACTACGAAGGCGCGATGGTGCTGGTGTCGCACGACCGCGCGCTGCTGCGTGCCACCTGCGACCGCTTCCTGCTGGTCGATGGCGGCCGCATCCAGCCTTTCGACGGCGACCTCGACGACTACCGCGACTGGCTCGCCAGCCGGCGTGCGGAGTTGGCCGCGGCGGCTGCGGACCCCGGCCAGGCCGCCGACAAGGCCGCGCGCAAGGCTGACCGTGCCCAGGCCTCCGCCGACCGCCAGGCGCGGCTGGCCGCGCGCCGGCCGCTGCTGAAGGAGATCGAGCAGATCGACAAGCGCCTGGCCGCGTGGAACAAGGAAAAGGCCGAGCTCGACGAACTCCTGGCCGATCCGGCGCTATACACCGGACCGCAGGCCGGCGAGGTGCCGGCATTCAACAGGCGCCAGGCAGAGCTGGCTGAGCGCATCGAGGAAGCCGAACTGCGCTGGCTGGAGCTGCACGAGGCATTGGAAGCGATACCGGCCGACTGAGTGGCTGGCCGACTCCGCCGATGCGGCTTACTCCGGTAGCCATTGCGCCGGATCGATCTTCCAGGCGGCGAAATCCTCATGGGCGACGATGTGGTCCTGCGAACGGCGCAGGTCGATGGTTTCAGGCGGCAGGTAATGGCCACGGGTGTGGAACATGGCTTTCACCACCGGCTTCATCATCTGGTCTTCGTTCTGCGACTGCACGACTGCCAGGCGCTGGCTTTCTAGCCGCACCAGCGAGCCGCTGGGATAGATGCCGAGGCTGCGGATGAAGGCATGCACCAGCTCCGGCTTGAAATGGAACTTGCTCCATTCCAGCAGCTTGCGCAGGGCCTCGGTGGGCGGCATGCCCTTGCGGTAGACGCGGTTCGACGTGAGCGCGTCATAGACGTTAACGATCGAACCCATCTGGCCGTACAGGCTGATCTCCTCACCCTTGAGCTTGTTCGGGTAGCCCGTGCCGTCGAAGCGCTCGTGGTGCTGCGCGGCGACGTCGAGCGCGATGTTGCTGATGCCGGGCGTGCCCTGCAGGATGATCTTGCTCTGCACGACGTGGTTCTTCATCTTGGCGAATTCGGCGTCGGTGAGCTTGGCCGGCTTGTTGAGGATTTCGTCGGGTACCTGGGCCTTGCCGACGTCGTGCAGCAGGGCGCCGATGGCGATTTCGCGGATGACCTCGCGCGGTTGCTCGAGCGTGCGTGCGAACGAGGCCATCAGCGCACAGACCGACACGGAGTGCTGGAAGGTGTATTCGTCGTGGTCCTTGAGCCGTGCCAGCGGCAGCAGGGCGTCCTGGCGGCTGAAGATCGAATCGACGATGCGGGCGACCAGCGGTTCGATCTGTTCCAGCTCGATCTGCTTGCCCAGCCGGATGTCGCCCATCATGTCGCGGACGATGCGGTTGGCCTCGCCGTGCAGGCGGCGTGCCTGCTCCAGCGTGTGGCGGGGCGGGCGTCGGGGTGCTGGCCTGGCTGCGTCGCCGGCAAGGGAGTGCCCCGCCTCGGCAAGCTCGGACTCGGTCTGTTCCGGCGCATCGGCGACGTCGAGCCCGCGCTCGGTGTCGATCCAGACCTCGGGCACGCCCAGTGTGCGTATCTCGGCGACGGTTTCTTCGCTGTCGATGGTGAAGCGGTTGCGCACGAAGTTGTGCTCCATCCACTCGCAGTTCAGGTCATGGACGTACATGCCTGGTCGCAGCGTGTCGATGGGGATGAGTTTGATCATGTGGAGCGAAAAGGAAAGCGGTTTGCTGGAGGGATTGTCGGTATGGCCCGGAGGGACCGGTTCGGAGGCGAGAAGTTGCGCACGTTGTGTCCGACGAGCGGGCAGAAGCGGCGTGTGGCACGGATGCTAGAATCACCGTTTTGCCAAAATCTTGTCCGCAGGAGTGTCCGGTGCGTATCGTCTGTCTCGACCTCGAAGGTGTGCTGGTTCCCGAAATCTGGATCGAATTCGCCGAGCGTACCGGGATTCCCGAACTGCGCCGCACCACGCGCGACGAGCCCGATTATGACACGCTGATGAAGTACCGCCTTGGCATCCTGGCGGAAAAGAAGCTCGGCCTGCCCGACATTCAGCAAGTCATCGCCAGCATGGGGCCGATGGAAGGCGCCCGCCGGTTCCTCGACGAGCTGCGCGACACCTACCAGGTCGTGATCCTGTCCGACACCTTCTACGAGTTCGCCAAGCCGCTGATGAAGCAGCTCGGCCTGCCGACGCTGTTCTGCCACAGCCTTGAGGCCAACGACGAAGGCATCCTGGTGAATTACCACCTGCGCATGCCCGATCAGAAGCGCGAGGCGGTCAAGCGCTTCAAGGAGCTCAACTTCAAGGTCGTCGCTGCCGGCGACTCCTACAACGACACTGCGATGCTGGGCGAAGCCCATGGCGGCATCCTGTTCCACCCGCCTGAGAACGTCGTGCGCGAGTTTCCGCAGTATCCGGTGGTGCGCGACTACGCCAGCCTGCGCGCCGAGATCGACAAGGCTTTCGCCCGCGCGGGCTGAACGCCGTACCCATCGTCCGGCGGGTCGCCTGGCCGTGCCCGCCGCGCCGCCGATTTCCGAACCGGCGCCTTCCAATTCCGTTTCTGCAGTACCCGACCATGCACCGCGAACGCTTCTATACCCTGTCTGCTTCCTGCCCCGACCGCACCGGCATCGTCGCCAAAGTGTCCAGCTTCATCGCCGAACACAAAGGCTGGATTCTCGAAACCGCGCTGCACGCCGAGCCTGCGCTGGACGCCGCCAACCGCGGGCGCTACTTCATGCGCGTCGAGATCCGCGCCGATTCGCTGCCCTTCATGCTCAGCGAGTTCCGCGAGCGCTTCCGCCCGATCGCCGAAGAACTGCAGATGGACTGGAAGATCACCGACAGCGCGGTCAAGAAGCGGGTCGTGATCCTGGTGTCGAAGCAGGAGCACTGCCTGTACGACCTGCTGGCGCGCTGGCAGTCGAAGGAGCTGGACATCGAGATTCCCTGCGTGATCTCCAACCACGATACCTTCCGCGGCGTGGTCGAATGGCACGGCATCCCCTTCCACCACGTGCCGGTCACGCCCGACAACAAGGCCGCCGCCTACGCCGAAGTGCAGCGCATCTTCGAGGAAGTGCACGGCGACACCATGGTGCTGGCGCGCTACATGCAGATCCTGTCGCCGGACCTGTGCACCGCCTACCCAGGCCGCATCATCAACATCCACCACAGCTTCCTGCCCAGCTTCGTCGGCGCCAAGCCCTACCACCAGGCCTATGAAAAGGGCGTCAAGCTGATCGGCGCCACCTGCCACTACGTCACTGCCGACCTCGATCAGGGCCCGATCATCGAGCAGGACGTGATCCGCATCGACCACTCCGATGCGGTCGAGGACATGGTCCGCTACGGCAAGGACATCGAAAAGACCGTGCTGGCGCGCGGTCTGCGCTACCACCTGGAAGACCGGGTGCTGGTGCATGGGAACAAGACGATCGTGTTCCGCTGAACATCGCGCCGCGAACTCGCATGGAGTCCTGGTGACCAAGGCATGAGCCGGCCACCTTCCCTGGAGCATGGAGAAATGAAGAAGCAGAAGCGCCTGAAACCCCGCAACGCACTGATTCCGATCCTGTTCAACGAATGCGGACACGCGGTTCACAAGAACAAGCGCCGCGAAGAACGAGATCGGCGAGCCAGGCAGGAAGTCAAAAATTACACCCGCGAAAGCGGGTATTTTTTTGGGCCTTGGGCGTTGATGCCGCCGTCAGCGGAAGTACCGATGTAGTCGCGGCACACTGGCCGTCACATGCTGTTGGACTCCTGCATCCACGCCGGAATGTGCTGCTTCTCATGCAGCACGCGCCAGACGTCGATGTAATCGGGGTGCTCGATGTAGAGCACGACGTGTGGATAGAGGCTCAGCGGCCAGGCGCGCAGGCCGGGCAGGTCGAGTCATGGGCGTAGCGCGGAGAGCCGGCGGCCGGGTGGCGGCTGATGTGCGTATAGGCATGCTCCAGCGCATCGACGAAGCCGAGCGCTACGGTTTCGGCGGCTTCGCTAAGGTAGTACGCAACTGCGTCGTCCACATCCGGGTTGGCCCGTTCGCGTGGGACGGCAGACTTGCGCTTCATGCTTGGGTGGCGGGTTTCGCAGCCTTTCCCACGCGGCCGCGCAAGCCGTCGAAATAGCTGGCATCGGCTGGTGCTGCTGGAGCCGGGGCGGCGCCGGTCAACAGCAGCTTGCGCAGTTGCTGGCGATCCTGATCCCTGCGGATCAGCCCACGAACGTATTCACTGCTGGCGCCGCAGCCGCGCTGGCTGACCTGCTCATCGACAAGTGATTTAAGGGTGTCGGGGAGAGAAATGTTCATCGTGCTCATTCTGCCAGCGTGGTGTTCTTGGCAAAAATTGGCAGGATTTGCCTTTGCCATGTTGACGAGAGGCAACCATATCTACCCTGCGCCCGGGTGACTGCCTGCGGGAGGGGCCAAAAAAACGGCGCCCTTTGCAGGGCGCCGGCGGAAATTCGAAGCCGGGGGAGGGGCCGGCTTCGCAGGTGACATCGGTGGTGTTACATGCGGTAGGCGGACTCGCCGTGTGCGCTGATGTCCAGGCCTTCGCGTTCTTCCTCTTCCGACACGCGCAGGCCGATCATCACGTCGATGAGCTTGTAGGCAATCACCGAGACGACACCGCTCCAGACGATGGTGATGATCACGCCATAGGTCTGGATCCACAGTTGCGAGGCGATCGAGAAATCCGCGTCGCCGGTGCCGCCCAGGCCGGGAGCCGCCAGCACGCCGGTGAGGATGGCGCCGACGATGCCGCCGATGCCATGGACGCCGAAGACGTCGAAGGCATCATCCACACGCAGCAGACGCTTCAGGCCGCCCACGCCCCACAGGCAGGCCACGCCGGCGATGAGGCCGAGCACGATCGAGCCCATCGGGCCGATGAAGCCGGCAGCCGGGGTCACGGCGACCAGGCCGGCGACTGCGCCCGAGGCGGCGCCCAGCATCGAGGGCTTGCCCTTCAGCACGGCCTCGGCGGCGATCCATGACACGGTGGCGGCGCCGGTGGCAAGGATGGTGTTGATGAAGGCGAGACCGGCGATGCCGTTGGCGGCACCGGCCGAGCCGGCGTTGAAGCCGAACCAGCCCACCCACAGCAGCGAGGCGCCGACCATGGTCAGGGTCAGGCTGTGCGGCGCCATCGATTCGCGGCCGAAGCCGATGCGCTTGCCCACCATGTAGGCGCCCACCAGGCCGGCCACGGCGGCGTTGATGTGCACCACGGTGCCGCCGGCGAAGTCGAGCGCGCCGTCCTGGGCCAGCAGGCCGCCGCCCCACACCATGTGTGCCACCGGGATGTAGCTGAAGGTGAACCACAGCACCATGAAGATCATCACCGCCGAGAACTTGATGCGTTCGGCAAAGGCACCGACGATCAGCGCGCAGGTGATGGCGGCGAAGGTGGATTGGAAGGAGATGAAGACATATTCCGGGATGGTGTTCAGCGCCGAGGACATGGTGTCCGGCGTGATGCCGCTCAGGAACAGTTTGCTGAAGTCGCCGTAGAAGGTGCCTTCGCCGCCGAAGGCGAGGCTGTAGCCATAGACCGCCCACAGGATGGTGATGACCGAGAAGATCACGAACACCTGCATCAGCACTGACAGCATGTTCTTGGCGCGGCCGAGGCCGCCGTAGAACAGCGCGAGGCCGGGGATGACCATCAGGATGACGAGCATCGTCGAGGTCAGCATCCAGGCGGTGTCACCGGCATTGAGTGCCGGGGCCGCTTCGGCGGCTTCCTGGGCGAAGGCGCTGCCGGCGGCGAACAGGGCCGGCAGGAGTGCGAACAGCTTTTTCATTTTGATGTGCTCCCTTACAGCGCTTCCGGGCCGGTCTCGCCGGTACGGATGCGGATGGCCTGTTCCAGATCGAAGACGAAGATCTTGCCGTCGCCGATCTTGCCGGTGGCGGCGGACTTCTCGATGGCCTCGATGGCCTGGTCGAGGATGTCGTCGGCCACGGCGGCTTCGATCTTCACCTTGGGCAGGAAATCGACGACGTATTCGGCGCCGCGATAGAGTTCGGTGTGGCCCTTCTGGCGGCCGAAGCCCTTGACCTCGGTGACGGTGATGCCTTGCACGCCGATCGCGGACAGGGCTTCGCGCACTTCGTCGAGCTTGAAGGGCTTGATGATGGCTGCGATGAATTTCATGGGTTTTCTCCAGTTCTGCGGGCTGGCCGGTCAGAAGGACTTGCTGACCGACAGGATGAAGCGCTCGTCGGCGAGGTCGGAGTGCTTGATGTCGGAATCGACGTAGTGCAGGCCGAAGTCGAAGCCGCCGAATTCCTTGGTGACACCGAGTTTCCAGTCCTCGTAGTCGTCGCCGCCCTTGAGGTCGTTGTAACCGTAGTGCAGGTCGAGCTTGAAGCCGGCGCCCAGCTCGAATTCGGCGCCGAGGTCGTAGTACTGGCTGCCGTCGGAATCGCGCAGGCCGAACAGATCGGTGAAGGCGTAGGAATACTTGAAGGACAGGAATTCCCACGACAGGCCGACGTAGCCTTCCAGCGTGTTCGGCTTGGTCATGCCGGTTTCCGCTTTCCACACCGAGCCGTAGCTGCCGGGGTAGTAGTACTGCAGCAGGCCGACGTCGTAGCCGATGGGGCCGGCTTCGCCCGCGTAGCCGGCATAGACGTCGATTTCCAGGCTGTTGCCGGACGACTTGCTGACTTCCGCATCGTTGATCCAGGACACGTTGGTGGCCCATACGCCTGCGTAGAAGCCGCTCGAATGCGTGTAGTCGAAGCCGCCCTGCAGCGCCGGACGTTCGTCGGTCTGGCTGATGCCGCGATAGGCGTAGTCCGAGACGATGCCTACGTTGGCCGAGAAGGGGCTCTCCTCGGTGCTGTCTCCGGCATGGGCGATGCCGGCGAATGGAAGCGCGGCAATCAAGGCTGTGGCGGCGAGCGTCTTGTGCATGGTGTTCTCCTGGCAGAGGAAGTTGGATTTCCGACGAGGAGTCTTTAGCAGGCCGCGTGCCAGTCTCTGAAACACCAGGTTTCATGCGGGTTTCAGCGTCACGAGAGCAGTGTTTCAGGGTGTTTTTGTTGCGTCGCGCAAAGGAATCGGGCGCAACTTGGTGCGTGATGCACCAAAGTCGTGCATGTGAACCAGCGCGGTGCGTCGGCGGAGCATTGGGCGGGCGTGCTAGACTTTCGCCACCCATTTCCGCTCATCGATACACGCTCATGTCTACTCCGCGCTTCCTCGACGAAATCGGCGCCAAGCTCTCCGAACTGGCAGCCAACAGCCCTGCCCGCGACATCGAAAAGAACGTCAAGGCCATGCTCGGCAGCGCCTTCGGCAAGCTCGATCTGGTCACGCGGGAGGAATTCGAAGTCCAGCGCGAGGTGCTGGCGCATGCGCGGCAGAAGCTCGCCGAACTCGAGGCCCGTGTTGCCGAACTGGAAGGCGCGCGCGCTGGCGAGGGCGACAAGCCGGCCTGAATGCGGTGCCCGGCCATCATTCCGCGAATGATGACCGATTAAGCTTTTGTCATTTCATGCGTTCCCGCTAGACTGGCGCTTCGCCCAGTCCGGAGAACCGCATGTCTCTCGCGCTCGTGCGCAGCCGCGCACTCGACGGCCTCGATGCGCCCGAGGTCACGGTTGAGGTGCATCTGGCCAACGGCCTGCCGGCCTTCAATCTCGTCGGCCTGCCCGATACCGAAGTGCGCGAGGCGCGCGACCGCGTGCGCGCAGCGCTGCAGACCTCGCAGTTTGAATTCCCGCAACGAAGAATCACGGTCAACCTGGCCCCGGCCGATCTGCCCAAGGAAGGCGGCCGCTTCGACCTGGCGATTGCGGTCGGCATCCTCGTCGCCTCGGGCCAGGTGTCCGGCAAGTTGCTCGGCGGCCTGGAGTTCTGCGGCGAGCTGTCGTTGAACGGCGAACTGCGTGCGGTGCGCGGCGTGCTGGCGGTGGCGCTGGCGGCCGGGCGCGGCGGGCGTGCGCTGGTGGTGGCATCGGCCAATGCGGCGGAAGCGGCGCTGGCGCGCGAGACGACGGTGCTGCCGGCGGGCAGCCTGTGCGCCGTGGCGGCTCATCTCAACAATCACACTGCGCTGGAGCCTCAGCCATGCTGCAGCCCGCAACTGCAGCCGGCCAGCGGGCCGGATCTGGCCGACGTGCGCGGCCAGCTGCAGGCGCGCCGCGCGCTGGAAGTGGCTGCGGCCGGCGGGCATTCGCTGCTGCTGTTCGGGCCTCCGGGCACCGGCAAGTCGATGCTGGCGCAGCGCCTGCCCGGCCTGCTGCCGCCGATGTCCGAAGCCGAGGCGCTGGAGACGGCGGCGGTCAGCTCGCTGGAAGGCCGCTTCGACGCGACACGCTGGGCGCAGCGGCCAATGAGGGCACCGCATCACTCGGCTTCGGCGGCGGCGCTGGTCGGCGGGGGAGCAACACCGCGTCCGGGTGAGATTTCCCTCGCCCACAACGGCGTGCTCTATCTCGACGAACTGCCCGAGTTCGACCGCCGCGTGCTCGAATCCCTGCGCGAGCCGCTGGAGACCGGCAGCATCAGCGTGTCGCGGGCGCGGCGGCGGGCGGAGTTTCCTGCGCGCTTCCAGTTGGTGGCAGCGATGAACCCCTGCCCCTGCGGTTTTCTGGGCCATCCGCGCAAAGCCTGCCGGTGCACGCCGGAGCAGATTGCGCGCTACCGGGGGCGTCTGTCGGGGCCGCTGCTCGACCGCATCGACCTGGTGGTGGAGGTGCCGGTGCTGGAGCACGAGGAACTTGCTTCAGCAGCACTCGGGCCATCGTCGACGGAAGTGCGGGCGCGGGTCGAGCAGGCGAGGGCGGTGCAGCTCGAGCGCCAGGGGGTGGTCAATGCCCGCCTGGACAGCCGCGGCGTGGAGCGTTTCTGCATGCCGGACCAGGGTGGTGCCGCCTTGCTGAAGCAGGCGATGAACCGGCTGGATCTTTCCGCGCGAGCCTATCACCGCATCCTGCGCGTGGCGCGCACGCTGGCCGATATGGCGGGAGCTATGCAGCCCGGCGCGGCGCAGGTGGCCGAGGCGATCCAGTATCGCCGCAGCCTGGATGGGCGTTGAGCGCGGGTTGGCGTGCCCCTCAGCACTGCTCCCACGGCAGGCCGTCGAAGCGCCAGCCGCTCACCGAATTGCGGTGGTGGTTTTCGTCCAGCTCGCCCTCGAAGCCGTACTGCACGTTGTAGACATCGGCAAAGCCTGCGTCGAGCAAGGCCTGGGCTGCCACCTCCGAGCGGTTGCCCGAGCGGCAGATCAGCAGGATGGGACGCTGGCCGCCATTGCCGGCCAGCTTGCGCACTTCGCCGACGAAGTGCGGGTTCACCTCCCAGTCCGGGCCATCGTTCCATGACACATGGATCGCGCCGACCGGATGCCCGACGAACAGGTATTCGATTTCGCTGCGGACGTCGATCAGCAGCGCTTCCGGATTTGTCTGCAGGAAGGCATGCGCTTCCTTGGGGGTGATTTGCTTCATGCGTCGTCCTCCTGAAGCGCAGGATTATATTCTGAACAACGAATGAAGCGCGCCGGGGAGCCCGCTGGATGCGGGCAGCAGCCCCGGCTGGTGTCAGGCGGTCTCGCCCAGATAGGCTTCGCGCACCTTCGGGTTGGCGAGCAGTTCGCTGCCGGAGCCGGTCAGCGTGATCTTGCCCGATTCCATCACGTAGCCGCGCTGGGCGAATTCGAGCGCCAGATTGGCGTTCTGCTCGACCAGCAGGATGGTGACGCCGTCGCGCGCCACCGACTGCACGACCTCGAAGATCTTCTCCACCACCAGCGGCGCCAGGCCCATCGATGGTTCGTCGAGCAGCAGCAGCTTGGGGCGGGACAGCAGTGCGCGGCCGATCGCGACCATCTGCTGCTCGCCGCCCGACAGCGTGCCGGCGACCTGGTGCAGGCGCTCCTTGACCCGCGGCAGCATGGTGTAGACGCGCTCCAGGTCGGCCTCGATGCCGGCCTTGTCGCTGCGCGTGTAGGCACCCATGCGCAGGTTCTCTTCCACCGTCAGGCGGGTGAAGATGCCGCGGCCTTCCGGCACCAGTGCGATACCGCGGCGCAGGCGCTTGTGCGCCGGCACCGCGTTGATCTTGTCGCCCTGGTACAGGATGCCGCCGCCGGCGATCGGCAGCACGCCGGCGATGGCGTTGAGCGTGGTGGTCTTGCCGGCGCCGTTGGCGCCGATCAGGCAGACGAGCTCGCCGGCCCACAGATCGAGGTCGATGCCTTTGACTGCCTGGATACCGCCGTAGGCGATCTGCAGGTTCTGCAACTGCAGCAGCGGAGAACTGGGATTAGTGTGCATGCTTGCCTCCGCCCAGGTAGGCGGCGATGACCGCTTCGTTCTTCTGCACCACGGCGGGCACGTCCTCGGCGATCTTCTTGCCGAAGTCCAGCACCGCGACACGGTCGCACAGGCCCATCACCAGCTTCACGTCGTGCTCGATCAGCATCACGGTGACGCCGTCGTGGCGGATCTGCTCGATCAGCAGCTTGAGCTGGGCCGTCTCGGTGGCGTTCATGCCGGCGGCGGGCTCGTCCAGCGCCAGCAATTGCGGCTCGGTCGCCAGCGCGCGGGCGATCTCGAGCCGGCGCTGGTCGCCGTAGGACAGGTTCTTCGACACCACGTTGGCGAAGCGGCCGATGCCGACGTAGTCGAGCAGCTCGTAGGCGCGATGCGTGGTCAGGCGCTCTTCCTCGCGGGTGAAGCGGTTCTGCGTCAGGATGCCCCACACGCCCGCCTTGGTGCGGATGTGATGGCCGGCCATGACGTTCTCGAGCGCGGTCAGGTCGCGGAACAGGCGGATGTTCTGGAAGGTGCGGGCGATGCCGCGGCCGACGATCTTGTGCGGCTTGCCGCTGGGCAGCTCGCTGCCGTTGAAGACGAACTCGCCGCCGTCCGGCGTGTAGGCGCCGGTCAGCACGTTGAAGAAGGTGGTCTTGCCGGCGCCGTTGGGGCCGATCAGGCCATAGACCTCGCCCTTGTTGATCGTCAGCGAGACGTCGGTCAGCGCCTGCAGGCCACCGAAGCGCTTGCCGATGTTGCGGGCTTCGAGCAGGGTGATCACAGCGCCCCCTCCTGCTTCATGTTCTCGGCGTGGGCGTAGCGTGCGCGGGCCGGGATCATGCCCGACGGACGCAGCAGCATCATCAGGATCATCGCCAGCGACAGCAGCAGCATGCGCAGCACTTCGGGATCGAGGATCACGGTGCCGAACAGCGTCTGCTGCAGCGGAATGGCGACGTCGCGCAGGATCTCGGGCAGCATCGCCAGCACGAAGGCGCCGACCACGGCACCGGCGATGTTGCCCATGCCGCCGAACACCACCATCGTCAGCACCGCGATGGACTCCATCAGGCTGAAGCTCTCGGGGCTGACGAAGCCCTGGAAGGCACCGAACAGCGCGCCCGCGACGCCGCCGAAGGTAGCGCCGAGCGAGAAGGCCAGCAGCTTCATGTTGCGGGTGTTGATGCCGATCGCCTTGGCTGCCAGCTCGTCGTCGCGCATCGCCGCCCAGGCGCGGCCGACGCGCGAGATCTGCAGGCGCTGGATGAAGATGATCGAGCCGGCTACGCAGATCAGGAAGAAGTAGTAGTACAGGAACAGCGAATTGATCGAGAAGGTCTCGGTGACCTGCAGGTTGCGCGACAGATCCCAGCCGAACAGGTTGATCGGGTCGAGCATGTTGATGCCCTGCGGCCCGTTGGTGATGTTGACCGGGTAGTTCAGGTTGAGCATGAAGATGCGGATGATCTCGCCGAAGCCCAGGGTCACGATCGCTAAATAGTCTCCTCGTAATCGGAGTACCGGGAAGCCCAGCATGATCCCCGCCAGCGCGGCGAAGGCCGCCCCCAGCGGCAGTACCAGCCAGAACGGCATGTGTATGTCGAAGTGCGGCGAGGCGAGGAAGGCGAAGGTGTAGGCGCCCACCGCGTAGAAGGCGATGTAGCCCAGGTCGAGCAGGCCGGCGAAGCCCACCACCAGGTTCAGGCCCAGCGCCAGCATCATGTACAGCAGGGCGAAGTCGAGGATGCGCACCCAGCTGCGGCCGAACTGCCAGGCGATGATCGGCGCTGCCAGGGCGAGGATGATGATGAGCCAGCGCGCCGCCATCGGGTTGCGCTTGCCCAGCCAGGGTACGGCGGAAACGAGTTCGTTCATGGTCGTGGGCTTCCCTTATGCACGGTCCGACACGCGTTCGCCGAGCAGGCCGGTGGGCTTGAAGATCAGCACCAGGCCCAGGATGATGAAGGCGAAGATGTCCTGGTAGGACGAGTTCAGGAAACCGAAGGTGAGGTGTTCGATGTAGCCCGCGCCGAAGGATTCGACCAGGCCCAGCATGATGCCGCCGAGCATCGCGCCGCCCAGGTTGCCGATGCCGCCCAGCACCGCGGCGGTGAAGGCCTTGAGGCCGGGCATGAAGCCCATGCCGTAGTGGGCGATGCCGTAGTTGCTGGCGTACATCACCCCGGCCACGGCGGCCAGCGCGGCGCCGACGACGAAGGTGAAGGCAATGATGGCGTTGGTGTTGACGCCCATCAGGCTGGCGACGCGGTGGTTCTCGGCGGTGGCGCGCATCGCGCGGCCGATGCGGGTGCGGGTCACCAGCAGCGACAGCCCGATCATGATCGCGGCCGAAGCGACGACGATGATGATCTGCACCGGGGTGATGAACACCCCTTCGATCGGCTGCAGCGGTGCGGTCGAGATCAGCTGCGGGAAGGTGTGGTAGTTGCGGCCCCAGAAGATCATCGCCAGCGTCTGCAGCAGGAAGGACATGCCGATCGCGGTGATCAGCGGCGCCAGCCGCGGCGCGTTGCGCAGGCGCCGGTAGGCGAGCCGCTCCATCAGGAAACCCAGGGTCATACAGACCGGTATCGCCACCATCAGCGCGATTGTCAGCATGTAGATCGGCGACATGCCGGGTGCGACGCCCATCAGGAACATCATGGTCTGCAGTGCGGTCATTGCGCCGACCATCAGCACGTCGCCGTGGGCGAAGTTGATGAGGCCGAGGATGCCATAGACCATCGTGTAGCCCAGGGCGATCAGCGCGTAGACGCTGCCGATCACCAGGCCGTTGATCAGTTGCTGAATGAGGGTTTCCATTATCGACTGGTAGCGCTTTGAAGGATTGAATGACACCGCCCCCGCACGGCTGCATGCGGGGGCAGGCGGACGCTCAGAGCGCGACCCAGGCGCCGTCCTTGTACTGGTACACGGTGACCGCGCCTTCCTTCAGGTCGCCGTTCTGGTCGAAGGAAACATTGCCGGTCACGCCGTCGAAGTTGGTGGCCCTCAGTTCGGGCAGGTACTTGGCAGGTTCGACCGAACCTGCGCGCTCCATCGCCTTGATGATCGCCATCGCCGCATCGTAGGCGTAGGGTGCATAGACCTGCACGTCGCCGCCGAAGCGCTTCTTGTAGTCCTCGCGGAACTTGGCGCCGCCCGGCATCTTCTCGATCGGCAGGCCGGCCATCGAGCAATAGGCGTTCGAACCGATGCCGTCGCCCGCCAGCTTGATCATCTCGGGGCTGCAGCCGCCGTCGCCGGTCATGAACTTGGCGTTGATGCCGAGCTGCTTGATCTGGCGCAGCATCGGGCCGGCCTGGGCATCCATGCCGCCGAAGAAGATCACATCCGGGTTGGCGGCGCGGATCTTGGTCAGGATGGCGTTGAACTCGGTCGTCTTGTCGGTGGTGAACTCGCGGGCCACCACCTGGGCGCCGGCCGCCTTCACCGCCTTGTCGGTCTCGTCCGCGAGGCCCTGGCCGTAGGCGGTGCGGTCGTCGATGATCGCCACCTTGGCCGCACCCAGTGTCTTCACCGCGAACTGGCCCAGCGCGCCGCCCTGCTGCACGTCGTTGGCGATGGTGCGGAACACGCCCTTGTAGTTCTGCAGCGTCAGCTTCGGGTTGGTTGACGCCGGCGACACCTGCGGGATGCCGCCCTGGTCGTAGATGCGCGAGGCCGGAATCGAGGTGCCGGAGTTCAGATGGCCAACCACCCCCTTCACGCCCGCATCCACCAGGCGCTGCGCCACCGTGGTGCCGGCACGCGGGTCGGCCTGGTCATCCTCGCCGATCAGCTCGAACTTGACCTTCTGCCCGCCGACGTCGGCGCCGCCCTGGGCATTGACCGTCTCGATCGCCATCCGGGTGCCGTTCTCCAGATCCTTGCCCAAATGCGAAATGGTGCCGGTCAGCGGTGCGGCATTGCCGAGCTTGACGACCTGCTGCGCATGGGCGGCGCCCAGGCCAATGGTCATGACTGCGAGTGCGACGATGGTTTGCTTCATGTTTGATCTCCTGCGAGCCCAAGTGATGACTGATGGTGTTGTCCGATGCATCCGCGAGGCCTTGTCTCCCCTCGTCGGGACCAAGCCCTGCCGGCCCCTTTCCCTTGCCACTGCTGCGCATGTCCGCCATGTGGCAAAAGTTTGCGTATTCTGCACAAAAACGGGGCACAGATACGCACTGTCGTGAAGCTCAGCGCCATCTTTTGGTGCTGCGACGCAGCGGCAGATGCCAGTGCCTTGTATAGAGGGAAGCAAAGTTCGAGACTCGAAAGCCTTTTTCTGCATCGGATGAGGGTGGTGCGATGCACAAGTCGTGCCAGGTGGTGGATTTCTCTGGTTGAGTGTGTGCGGGGAGTGGAGGGTGAGCCTTGAAACGGTGAATTTACGTTTCATGGGACGTTGGCTGCAGATTTTGTTCGTGGTGCCTGCGTAAGAACGGGGTTTGCTATCCAGCAAGGCTGTATCTGTCTGCGCGACAGTGAAGAAGTCGGAGTATCTGGGCCGGATCGATCATCATGTCTCAGCTGCCTATACGGCAGTGAAGGTATTCCACCGCGGCGATCAGGTCGTATTCCATTTCTCAGCTGCCTATACGGCAGTGAAGTCGTACTTCTCCTGCTGCTCGGTGCCCCAGGCTTTCTCAGCTGCCTATACGGCAGTGAAGCGCAAGCTCAAGAACATGCCGCCCCTCCCCGATTTCTCAGCTGCCTATACGGCAGTGAAGGGGGCGAAGACCAGGCATGCCGCCGCGATCATTTTCTCAGCTGCCTATACGGCAGTGAAGGACGGCATCTTGGTGTTTGTCAATCCGGATATTTTCTCAGCTGCCTATACGGCAGTGAAGAATTCGAGATTCATGAGTTTTTTGAAAGGGAGTTTCTCAGCTGCCTATACGGCAGTGAAGGTTGGTCGTTCAAAGTGATCAATCTGCGCTATTTTCTCAGCTGCCTATACGGCAGTGAAGTACAACTCGCAGAACGGGGTTTGCTCTTCGGCTTTCTCAGCTGCCTATACGGCAGTGAAGCAGGTAGGCGTGGAATTCGCGCATGGCGGCACTTTCTCAGCTGCCTATACGGCAGTGAAGGTGGATAACTCCACAGAGGGCTTGTCATGAGTTTTCTCAGCTGCCTATACGGCAGTGAAGCTAGTCGGCTTCGAGGGCGAGATCCGCGCATCTTTCTCAGCTGCCTATACGGTAGTGAAGGATAAGCCCATCACCCCGCGCCTGGTCGAGCATTTCTCAGCTGCCTATACGGCAGTGAAGGCGTACCCTCGGCATGCTCGTCCGGGCAATCTTTTCTCAGCTGCCTATACGGCAGTGAAGCTGCTCGATTGTCATGCTGCGCTGCTTCGCCATTTCTCAGCTGCCTATACGGCAGTGAAGCAGCGGCGACAGTGACGCCAGGACCCGCACTGTTTCTCAGCTGCCTATACGGCAGTGAAGACGATGCGCCCTCAGTCGGAGTGGATCATCCATTTCTCAGCTGCCTATACGGCAGTGAAGGTGCACAAATCAGGCGCCACCGCTGCCGACCTTTTCTCAGCTGCCTATACGGCAGTGAAGTCATCGCGGGGCACATGATCGATTGCCCTCAATTTCTCAGCTGCCTATACGGCAGTGAAGGACCGCGGCCACGACGGCCGGCGGTTTTCGAATTTCTCAGCTGCCTATACGGCAGTGAAGGACAACAAGCGAATCCCCTACCTAGTTGGGCTTTTCTCAGCTGCCTATACGGCAGTGAAGTCAGGTGGCTGCCGCAAAAATCATGCGGCGGCTTTCTCAGCTGCCTATACGGCAGTGAAGGGGGCATGTCGTCTTCTCGTAACCTTCGGACATTTCTCAGCTGCCTATACGGCAGTGAAGGCGCCGAACTACAGCATGAGCACGCGCGGGCATTTCTCAGCTGCCTATACGGCAGTGAAGGGCGGCTGCCGGCACAACACTGCAAACGGGATTTTCTCAGCTGCCTATACGGCAGTGAAGAGGTCATGTCAAATCCATCAAACGAAGCACCTTTTCTCAGCTGCCTATACGGCAGTGAAGTCTCGGAACTGACCACCCGGATGCACGCGGAATTTCTCAGCTGCCTATACGGCAGTGAAGTTGTGGGAGTTGATCAACGGCCCTGGCTCGTGTTTCTCAGCTGCCTATACGGCAGTGAAGTTACCCGGAGACGCGCCCGGCACCGCCCGAATTTTCTCAGCTGCCTATACGGCAGTGAAGGCGATATCAACGGCTTCTCAGACTGGTTCCATTTTCTCAGCTGCCTATACGGCAGTGAAGGCGTCATAGGTGGCGTCGTAGGTGGCGTCGTATTTCTCAGCTGCCTATACGGCAGTGAAGTTACCCGGAGACGCGCCCGGCACCGCCCGAATTTTCTCAGCTGCCTATACGGCAGTGAAGGCGATATCAACGGCTTCTCAGACTGGTTCCATTTTCTCAGCTGCCTATACGGCAGTGAAGGGTACTGCCTGAACGACCTGCACCGGGCTGCTTTTCTCAGCTGCCTATACGGCAGTGAAGTGATCAACTTTCGCGGTGAGCCGGATGTCCCTTTTCTCAGCTGCCTATACGGCAGTGAAGCAGGCTCCGGCTGCCCCGCCGTCTCCTGGTACTTTCTCAGCTGCCTATACGGCAGTGAAGTCATGGCCTTGGCCGGTTTCGTTGACATGCTCTTTCTCAGCTGCCTATACGGCAGTGAAGAAACGAAGAACACCACGATCACGCGGCCGGATTTTCTCAGCTGCCTATACGGCAGTGAAGCAGATGCTACTGTGCCCCGGAGCACAGCCATTTTTCTCAGCTGCCTATACGGCAGTGAAGGAACAGGCCGAGCTCGAGCAGACGAGTCGGCTTTTCTCAGCTGCCTATACGGCAGTGAAGGTGTGGAAAGACATCGGGCCAGAGTTGAAGGCTTTCTCAGCTGCCTATACGGCAGTGAAGAGGAGGAAGAGCCCCGCGAGCAGCATCGAGACTTTCTCAGCTGCCTATACGGCAGTGAAGTTGCGTACATTCCAGACGCGCCAAAAACAAGCTTTCTCAGCTGCCTATACGGCAGTGAAGTTTCGCCAAATCGGCCGCGAGCGATTGGGATCTTTCTCAGCTGCCTATACGGCAGTGAAGTGATGGCAGATGCGCAGCTTACGCTGCAGGGTTTTCTCAGCTGCCTATACGGCAGTGAAGGATCAGGGCACATGAAATCGCGCAGCTGATTCTTTCTCAGCTGCCTATACGGCAGTGAAGGGCGCGCTGGTGTGCATCAACGCCAGCAGCCTTTTCTCAGCTGCCTATACGGCAGTGAAGCTGCAATGCAGCGAGGCGTGTGATGTTGCGCCTTTCTCAGCTGCCTATACGGCAGTGAAGATCGAGTCTAGATCCTTCTTGCTTGAAATTCTTTTCTCAGCTGCCTATACGGCAGTGAAGGCAGGTCAGGCTCCCGGAATTCACCCTCGACGATTTCTCAGCTGCCTATACGGCAGTGAAGGCGCCGAACTACAGCATGAGCACGCGCGGGCATTTCTCAGCTGCCTATACGGCAGTGAAGGCTGCCGGGCATTCGGGCACCGCTGGGATCGTTTTCTCAGCTGCCTATACGGCAGTGAAGAGTTCATCGGGCGGCCCACGCTTCTCCACATCTTTCTCAGCTGCCTATACGGCAGTGAAGTCAGTCAGCAGAATAGACACATCGTCACGTCTTTTCTCAGCTGCCTATACGGCAGTGAAGGCTGGGGCCTTGGGGTGCGCGATCTCGACGATTTTCTCAGCTGCCTATACGGCAGTGAAGCAAAGCGCGGCAGATCGGCTGGACTACGGCTTTTTCTCAGCTGCCTATACGGCAGTGAAGAAATCCGGCTACGAGGCCAAGATGCGCGACCTTTTCTCAGCTGCCTATACGGCAGTGAAGCGCGCCCCTGCAGTCGTTCGCATTGACCTTTCTTTCTCAGCTGCCTATACGGCAGTGAAGGTGGCGCGAGTCATTCGCCGTGCCTCCGTCGATTTCTCAGCTGCCTATACGGCAGTGAAGTCCCTGTCCCTGCAGGCGCCCTATCCGAGCATTTTCTCAGCTGCCTATACGGCAGTGAAGGGGGATGTACGTCGCCGCATCTTCGTCCGACATTTCTCAGCTGCCTATACGGCAGTGAAGGCAGCTTTCTCGGCCTCTGCTTCAGCGCGAAGTTTCTCAGCTGCCTATACGGCAGTGAAGAGTTCATCGGGCGGCCCACGCTTCTCCACATCTTTCTCAGCTGCCTATACGGCAGTGAAGTAGCGGCGCACGGTGGCGCGTTCGCGGTCCTGTTTCTCAGCTGCCTATACGGCAGTGAAGACACCACCACGAACTACAACATCAACTACGAATTTCTCAGCTGCCTATACGGCAGTGAAGTGTACCCGGACGCCTCCGCCTGCCAGGAACTGTTTCTCAGCTGCCTATACGGCAGTGAAGTAGATTATTTTCCCGATAAACTACTATTTTTTAAAGAGAAAGATCGGGCTGGGTTGTTGTCCCCCTTTTCTGGCTCGACTGTACAAGCCATTGATTTTTCAATGTTTGATCAGACGGGATAAAAAAAGGTTAGAACCAAGGTACGGTTGCGGTAGCGCTCAGCCCATAGGCACTGAAGGTACCTGGCTGGGCTGCGTCTTGCAGAGGGCCGTGGCGGATGAACAGGCGGAAGTGCTCGCCGCTGCTGTTGCTTCGGAGGTTGATGAAAGGCAGCGGGCTGTGCCGAACTGCGTTGTCCGGAATCTGTGCCTGAGCTGCCACCGCATCGAGGTTATGGCGCTTTATCAACCGGCGGCGCAGTCGTTCGGGGTTGCTGTTGACCTGCACTCGACTGACGCAGCGATGCCTGGCCTGAGGTGGTATGGGGGTCGTCGCACCGACCTTGAGATGATCGCGCATTCCGGTCAGCCAGTTCAGAGCCATCAGCTGCTTCAGAGCCTCGGCGGTGCCGTGCAGACGCAGTCGGGCGCCGAGGCCACTTCTGGTTTTCTCGACGTCCGGAAAGCTGATGCCCACATCGTTGCGGCGCAGATCGTGGAGGCCGCGATGTAGCTTGGCGAACAGGGCGCTCATCAGTTGGGGGGCAGGGAATTCCGGGTCAGGCAACAGGGTGAGGTCGAGGTAGTGATCCATGGCCTCACCCCTTGTCGGCGTCACCGAACACTCCGCCGCGAATCAGTGTCGCAATGACGAAGTGCTGTTGTTCCGTTGTCGGGGCTTTGTCTCTGACAACCCAGCTGTCGAACAGGCTGTAAAAGTCCTGTTTCTCTTTCGGCTGTCGATAGGCTTTGCCTTGCGTGGTGACTGAACCGTAGGGCTCGACGGCGATGGGGCCGTTCTCGTCTGCACCCGGATACCAGGTGTCAATGGTGCGCAGTGCATTGCCGATTTTCTGCGAATGGATGGCCGCGATTTCCTTGCCCTTTTCACCGACGGCGTACAGGGTCTTGCTCTTGTCGCCGCGGCCACGCTCGAGGATCAATTCCTGTGAAGGGAAGATTTCCTGACCAGCGCCGATGCGAACGAAGGCAGTAACTTGTAGTAGCACATGGGTCGTTCCGGCGAGACCGGATTCGATCAGCCCGGCCAGTGCAGCGAGACCATCGGCTTCGGCCGATGGTGCGGTGAGGGTGCGCATTGCGTGGTCGAGTGCCTGAAATTTCCATTCCGTTGCGACTTGGCCGTCCTGAAGATGTGAGATACGTATTTCCACCTGTTCGGCGCCGATGCGGTTACGCCACAGGAAGCGGCCGTTGGCGAGGTTGGCGACGTAACGGCGAGCCAGTTCCCCGAAACCGTACTGCTGGACGTAGCCCTGCACCGTAGCGATGAGCTTGTTACGATAGTCGGTGTCGTTGCAGGCGGAAGGCTCGCCGGTGCCACCGAGCACGCGCAGGGTGAATTGGACTTTCAATGTATCGGCGTCCAGCGGCAGCGCAGCGACGTTGACCGTTTGCAAGTTGGGGCTTTCGATTGCGGCGTCGAGTTTGGCGGGGTCTTGATCCTTGGTCTTGAGGCGGTTGGAGATGGTGCCGCGTACCGATTTTTCGCGGATCTTTACGGGTTGCCATTTATCCGATGCATCGCGGGTAGCCCAATTGCCGGCAAAGAACAGGGCATCGGACGGATCGAGCTTGCGTTCGAAAGCGAGGACAGAGGCGGTCTTGAGGGGCGTGTTGGCCATGATGCAATTCCTTGTGAACGATCAATCGAAGTCGAATTCGTGAACCGGCGTTGGCCGGTAGTCGTTGCGGCAGCGGTACAACCCGTCATCGGGCTGACTGTCGGCATACCAGAGCAGTTGTCGCGTGTTGTGCAGGCGGTGAGGACTGATCCACTGGCCGATGCCGTAAAGGCTTTCGACGAAGCGGAAAGGGGTATCGCGGTCGCGGGCGTTGGCCACGCTGCCAGCGGGCTGCAATTCGCCTAGAGCGCCGTAGCCGAGCGGGATTGGAACGATCCAACCGAGCCCCTTGCGGTCGTGTTGCCATTGGCCGTTGTTTTCCTGCCAGCGCCAATTGATGCGTGACAGGGAGAGCCAGGTGTCCAGGCGTGTGGTGTCCGGCTGCTGCGCCTGCAAATCCTGGTGGCGCTGTTCCAGCAGATCGCTGCGTTCCACCAGCGCGAAACCGGGCAGCAGACGCAGTTTGAGCTGGTTGAATAGCTTTTCTCTGCCCTCGGCATCTCCGGTCATGGACACTACATAGGGGCGCTGCCGGCTGAGAGTTGCATGCGACTGGATCACGCTGCCGCCGGCGATGCGCATCGCCGCCAGCAGATCGCGCACCCGAGCAGCGATGCCGGATGCTGCCTGCGTGTCGAGCAATGCCTGGCTCTGTACGGCGAAGACTAGGCTGATATCGAGATGGATACGGCCTTCTTCGACGATGGCGGCGCTACTGCCGTCCTTGTCGAGTGGATTGCGGGTCAGGCGGAAGCTGTGCACGAAACCGCTATCCGTTACCTGCTCCTGGTGCGAGTGGGCGACTACGCCGACGGCGTTGAACTGCAAATCCAGGCCGGCTGCCTGGGTCTTGCGTTCCAGGGCCCACATCAACCCGAGAAATGCAGTGATGGACGGGAAGCCGTGGGTAAGCGGGCTGGAGATGGCGTTGGCGTTCTGCACCCGCAGGCGCGGCAACACCAGCAGATGCTCGAAGTGAGGGCATTCAGCCATGAGCCGTCTCCTGATTCGAGTTGCGGGTTATCGCGCGACGTTGCATCGGGGCAGGCCATTCCGCGTCGATGAGCGCCTGCCGCGCCCAATGGGCGTGCTCGGCGTCCCCTACGGGCAGATCGTGTTGCAGCAGGATGGCGTTGAGCCAGTTGCCGAAGCGGTGTGCGACTTCGTCCGGCCAGTCCTTCCATTCCAGCGCTGCGTTGAACTCCTCATCTTCTGTCTTGTGCTTGGCTTCTTCGCGGAGCGGCAATTCGGCGCGTTCGGGATCAAGCCAGAGCTGCTCGCACAGCGGCAGGCGGCAGTCGGCATCGCGCGTCCAGCCGGGCTGGAACAGTTGCCGGCTGGCCAGGCCGAAGGCTGCCAGCGATTGGCCCAGTGCGCGTTCGATGCGTTCGCGCTTGATACGGGTGTGCATGGTTGGTGCAGGATTGTCTTTCAGCAGCGCCAGCAGGGCATCCAGCAACTCATTGACGCCGTCAAAGCGGCGGAAGCGCGCCAGCGCCGAGTCGTTGAACAGGAATTGTCGGGGCCGATCCTGATTCCAGCGAGGCGGCAGCGAGGCCAGCAGGTAATTGAGCCCGCCGCGTTCGCTATTCAACTGACTGATATTTTGAGGCTTCGTACCGCCAAGTTTGCGGGTGGCCAGATTGCGGTAGTCGCGATAGGGGGCATCGTGCGCCTTCTTTTCGCGCCGGGCCTGGCGGGCGGCCTTGTTGGCTTCGCCGAAGCGTGCGTCGTTGATTTCCTGATGCACGGCATGGGCGAGGCTGCTGGAAAACAATGGTTGAAGCAGGTGGAAGCCGTTGTTGTCGGCTGGTTCGCCGGAGGCGCACCAATATATCTGCTTGGCCAGGCCATGCGATACGGGAGCAGTAGGTGGGCGGATCAGTCCTTTGAAAGCGCTCGCCCATTGCCGGGCGATAGCCTTGTCTTCGTGCAGAGCGTGCAGCAGATCTGCATCGTCAGCCTGAAGCCAGTCGAGCAGGCGGCGGCCATCGACGTTCAGCTTGAGGAATTTGTAGACGTCCAGTGCAGCGGCGTTGCCGACGATGTCTTCGGCATAGTCATTACCCAATAGATGCGTGCCGATTTCTTCATGCTGGGGCAGGCTGTCAGGGGGGATGTGCAGGCTGGTGCCGCGGGCATCGGGGTGAGTAGCCTTGAGTACATGGGTGACTGCCTGGATTTGGGTTACTCGCCGCGCAGCATCGCCGAGCCATTCGTGATAGTCGTATTTGGTAGCGGTTTTTGCAGCAGCTTCGTCGTCTTGGCCTTTTAGCTTGGCGTCGCGGCGTTCATTGATGAAGGTGGTGATGGTTTGTTGAAAGCGACGTTTCCGTTCCTTGAGTTCCTGCATGCCAGACTCCTGCTGATTCAACTAACGCTTTCTATCAAATCCAAATCCCAGCATTGGGTGATATCGCCACCCTTGTGTGCTATCTGGCACGGTTACTGAAGTAAAGCGCTCCGCACAGCGTCGCAATGACATGCCTTGTGCTTCAGCCTGTTCGCGCAGCAGCGCCATCAGGTCGTCTCCTCCCCAGGCGCCGATGCGCGGGCCGAAGTCGAGTTGCAGGTGCTCGATGCGGCTTTCGGCGCTGGTGTAAATCGCCGGTTTGCCGTGGCGCGCTTCCTCGTGAATGAGGTGGAGTTCCAGGTGCTCTTCATCCTCGTCGGGCAGGAACAGCAATTCGCAGTCGCGGCCCGGGTCGTCGCGGAACGGTTGCTGCTGCGGTAGCACCCAGGTCAGCGCGGCACGGGGAAATTGCCAGGCGCAGGCTGCATCGAGATCGAATTCCTGTGGCTTGATGCCGCGCTGCGCAGGCCGGTCTTGTGACGCTCGTGGCTTGGGCTGCATTTGTGTGAAGAGCCGGGCATGTTCCAGGTCGACCAGGCTGTGCTTGGGCTGCCAATCCCGCTGGGGCCGTGGCTGGATGCGTGGGCGGGCCGTGATCGTCCGGTATTCGTCTTCGCGTAGCAGGGTGCCGAGGCGATGGCTGGAGAGGCGGAACGGTGTGTCGGCCAGGCCACGTTCGTCCTCGAAGCCGGGGCGTATGAAGGCTGTGCGCGGGTAGCCATCACTGCCTCGATCTGCGGAAAAGTGACGCAGATTGGTGTCGAAGATCAGGATGTTGGGCGTCCGGCAGGGTTGGTTTCGATGGCGTTGGACGCGGCCGGCAAGCTGGATGAGAGCTCGCATTGACGAGGGCTCGGCCACGGCCCAGTCCGCATCCCAATCGCGGCCGACTTCGCAGACGGGCGAAGCGAGAACGACGAAGAGATGGTTGGGCTCGGGGAAGCTTTCGATGGCTTTGCGGACGTCTTCCTGCTGATAGACCGCGGCAGGGTCGCGGCGGTCGAAACAGGCGTCAAGCCGATGTTCGATTGCCGAACGTTGCAGCATCGGAAAGCGCGCGTGATAGACGCACAGATGGATGCGGTAATCCTCTGTTGCGCCCAGGCGCAGCAGTTCCTGTGCAACGTCGAACAAAGGCTCGATGTTGGCCATGCGAACCAGTCCGAAGCTGACGCGTTTGCCACTGTGCGGGCAGATTTCAGCATGGCGGTCGTGCGCCACGAGGATGGCGGCCTGCAGTTCCTTGGCGAAGGCGCGGCGTACGGTATGTTCCTGCTTTGCCTCGATACGCAGCGGCAACAGCTCGCCGCAGCGCCTCGGGCCATCCCGCTCGATGGCGCGCTCGAGCGCCGCTACACGGCGCTGTACGAAATCTTGGTGCGCGAGTGCATGGGTCTGTGCGTCACCGCAAGAGGCTGTCTGCACGCCGAACTCATCCGTCCATAGGCAGGCAATGTCTGGAGCGCGCGTCGATTCTCCGTCCGGGCCGCGGTTGCACCGATAGTGGATGCGTCCGGCGCGGTAAGCCTGGAACAGGCCGTCGATCAGCGATGGGGGCAGGGTTGCGGACGATAGCAGCACCCGGCTGCCGAGAAGGCCAGCCCAATAGACCAGACGGGTCAATGCCGGCAGGTCGGCGAGATCGAAATCGTCCAATTCGTCGATCACCAGATCGCTGCTCATCAAGCGCAGCATCGGCGCGATCTGGCGTCCGGCACGTTGAGCTTCGGTGGCGGGCATCAGGTGGTCGATGGTACAGACCAGCATCGGGGCCGCGAGCAGGGAGCGCACGGTTTCGTCATGCATCGCCCTGATCAGCAGGGGATGTTCTGCCGGTTGGCCTTCGTAGAGAACATGGCTGTCTTCTTCGAGCAATTGTTGGATCGAAGCCGAGCCGCAGTTCTCGGCCTGGGCCTGGTAATACTCGAAGAGCGCCCGGCTGGCGCTGCCGCCGACGCGAATGGCCAGTTCATCTTCGTCCAGATGCAGGTCTTCGCGATAACTGCGCCCGGTCTGCAAGGTCAGCGTGCGCAGCCCCAGGGCGAAGGTGGCGCGCATCCCGTGTTGCGGGTCGGCCAGAGCATGGAAGATTCGGGCATTGGCCAGGGTCTTGCCGCAGCCGGTGGAGGCCATGTTGACGATGAAGGCGCCATGCCCGGCAGTTTGCCCGCGCAGGCCGCCAGCAGCATCGGCAGCCTTGTCCTGCCAGCGGAAGCGTTCGCTGGCGCTGCGCTTCTTCAGCCCCCGGTGCCGGGCAAGCCGTGGCAGGTGTCGTTCGAAGCCAGGTAGCCCGTGGCTGATTGTGCCCGCCAACCGAGCTACACCCAGCAGATGCTCGTCCAGCGGCTGCTTCAGTTGCCCGGCCTTATCGGTATTCGCATACAGCGGCCCGGGTCCGTCGCCGCGCACACGTTCGTTGGAATCCCTTGCTAGGCTGGAGTAATGGTGGTCGGCCAGCATCAGGCTCAGGCGCGCGAGATGCATGACGTAAGGGTTGTCCAGCCAGTCGCTCTTGTCGGCCTTGCTGTGTAGTGCGAGCAGACGGATGGCCAGTTTTGCCGCCTGTGCCCGCCATTTGGGCAGCAGGACGGGCAGGTCGTGGTCGAATTGCCAGTAGGGGACGATATCGGCTGCACTGGCGTTTTGCCGTATTTCGTTCCAGTCGTGGCCAATGCCGTCGAGCAGGGTCGGCAGCTGTGTGGGATTGAAAGACGGGGATCTCCTGCCCAGCCAGTCCTGAAGGCCGGTCTTGATGTCCTGCACCGGGATCACCGGCAGGCGGTGATGGGTCAGTACCAGCCAGGCAATTGCGGCAGCCAGTGGCGGGAGATTCTTGAAAGGCGGTGAAGCGGAGTCATCCAGCCCGTCCCGGTGGTAGCGGTCGGGGGCCAACCAGCTCGCGTCATCGTCGGCATCGGGTTCGGTCAGGCGCTTCAGCCAGGTGGCATCGTCGTCCTTGCCGACGAAAGCGAGGAACAGGCGCAGGGAGACCCATTCGTGGCGGTAGAGATTCTTTTCCAGAGTCTGCCGACGCAAGCGCTGCTGGAATGCCACGCTGGCCTTGCCCAAATCGTGCAGAAGACCGGCCATCTGCGCCAGCAGCTTGATGTCCTCACCACTGTGCCAGTCGTTTTCATCACCCACGCGCAGCACATTGCGACGGGTGCTGTTGGTGGGTACCGCACCCTGCGTGTTGAAGCGACTGGCGTCGCCGACGATCCACAGCAGTTCGCTGTGATCCTTGCCGCGAATCCAGTGGCAGGCGACGGCGGTGTTCTTGCGCGCGGTCTTGCGCAACAGTTTGCGCAGGGTGTCCAGGCCGGCCTGGGTGATCGGCGTCTGCCAGGTACGGTCGCCGCGGCGTTCGGCGAACTGGTCGAGGATGCGCCGGCTTTCGGTCAGGGCGCGCTTGTCGCACTGGCTGATGAGCAGGACATTCATGCGCCGACCCGCTCGGCCACCGACTTGAGGGTGTCGATCATGAAATCGAGGGATTCGCTGCGAGTCAGGTTTTCGATGCAGGCCTGGCGGAATTCCTGTTCTTCGTCACCGCGGACTGCGCTGATGAAAGCCTGGGGCAGGATGGTCGCATCCTTGACCAGGTCGGCGATATCGAACACCAGCCCGCCGCGCCGGGTCTTGCCGTGCAGCACGGCCAGGCCGTGGGGAATGCCGAGTACCCAGGCGGCACTGGCGCCCAGGCCATAGGCCAGGTAGTTGCCGTGATCGAGGAGGCGGTTGGCCGGATCGCTGCCGGAGCCGTTCTTGGCACGGGTGAAATCACCGTAGTTCACCGCGCGCGCGGCGAAGGCAAACAGGTGTTTGCTCAGGCGTGCTTCCTCGGTGAGCAGGAAGGTGTTGTCGGGGGAGGTTTGAATCGCCTCGTAGGAAGCATCGAGTGCTCGCGTCAGGGCGCTGGCATCTACCTCGAATCCGGCGTCACGCAGGCTGCGGCTGTCCAGCCAGGACTCGCGGATGCGTTGCAGGCGGGCCGACTGGAAGGCCTTGGCCGCGTCCAGGCGCTTGCCGTCGTCGAACCAGAACTTCACCCAGCGTTGCAGGTATTCGGTGGGGCGATACTCGCTTTGCGGCGAGAGCCATTCGACTTCGCTGGCGGCAAAGAGCGGCGTGCCACCACCGCCGCAGAAGCCGACCAGTACGCCGGCCTTGGCAAGCTCGCGCATGGCGGCCTGGGTGATGGAGGTGCCGGTACCGAGCAGCAAGGTCGTGGTGTTGGCGATCGGAATGTTCCAGTACAGCGAACGCTTGCCTTCGTCGGTAACGTATTCGACGCGGCCGCCGTTCACCAGTACCCGGCAGTGCTCCAGGTAGTAGAGATTGGCGCGCTTGGAGTGCAGGATGGTCTTGAGGTCAGACGGCGATATCTCGTTCATTCCGGTCTCGGTGGGCCAGTGCTGCGGCCGGCCCGAGGGCGGATGCAACTCGAGCCGGCTTGGTGGGCATGCAGGTGAAGGAGCGAGTCTAGCAGTGGCTCATGCGGATGCGATGGCAATGAAAAGGGGCGCCATCGGCGCCCCCGGGGATTCACCCATTCGTCCCACTCAGCAGATGCACTCCCACAAACTCTGCTGATCCTCGAACTGATCCAACTCCAGTCCCTTGAAGTCGCTGCGCGACACGATGCCGACGACAATGCCGTCTGCAACGACCGGCAGGTGGCGGTAACCGCCGTCGCACATCATGCGCAGTGCGTCGATCGCCTTGAGATCCGGGGCGATGCTGTCCGGATTGGCGGTCATGACTTCGGACAGCGCCACTTCGGCTGGATTGCTGCCGCGTGAAATCGTCTGCACTGCGTCGCGGCCGGTGAAGATGCCTTTCAGGTGGGCACGTGCGTCGGTGACGAGTACGGCGCCGACATTGCGCTCACACATGCGTCGGCAGGCCGTCTGCACGGTGTCGGTCGGGCGTAGCATCAGAGGCTTCTGGTTCTGGACGATGAAGGAGATGTCGCGGTTTGTCATGTCTCGCTCCCATATTGATGTTGTGATGAGAACCTGATCACACTCTAGTCTGGAAGCCGTTTGACAATCTTGACATTTGGCAAGCGCTGCGCAGATGTTCGGCCCGGGGTGTTCGTGGAGCTGTAAACAGCGACGGGGGCGTGGATTCACGCCCCCGTCGATTGCGGGTCGGTTCAGATGAAGTCTTTTTTTACTTCACCGGCACCCATTTGCCATTGGCGTAGTTGTACAGGCTGACGCCGCCGACCTTGATGTCGCCCTTGGCGTCGAAGGCGATGTGGCCGGTGACGCCCTGGAAGTCGACCTTCTGCATCGCGGGCAGGTATTTCGCCGGGTCGGTCGAGTCGGCGATCTTCATGGCTTCGATCAGCGCGGTGGCGGCGTCGTAGGCGTAGGGGGCGTAGACCAGCACGTCGGCGTTGAAGCGCTGCCTGTAGCGGGACTGGAATTCGCCGCCGCTGGGCATCTGCGTCAGCGGGATGCCGGCCTGGGTGCAGAAGACCTTTTCATTCATCGCCTCGCCGGCGAGCTTGAGCATTTCGCTGGTGCAGTTGCCGTCGCCGCCGAGGAAGGTGGCGCTGATGCCGAGCTGGCGCAATTGGCGCAGCATCGGCGCACCTTGCGAGTCCATGCCGCCGTAGAAGATGGCTGCGGGCGAGCGGGCCTTGATCTTGGTGAGGATGGCGGTGAAGTCGGTGGCCTTGTCGTTGGTGAACTCGCGGCCGACGACTTCGCCGCCCAGCTTCTTGATGTTGTCGGCGAAGGAGTCGGCCAGGCCCTGGCCGTAGGCGGTGCGGTCGTCGATGACGGCGACCTTCTTCGCCTTCAAGGTCTCGACCGCGTATTTGGCCATGGCTTCGCCCTGCTGCAGGTCGTTGGCGATGACGCGGTAGGTGACCTTGTAGTTCTGCTGGGTGAGCTTGGGGCTGGTGGCGGACGGGGTGACCATCGGCACGCCGGCCTGTTCATACACGCGCGAGGCGGGGATCGAAGGGCCCGAGGTGGTGTGGCCGACCACGCCCTTGACGCCGGAGTCGGTCAGGCGCTGCGCTGCGGTGGTGGCGGTGCGCGGATCGCCCTGGTCGTCTTCGCTGAGCAGTTCGAACTTCACGGTCTGGCCGCCGATGACCAGGCCCTTGGCATTGGCGTCTTCGAGCGCGAGGCGGACGCCGCTTTCGCCGTCCTTGCCGAAGTGGGCGATCGGACCGGTCAGCGGGCCGGCATGGCCGATCTTGACGACGGTCTGTGCGTGGGCGGCAAAGCCGGCGCTGACCAGGGCAAGTGCGAGCAGGGTCTTCTTCATGTGCGTCTCCGAAAGATGCATAGTTTGCAAAGAGTCGTTGCAGGGGCGTTGCAAATCCGTGGTGGATGGCAGATTCTAACTTAGTGGCCTGTCGTCGGCAGGTTGGGCAAACCCTTGAGGAATCGATGACATGAAACGATTGCTTGCCTGGCTGTGCGCCGTGCTCTCGGCGGTGGGAATCACGGCCTGCGATTATTTCAACCTGCGCGAACTCAAGCCTGGGGAATCGACGTCGGCGGATGTTCGGGAACGTTTCGGCCCGCCGCAGATGGAGTGGCGCAACGAAGATGGTTCGGTGACCTGGGAATTCACCCGCCAGCCCGAAGGCACCGAGTGTTTCATGATCACGCTCGGCCCGGACGAGGTGCTGCGCAGCGTCGAGCAGGTGCTCAACGAACAGAATTTTGCCCGTGTGGTCAACGGCATGAGTGGCGACGAAGTACGCCGCGTGCTGGGCAAGCCGGCACGCAGCCAGTTCCTTCGCCTCAAGCGCGAAACCGTGTGGGAATGGAAGATTTCCAACGGCCCTGACGGCACGAACGATCCTGTGTTCTTCACGGTGTCCTTCAATACCGATGGCAGGGTGATCGGTACGGGCCGCAACACGCAATATCGACCCTGAATGGAGGCTGTCATGGGCCATGCCAACACCTTGTCTCCGATGCGCTGGCTGCACGCAATCGGATTGCTGCTGCTGGTCGCAGGGGCCTTGCAGCTTGCGGGCTGCGCGACCTTCCAGCCGCCGCCGCCCTTCACCACCGAGGCCGAGGCGCTGGCGGCAAAGGGCGAGCCGAGCCGGCGCTGGCAGAACGAAGACGGCACGACCACGCTCGAATATTCCACCCAGCCCTATGGCAATACCTGCCTGATGGTGCAGGTCGATCAGGGTGGCATGGTGCTGCGGCAGTGGGATGCGCTCGAAAGCGAAAACCTGGTGCGGGTGCAGAAGGGCATGACACCGGAGGAGGTCGAGCGCCTGCTTGGCCAGCATCGCTCGGTGCAGACCTTCAAGCTGTCGGGCGAGGAGGTGTGGGACTGGAACATCCGCAACGATGGCCCGGGTGTCGCCACGCACTTCAACGTGCATTTCATCGACGGCAAGGTGGTGCGTACCAGCCAGACCTACGTCTATCCGCGTGACGGCGCCTTTGGCTGGGGCTTTGGTGTGGGGTATGGCCGTGGGTACGGGTATTACGGCTACCCGTATTACCGCCATCCCTTCTTCGCACCCTATCCGTTCTGGTGGTAGCGGCATCGCCGGGCCGCTATTGGCAAGCCCGGCCGTGAGCCGATACAATCCCGCTCCTGCCGAGGAGCGCTGCGACCCCACCTGAATCTGCGAGGGCCAGGCTCGGCAACCGATCAACGGCGCTCACAAACCCTCTGCCGGTTTGTGGCGCCGTCTGCTTTTGTATCAGGCGTCACCCGGCGATCGTCGAACGACCGAGGTAAGACCCGATGCAAGCCGACCGCACCACCGAACTCCGCCAACTGCTCGCCGAGCGCATCCTGATCCTGGATGGCGCCATGGGCACGATGATCCAGCAGCACACGCTGGGCGAGGCGGACTACCGCGGCCAGCGCTTCCTCGACCACCCGCGCGACCTCAAGGGCGACAACGACCTGCTGGTGCTGACGCGGCCGGACGTGGTCGGCGGCATCCACCGCGCCTATCTCGATGCTGGCGCCGACATCATCGAGACCAACACCTTCAACGCCACCCGCGTGTCGCAGGCCGAATACGGCCTCGAAGCGCTCGCCTGGGAGCTCAACGTCGAAGGCGCGCGCGTGGTGCGCCAACTGTGCGACGAATACACCGCGCAGAATCCGAACAAGCCGCGCTTCTGCGCCGGCGTGATCGGGCCGACCTCGCGCACGCTGTCGATTTCGCCCGACGTCAATGATCCGGGCTTCCGCAACATCAGCTTCGATGCGCTCGCCGACGACTACTACGAGTCGGCCAAGGCCCTGCTGGAAGGCGGCGCCGACATCCTGCTGATCGAGACGGTGTTCGATACGCTCAACGCCAAGGCGGCGGTGTTCGCGGTCGAAAAGCTGTTCGACGAGATTGAAAAAAGCGGCGGCCAGCGCAAGCCGGTGATGATCTCGGGCACCATCACCGACGCCTCCGGCCGCACGCTGTCGGGCCAGACCGCCGAAGCCTTCTGGAACTCGCTGAATCACGCACAGCCGATCAGCTTCGGCCTGAACTGCGCGCTCGGCGCCGACCAGCTGCGCCAGTACGTCGAGGACCTGTCCAACGTCTGCGACACCCATGTGTCGGCCCACCCCAATGCCGGCCTGCCCAATCCGCTGTCGCCGACCGGCTACGACGAGACGCCCGAGCATCTCGCCGGCGAAATCCGCCAGTGGGCCGAGGCCGGGCTGCTGAACATCGTCGGCGGCTGTTGCGGTACCACGCCGGCGCACATCGCCGAGATCGCCAGGGTGGTGGCAGCATTCCCGCCGCGCAAGGTGCCCGAGGTCGAGAAGAAGCTGCGCCTGTCCGGCCTGGAGCCCTTCAACGTCGGCCCCGACAGCCTGTTCGTCAATGTCGGCGAGCGCACCAACGTCACCGGCTCCAAGGCCTTCGCCCGCATGATCCTCGAAGGCCGCTTCGACGATGCGCTGGCGGTGGCGCGCCAGCAGGTCGAAAACGGCGCCCAGGTCATCGACATCAACATGGACGAGGCGATGCTGGATTCGGTCGCGGCGATGGAGCGCTTCTGCAAACTCATCGCCTCCGAGCCGGACATCTCGCGCGTGCCGATCATGCTCGACTCGTCGAAGTGGTCGGTGATCGAGACCGGCCTGAAGTGCATCCAGGGCAAGGGCGTGGTCAACTCGATCTCGATGAAGGAAGGTGAGGCCGAGTTCCTGCGCCAGGCGCGGCTGGCGCGCCGCTACGGCGCGGCGGTGATCGTGATGGCCTTCGACGAGGCCGGCCAGGCCGACACCTTCGCGCGCAAGACCGAGATCTGCGCGCGCGCCTACCACCTGCTGACCAAGCCGGTGGCCGAAGGCGGCGCGGGCTTCCCGCCCGAGGACATCATCTTCGACGCCAACATCTTCGCCATCGCCACCGGCATCGAGGAGCACGACAACTACGCGGTCGACTTCATCGAGGCGGTGGCCTGGATCAAGCACAAGCTGCCCTGGGCCAAGACTTCGGGCGGGGTCTCGAACGTGTCCTTCAGCTTCCGCGGCAACGACCCGGTGCGCGAGGCGATCCACACCGTCTTCCTCTACCACGCGATCAAGGCCGGGCTGTCGATGGGCATCGTCAACGCCGGCCAGCTCGGCGTGTACGACCAGCTCGACCCGGTGCTGCGCGAGAAGGTCGAGGACGTGGTGCTGAACCGCAAGCCCGCGTCCGGCCAGAATCCGGGCGAGGTGCTGGTCGAGATGGCGCAGTCGGTGAAGGGGCAGGCCAAGGAGAGCGGCCCCGACCTCGCCTGGCGCGCCTGGCCGGTGGAAGAGCGCCTGTCGCACGCGCTGGTCAAGGGCATCACCGAGTTCGTCGTCGCCGACACCGAGGAGGTGCGGGCCAAGCTGGAGGCCGAAGGCCGGCCGCCGCTGTCGGTCATCGAAGGTCCGCTGATGGCGGGCATGAACGTGGTCGGCGACCTGTTCGGCGCCGGCAAGATGTTCCTGCCCCAGGTGGTGAAGTCGGCGCGGGTGATGAAGCAGGCCGTCGCCCACCTGATTCCCTACATCGAAGCCGAGAAGCTGCGCACCGGCGCCGCCAGCAAGGGCCGCATCGTCATCGCCACGGTCAAGGGCGACGTACACGACATCGGCAAGAACATCGTCGGCGTGGTGCTGGGCTGCAACGGCTACGAGATCATCGACCTCGGCGTCATGGTGCCGGCGGCGAAGATCCTCGAAGCGGCCAAGGAGCACGGCGCGCAGGCGATCGGCCTGTCCGGCCTGATCACACCCTCGCTGGAAGAAATGGCCCACGTCGCCGCCGAGATGAAGCGCCAGGGTTTCGAGGTGCCGCTGCTGATCGGCGGCGCCACCACCAGCCGCAACCACACCGCGATCAAGATCGCGCCGCATTACGACCAGCCGGTGGTCTATGTGCCGGACGCCTCGCGCGCGGTGGGCGTGGTCACCGCGCTGCTGTCCGAAGGGCAGAGCGACGCCTTCAAGGCCGAAGTCGCCGCCGACTACGAAAAAATCCGCGCGCTGCACGCCAACAAGAAGGGCGTGCAACTTGTCGGCGTCGAAGCCGCCCGCGCCAACGCCTTCCGCATCGCGCCCGACTATCGCCCGCCGGTGCCGAACACCCGCGGTGTGCAGGCGATCGACGTGGACCTGGCCGACCTGGTCGATTACATCGACTGGGGGCCGTTCTTCCAGAACCTGGGACCTGGCAGGCCGCTTCCCGGCCATCCTCGACGACGAGATCGTCGGCGAGACCGCGCGCAACGTGTTCAAGGACGGCCAGGCGATGCTGGCCCGGATCGTGGCCGAGAAATGGCTGCAGGCCAGGGCGGTGTTCGGCCTGTTCCCGGCCAACTCGGTGGTGGACGACGTCGAGATCTATACCGACGAGAACCGCCGCGAACTGGCGATGGTCTGGCACGGCCTGCGCCAGCAGCACGAGCGCCCGGCGGGCAAGCCGCACTGGTGCCTGTCCGATTTCATCGCGAGCAAGGAATCGGGCGTGCCGGACTGGATCGGCGCTTTCGCCGTGACCGCCGGCCTCGGCATCGAGGGCAAGCTTGCGGAATTCGAGGCGGAGCACGACGACTACCACGCAATCATGCTCAAGAGCCTCGCTGACCGCCTGGCGGAAGCCTGCGCCGAATGGCTGCACGAGCGCGTGCGCAAGGAATGCTGGGGCTATGCCGCCGACGAGGCACTGGATAACGATGCACTGATCGCCGAACGTTATCTTGGCATCCGTCCGGCGCCGGGTTATCCCGCCTGCCCGGACCACACCGTGAAGGGGCCGCTGTTCGAACTGCTCGGTGCCCGCGAGCGCGCCGGCATGGAGCTGACCGAAAGCTACGCGATGATGCCGGCGGCGGCGGTCAGCGGTTTCTATTTCTCCCATCCCGAGAGCCATTATTTCGCCATTCCCAAGATCGGCCGCGACCAGCTGGAAGACTGGGCGCGCCGTACCGGCATGGAGGTGGATGAGGCCGCGCGCTGGCTGGCTCCCTTGTTATAAACGCGCGCCGGAGCGGAATGGGTCACGCTCCGGCAAATGCGGCCATGCTAATCTCGCCACGTTTTGATGCCCTGCGGATATACGTGCCGTGATGTTCCCCCGCCTGACCGACGATCGGGTTGATCCTGCCTCCTGGCATCAGGCGGTCTATCTGTTGTACCGGAATTCCATTCCGGCCCAGCTTTCGCTGGTGACGGTAGCCGTCATGCTCGCGGTCGGCAACATCGTCTTCGGTGCAGCGATGACGCCGGCGCTCGGCTGGGCAGGGGCGATGGCGCTGCTCGCCTTCATCCGCGTGCTGGCGGTGCGGCGTTTCTTTTCCCAGGCGCCGTCGGTCGATGAGGTCGGCACCTGGTTCAGGCGCTACATGCTCGGCGCGCTGCTGGCCTCGACGGGCTGGGCGGCCGGGGCGGCGTTGTTCATGATCGGCGCCGGTTATGACGCGCGCTTCTTCACTGCCGGCATCATCGCCGCCACCATCGCCGGCGCCGTGCCGACGCTCGCGCCTTCCCGCACTGCGCTGGCAACCTACACCATCCTGTCGGTGCTGCCGGTCGCGCTGATCGCCGCGTTCGACTACCAGGGCACGCCGGACCTGATCCTGATCGTGCTGATTCCGGTCTTCAGCATCACCATCATCAACAGTTCGAACAACCTGAGTTCGATGCTGGTCGAGTCGATCCAGCTCGGCCGCGAACGCAGCCGGATGATCGCCGAGCTCGAAGCCTCGCGCGACCAGGCGGAAATCGCCAACCGCACCAAGAGCCAGTTCCTGGCCAACATGAGCCACGAGATCCGCACGCCGATGAACGGCATCATCGGCCTCACCGAACTCGCGCTGATGGACCCGAACGACCCCGAGGTGCCGGAGCACCTGCGCATGATCCAGGCCTCGGCCGATTCGCTGCTGCGCATCCTCAACGACATCCTCGATTTCTCCAAGATCGAGGCCGGCAAGGTCGATATCGAGCACGAGCCTTTCGACCTGCACGAGACGCTGAATCTCGCCACCCGCGTGCTGTCCGCGCCGGCCAAGTCCAAGGGGCTGGAGCTGCGGCTGGAACTGCCGGCCGAGCTGCCGCGCCGGGTGCTTGGGGATGCGCTGCGGCTCAAGCAGGTGCTGACCAACCTGATCGGCAATGCGATCAAGTTCACCCAGCAGGGCGAGGTGGTGGTGTCGGCCTCAGTGAGCGGCAGCGGGGGCGGCATGGCCGACGTCGTCTTCTCGGTCAAGGACACTGGAATCGGTATCGATCCGCAGGTGCAGGCGATGGTGTTCGACGCCTTTGCCCAGGCCGATACCTCGACCTCGCGCAGGTTCGGCGGCACGGGCCTGGGCTTGTCGATCTCCTACCGCCTGGTCGAGCTGATGGGCGGCATGCTGGGCGTGGATAGCAAGCCGGGCCGGGGCAGCCGCTTCTTCTTCACGCTGCGTTTCGAATGCGCGGCGCCGGATGCCGAAGAGGCCACGGCTCCGCGCGTCGCCGATGCTCCGCCCAGGCCGGTGCCGGGCAGGGGCGCCGCCATCCTCGTGGTCGAGGACAATCCGATCAACCAGAAGCTGGCGGTGGCGTTGTTGACGCGGCGCGGTTACGAGCTGACGGTCGCGGAGGATGGCCGGCAGGGGCTGGAGAAAGTGATCGACGGCAAATTCGACCTGGTGCTGATGGATCTGCAGATGCCGGTGATGGACGGGCTGGAGGCGACACGGCGGATTCGTGCCCACGAGCGCGAAACCGGGCGGCCGAGAGTGCCGATCGTGGCGATGACGGCGAGCGCGCGCGAGGAAGATCGCCAGATCTGCCTCGCCGCGGGAATGGACGATTTCCTGACCAAGCCGCTCAACATCGGCATGCTGTACGAGCGGGTCGAGACTGTGCTCAAGAGCGGTGGCCGGGTGGCGGGCTGAGCGTCGCAGCGGGCCGCGCGCCATGTGTTTTGTGCTTGGGCGGGGCGCCACACTCCGGTAGCATCGGCAGCCTCGATACCACGGAGTCCGCCGACATGGCCACCCTCGAACTCACCGCCGAAAACTTCAACGACGTGCTGGAGCAGAATCCGATCGTCTTCATCGACTTCTGGGCGGCCTGGTGTGGTCCTTGCCGCAGCTTCGCGCCGACCTACGAGGCCGCGTCCGAAGAGAATCCCGACATCGTCTTCGGCAAGATCGACACCGAAGCCCAGCAGGAACTGGCCGCCACCTTTCAGATCCGCTCGATTCCGACCATCGCGGTGATCCGCGAAGGCGTCATGGTGTTCCGCGAATCGGGCGCCCTGCCGGCCAGTGCGCTCAAGCAGGTCATCGACGGCGTGCGCGGCCTCGACATGGACCAGGTGCGGGCGGAAATCGCCGAGCACCAGAAACAGCAGCAGGCCTGAAGCCTGCGCTTGGGCTGCATGATGCCCGGGCGTAAAAAAACGGCGGCCCGGTCATCCGGGGCCGCCGTTTTTGTGTCGCCGTTGCGCTGTCTTCAGCAGGGGCAGCGGCTGCCGCTGCGTTCGGCGCTGGGGAAGCGCGCCTCGAGGCAGTAGCGGTAGAACTCCTCGCGGGTGAAGGGCGTCGCTTCCGGGTGGCGCGAGCGCATGTGGTCCAGGTAGTACTCGTAGTCGTGGATGCCGATCACGAGACGGCAGGTCTGCACCACTTTCCGCGCTGCGTCGCGCAGGCCCGAAAGCCAGTTCGAGCCCAGGCTGTAGCGCTCGAACTCGGCTTCGGACATCGGCACGGCATCAGCCTGCTGCGCGCGCATCTCGGCGACGTAGCGCGCATAGGCGTCGTCCAGTTCCGCGGCGGCCCCGTCGGCCGCGGCCGGCGCCTCGGCGGCGCCGGCCGACTTGCGGCCGGTGAGGTAGGAAAGATCAAGCACGGGCGGGCTCGGAGTGATAGGCCGGCGCCACTTCGTTCGCCGTCGGCTTGGAACTGGCGAGCGCCTTGCGGATGTTGATGACCACCGCCACCAGCATCACCACCGCCACGATCATGAAGAAGCCGCACAGCGCCGCGTTGATCTGGTTGTTGAAGGCGACGCGCCCCATCTCCTCGATGCTCTTGGCCGGCGCCAGGATGGTGCCCTGGGCCGCGGCTTCGTTGAAGCGGTTGGCCAGCGCGAGGAAACCGACCTTCGGGTCCGGGCTGAAGATCTTCAGCCAGCCGGCGGTCATCGTGGTGATGAGCAGGAACGTGGTCGGCACCACCGTCACCCAGGCGTAGCGCTCCTTCTTCATCTTGAACAGCACGGCGGTGCCCAGCAGCAGCGCCATCGCGGCCAGCATCTGGTTGCCGATGCCGAACAGCGGCCACAGCGTGTTGATGCCGCCCAGCGGATCGACCGTGCCCTGATAGACGAAATAGCCCCAGCCCGACACCGCCACCGCCGTGCCCAGCAGGTTGCCGGCCAGGCTGCGGGTCTGGCTCATGCCGGGGATGAAGGTACCGGCCAGATCCTGCACCATGAAGCGGCAGGCACGCGTGCCGGCATCGACCGCGGTGAGGATGAACAGCGCCTCGAACAGGATCGCGAAGTGATACCAGAACGCCATCATCGCCTTGCTGTTGAACAGGTCGGTGATGATCACCGCCATGCCCACGGCGAAGGTGGGGGCGCCGCCGGCGCGCGACAGGATGCTGTGTTCGCCGACGTCCTTGGCCATCTGGGCGAGGATTTCCGGCGTCACCGTGAAGCCCCAGCCGTTGATCACCTGGGCCGCGGATTCGACCGTGGTGCCGATGACGGCGGCCGGCGAGTTCAGCGCGAAGTAGATGCCCGGGTCGAGGATCGTCGCGCAGATCATCGCCATGATGGCGACCAGCGACTCGCCGATCATCGCGCCGTAGCCGATCACGCGCATGTGCGATTCACGCTCGACCAGCTTGGGCGTGGTGCCCGAGGACACCAGCGCGTGGAAGCCGGAGATCGCGCCGCAGGCGATGGTGATGAACAGGAAGGGGAACAGGCTGCCGGAGAACACCGGGCCGGTGCCGTCGATGAACTGGGTCATGGCCGGCATCTTCAGGTCGGGCAGCGAGATCAGGATGCCGATCGCCAGGCCGATGATCACGCCCAGCTTCAGGAAGGTTGACAGGTAGTCGCGCGGCGCCAGCAGCAGCCATACCGGCAGCACCGAGGCGACGAAGCCGTAGATCACCAGTGCCAGCGTCAGCTGCGGGCCGGTCATGGTGAAGAACGGACCCCAGTATTCATGGTGGGCAATGTCCTCGCCGAAGATGATCGCGGCCATCATCAGCACGAAGCCGATCACCGAAATCTCGGCGATGTGCCCCGGGCGGATGAAGCGCATGTAGACACCCATGAAGATCGCGATCGGGATCGTCGCCGCGATGGTGAAGGTGCCCCACGGGCTTTCGGCCAGTGCCTTGACCACCACCAGCGCCAGCGCCGACAGGATGATGATCATCACCCCCAGCGTGCCCAGCATGACGACCACGCCGGCGAAGGAGCCGAGCTCCTGCTTGGCCATTTCTCCCAGCGAACGGCCGTCGCGGCGGGCCGAAATGAACAGCACGAGGAAATCCTGCACCGCGCCGGCCAGCATCACGCCGACCAGGATCCAGATGGTGCCGGGCAGGTAGCCCATCTGTGCCGCCAGGATCGGGCCGACCAGCGGGCCGGCGCCGGCGATGGCGGCGAAGTGGTGGCCGAACAGCACCCACTTGTTGGTCGGCACGTAGTCCAGGCCGTCGTTGCGTCGCACGGCCGGCGTCATGCGCCGGTCGTCCAGTTCGAACACCTTCTCGGCGATGAACTTGCTGTAGAAGCGATAGGCGATGGAATAGCACGAGACTGCTGCCAGGATCAGCCATGCGGCGTTCACATGCTCTCCCCGGCTCAGGGCGAGCATGGCGAACCCCGCCGCGCCGACAAGGGCGACAAGTAGCCAGACCAGTTTGGAAATCATGAGGATTCTCCAGATGCTGCGGCGGCACCGGGTTTGCGGGTGCACTTGCGTGCGCAAACAAACGAAGGGCAGAGGCGAACCACGGTGCTCCACTGGGGGTGGGTGGTGTTGTTTTGTGCGCCCGGGCGTCGCCGGGCCGGCTTATTCTATGCCCCGCGGATGCCTTTGTCTGCTGCCTTGGCCTGGTTGTATCTGGAGGGGTTGGCGGTGCCGCTTCAGAGGCTGAAGCGGCTGACATTGCCTTGCATCTGGCGTGCCATGGCGCGCAGGCTTTCGGCCGAGTGCGAGCTTGCCGTGGTGACGCTGTGGATCTGCTCGGCGTTGCTGGCGATCTGTTCCACGCTGCGGGCGACCACGGTCGAGGCCTCCGACTGTTCGCGCAGGGCGAGGTCGATGTCGCCGATCAGTTCGGAAACCCGGCGTGCGATCGAGAGCAGCGACTCGATGCTGCTGCCTGCATCGCGGGCATGCGTCACGCTGCGCTCGACGGCCGCCACGCCTTCATCGATGCGCGTGACCACTTGGCGGGTGGATTGCTGGATGGTGTCGACCATGGTGGTGATCTCGCCGGTCGATTGGGTCGTCCGTTCCGCCAGCTTGCGCACCTCGTCGGCCACGACCGCGAAGCCGCGGCCTTGCTCGCCTGCACGCGCCGCCTCGATCGCGGCATTGAGCGCGAGCAGATTGGTCTGGTCGGCGATGTCCTTGATGACATTGACGATGGCCGAGATCTTCTTCGACTCCTCGGCAAGGCTGCCGATGCCGTCCGATGCCGTCCTGACGACAGCCGAAACCTGGTCGATGTCCTGCTCCAGCTTGCGCAGCACTTCACGGCCTTCGCGCGCCTTGGTGTCGGAGTCGCGCGCTGCGGCGCTGGCTTCGTTGGTGCGGCTCGCCACTTCGCTGATCGATACCGTGACTTCCTCGACGCTCGCGGCAATGTTCGATGCTTCCGAGCTCTGGGCGTTGACGCTGGCTTCGAGTTCGTTTCACGCCCTTGCTGAGCTCTTCGGCGGAGGCGGATAGCTGGGACGAAGCATCACGTGTCTCGCCGATGGTCACACGCAGTGATTCGCGCATGGCATCGATGGCGCCCATCAGCGTACCGATTTCATCCGTGCTGGCCGCGGCGTGGTCGCCAGCGGTTTTTCCCAGGCGGCCAGCGGCGATTCCGTTGGCGACGGCGACGGCATGCTGCAGGCGGGCGGTGATCCGCCGCGCCAGCAGGATGGAAACCAGACCGGCGACGAGGGTACCGAGCACCAGCGCGCCGATTGCCATCCGCTTCGCATGGCTGGCGGCCTGGGCGATTGCCTGGCGCTGCGCATCGGCCTGGTCGTTGGCATGTTTCAGCAAGGCGGTGGTGGCCGAGGCGACCTGCGTGCCGGCGGCGAACCACTCGGTGCGCTGCAGCTGCATGGCTTCGTGTTCCTGGCCACTCTTGACCAGTGCCACCGCTTTCATCACCGTGTCGCGATAGCCAACTTCGGCCTTGGCGAAGTTGTCGAGCAAGCCGCGGGCCTGAGGGTCCGTGGCGAGCTTGCGGTATTCCTCGATGGCGCGGCTCAGCTTGTCATCGATATCCACCAGCGACTGTTCGGTTTTGTCCCGCTCGGCGGCTGTTCCGGCGAGCATGAATTCCAGGCTGCGGATGCGGTAGCGCATCCGGGCCTCGCTCATGCCGGCAGTCTGCGTCAGTGACGGCAGGGTGTGATTGGACATTTCGTCCGCGAGCCTGTCCATGCGTTCGATCTGCACATAGCTGATGACGATCGCCGCGATGAGGAGGCCACTGGAGATGACGAAGTTGAAGATCAGCTTCGTCCGCAGGCTGAGGCTGTCGAACCAGTTCATGATGTTCTCTGAGGTCGGGGGAGGGGCGAGGGTACGTACCGGGACTTATCGGCACGCCCCGCCGGATACTGAAGGCCTGTCCGGAAAATTCGTCCCGAACAGCGAGCCCCATGTGATCCGGCCTCGGAGAACCGCGTCAGCTCATTCGAACAGCGCCCCCACGCTCTGGCCGCCATGGATGCGCTCGATCGCCGCGGCGAACAGCGGCGCCACGCTCAGCGAGGTGATCTTAGGCAGGCGCTTGTCCTGCGTCAGGGCGACGGTGTTGCTGACCACCACCGAGTCGATCGGCGCGTCGCGCAGGCGTTCGATGGCCGGGCCGCACAGCACGCCATGCGTCGCGCCGGCATGCACGCTGCGTGCGCCGGCGGCGCGCAGCGTCCCGGCCGAGGACACCAGCGTGCCGCCGGTCGAGATCTCGTCCTCGAAGATCACCACGTCGCGTCCTTTCACGTCGCCCACCACTTCGCCATGCTTGACGTCGGTGTCGCTGACGCGGCGCTTGTCGATGATCGCCATCGGAATGCCCAGCCGCTCCGAGAAGCGGCCGACGCGCTTGGCGCCGCCGGCGTCGGTCGCCACCGCGACCATGTTCGACAGGTCGTGGTGGCGGCGGAAATGCTCGGCGATGGTCGGCACCGCGGTCAGGTGGTCGACCGGCACGCTGAAGAAGCCATGCACCTGGTCGGCATGCAGGTCCATCGTCAGCACGCGGTCGGCGCCGGCGGTCTTCAGCATGTCGGCGATCAGGCGGCCGGTGATCGAGATCCGCGGTGCGTCCTTCTTGTCCGAGCGGGCATAGGAGTAGTAGGGAATCACCGCGGTGATGCGGCGGGCCGACGCGCTGCGCATGGCGTCGAGCGTGATCATCAGTTCCATGATGTGCTCGCTCACCGGTTCGGTGAAGGACTGCACCACGTACACGTCGCGCTCGCGCACGTTTTCCTCGATCTGCACACGCAGGTTGTCGTTGGAGAAGCGTGAGATGTCGAGCTGGCCGGGGCGGATGCCGAGCCGCTGGCAGATTTCGCCGGCAAGTTCCCGGCTGGCATTGCCGGCAAAGATCTGGAGGCCGTGGTTGATCACGGGATTTCTCGCTTATGTGAGTGGCTGGGGAAGGCGCAGGGCATGCGCCGGCGCGCCTTTTTTACTCCGACTCGGGTCTTGGGGGAAGGGGGGCGGCGGCGTAGGATGCCGGCTGAGCCGATTTTCCAGCCAGGTCTTGCCGATGTCCGTTTCGTTTGCCGCAGCCGTTCCGCTTGCCTCGCCTCCGGCCCGGCCGGCGCCTTTTCGCCGTTCGGTATTGTCCGGCCTGCTCCTGGCCGCCTTGCTGTCCGCTGTCATGCCGGTGAGAGCGGACGATGCGGTGACGCCGGATGGCGGCGTCTATCGCGGTGGCATGCGCGACGGCAGGCTGCATGGACAGGGGCGCATCGAATGGCGCAACGGCGCCTATCGCGAAGGCGCTTTCGTCGAAGGACTGTCGCACGGCAAGGGCGTGGCGGCCGGCGCATCGGGCTGGCGCTACGAAGGTGGTTTCGACAACGGCCTGATGCAGGGCAAGGGGCGCATGCGCTTCGCCGACGGTTCGGAATACGAGGGTGAATTCCGGGCCGACGAGTTCGACGGCAAGGGGCGGTACGTCCGTGCCAATGGAGAGGTCTATGAGGGCGGCTTCAGGAAGGGCCGCTTCCATGGCGAAGGCCGCCTGGAACTGGCCGACGGCCGCGTTCTACATCGGCCGCTTCGAGGACGACGAACCGGTCGGCAGCATGCTGGTCATCCACGACGACCGCCGCTACGAAGGCGGGCTCGCCGACTGGGAGCCGGAGGGCGAGGGGCGCTTCACCGACGCCCAGGGCAATGTCTTCGAAGGCACGTTCGTTGCCGGCGCGCTCACCGGCAAGGGCAAGGCGAGCATGAAGAACGGTGCCCGCTACGAAGGCGACTTCGATAACTGGCGCTTCCATGGCCAGGGCGTCTTCCGCAATGCCGATGGCGACGAATACCGCGGTGGCTTTGCCTGGGGGCTGTACGACGGCGAAGGCACGATGACATATGCCAGGCCGAAGCCGGACGGGCGCACGCGCGACAGCGGCACCTGGCGGCGCGGCAAGCTGTACGACCCCGCGGCGGAGGCGCTGCGCCTGCGCAACGTCGAAACCGCGCTGTATTCGCAGCCGGCCCTGCTGGAGCGCCATCTGCAATCCCTGCAGCCGCAGGACCCGGCGCGCATCGACCTTTATCTGCTGGCGGTGGCGGGCGACGGCAGGGAAGAAGTGTTCCGTCGCGAGGTGGAGTTCGTGCGCGGCCAGTTCGACCGTGACTTCGGCACGGCCGGCCGCTCGCTGGCCCTGGTCAACAGCCGCAGCAGCGTCGATGCCGTGCCGCTGGCGACCCGGACCAGCCTGCGCCAGGCGTTGCGCGCAGTGGCGGGCCGGATGGACGTGGAGCAGGACATCCTGTTCCTGTTTCTGACCAGCCACGGTTCCGAAACGCATGAATTGACCTTCAAGCTCGCCGGCATCGACATGCCCGACCTGCCGGCGGCGGCGCTGGGCGAGATGCTGCGCGAGAGCGGCATCCGCTGGAAAGTGGTGGTGGTGTCGGCCTGCTATTCGGGCGGCTTCGCCGATGCGATCGGCGACCAGGGCACGCTGGTCATCACCTCCGCGCGCCACGACCGCACTTCATTCGGCTGCGCCGACGACAACGACTTCACCTATTTCGGCCGAGCCTACTTCAAGGAATCGCTCGTGCCCGGGGTGTCCTTCATCGACGCCTTCGACAAGGCGAGCGGGCTGGTGGAGACCTGGGAGCGCGAGGACGTCGCCGGCATCCAGGGCGAAGGCGGCAAGGGTGGGCAACTGGCGGAAGAAGAGCATTCCCGCCCGGTGATCGTCGCGCCGGCGCCGATCCGCGAGCAACTGCGGCGCTGGAAGGCGCAGCCGGCGCGGTAGAGCCAGCTGCACTACCGCAGCAAGGCTTCGCCTTCATCCACGAAGGCCCGCATCAGGTGATGCGCAATCGCATACGGCAGCGGCGCCGACAGGCCCTGGGCATGGGTGCCGGCCAGCATGTCGGCCACTTCGGCGCGGCTGAACCAGCGGGCGTCGTCCAGTTCGGTGGTGTCGATGGTGATGGCCGTGCCCTGCGCCTGGGCGAAGCAGCCGATCATCAGTGACGACGGGAAGGGCCAGGGCTGCGAGGCGAAGTAGCGCACCGCCGAACAGGGCACGCCGGCTTCTTCGAGGATTTCGCGGCGCACCGCGTCCTCGATCGTCTCGCCCGGTTCGACGAAGCCGGCCAGCGTCGAATACATGCCGGTCGCAAAGCGCGGCTGGCGGCCGAGCAGGCAGCGTTCGCCGTCGATCGCCAGCATGATCACCACCGGATCGACGCGCGGGAAATGCTGTGCGCCACAGTCATCGCAGTCGCGCCGCCAGCCGCCCGATACCATGCGGCTGGGCGAACCGCACTGGGCGCAGAAGCGGTGACGGCGGTGCCAGTCCAGCACTGCCTTGGCGCCGCCGAGCTCGCCCAGCAGCGCGTGGCCGAGTTCGCCCCGCATCGCCACCGTGCGCAGGCTGCGCAGTGCCAGCCCCGGCAGGCCGGCGACGGCCTCGGCCAGCCCGGCGCCGAAATCCAGCGCGAACAGAGCCGCGCCGTCGGGCAGGCGGCCGAGGAAGACTTCGCAGACCGGCTCATGCTGCCCCGGCGGCAGCGCCGCCTGCAGCGCCGCCAGTTGCGGCACGGAGAACACGGCGTCGCAGGCCATGTCCCGCTGCATCAGCAAGGGTTCGTCGCCGCCATGGATGACGAAGCGCGTATCCGCCGCCTGCCGCGCCCGGCGTACGTAGTCCTCGTCCTGGCGCTTGTCGGACTGGCGGTCCAGCGGGTTGAAGCCGAAACCGATGGCGGCGGAGCGGTCGTATGCGTGCATGGGAATAACGGAGCGTTCAGGCGGGATAGAGTAGGAAAGGCTGGCGGGCCTCGATCCAGCCGGCTTCGTCGGCGCGCGCCGGGCCGTCGAGATCGGCCGCCGCGGCGGCGGGATCATCCACCCATTCGCGCAGCAGCGGCGAGCCGTTGATGAGATCGATCGCCAGGCGCTCGAATTCATATTCGTAGCCGAAGTCGCGCCACAGCGGGTAGTCCGGCCACAGCCGGCGGATGGCCTTGAAGGCCAGCGCCTGCAAGCGCCACGGACGGAAGGCGGCATGGTCGTAGTGTGCAGGGTCTTCGACGTGGATCTGCACGCCGTTGCACAGCTTGCCGGCGTGCTTGTGGAAGGTCGGCTCGAACCAGCAGTCGCGCAGCACGCAGCCGCGCAGCCAGTCGGGCGCGAGCGCGCGCATCTCGGCGATGATGGCGCGGGCGTCGAGGTCGGGGGCGCCGAACAGCTCCAGCGGGCGGGTGGTGCCGCGGCCTTCGGACAGCGTCGTGCCTTCCAGCATCACGGTGCCGGCATAGGCGCGCGCCATCGACAGGTTGGGGGCGTTGGGGCTGGGGTTGATCCAGCTGCGCTCGCCCAGCGGCCAGCCGTAGCCGGGCGTGGCGTCGGGCTGCCAGCCTTCCATTTCGATCACCTGGCAATCGACGTCGAGCTTCAGCGTGGTCACGAACCAGCGCGCCAGTTCGCCCATCGTCAGGCCGTGGCGCATCGGCAGCGGGCCGGCGCCGACGAAGCTCTCCCAGCCTTCGCGCAGCAGCGTGCCTTCCACCGGCCGGCCGGCGGGGTTGGGGCGGTCGAGCACCCATACCGACTTGCCGTGGCGTGCGGCTTCCTCGAGCACGTAGCGCAGCGTGGTGATGAAGGTGTAGATGCGGCAGCCGAGGTCCTGCAGGTTGACCAGCAGCACGTCGAAGCTGTCCATCATCGCCGCGGTGGGGCGGCGCACTTCGCCGTACAGGCTGAACACCGGGATGCCGTGCAGCGGATCGGTGTAGTCGGGCGACTCGGCCATGTTGTCCTGCTTGTCGCCGCGCAGGCCGTGCTGCGGGCCGAAGGCGGCGGACAGGCGGAGGTCGGGCAGCTTGGCGAGGGCGTCGAGCGAATGCTCCAGCCCGCGCGTCACCGAGGCGGGGTGGGCGAGCAGGCCGACGCGCCGGCCGGCCAGCGGGCGGCGCAGCGCGGCATCGGCCAGCAGGCGGTCGAGGCCGAAACGAACCGCCGTGCCCATCAGCGCTTCCCATCCACGTCGGCAGCCCAGGTCTTCAGGGTCAGCACGAAGCCGTTGCGGGCGTGGAAATCGGGCTGCGGCGCAGGATGGCTCACCGCCCAGTATTCGAGTTCGCCGTCGCTGCGTTCGATGACCGCGGCCAGGCCGATCTCGAGATCCGTGCCGGGCGGCACCGCCGGCAGTGCGGCGGCAGGCACGCGCGCTTCCAGCCAGGCAGCGTCGCCGTCCTGTTCGAAGCGGAGCTGCGGCTCGGCTTCGGTATGCCAGCCGGTGTCGCGCTCGCGCGGAGCGCTGAAGTCGTAGATTGCCCACTGGCCGGATGGCGAGAAATTGAATTCGCGGTATCCCGGTTCGCCCTGCACGCCGACGAAGGCTTCGAAGCAGGTGTGTTTCCACAACTCGTCCGCGGCGCCGGGCGCGGTTGCGGGCGGGATGCGCAGGGCGCCGAGGCGGCTGTCTTCGAGCTTGAACTCGAACACCGCGCCGCCTTCGGGCGGGGCGTACATCGTGGCGAGCAGCATGCCGACCGGTGGGGTGTGGTCTACGGAGGTGGCCGGAGCCGTCGAGGAGTGGGGGCGCAGGCCGATGGTGATGGTCGGCACGCGGGGGCGTTCGGGTGTGGGCAGGCTCACGATGGGGTCGGTGGATGTGGAAAGAGAAACGACCGGGGGCGGCGCCCCCGTTTTGTGCAGGTGCAATGGTAGCCGGTTCGCCGTGTGGCTGGCGGGCCGCTCAGGCGCTCTTCTGCGGGTCGGGCACTTGCACGAGGCGCTGGTGCATGTCCATCTGCGGGTAGGGGATGGTGATGCCGTTTTCGTCGAAGGCGATCTTCAGTTTTTCCTTCAGGTCGGACATCGTCGCGAAGTGGTCGGCGGTGGCCACCCAGGGGCGCACGTGCAGGTCCACGCTGTGCTCACCGAGTTCGGCGACGCCGACGAAAGGTGCGGGATCGGCAAGCACCCGCGGGTCGTCCTTCAGCACCTGGGCGATGATCGCCTTCACCTGCCGGATGTCGTCGTCGTAGCTGATGCGCAGCTGCAGGTCGATGCGGCGGGTCGGGCGGGCCGAGTAGTTGGTGATCACGCCGGCATAGATCGCGCCGTTGGGGACGATGATCTCGCGGTTGTCGGCGGTGCGGAAAGTGGAACTGAAGATGTTGATCTTCTCGACCACGCCCGAGGTGCCGCCGGCCTCGACGAAGTCGCCGGCCCTGAAGGGGCGGAACACGATCAGCATCACGCCGGCGGCAAAGTTCTTCAGCGAATCCTGCAGCGCCAGGCCGACCGCCAGGCCGGCGGCACCGATCAGCGCCACCAGCGAAGTGGTATCGATGCCGAGGCGGTTCAGCGCGGCGACGACGACGACCAGCAGCAGTACGCCCTGCAGGATCGACAGGATGAAGTTGATGAGGATGGCGTCGAGACGCGCGCGCGTCAGCAGCCTGCGCGCCACCGCGACGATGCCGCCGGCGATCCAGCGGCCGATGACGAAGGTGCCGACGGCCAGCAGCAGGTTGATGCTCCAGGGCAGGGCGTAGGTCTGGATCCAGTCGAGATGGGCCAGTCTGTCGAGCATGGGCGTCGAGTCCTTTTTGTTGTCCGGAGAGGTCGCTTGCCTCTGTCCTCGGGGGCGGCAGCCTTGCCGCAGGGGCCTTACCTTATCGCAGGCCTGCGTCGGGCGCACGTTACAAGCGGTGTGCAGAAGCCGTTAAACTCGCGGTCTTTGTCCCGTTTCCGCCGGAGCGATCCATGTCCGCCAGCAAGCCTTCCGTCCAGCGCGTCCTCACCGGCATCAAGCCCTCGGGCACGCCCCACCTCGGCAACTACGCCGGCGCCATCCGCCCGGCCATCGCCGCCAGCCGCCAGGCGGGGGTGGAGAGCTTCTACTTCCTGGCCGACTACCATGCGCTGATCAGCACCACCGACCCGCTGCGCGTGCAGCGCTCGACGCTGGAGATCGCCGCCACCTGGCTGGCCGCCGGCCTGGACACCAAGCACGTCTGGTTCTACCGCCAGTCCGACATCCCCGAGATTCCCGAGCTGACCTGGCTGCTGAGCTGCGTCGCCGGCAAGGGCCTGTTGAACCGCGCCCACGCCTACAAGGCGGCGGTGGACAAGAACACCGCCGAAGGCGTCGATCCGGACGCCGGCGTGAACATGGGCCTGTACATGTACCCGGTGCTGATGGCCGCCGACATCCTGATGTTCAAGGCGCACATGGTGCCGGTCGGGCGCGACCAGATCCAGCACATCGAGATGGCGCGCGACATGGCCGGCAGCTTCAACCACCTGTACGGCGAGCACTTCGTGCTGCCCGAGGCGGCCATCGACGCCTCGGTCGCCACGCTGCCGGGGCTGGACGGGCGCAAGATGAGCAAGAGCTACGACAATACGATTCCGCTGTTCTGCAGCCCGGCGGAACTGAAGAAGGTGATCTACGCCATCGTCACTGACTCGAAGGCCCCCGGCGAGCCCAAGGACGCCGACGGTTCCGCGCTGTTCGAGCTCTACCAGGCCTTCTCCAGCGCCGAGGAAACGCGCGCGATGCGCACCGCGTTCGAGGAAGGCATCGCCTGGGGCGAAGCCAAGCAGGCCTTGTTCGAAAAGATCGAGGCCAGCGTGGCGCCGATGCGCGAGAAATACGAGGCCCTGGTCGCCGACCCGTCGCAGATCGAGAAGCTGCTGCTCGAAGGCGCGGCCAAGGCGCGCGCGATCGCCACGCCCTTCATCACCGAACTGCGCCACGCCGTCGGCCTGCGCAACCTGTCCGACATCGCCCGCCCGGCGGCTGCGGCGGAAAAGGCCAAGGCCGCGCTGCCGCAGTTCAAGCAATACCGCGAGGCCGACGGCCGCTTCCACTTCAAGCTGGTCGATGCCGGCGGCGACCTGCTGCTGCAGGGCGAAGGCTTCGCCTCGCCGCGCGACGCCGGCACGGTGGTGTCGGCGCTGAAGCAGGGGGCCGCCTTCGAACTGAAGGGCGATGTGCTGTGGCTGGACGGCGCGAAGGTCGCCGTATTGGCTGAAGGCGTGGATGAGGCTGCGCTACGCGCGGCGCTGGATGCGTTTGGAGAGTGATGCCTCGCCCCCCGTCGATGCCATGTATCGATCGGGGTAAGGCAAACAACCAAGAGGCCGTCGGCGCGGCGGCCGGGCCTTGGCCCGGCATTGTTGCTGCCGCAGCGTTCAGCGCTTCTCGATGATCTGATCGTAGACACCGCCGTCGGCGAAGTGCGTCTTCTGCACCGCCGGCCAGCCGCCGAGCTTCTCATCGACGGTGAAGGTGCGGATCGGCGGGAACTTGTCGGCGTTCTGCGCCAGCACCGCGGCGTCGCGCGGGCGGAAATTGTGTCTGGCGATGATCGCCTGGCCTTCGGGCGAGAACAGGAACTCGAGGTAGGCCTCGGCCGCCTTCACCGTGCCGCGCTTCTCCGTCACCGACTTCACCACCGCCACTGGCGCCGAGGCGTCGATCGACAGCGAGGGATAGACCACGTCGAACTTGCTGTCGCCGAGCTCGCGGGCGATCAGGATGGCCTCGTTCTCGAAGGTCACCAGCACGTCGCCGACGTCGCGCTGGGTGAAGGTGGTGGTGGCGCCGCGGCCGCCGCCGTCCAGCACCGGCACGTTGGCGAACAGCTTGCCGACGAACTCGCGCGCGCCGGCGTCGCTGCCGCTCTTGTCGAGCGCGTAGCCCCAGGCCGCCAGGTAGGTGTAGCGGCCGTTGCCCGAGGTCTTGGGGTTGGGCACGATCACCTGCAGGCCGGCGCGGGCGAGGTCGTCCCAGTCCTTGATGTTCTTCGGATTGCCCTTGCGCACCAGGAAGACCGACGTGGTGGTGTAGGGCGTGGCTTCGTGCGGAAAGCGCTGGCGCCAGTCCGCCGCGACCAGGCCGCCGCGTTCGACCAGGATGTCGATGTCCGGCGACTGGTTCATCGTCACCACGTCGGCATCGAGGCCGGCCGCCACCGACAGCGCCTGCTTGCTCGAACCGCCGTGCGACTGGTTGACTGTGACGGGCTCGCCGCCCCGGGTCTTCCAATGCGCGGAAAACGCAGGATTGATGTCCTTGTACAGCTCGCGCGAGACGTCGTAGGAAACGTTCAGCAGCGTGATGTCGGCGAGTACGGCGGATGCCGACAGCGACAGGGCGAGGGTCGCCAGGAGGCGGCGGACGGCTTTCGGTTGGCGGGAAGAAGTGCTCACTGCGGGCTCCGGTAGGCTGATGGGATGCCGGCGAGTCTAGGGATGGCGCACTTGCAGCGGAAATAATGAAACCAGCGTTGCTTATTCGTTTTTCTGCTATCGGCCGGCGAAAGCGGCGATTGGCAGCGGGAGACATCGTCCATAGAATCATCCGCGCAATACATACAAAAACGACTTTCCGGAGACCTCGCCGATGCCCGCCGAATCCATCAAGCTCACGCCGTCGGCCTATGCCTATCCGCTGCTGATCAAGCAGTTGCTGCATACGCCGCTGGCGACCGCCGCCGATCAGGAAATCGTCTACCGCGAGCTCCATCGCCAGACCTATCGTGATCTCGCCGCCCGCATCGGCCGCCTGGCCAATGCGCTGCAGGCCGCCGGCATCAGCGGTGGCAACACCGTCGCGGTGATGGATTGGGACAGCCATCGCTATCTCGAATGTTTCTTCGCCGTGCCGATGATGGGTGCGGTGCTGCAGACGGTGAATGTCCGCCTCTCGCCGGACCAGATCCTGTACACGCTGAACCACGCCAATGCCGACATCGTGCTGGTGAACGCCGAGTTCCTGCCGGTGCTGGCGTCGATCAGGGAGCATCTGGTTTCGGCGAAGAAGTTCGTGCTGATCTCCGACGCCGGCAGCGACGTGGATTCCCACGGGATCGAGTTCACCGGCGAGTACGAGGCGCTGCTGGCGCAGGCATCCAGCGAGTATGACTTCCCCGATCTCGACGAGAACACGCGGGCGACGACCTTCTACACCACCGGTACGACAGGCCTGCCGAAGGGGGTCTATTTCAGCCACAGGCAACTGGTGCTGCACACGCTGGCAGTTGCCCTGCATCTCGCCACCGCGCCGGAGCACAGCCGGCTGCACCGCGGCGATGTGTACATGCCGATCACGCCGATGTTCCACGTCCATGCCTGGGGCCTGCCCTACATCGCGACCCTGCTCGGCGTGAAGCAGGTCTATCCCGGCCGCTATGTGCCTGAGACCCTGGCCCACCTCATCCGCGACGAGAAGGTGACCTTCTCGCACTGCGTGCCGACCATCCTGCAGATGCTGCTGAGCAACGAGGAGGCCGGCTCCGTCGATCTCAAGGGCTGGAAGGTGATCATCGGCGGCGCGGCGATGACCAAGGCGCTCGCCGCCGCGGCGCTGGCGCGCGGCATCGACGTCTTCACCGGCTACGGCATGTCGGAGACCTGCCCGATCCTGACCTTCGGTCAGGGGCCCGGCGACATCGCGGCCGACGATGTCGATGGCCAGGCCGGCCAGCGCATCCGCACCGGCTATCCGGTGCCGCTGGTGGACCTCCGCACCGTCGACGGCGACATGCTCGACGTGCCCCGCGACGGCAAGAGCTCCGGCGAGATCGTCGCCCGCGCGCCGTGGCTGACCATGGGCTACCTGCACAACCCGTCCGCCTCGGCCGAGCTGTGGGCCGGCGGCTATCTCCACACCGGAGACATCGGCGTCATCGACCCGCGGGGCTGCCTGCAGGTCACCGACCGGCTGAAGGACGTGATCAAGACCGGCGGCGAGTGGGTGTCCTCGCTCGAACTCGAGAACATCATCTCCCAGCATCCGGCGGTCGCCGAAGTCGCCGTGGTCGGGGTGCCGGACGACAAGTGGGGCGAACGGCCGCTGGCGATGGTCGTTCTCAAGCCGGGCCAGACGGCCGGCGCCGAAGACATCAAGGCGACCGTCATGAAGGTCGCCGACGCCGGCCACATTTCGCGCTACGCCGTGCCCGACCAGATCCGTTTCGTCGATGCGCTGGACCGCACCAGCGTCGGCGAGATCAACAAGAAAGCCATTCGCCAGAAGCTGGCTTCCTGAGGACTGCCGCAAACCGGGAGCCCATCGCGCCAACGGGCTGCACGTGACGCAAGCCGCCTTGCCCGGTGACGGCTTGCAGACGCGTGCGGCCGCCGATCGACCCCGGTGCTTTCCGGTATGGCGCCGGTGAGCCGGGGCCGGCTCAGGCCGCCCAGCGCCATTGGGGGAAGGGGACAGTGGCAGGGGCTGCCGGCGGCACCTCTTCCAGCGGCGGATGCTGCAATACCCGCCGCAGCAGCCGGTCTTCCAGTGCGGTGAAGCCGGCGCTGGTCCGGTCGCGCGGGCGTTCGAGCGCGATCCGCAGGTCGAGCGCGGTGCAGCCGTCCTCGATCAGCAGTACGCGGTCGGCCAGCGCGATGGCCTCCGAGACGTCGTGCGTGACCAGCAATGCGGTGAAGCCCTGTTCGCGCCACAGGCGTTCGATCAGCGCATGCATCTCGATGCGGGTCAGGGCGTCGAGCGCGCCCAGCGGCTCGTCGAGCAGCAGCAGGCGGGGCTTGTGCACCAGTGCGCGGGCCAGGGCGACGCGCTGGCGCTGGCCGCCGGACAGGCGTGCCGGCCATTCGTCGGCGCGGTCGGCGAGGCCGACGTCGGCCAGCGCGGCCAGTGCCGCTTCGCGCCGCTCCCGCGCCGAGCCGGGCAGGCCGAGGGCGACGTTGTCAGCCACGCTCTTCCACGGCAGCAGGCGTGCGTCCTGGAACATCAGGCGCAGTTCGCCGTGGGTCTCGCGCAGCGCCTGGCCGTCCAGTGCGATGCTGCCTTCGCTCGGCGCCTCCAGCCCGGCCAGCAGGCGCAGCAGCGTGCTCTTGCCGCAGCCGCTGCGGCCGACGATGGCGACGAATTCACCGGCGGCGACGTCCAGGTCGATCGACGACAGCACCGTGCGTTCGCCATATTGCTTGCCCAGTCCGCGCAGCGTGATGGGTACGCCCTTGCCAGGCGAGTGGTTCGATTTCGGTACTGGCCGTACCGACGTAGCGGGCGCGAGTGCGACGCGTTCGTCGAGCTCGGCAAGTTCCTTCAGATTGATGAAGCCCATCGGCTGTTCTCCGGATCGTGAGGATGTGAAGCGCTGCCTAGGCGCCGGCATAGGCGTTGTTCCAGCGCAGCAGGCGGCGTTCGAGCAGCCGGGCAGCGACGTCGGCCAGCTTGCCGAGCACCGCGTATAGCAGGATCGCCAGCACGACGACGTCGGTCTGCAGGAATTCGCGCGCGTTCATCGCCATGTAGCCGATGCCCGAACTGGCGGCGATGGTCTCGGCGACGATCAGCGTCAGCCACATGAAGCCCAGCGAATAGCGCACGCCGACCAGGATGTTGGGCAGCGCGCCGGGCAGGATCACGTGGCGGAACAGCGCCCAGCCCGACAGGCCGTAGGAGCGGCCCATCTCCACCAGCGCGGCATCGACCGAGCGGATGCCGTGGAAGGTGTTCAGATACACCGGGAAGAACACGCCGAGCGCGACGAGGAAGAGCTTGCCGCCTTCGTCGATGCCGAACCACAGGATCACCAGCGGGATCAGCGCCAGGTGCGGCACGTTGCGCACCATCTGCAGCGTGGTGTCGAACAGGTTTTCCGCCACCCGCCAGCAGCCGTTGATCAGGCCGAAGAAGAAGCCGATGCCGCCGCCGATGGCGAAGCCGATCGCGGCGCGGGCGAAGCTGGCCTGCAGATGGGTCAGCAGTTCGCCCGAGCCCGCCAGCGCCCACAGCGCGGCCAGCACTGCGGAAGGGGCCGGCAGGATGCGTGTCGACAGCCAGCCGGTCTGGGCGGCGATCTGCCAACCGGCGAGGATCGCGGCCGGCACCAGCCAGGGGCCGATGCGGCCCGGCCAGCCGGTGCGCGGGGTGTCGTTCGAATGTGCCATGGATGCGCCCCCTTCAGCTCTGCGCTGCCTTGGGGGCCTGGGCGTAGCCGATGATCTCGCCGATCGGCGCGACGCGGCGGCGGGTCGCCTGGTGCGCGTCGTTGGCGGGGGCGTCGCGGCCGGCCACGTTCAGGTGCGGGAACACCAGTTCGGCGAAGCGGTACGCCTCTTCCAGATGCGGATAGCCCGACAGCACGAAGGTGTCGGCGCCCAGCGCGGCGTATTCCTCGATGCGCTCGGCGATGATCTTGCCGTCGCCCACCAGCGCGGTGCCGGCGCCGCCGCGTACCAGGCCGACGCCGGCCCACAGGTTGGGTGCGACTTCGAGCTTGCTGCGGTCGCCGCCGTGCAGTTCGCGCATGCGGCGCTGGCCTTCCGAATCCATCTTGCCGAGCGACTGCTGCGCGCTGGCGATGGTTTCGTCGTCGAGCTGGCTGATCAGTTCGTCCGCCGCCTGCCAGGCCGCGGCCTCGGTTTCGCGCGGGATCACGTGCAGGCGCATGCCGAAGCGCACCTGGCGGCCCTCCTTCTCGGCGCGCCGGCGCACGTCGGCGAACTTGCGCGCCACTTCCGACGGCGGCTCGCCCCAGGACAGGTAAAGCTCGACGTGTCTGGCCGCGGTGTCGTGCGCGCGGTTCGACGAACCGCCGAAGTACAGCGGTGGATACGGCTGCTGCACCGCCGGGAAGAGCAGGCGCGCGTCCTTGACCTTGACGTGCTCGCCTTCGTAATCGACTTGCTCGCCGGCCAGCAGCCGCTTCCAGACTTCGAGAAACTCGTCGGCGTGCTCGTAGCGCTCGTCATGGCCGAGGAAGATGCCGTCGGCTTCGAGGTCAGAGGTGTCGCCGCCGGCCACCAGGTTGATCAGCAGGCGGCCGTCCGACAGGCGGTCGAAGGTCGCGGTCTGGCGCGCAGCGACCGTCGGCGAGGTCGTCGCCGGGCGCAGGGCGACGAGGAACTTCAGCTTGCGGGTGACGGGAATCAGGCTGGACGCCACCACCCAGGCGTCCTCGCAGGCGCGGCCGGTGGGAATCAGCACGCCGCCGTAGCCGAGGCTGTCGGCGGCCTGCGCGATCTGCTTCAGGTAGTCGTGATCCACCGCGCGCGCACCCAGCGAGGAGCCGAGATAGCGCCCGTCGCCGTGGGTGGGGAGGAACCAGAAGATGTCGAGCGGTTTACGTGTGCTCATGATGGGCTTTTCCGATGTCGTGCCGCGTTCAGTGCGCCGGGCGCCATACGACCGAAGCCACGTCGAGCTTCTTCGGGATCAGCTTCAGTTCGGCCAGCGTGTCGGCCATCTGCTGCTGGTGGCGGATCACTTCGTCGCTGAGCGGCTTCACGCCGTAGCCGTAGCGCGACACCGAGACTTCGGCGATCTCGACCGGCAGGCCGATCTGCGGCGCGACGATGGCGGCGGCTTCCTTCTGGTTCCGGCCGACCCATTCGCCGGTCTCGTTGATGGCTTCGAGCGCCGAAGCGAGCACCTGCGGATACTTCTGCGCGAAGGGCCGCGAAGCGATGTAGAAGTTGTAGTTGTTGGCGATGCCGGTGCCGTCGGCCAGGATGCGCGCGCCGATCTGCGCCTCGGCCGCGGCGCCGAACGGGTCCCAGATCGCCCAGGCGTCGAGCGAGCCGCGCTCGAAGGCGGCGCGGGCGTCGGCCGGCGGCAGGTAGGCAACTTCGACATCACCGTATTTCAGGTTGGCGGATTCCAATGCTCTGACCAAGAGGTAATGCACGTTGGAGCCGCGGTTCAGCACCACGCGCTTGCCCTTAAGGTCGGCCAGCGTCCTGATCGGCGAATCCTTCGGCACCAGGATCTTTTCGGCCCGCGGCGCCGGCGGCTCGTTGCCGAAATACACCAGGTCGGCACCGGCCGCCTGCGCGAATACCGGCGGCGTCTCGCCGACCACGCCGATGTCGATGCTGCCGACGTTCAGGCCTTCGAGCATCTGCGGCCCGGCCGGGAATTCGGTCCACGTCACCTTGACGCCTTCGGCCTTCAGGCGTGCTTCGAGATTGCCGCGCGCCTTCACGATGGACAGCGTGGAGCCTTTCTGCCAGCCGATGCGGATCGCGGGCGAATCGGCGTGGGCGAGCGGGGACGACAGGGACAGGGGGAGGGCCGCTGCGGCGAGCAGGCCCTTCAGTGCGGAACGACGAGTGACGATCATGGTCGGATGCCTCGGAATGGAATCAGAAGGGGAGGGGACAGAAAAGCCGGCATTCGCCGCCGGCTGATGGCGCAATGAGGCCACATCGCCGTCCGATCAAGAACGAAGAAAATCCGCGCTGTTTATTCGGCGGGAACTGGATTGCTTAGTGGAATTCGAGCTTTGGAGATGCCGGGGGACTGGGGCTGCTTGAAGAGTGCTCGCTGACTGATTGTTCCATTTTCAGCAACGATGAGTCTTTCATGACCCCCTTTTTCACCAGAGAAGACATGAATAAAGTCGGGTTTCCGCTGCCGCCCGGTTATGGGACAGGGCAAGCCGCCACAGGAATCGAGTCATGACCACACCGACGAACACGCATTACACCGCCACTGCCAAGGCCCTGCATTGGGGCATCGCCGTACTGATCTTCGGCATGCTCGGTCTCGGCTTCTACATGACCGGGCTGCCGCTGTCGCCGGACAAGCTGCAGATCTATTCGTGGCACAAGTGGGCAGGCGTGAGCATTTTCCTGCTCGTGCTGTTCCGCCTGGCCTGGCGTATCGGCCATCGTCCGCCGGCGCTGCCGCAGCACATGGGCACGCTCGAACGTTTTGCCGCGCATGCAGGCCACTATCTGCTGTACGTGCTGATGCTCGCGATTCCGCTGTCCGGCTGGCTGATGAGTTCTGCCAAGGGCATCCAGACGGTATGGTTCGGCGTGCTGCCGCTGCCCGACCTGCTGGACAAGGACAAGGCGCTGGGCGACCTGCTGCAGACCGTGCATCTGAGCCTGAACCTGATCCTGATCGCTGTACTGCTCGGCCACATCGGTGCCGCGCTGAAGCATCATTTCATCAACAAGGACGACGTGCTGACGCGCATGCTGCCGCGCAGTCGTTCGTGATTCCCACCCCGACTCCAGAGGATTGTCCATCATGAAACGTTTCGCAGTCGCGCTGTTCTCGACCCTCGCCTTCACCGCCGCCGCCCATGCGGCCGAATACGGCAAGGTACTGCCCGAGCAGAGCCGGATCGGCTTCGGCTACCAGCAGATGGGCGTGTCGATGGACGGCAGCTTCAAGCAGTTCGACGGCCAGCTCCGCTTCGACCCCGCCGCGCCGGAAGCGGCCTCGGCCGTCGTCGAGGTCGAGCTCGCCAGCATCGACACCGGCAGCGACGAAGGCGACGAGGAAGTCGCAGCCAAGACTTGGTTCAATACCGCGGCCTTCCCCAAGGCGCGCTTCGAATCCACCGGCGTCAAGGCGCTCGGCGGCAACAGCTACGAAGTGGCGGGCAAGCTGACGATCAAGGGCACGACCCGCGACGTCGTCGTCCCCGCGACCTTCGCCGAGCAGGGCGGCACCGGCTTGTTCGACGGTACGCTGACGATCAAGCGCGGCGACTTCTCGGTGGGCGAGGGAGCCTGGAAAGCCTTCGATATCGTTGCCAATGATGTCAGCATCAACTTCCGCATCGCTGCTGCCGCACAATGAGTTGCATGAGTTCCTGTACTTTCCAACCGAGGAGAACCCACCCATGAAGCAAATCGCCAAGCTCGCCGCCGTCCTGGCCGTTTCCGCCGCTGCCGCCACCCCGGTGCTGGCCGCACCGCAGACCTATACCATCGACAGCACCCATACGTTCCCGAGCTTCTCGTACAGCCACTTCGGCATGTCGACCCAGCTCTCGAAGTTCGACAAGACCACCGGCACCGTCACGCTGGACAAGGCAGCCAGGACCGGCGCGGTCGATATCACCATTGACATGAAGTCGGTGAATACCGGCTACGAGACCTTCAACGAGCACATCCAGGACACGGATTTCTTCGATACCGCCAACCATCCGACCGCCACCTTCAAGTCGACCAAGGTCAACTTCGAAGGCGACAAGCCGGTGAGCATCGAAGGCGACCTGACGATCAAGGGCGTGACCAAGCCGGTGACGCTGAAAGTGACGCACTTCGCCAACATGCCGCATCCGATGATGAAGAAGGACGCGATCGGCGCCAACGCCACCACGGTGGTCAAGCGCAGCGAATTCAACGCCGGCAAGTACGCTCCCAATGTCGGCGACGAAGTGACGATCAGCATCACCCTCGAAGCCATCCAGAACTGAGTTCCGTGTCGCGGGCGCCTCTTCGACGAGGCGTCCGTATCGTGATGGCGCTACGGCCGTCGGCCATGCCGGCATCCATGGCGCAAGACCGGCTGATTCCAGTCCGCACATCCCGCCCTAATCGCAGGCGATGGATTCCTAAGCAGTTTTTCTTCGTTCGTTTTCTGCTCCGGATGCATGAGCATCCGACACTCGGTTCCATTCGACCGGACCGGCAGAGAACGGAGGAAGACACATGTCCCGGCAGACACTCTCGCAGCGCCCGCTCGCCGAGCGGGCGCGCGCATTTCTCGACCGCCTGCCGCTCGAACGCGAGGGCGGCAAACAGCTGCGCCGCCTGGCCGAAGGCGGCGTGGTGGGGGATTGGTTCGGCTGCGAACTGTCCAGCGTGTTCCAGCCGATCGTATCGCCGCAGCCCGGCGGCATCGTCGGCTTCGAAGCCTTCCTGCGCATCCTGGGCAGCGGCGAGCGCGCGCTGTCGCCATGGACGCTGTTCTCCGCCAACGCCGATGACGGCCGCCTGGTCGCGCTCGACCGCCTGGCGCGCACCGTCCATGCACTGAACTTCCTGTCCTCGGTCGAAGACGACAGCCTGCTGTTCCTCAACGTCCATGGCCGCTTGCTGGCGGCGGTCGCCGGCGATCACGGCGCGGCCTTCCGCAAGGTGCTCGACGCCCTCGGCCTGCCGCCCGAGCGCGTCGTCATCGAAACCCCGCTCGAAGCCAGCAGCCAGCCCGAACTGCTGGGTTTCGTGCTGCGCAACTACCGCAACAACGGCTTCCAGGTCGCGATCAACGTCGATTCGCCGGCGCAGTGGCAGTCGCTCGTAAGCCGGGTGCCGGCGCAGTTCGTCAAGATCGACGGTGACAGGCTGCTGTTTGCCGACGACTGGCGCAGTCGCCTGGGCTGGGTGGCAGGGCTGCGTGAAGGTGCCACGATCATCGCTACCCGGCTCGAACGCAAGCTCGAAAGTGATTTGCCCGATGGCCTGCTGCTGCAGGGCTATGCGTACGGGCTGCCGGTGCGGCGTGCTGCGATCACGCACGCCGAGCGTTACGTGCTGGAAGGGTTTGCGCGCTGAAAGGACTCTTGTGTGAATGGCTGCCGTAGCGCGTCGGCTCGAGCGCCGGGTTGAACGCCGCAAGTCACGTCCCGCTGACACTCTGCCGTCCCGTAAGACCAAGTTGCGGCATGCTTGGTTAGGGCAGCTATGGTGTCTTGGTCGAAGCCAGTCATGCCGCGACCGGAATGCGATCAGGTTCCGTGTGGCTCGACGTGTTCACTTGTTTTCGCCTGACGATGGGCCTGCAATCCGGTGCCTGCACTCCGAACAGGAAGCCCTGCAGCCAGTCCACGCCGAGCTCCTTCGCCTGCTGCGCGTGCTCGGCGGTTTCGACGTGCTGGGCGGCCACCCGGATGCCGTGGCGGTGCAGTTCGGCAATGAGCTGTGCCGTGCTGCGTGCGACTTGCGATGAAGACTCGACTCGGCCGGACAGGCAGCGGTCGAGCTTGACGATGTCGGGGCCGAGTGCGGCCAGGCGGTCGAGATCGTTCGAATGGCGGCCGAAGTTGTCGATGGCGATGCGGTAGCCTCTTGCCTTGTATCCGGCGATGGCGGCGGCCAGCGGCGCCGGATCGGTGAGGCCATCGTCGGTGAGTTCGAGCACGACCCGGTCGGGCGTCAGACCGCAGCGCGACAGTACGCTCTCGAATACCTGGCCATGCTGTTCGGGCACGGCGCGGATCAGGCGGGGATGGACGTTGAGCCACAGCGTGCCGCCCGCCTGGTCGCGCTGCAGCAGGAAGTTCAGCGCATGCAGGGTGCGGGCCAGGCGGTCGAGGCGCACCAGGTCCGCGTCGGTGCGCGCATCGAGGAAGGCTGCCTGCACGGGGATTGCCGGCCCGTTGTCCGGGCAAATCCGCAGATGGGCTTCATGGCCGATCACGCGGCTGCCGGTGCTGTCCACCAAGGGTTGGAACAGGCTGTCGAGGCGGTAGCCGGCAAAATTGGCGCGGGTACGCTTGCCGTCGAATTCGAGGCAGTCGGCATTGCTGTCGGCAATTGCGAAAGGGCTGTGCTTGTTGAAGTAGTGCACCAGTTCGGTAAGAGGCACGGCAGTCTCCAGGGGCATGCAGGTTCCATCAGTCTAGTGTTGCGACCATAGCGGAGCGAGGCATTCCAGCACACCAAGATTTCATGCAATCGATATGAACGGTTGTGCTGCCGAACTTGGCGGGCACCGGACGAAGCGCTAGCCTTCCGGGTTTGCGGCCGCGTGCCGCAGCCCTACCGACAGGAACCCGACATGCGCTCACTCGAAACGCTCACCGTGCATGGCCTCGGTCAGGTCGCCGAGCCTTACCGCGACATCGTGCCGCCCATCCATCTCGCCACCACCTTCGAGCGCGCGGCCGACGGCAGCTATCCGGGCGGGCGGCTGTACGCGCGTGACGGCAGCCCGGCTTACATCGAGGCGGAAGAGGTGCTGCGCCAGCTCGAAGGCGGAACGCAGGCGCTGCTGTTCGCGTCCGGCCATGCGGCGGCGACGGCGGTGCTGCAGGCACTGGATGCGGGTGAGCGGGTGGTTGCGCCGCATTCGATGTATTGGGCGCTGCGCAAGTGGCTGCTGGACCTGGCCGAGCACGGCCACATCCAGCTCGCCTTCTACGACAACGCCGACCTGGATGGCCTGCGCGCCCAGCTCGCCGCCGCGCCGACCCGCCTGCTGTGGATCGAGACGCCGGCCAACCCGACCTGGGAGGTCACCGACATCCGCGCCGCAGTGGCGCTCGCCCGCGAGCATGGGGCGATGACGGTGGTCGATTCGACCGTGGCGACGCCGGTGCTGTGCCAGCCGCTGGCGCTCGGTGCCGACATCGTCATGCACTCGGCGACCAAGTACCTCAACGGCCACTCCGACGTCGTCGCCGGCGCGCTGGCCACGCGCGCGGATTCGCCGCTGTGGCAGCGCATCCGCGCCATGCGCAACCTCGGCGGCGGCATCCTCGGGCCGTTCGAGGCCTGGCTGTTGCTGCGCGGCATGCGCACCCTGCATCTGCGTGTGCGCGCCGCCTGCGCTAATGCGCTGCGGCTCGCCACCGAGCTCGAAGCCCACCCGGCCATCTCGCAGGTGCTTTATCCCGGGCTGCCCTCGCATCCGGGCCATGCGGTGGCCGCGGCGCAGATGAGCGGCGGCTTCGGCGGCATGCTGTCGATCCGCCTGAAGGACGGCGAGGCCAAGGCCCGCGACGTTGCCGCCCGTGTGCAAGTGTTCAAGCGCGCGACCTCGCTCGGTTCGGTGGAAAGCCTCATCGAGCACCGTGCCAGTGTCGAGGGCGAGGGCACCCGCTGCCCGTCCGACCTGTTGCGGCTGTCGGTGGGTATCGAACCTGCAGACGATTTGCTGGCCGACCTGCGCCAGGCGCTGGCGGGCTGAAAGCGTCGGCGCGCATATCCATATCACTTCTTGTTCGTTGGATATCCGGAGTGCGCCGATTAATCTCGGCGCCTCTCCTCGGCCATGTACGGCCGACGGACCGAATGTTTCCACCGTATCCGGAGTCCCCGACATGAAGAAACTGCGCCTGGCGACCCTGCTCGCTCTGTCCCTGCTGTCCGGCCTCGCCCAGGCCGACCGCCTGGACGACATCAAGAAGAACGGCGTGCTGCGCGTGGCCGCCTTCGACAGCAACCCGCCCTTCGGCTTCATCGACCCGCAGACCCGCCAGATCGCCGGCCTGGACGTCGATTACGCCAGGGAACTGGCGGACCGGCTCGGCGTGAAGCTCGAACTGGTGCCGACCAACCCGGCCAACCGCATCCCGCTGCTGACCGCCAACAAGGTCGACGTCGTGCTGGCCAACTTCACCATCACCGAAGAGCGCGCCAGGCAGGTCAATTTCAGCATTCCCTATTTCGCTTCGGGCCAGCAGTTCATCGCCCGCAAGGGCACGCTGAGTTCGCCGGAGCAGCTCGGCAGCCTGCGCATCGGCGTGGACAAGGGCACGACCAACGAGATCGTGCTGCGCGAAAAATACCCGAGCGCCAAGCTGGTCGCCTACGACGACACGCCGTTCGCCTTCACCGCGCTGCGCAACGGCAACGTGCAGGCGATCACCCAGGACGGGCCGAAGCTGGTCGGCTTGCTCGCCAACGTGCCGGATCGGGACAAGTACGAGATCCCGCCGTTCTCGATCTCCGACGACCTGATCGGCGCCGGCCTGCCCAAGGGCGAGGATCGGCTGACCGAGTTCGTCAATGATTCGCTGCGCGAGCTGGAAGCCAGCGGCCGGGCACAGGCGATCTACGACGCTTGGTTCGGTCCCGACTCGAAGACGCCGCTGACGCGCATCTTCCGTATCGGTGACAAGTAAGCAACTGCCGTTTCTGCTTCGGCCTCCGCCTGCCTCGCCGGCCGGCGGGGGTATTTCCTTTGTCCACATCCGTTTCGCCATGACTGCCGACCATGCTCGATGAACTGCTCGCACCGAAATACCTGGGCTGGCTGATCGAGGGCTTCGGCGTCACGCTGCTGCTGTCGGCGCTGGTCTCGGTCGCCGCCACGGTGCTCGGCCTCGGCCTGTGCCTGGCCCGCGTCGCGCAGTCGCGGCTGTGGTCGTGGCCGGCGCGCGCCTGGCTGTCGGTGTTTCGCAATACGCCGTTGCTGGTGCAGCTTTTCTTCTGGTACTTCGGTGCCAGTGCGCTGATGCCGGAAAACCTGCTGATCTGGCTGAACACGCCGCGCGAATGGGATCTAAAGCTGTTCGGCGTGAGCTGGCCTTCGTTCGAATACATCGCCGGCTTCTTCGGCCTGACGCTGTACACCGCAGCCTTCATTGCCGAGGAATTCCGTTCCGGCGTGCGCGGCGTGCCCGCCGGCCAGATCGCCGCCGCGCAGGCGCTGGGCTTCACGCCGCTGCAGGTGTGGCTGAACGTGGTGATGCCGCAGGCCTTCCGCATCTCGCTGCCGCCGCTGCTCGGCCAGTACATGAACGCGGTCAAGAACTCCTCGCTGACGATGGCGATCGGGCTGGCCGAGCTGTCCTACGCCTCGCGCCAGGTCGAAACCGAGACCTTCAAGACCTTCCAGGCCTTCGGTATCGCCACCACGCTGTACATCCTCACCATCATCGTCATCGAACTCGCCGGGCAGTGGCTGCAGCGCAGGAAGCCCGCACCCGGCGCCAGTCACTGAGAGCCGTTCCGCATCATGGACTTCAGCGTCGTCGCCAACAATTTCGGCTATTTCATGCTGGGCGCCTGGCCCAACGGCCCGCTCGGCGGCGCCGCGCTGACGCTGGTGCTGAGCGTGGTGTCGGCGATCGCCTCGGGGGTGCTCGGACTGGTGTTCGGCGTCGCGCTGGCGATGGCGCGCGGCGCCGCGCACAGCGTGCTGCTGATGGGGCTGGGCTTCTTCCGCGCCATCCCGGTGATCATGCTGATCTTCTGGACCTATTTCCTGCTGCCGATCCTGTTCGGCATCGACGTGCCGGGCACCGGCACCGTGGTGGTGGCGCTGTCGCTGATCGGCGGCAGCTACCTGGCGCATTCGGTGCATGCCGGCATCGCCAGCCTGCCGCCGGGCCAGTGGCAGGCCGCCGCCGCGCTCGGCCTGAGCCGCGGCCAGGCGCTGCGCCTGGTGATCCTGCCGCAGGCGCTGCCGATCATGGTGCCGTCCTTCATCAACCAGTGGGTGGCGCTGATCAAGGACACCTCGCTCGCCTACGTCATCGGCGTCGGCGAACTGTCCTTCGTCGCCACCCAGGTCAGCAACCGCGAGATGGTCTACCCGACCGAAATCTTCTTGTTCGTCGCGCTGGTGTATTACGTCTTCTGCTCGACGCTGGAGCTGTGCGCCAATCGGGTGGCGAAGCGGTTCGGGACGGCAGCGGGCTGAGCGACTGGGGTGCGCAGGGACGTCAGTCCGGCGTCCGCAGCATGTGAACCGCCACGCCGACGGCGAGCCCCGTCCTGGCGAGGGTTTCGTCGGCTGTGCAGAGCAGGGCGTTCAGGCGGACGCATGCGGCAAGATGAAGCGCATCGCCCGCCCGCAGGCTGGAGCGGTAGTCGGCAAGCCATGCTCTGGCCCGATCGAAATCCGTGGTGTCGATTGCTTCCACGGCGAGTCGAGTGTCGATCAGACGGTCGAAGCGTGCGAGTCCGTCGCGATGAAGGCCGGCGGAAATGTCTCCCCTGCGCGCCATGATGCCCGCCGCACTGGTGAACTCGGTGCGCGTCCAGGGTGTGATCGCGATCGTTTCGCTACCCGCAGCTTCGAGCCAGGCCAGCGCGGCCTGACTACCCCGATCCTGAAAAAGAAGGGACAGCAGGACACAGGTGTCCGCATACCAGACCATCAGTAGCGCTCGCTGTCCCGTACTTCGCGCACCAGCTCCGTGGCCGGGCGGGATTGGGCAGGCTGGGCTGCGAGGAAGGCGCGCAACTCCTCGACGATCGCCGCCACTTCGGGCGGTGATTTCCTGCGCTCGGGGATGATGCGGGCGACAGGTTGGCCGCGGCGGGTGATGACGATTTCCTCGCCGGCGACGACCTGGTCGACGACGGCGGAGAAATGTGACTTCGTTTCCGCAAGTGTGAGCGTTCGCATGATTCTGCTCTCGTGACTAATTGGTCAGAAGGATAGCAGATGCGATGGCACTTCGTGGCGCTCTACCGCTGGTGCGGCTACGCTCAACGCGCATGCAGCCACCGCTGGTACAGCCAGCGTGCAGCGTAATCGAGCAGGAAACCCAGCGCGCCGATGATGAGGATCGCGGCCATCAGCTCGGAGTAGGCGAGGCGGTCGCGGGCGTCGAGGATGAAATAGCCCAGCCCGGCGGACACGCCGAGCATCTCCGCCGGCACCAGGATGATCCAGATGATGCCGATCGCCAGCCGCACGCCGCTGAGGATGTGGGCGACGATGCCCGGCAGCACCACGCGCAGCAGGGTTTCGCTGCGCGTCGCCGACAGGCTGCGGGCGAGCATCAGCCAGTTGCGGTCGAGCTGGGTGACGCCGGCGGCGGTGTTGAGCAGGATCGGCCAGACCGCGGCGAAGGCGAGCAGGAAATACACCGGGGCGTCGCCGACGCCGAGCACCATCACCGCGATCGGCATCCACGACAGCGGCGAGATCATGCGCAGGAACTGGAACAGCGGTGTGGTCGCCTGGGCGAAGCTGCGCGACACGCCGGTCAGGATGCCGGCCGGCACGCCGAACGCCAGTGCCGCGGCGAGGCCGACGGCCACCCGTTGCAGGCTGGTGCCGATGTGCTCCCACATGATCGGATCGACGGCCAGGCGCGACAGCGCACGCAGGGCTTCGGCGGGAGCGAAGCGCGCCAGGATCGGCGTCTCTTCTGCCAACAGCAGTGTGGCGGCCGCCCACAGCGCGGTGGCCAGCGCGAGCCCGAGCGTGGGCAGCATGAACTTGGCAGGCACGGGTTTCAGACGACGATGGTTTCCTGCCGCAGCAGATCGTCGGGCAGGCCGAAGACGCGCGGGCCGCCGAGCTTGGTGATCGCCTCGCGCACGAAGCGGTCGTCGACCAGATCGCGGGCGACGAAGGCCGGATCGAGGCTGGACAGGAAGGACGCGTCGCCTTCGACCTTGGTGGCGAGCAGGCTGCGCACCAGCTCTTCGGTGTAGGACGGGAAGGGGTAGGGCTGGAAGTCGATGCGGCGCTGGTGCCAGCCTTTGTTGCGGGCGATGCCGCTTGCCTCGTAGCCGGCGTAGTCGGTGGCGGACAGCACTTTCGCCAGCACTTCGACCGAATGCGGCGTGTAGCGCTTGTCGCCGGTGGCGGCGAGCAGCTTGGCGGCGTCGAGCTGGTTGCCGCGCGTCCACAACTGGGCCTTGACGATGGCGTCGGTGACGCGCTGCGCCCATTGCGGCCGTTCGGCGATGTCGCGCTCGGCGAGAAAGGTCACGCAGCAGGCGTGGTCCTTCCACACGTCGCCGGAGAAGCGCAGGATCTTGCCGACGCCGTTGAGTTCGGCGGCGGCGTTGAACGGGTCGGCGACGATGAAGCCGGCGATGCCCTTGCCGGCCAGTGCCGAGACCATTTCCGCAGGCGGCAGCACGATCAGGTTCACCTCGGTGGCGGCAATCGCCGTATTGCGCGGCCGGGTGACCGGCGCCAGGCCGTTGGCGACGAGCAGCTTCTGCAGCAGGATGTTGTGGATCGAGTACCAGAACGGCACCGCTACCGTCTTGCCGCCGAGATCGGCCACGCTGCCGATGTCGTGGGCGACGGTCAGCGCCGAGCCGTTCATGTGGTTCCAGGCCACGACCTTGGCCGGGAATTTCGTGCCGTAGCGCACCCACAGCGTGGTCGGCGACAGCAGGTGGATGACGTTGACCTGGCCGGCGACGAAGGCCTCGACGATCTGCGCCCAGCTGCGGAACAGGCGCGGCGCCTCGGTGCGCAGGCCTTCGGCCTCGAACAGCCCGCGCGCATGGGCGATGAGCAGCGGCGTGGCGTCGGTGATCGGCAGGTAGCCGATTTTCACCGGCACGTCGTCGCCTCTGGCGCTCTGTGCCGCGGCGTCGCCGGCGCGCAGCATCGGCACCGCCAGGCTGGCGCCGGTCAGGGCGGACAGGCGCAGGAAGTCGCGGCGGTTCAGGCCGCAGCCGCAGGCGGGCGACTGGCAGATGTGCGGGCGGGAGACGGGTCTGGAATCCATGCTTGCTCCTGTTCAGGAAGGGGATGTTGCAGCGGTGTCGGCACGCGTGTCGCGCAGCGCGGCCAGGATCTGCAGCCGCAGCGCGGTGACGGCTTCGGGGTGCTCTTCGCGTGGATGGGGGATTGCGACGTTCCACTCGCGCTGGATGCGGCCGGGCCTGCCGGCCATCAGCAGGATGCGGTCGGCGACCAGGATGGCTTCGTCGATGTCGTGGGTGACGAGCAGCACCGCGGTGTGCCAGCGATGCACCAGGTCCACCAGCAAGATCTGCATTTCGGCGCGGGTGATGGCGTCGAGGGCGGAAAACGGCTCGTCGGCGAACAGCAGTTCCGGCTCGCGCGCCAGGGCCCGCGCGAGCGTCACCCTCTGCGCCTGCCCGCCGGACAGCTCGGCCGGCCAGGCGTGTTCGCGCCCGCCCAGGCCGACGGCTGCCAGTGCGTCTTCCACGCGGGTCTTGCGCGTGCGTGCATCGATCGCGGGCTGGTGCCTGAAGTCGAGCCCGAAGGCGGCGTTGTCGAATACATCGAGCCAGGGCAGCAGGCTCGCCTGCTGGAACACCAGCGCACTGCGCGGGTGGGGGCGGTCGAGCGGCTGCCCGAGGAAGCTCAACGTGCCGCTGCTGGCCGGCTCGAGACCGGCGAGCACGCGCAGCAGGGTCGATTTGCCGCAGCCGCTGCCGCCGAGCAGGCTGACGATCTCCCGCCGGCGGATGCCGAGCGAAACGCCGGAAAAGGTCGTGCCCGACTTCGCATAGGCGAAGGACAGGCCTTCGGCGCTGAGCACCATGTCGGGCGCGGCTGCCGGGCGGGCAGTCATGCGGCGCAGGTCCCGGCCTGCCGGGCGAGTTCGCCCTGCAACTGCGTCAGGCTGGGTGTGATCACCGGGATGAAAGCGCCTTCCACCCAGCGGCGGGCGAAGCCGCGGTGCTGGTCGCGCAGGTAGGCGCGGCCGCCGCTGGCGTCGAGTTCCAGGCCGAGCGCGATCTGCACGATCTCGGCCAGGCGGATGCGGATGCGGAACAGCTCCGCCGGGTCGGAGGCGAAGCGGCGGTCCGTCAGGCCGCTGCGCAGGATGCCGGCCAGGCCTTCCAATTCCGCCGAAATCTCGTCGACGCGAGGCAGCAGGGGGCGATGCGCACCTTGTCCCTGTACGGCAGCCGTGCGCAGCGCGGCACGTGCAAGTCCGATCGACATGCCCAGCTGCAGCGACAGGAAGGCGGGCCGCACTGCCGGGCAGAAACTGCGTGCATCTTCGTGCAGCAGGTGTTCGGGGCCGATGTTGACGGCTGCGATGCCGATCGCGGCGGTGTTGCTGCCGCGCAGCGCGACGAGATCGAGATCGTCGCTGCGGGCGACGCCTGCCTGCTCGCCGGTGATGGCGACGACCATCGGCGTGCCGGCGTCGGCGCGTGCCACGGCGGCAGCAACGATGAAGCCGGCCTTGCGCAGGTTCGTGACCCAGGGCAGGCAGCCGTCCAGCCGCCAGCAGCCGTCCCGCGGCGTTGCGGTGATCTGTAGCGATTCGATGCCCGACAGGAATTTCATCGCGTTCGACAGGCCGGTGGCGCCGGCGAACTCGCCGGCCAGCAGCGCGGGCAGCCAGCGCTCGCGCAGCGCCGCGTTCGGCGACTGCAGCAGATATTCGATGAAGGTGCGCTGGCCCCAGAAGACGAAGGCGGCGGTCAGCGAACGTTCGGCGGTAGCGGCGATGGCCTCGACGCCGTCATAGGTGTCGCCACCGGCGCCGCCCAGGCTTTGCGCCACGCCGATGCGGAACAGGCCGCGCCGGCCGAGTTCCGGTACCAGACGGTCGGCATCGGCGGTGCCGCGGTCGTGAGCCTCGGCTTCATCCGCGAGCCAGGCGAGGCTGTCGAGCGGCGCGTTCATGGCTGCAGCACGCCGGGACGGAAGTCCTGGAGCTGGGGATTGATTTCGCTTCCAGCCAGGTTGTCGGCGAAGTTGCACAGCGTCGCCAGGCTGATGCCCAGCACCACTTCCAGCGCCTGCGCCGGGGTGAAGCCGGCGTCGACGAAAGCCTTCAGCTCGCCATCGCCGACCGCGCCGCGGCTGACGATGATGGCGTGGGTGAAGGCGACGAGGGCATCGTGGCGCGCATTGCCGGTCGTGCCGCGCTGCTGCAGGGCGACGACGGTGCTGCGGTCGAAGCCGGCCTTCTTCAAGGCGATCGCCGAATGGCCGCTGACGCAGAATTCGCAGCCATGCACGCTGGCGGCGGTGATCTGCACGACTTCGCGCTCGGCCAGCGTCAGGCTGCTGCGGCCATTGATCTCGCCGACGGTGAAGTAGGTTTCCAGCGCGGCCGGGGCGTTTGCCAGCACGCCGATCAGGTTTGGCACGAAGCCGTTGTCGGCGAGCGCGCGTTCGATGAAGGGCTTGCTTGCTTCGGGCGCAGTTTCCAGGGCTTGCAGAGGCAGGCGGGACATGGGTTTCGATCCTTCGAGGGAGACGGTGCGATTGTGCGCAGCGCGCCGTGTTTGTTTCTACGAACATCCGTCGCGCTTTCTTGCTCGAGCGTCCACGGGTCGATGTCCGTCAGTGCATTTCGCCCGGTGCAGGGCCGTGCCGTCGTGCATGGAGCCCGGCGCTGCGCCGCGACCGCTGGTAGGCGCCGGGCTGCTCGCCGATCACTTTCCGGAAGGCTCGCGTGAATGCGGCGGGTGATTGGTAGCCGACGCGCTCGGCCGCGCGGGTGACGCTGTCGCCGTTGCGCAGATGGCGCGCAGCGATGTTCATGCGCAGCGACAGCAGGAACTGCGCCGGCGGCTGGCCGCTCGCATCGACGAAGTGCTTGAAGAAGCTGGCCCGCGACATGTTGGCGAGCCGTGCCATGTCGTCCACCGACCAGTCGCGTCCGGGGTCGTCCAGCAGGCGGTTCAGCACGGCGGCGAAGCGGGGCTGGCCGGCAACGGCCCACAGGCCTGCCGCCATCCGTTCCTGTTTTGCCATTTCGCGGATCAGGTAGAACAGCAGCAATTCGGTCAGGCGCGCGATCAATGACGAGGGCTGGTCGCGGTCTGCTTCCGCACGGATCAGGTCGAACAGCGGCGCGGCCGCGCGCAGCGCGTCGGAGCCTGCGCGCAGGATGAGCAGATCGGGAAAGGACTCGACGAAGAAGGCCCCCGCCAGGCCCTGGAAATCGAAGAAGCCGCAGGCCAGGCTGGTGCCGTCGGGATGAATGGGCTGCATCGGCAGCATCGCACGCGGCACGCATGCGGGGCTGGGGTGCCGTTCCGGCGTGAGCGAATGCGGGCGGTCGCGCAGCATGAACACGGCATCGCCGCTGTTCAGTTCGAGGGTGTCGCTGCCGTCGCCGAGATGCAGGAAGCAACTGCCGCGCAGCACCAGATGGAAGCTTGCCTGGGCCCGGCCCGTGGTCGACGCACGCCAGGAACCGCAGTACTGGCCGAGGTGGAAAACGGCGGCGCCGGGTTCGAGATTGCTGAGCAGCCAATCGATCAGGCGGTCGGTATCGGGATTCATGCGTCGAGGAATGTATGGCCTGGAGACAGGCTGCCGATTGTCCCGATGTGTCCCGCAAGCGGAACCAAGAAAATCAGCTTTGCTTTGCAGCGGGCAAGAAAACCCCCTCGTGCCCGGCACGAGGGGGAAGGCGGCAAGGCCAGGGGGAGGGAGCGAATTGCCGCGGGTGGAGACGAGTGGCGGTGCCGGCTACCTGAGCCGGTGATATTCAAGCGGTGGCGGCGTCGGGAATCTTCACCGTGCTGGCATCGAAGGGGCCGCCGGTGATCACCTGGTCCTGGATCGTCACCGGCTTCTTGCCCGGCAGCAGCGGAAACACCAGCTCTGCGAAGCGCCAGGCCTCTTCCAGGTGCGGATAGCCGGACAGCACGAAGGTGTCGACGCCGAGGTCGGCGTATTCCTTCAGCCTTGCTGCCACGGTCTGCGGGTCGCCGACCAGCGCCGTGCCTGCGCCGCCGCGCACCAGGCCCACGCCCGCCCACAGGTTGGGGCTGACCTCGAGCTTGTCGCGGCTGCCGCCGTGCAGCGCGGCCATGCGGCGCTGGCCTTCGGAGTCCATCGAGGCGAAGCGGGCCTGCACCTTGGCGATGGTGTCGTCGTCCAGCCGGCTGATGAGCTTGTCGGCGGCGGCCCAGGCTTCCTCGTCGGTTTCGCGCACGATCACGTGCAGGCGCACGCCGAAGCGCAGCTTGCGCCCGCGCCGGGCGGCACGGGCGCGCACGTCGGCGATCTTCTCCGCCACCGCGGCGGGCGGTTCGCCCCAGGTCAGGTAGGCGTCGACGTGCTCGGCCGCGAGCGCGTGGGCGGCGTCCGAGGAGCCGCCGAAGTACAGCGGCGGATAGGGCTTCTGCACCGCCGGGAACAGCAGCCGGGCGCCGTGTACGCGGTGGTGCTCGCCTTCATGGTCGACCGTCTCGCCTTGCAGCAGGCGGCGCCAGATGGAGAGGAATTCGTCGGCTTCGTCGTAGCGCGCATCGTGGCCGAGGAAGATGCCGTCGCCGGCCAGTTCGGACGAGTCGCCGCCCGCCACCACGTTCAGCAGCAGGCGCCCGCCGGTGGCCTGGTCGAGCGTGGCTGCCATGCGCGCGGCGGCGGCCGGCTTGGTCAGCGCGGTGCGCAGGGCCACCAGCAGCTTCAGCTTGCGCGTCGCCTGGGCGACGCTGCCCGCCACCACCCAGGGGTCGAGGCAGCCGCTGCCGGTCGGGATCAGCAGGCCGTCGTAGCCGAGATCGTCCGCCGCGGTGGCGATCTGGCGCAGGTAGTCGATGGTGACCGGGCGGCCGGAGTCGGACTTGCCGAGGTAGCGGGTGTCGCCGGAAGTCGGCAGGAACCAGAAGATGTCCAGGCTCATGGTGTGTCCTCGCTCAGGCGGCGGCGCGCACGAATTTCGGCGCCTCCGCCAGGGGGGTGGTCCGCTTGCGCAGGAAGGGGCGGGCGCGCTCGGCGGCGAGCTCGATGCGGGCGCGCAGCGAGGGACTGTCGACCTTGTAGTCGCGGATCTCGGCTTCGTTGGCATAGACGCCGATCGGCAGCGTGTGGGCCTGGAAGAAGCTGAACAGCGGCCGCAACTGGTGTTCGATGACCAGCGCATGGCGGTCGCTGCCGCCGGTCGCGGCCAGCAGCACCGGCACGTCGACCAGGGCATGCTGGTCGACGAAGTCGAACAGGTGCTTGAACAGGCCGGTGAAGGAGGCGCGATAGACCGGGCTCGCCACCACCAGGAAGTCGGCCGACTCGATGGCGGCGATGTCGGCCTTGATGTCGTCCGGCAGTTGCGAGGGATAGAGTGCGCCGGCCAGCCGCGGGCCGATGTTGCCGAGTTCGATCAGGCGGGTGTTGATCGGCGCCTGTTCGGCGAGCTCGTCGAGCAGTGCCTCGACCACGCTCAGGGTGCGGGACGGGCGTTGCAGGCTGCCGGATACGGCGACGACCTTGATGGGGGTACTCATGGGGGCTCCTGTTGGATCTGGGCGTTCAGGTGGTGCCGCGGCAAGGCGGCAGGAATGAAATGGATTCAGGCGTAGAGCTGCGGGTTGGGCAGGTCGCCCTTCAGCGTCCAGCGGCCGAGCATGTTGAGCTTGTAGTCGATGGGGTCGTGCAGGGTGTGGGTGCGCACGTTGCGCCAGAAGCGGTCGAAGCCCAGGCTCGCCTTGGTGCCGCGTGCGCCGGTGACGTCGAACAGTTCCTGGCTGACGAAGAGCCCGGCGCGGTGGGCGAGGATCTTCGATTCCGCGACGGCGACCGCGACGTCGGCGCGCTCGGCTGCGGTGAGCGCCTGGCCGAGGGAAAAGGCGCGGTCGACCAGCTCGGCGGCACGTTCGGCAAGTGCGCGGGCGCCGACGATGTGCACATGCATCTCGCCGAAACGGTTCTGGGTGAAGAGGTCGTCGACCGCGTGGGCGGCGTCCGAGGCCAGCCAGGGCTGGGCCTGCGTGTGTGCGTAGTGTCTGGCTTCGGCGAACGCCCCTTCGGCGATGCCCAGGTAGAGGTTGCTCAGCACCAGTTGGGCGAGGCAGTTGCGCAAGGTGTGGAAAGGCGTCGGCTCGCGCTCGGGCCACAGCAGCACGTTGCCTTCGGCGACCGGCACCTGCTCGAACACGACCGAGTTGCTGTCGGTCTGGCGCTGGCCGATCGGCGCCCAGTCGTCCTGGATGCGGACGCCCGGATGCGCGGTGGACACGACCGCCAGCAGCGGCCGCGGCGCATCGCCGAGCACGGCCGACAGCGTCATGAAATGCGATCCGACCGTGCCGGAGCAGAAGGACTTGATGCCGTTCAGCAGCAGGCCGTCGCCGGTACGCCGTGCCGCCAGCCGGCGGTCGCGCGGGTTCATGCCGTTGCCCCACCAGCACTGGTGGGCGATGGTGTGGCTCAGCAGGCGCTCGGCCTGTTCGGCGTCGCCATAGATGAGCACGGTCGCCACTTGCAGGTGATGGAAGGCGAGCACGTGGCCGAGCGCGCTGTCGACCGCGGCGACCCGGCGCACGATCGCGTAGATTTCCTGCCAGCTGCGTTCCTCGCCGCCGAAGGCGCGCGGAATCGACAGCCGCAGCAGGCCGGCATCGCGCAGCAGGGCTTTTTCGGCTGCGGCATGGCCACCGCGGGCGTCGCGCTCGACGGCGGTGGCGTGCAGGCGGGCGAGGATGTCGTCCAGTGGGATGTCCATGGTTCCGGGGGTTTTCATTCAGGTGCATGGCCGGCCTGCGCCAGCGCGGCGAGCAGTTCGTCGCGTTCGAGGCAGGCGGGCGGGGCGCACAGCAGTTCCAGATAGCGCAGGTTCTTCTGCGCCGATTCGATGTCGCCGAGGGCGATGAAGAGTTCGCCCTGGTAGGCGAGCGCGGGGCGGTGGCCGGGGTCGAAGTGCAGGGCTTCGCGGTACCAGCGGCCCGACTCCTCGTAGCGGCCGAGCTTGCGCAGGCTGAAGCCGAGCAGGTTGTAGACGTCGGCATGGCGGACGCTCGCGCTCAGCGCGAGCAGTGCGGCAGCCGCGTCGTCGAACTCGCCGGCGTAGATCCGGGCGCGGATGGGGGCGAGATCCGGCAGATCGGTCGCCGGCGGAATGTCGGCCGCCCCGGCGCTGCCGCTCGAGACAAGGCCGGCCAGCAGCGCAAGCGCGGTGATGCGCCGGCGGACGAAGACGGTGGCGATCATGCAGCCAGCGCCTCGGCGTGGATGCTGTCGCCCATCGCGGCCAGGATCTCGCCTTTCAGTTGACCGAAGGCGTGGCTGCCGCGCTCGCGCGGGTGGGCGAGCCTCGGCTCGAATTCGCGCACGATGCGCCCCGGCCCGGCATTCATCACCACCACCTTGTCGCTGAGGAAGAGCGCCTCGTCCACATCGTGGGTGACGAGGATCATGCTGACGCCCTCGGCCCGCCAGATGCGTTGCAGTTCTTCCTGCAGGCGCAGCCGGGTGAGGGCGTCGAGCGCGCCCAGCGGTTCGTCCAGCAGCAGGATTTCGGGCTGGCCGACGAGGCCGCGGGCGATCGCGCCGCGCTGCGCCATGCCGCCCGACAACTGGTGCGGATAGGCTTTCTCGAAGCCGCCGAGGCCGACCAGGGCGATGTGCGAGCGCACCGCCTCGGTTCGCCTGGCCTTGCTCCAGCCCGAGTTCTCCAGGCTGAGAGCGATGTTTTCTTCCAGGGTCAGCCAGGGCAGCAGGCGGTGATCCTGGAACACGATGCCGCGCGACAGGCTGGTGCCGGAAACGCGCTCGCCGTGCAGCAGGATGTCGCCGCGGTAGTCGGTGTCCAGGCCCGCGATCAGGCGCAGCAGGGTCGATTTGCCGCAGCCGCTCGGGCCGACGATGGAGACGAAGGAGCCGGGCTCGACGATGAGCTCGATGCCGGCCAGCACGTCCAGCCGCCGCTTGCCATTGACGTCGTAGTGCTTGGAAACCTTGCGGATCTCCAGGCGCGAAGGTTCTGCCATTGGGGTTTTCTCCGGAATGGGGGTGATGCCTGATGGGGAGGAGGCGGGTTCAGCCTTCGAAGCCCTGCTTCCAGCGCAGCACGCGGCGTTGCAGCAGGTACATGCTGCGGTCGATCAGAAAGCCGACGCCGCCGATGACGACCATGCACACCAGCAACTGATCGGTCAGCAGCAGGCCCTGGGCGCGGAAGATCAGGAATCCCAGGCCTTCCAGGCCGCTCAGTCCTTCGGCCACCACCACCAGCGCCCACGCCAGCCCGGCGGCATAGCGCAGCGACACCATGACGTTCGGAATGGCCGACGGAATGATGATCCTGCGCACCAGTTGCCAGCGCGTCAGGGTCAGCGCCTGCGCCAGTTCGATGTGGGCCTTGTCCACGTTGCGGATGCCTTGCAGGGTGTTGAGGAACACCGGGAAGAACACCGATTTGGCGATCACCAGGATCTTGGCCGGCGCACCCAGGCCGAGCCACAGCACGATCAGCGGCAGCCAGGCGATGCCGGGAATGTGGCGGATGGTGTCGAAGGTCGGGCCGAGGAAGCGCTCCACCCGCCGGGACAGGCCGGCGGCGATGCCGAGCACGACCGCGGCGAGCGAACCGTAGATGAAGGCCTGGCCGACGATGGTCACGCTGGCGAGAAAATCCAGCGCGAGATCCTGCTCCGTCAGCATCTTCCAGAAGGCGCTGGCCACCGTGCGCGGTTCGGGCAGGAAGACCGGGTTGACCCAGCCGCGCGAGGACGATAGCTGCCACAAGGCCAGGATCAGCGCCGGCAGGATCAGGCCGATGGGGTCGAGGCGGGCGAGAAAGGACTGGATGCGCGACAGGCGCGAAGGGCCGGCGCTGCCGGCAGCCAGCCTGCCGTTGACGACTTCTGCTGTACTCATGGGGATTACCTGTGCTCGGTTGGGGCGGGCGCGATGGCCCGCCACGCGGGTCATTGATAGATCGAGTACTGGCCGCCGACGAAGAAGCGCTCGTCGATGAAGGCGTGGATCTGCGCATCGCTCAACTGGCGTTCGGACAGGATGTCGTCGCCGTTGGCGATGTGCCATTCCTGGAAGGTCCTGATCGCGTTGCGGGCGCGCTCGGCATTGGGCTCGCCGGCCATGAACTCCCACTGGCCTGCATGGGTGATTTGGAACTTGGCGACTTCGACCGGCACGCGGGTGTCGCGGGCGACGATCTTTGCTGCCTCATCGACGTTGTCCAGCGTCCATGCCAGCGTGCGCTCGCGTGCGGCGAGGAAGGCCTTGACCACTTCGGGGTACTTGTCGACGAAGTCGCGGCGGGCGAAGTAGGTGACACGGCCGGCATGATTGACGTACACGCCGTCGTCGGGCGAATGGCCGACGACCTTGAGCTTGCCCGACAGCCATGCGCCGGTGAATTGGGTCGCCGCTAGGTGCGCGGTGGTGGCGTCGGTGGCGCCCGACAGCACGGCCGAGATCGCCACCACGCCGTTGTCGATCGATTCGTAGCGGACGCGGCCGCGCTCGGCGCGCGAATCGAGCGGCAAGCCGGCCTTGTGCAGTTGCTCGAAAGGCGAGGACCAGTAGCAACTGATGCGGCTGCTGCCGAACTTGCGCCCGTCCAGATCCGCCACCGTCTTGATGCTGTCGTCGTCGGCGCGGGTCAGGATCGGCGCGCGGTAGCGGTTGGACGGCTCGGAGGCCCAGACGACGACGCCGTCCAGTCCGTTGGCGCGGTGCACCGTCGCCGGGTAGATCATGCGCTGTGCGATGGCGATCGCGCCGTTGCCGACCGCAGCGGCCTCGGCGCCGAGCAGGTCGGCGGCGCCGGAAGCGATCAGGTTCACCTGCCTGGTGCCGATGCGCTCGAATTCTTCCTTGAAGAAACCTTTTTCCCGCGCGATCACGGTCCAGGGCGAGAGCTGGAGATTGATCGCGGGCAGGGTCTCGGCGGCGGCCGTGGCCGGAATGGCCGGCAGCAGCATTGCGCCGGCCAGCGCCGCGAGGGCCAGCAGATGCCGGCGGACCGGTGTTTTGCGTTTACTGGACGTTTTCATTCTCGATCTCCGTGGGGAATGGGGAAAAGCGGCTCTGGAACGGATTTCATCCATTCGGATTCAGGTGGGTTTTTTTTGCGGACTGCATCGATTCATGACCGGCAATGCCGATTTGTTGCCGGCTGCCGTGTCGATCGGGCTGGGGAAAGTCTAGGGATGGGCCTGGCGGCGGGGAACGAATATTTGCAGATAAGGATTCCCGTATTTCTTATTCCACAGGCCGCGCACGGAGGTGCTAATTTCGGCATGCCATGAAATGAATGGGCCTTATTCTCTGGAGTGCAATGCTATTGAATTCAAATTCCGAGCAGGATGATCCCGTATTGTCGCCGCCTTCCGGTGGAAGGCCGCCGGATCGTGGCGACCTCATTTCAGGAAAGCAGCTTACCTGGCAGCCGATTCTCGTCATGGCCCTGCTCGCCATTGCGGCCATGGCGGTGGTGATTCCCGGCGGGACATCCCGGGAGGCCAGCGCCGAGCGCCTGCCTGCCGATACCGTCCTGCGGATCGGCCTCGTCGATATCGCCCAGCCGCGCAGCGATAGCCGCGACTACACGGCGGATGGCCTCCAACCCGCGTTCGCGGAGGAGATCGGGCGCCACCTGGACGTGGTGGTCGAACTGGTGCCGCTGCCTGCAGGACAGGCACAGGCGGCGCTCGGTGGCGGCGAGGTCGATGCGCTGCTCGTGCGCGGCACGCCGGCTGAGCTGCCACCGGGTGCGAGGCTGGTCGACACCGGATTTACCTCCGGCCTCGATGTGCTGATGCGCTCCGACACCACGATCAGGCGCTGGGATCAGCTTGCCGGGCGTACGCTGTGCCTGACCAGCGCCCACGCCGAGGCGCAGGTGCTGGCACATGTCCTTGGCGCGCACACGCTTTCGTTCGAAGCGCCCGCGCAGGCCCTGGTGGCGATGCGAACCGGGCAGTGCGACGCCTCGCTGCACGATGCCGTGCTATTGGACGCGTTGCGCGGAAAGGACGAATGGCGCAAGTTCTCGGCGACTTTGGGGGCGCGCCAGCCAGCGGTGCTGCGGCTGGTGCTGCCGCCGGAAAACCCTACCGTCGAAGCCGCACTGCGCCGGGCATTGAAGGCGCTGGACGGTTCCGCGCACTGGCAGCGACGGGCCGGCCAATGGGCTTCCGATGTTGCTTTCGAAGTCTTTTTCGACCAGATCGGCCCCGATTGCCATTGATGGAGCGTGTTCTTGCTGCCGCATTGCTGGTAGCGCTGCTGCTGTCGTCCCTGGCCACTGCTGGCAGCTCGGACACGTCGTCTGCACTGCGCGCTGCCTATCAGCAGCCTCCCGAGCGCTGGCCGGCACCGTGGATCGATGCCGAAGTCGATTACGTCGAGCTTGGCGCGCTGGCGCTGCCGGTTGCAGGCACCAAGGCAGAACTGGGCAGGCGCCTGTTCCATGATGGCCGCCTTGCTGCGGACGGCGCGCCTGCCTGCGCCGGCTGCCACCAGCCGCAGCATGGCTGGAGCATTCCCGCGGCGGTGGCGCGGGGACATGGGGGGCGGCTCGGCAGGCGCAATCCGCCGTCGTTGTATGCCGCAGCCTGGCAAGCCCGGTTCGGCTGGGACGGTGCAGGCGCCGGCCTGGCGGCCCAGGCGCTCCTGCCGCTGACGCTGGCGCACGAGATGGGCAACGACAGCCTCGAGCAGGTCCTGGCGCGCATCCGCAGCGATACCGCTTTCGTGGCCTCGTTCCGCGAGCATTTCGGCGAGGGCGGCATCGGCGCGGCCGAGCTCGGCGACGCGCTCGCCGCCTTTCTGCGCTCGCTGGAAAAGCCAAGCCGTTTCGATCGTTTTGCCGCCGGCGACTTCCGGCAGTTGTCCGATCCCGAAATCGAAGGCCTGCACCTCTTCCGTACCAAGGCCCGCTGTGCCAACTGCCACTTCGGCCCTTTGCTGACCGATGGCGGTTTCCACAATCTGGGCATTGCCTTCTTCGGCGAACCGTCGGCCGATCTCGGCCGCTACCTCGTCACCGGCCGCAGGGCGGATGCCGGCGCTTTCCGCACCGCGAGCCTGCGCCATGTTGCCGAGAGCGCGCCGTACATGCACAACGGTCTGTTCCGTACCCTGGAAGGCGTCATCAACCTGTATGACCGGGGCGGCGGCGAGACGTGGGCGCGCAATCCGGCTGAAGCAGCCCATCCGCTGTATATGGCTATTGCGCGTAAATCACCCCATTTACGCCCGCTCGGGCTGACCGATGCGGAAAAGGCCGCGCTGCTGGCCTTTCTGAGCGCTTTGTGAAAAGCAGGCCGCTCCGGAATCTGGAAATGAAAATCAGATTAACTTGGTTCGTTGTCCGGCGCTTCTTGCTTATCTTTTCTCCACGGCATTCATGAATGTCCCTGCCAATTCCGGAATGGAAATGCACATGGATAGACATGGATCGAAATCCAGTATCGGCGGAGAAGAAAATGAGAGCACTCGTGGTAGGTGCGGACCGGGTGGACGCGATCAGGAACGAACTCATCCGCTCGGCGCATCTCGGCATCACCTGCGCCGAACATTGGTCGGGACGGCACGTGCATCAGAACCGCAAGCCGATCCCCATCGACACCCGTGTCGTCGTCGTGCTGTGCAACCGGGTCAGCCACGACCTGCTGTACAGCATCAAGCGCCAGGCGGCGAGCCGCGATCTGGTGCTAGTGTTCTGCCGTGACTCGGTGGTGGAATTGCGCGACAAGCTTTCGCGGGTGGCCGTTCGCGTTCACTGACGGATTTTCATCAACGCATCGCATATCCAGGTGGCAATCAGCGCTTGCATCGTGCATCCTCGGGTCATGGCAACCGGATCGACGAGATCGAGGTTGCCAAGCACGATCCAAGGATTCAGTGATGAGCGACAGGATAGCCCTGCAACAGATCCGAATTGCGCCACTTGCCGGGCTCGCCATCCTCGAACTCCGCATCATCCGCGATGCCATGGTGTGGGTCGTGCCTTTGCTGCTGGTGTCGAACACCACCACGCTGCTGTCCTCGATGTTCGAACTGTTCGCTGCCGCACCTGAGTGGCGAGCCGAACTGGCTGCGGTCGATCGCGCGCTTGGCCAGGTTCTGCCGCTTTGCCTCACGGTTGCCGTCAGTTCGATGCTGGCGATCCGCTGGCACCTTCCCCGGCCCACGCTGGCCCTGCTGAACGTGGGGTACGTGACCCTGGTGCAGGCGGGCCTCGATTTCCTTGCCGGCAATGCTGCCCATGCCTTGTCCTACGTCGTCAGTATCGGTCTGCCCTTCCTGGGGGTGCCGCTGGTGGCCTGGCTGTATGGCCGGCGCTGGACCCGGCTGGTTGCCAGCAACATGGCGGGGGAGAACGTCAAGATCACGCTCAACCTCATCCTGCCGGGCATCGTGGCGGGGCTGCTGCTGGCCGGCGGTTTTGCGCTGCTGCGGGCGCTCTGGCCAGCCTCCTTGCTGCCGGCGCTCAGCCAGTGGCTGGTCGGGCTCGGCAGGGCGGAGGCGGAAGCACTCTACGTGCTGCTGAACTCCTGCACGTGGTCGCTCGGCATCCATGGCTACCACGCGCTGCTGCCGTTGCTGGAGGTGATGGAGGCGCAGTTCTCCGGTTCGGGCAGCTTCACCTCGGTGCTTGGCGCCTTCGTCTTCATTGGCGGCGCAGGTGGCACGTTGCCGCTGGCGATTGCGCTGATCATCGCCGGCACGAGCCGCCGGCTGCGGGTCCTCGGCTTCGCCGCGTTGCTGCCCGCACTGTTCAACGTCAATGAACTGCTGCTGTTCGGTCTCCCCATCATCCTCAACCCGCGCTTGCTGATTCCGTTCTGGCTGGTACCGCTGGTCAATCTCGGTCTGGCTCATCTGGCGATCGGACTGGGCCTGATCGTGCCGTCGAGCGCGATGATTCCCTTCACCAGCCCGGTCGTGCTCAATGCCTGGCTGGCGGCTGGTGGTGCGGAAGGCGTCGTCCTGCAGCTCGCCTGCGTGTTTGTCGGTCTGTGCATCTACCTGCCTTTCGTGCGCCGGATAGAATGGCAGGGGCGCACCAGCGTCATCCACTTCCCCTGCTTCGACACGCGCTTCGTTCAGTACGAGGAAGAGGCCGCCACCATGCTCGACGATCCGGTCGGAAAGCGCCTGCAGGAGGAAGAGACGCGTCGCTTGCTGGCCCACAGGCTGAAAGGTCTGAGTGCGAAGGAATTCATTCTCCACTACCAGCCTCAGCTTCATCCCGCCAGCGGACGCATCACCGGTTGCGAAGCGCTGATGCGGATTCAGAACCCTGATGGTTCGGTCACCGGCCCGGCCGCCTTCCTGCCATGGCTGGAGCAGGCCGGATTGATGCGAGAGATCGATCTGTGGGTGGTGGAAACCGCCTGCAAGCAGGCGGTCGCCTGGCGCGGAGCAGGTATCGATCTGCCCATCACGGTAAATCTCGGCACCGAGAGCCTGAGCGACCGCAAGGCCGTGAGCCAGCTCGTCGGTGTCATCGGAAGGGTCGGGCACGGCATCAACATCGAGATCACCGAAGGCTCGCTCGCCCGTGATGTGGACACGGTCCGCTGGTCACTGACGCAACTGCGCGCGGCTGGCGCACGGATCTACGTCGATGATTTCGGCACGGATTACTCTTCGCTCGGTTATCTGCACCTGTATCCCGTTCAACGCGATCAAGATCGACCGCAGCTTCGTGCTGGCGCTGGCGCACGAGAAAGGGCAGCGGATGTTCGGCGGCCTGTGTGCCCTCGCCGCCAGCCTGGAACTCGCCGTCGTGGTCGAGGGGGTGGAGACGCCCGAGCAACTGGCGATCGTTCCGCAATGGGACGACATCACCGTACAGGGCTGGATCTTCAGTGCTGCACTTGCGCCTGATGACTTTGCTGATTTCGTGTCTGTCCGCCGGGGTGGCGTGGCGGGAGGCGGGAAGGGATGAGGCTGGCGCGCGTGAACGCGAAAAGAGCCACAGCTTGCGCCATGGCTCTTTCCTTTCGCTGCCGGCTTGCGTAACTCAGCGCACCGACCGCCTGCCCGACGCCAGCCGCTTCAGCACCGCGACCAGGGTGTCGACTTCCTCGCAGGTGTTGTAGAAGGCCAGCGAAGGCCGCACCGTCGCTTCGAGGCCGAAGCGGCGCAGGATGGGCTGGGCGCAGTGGTGGCCGGAGCGCACCGCGATGCCTTCCTCGTTGAGGGCGCGGCCGACTTCCTCGGTGGTGTAGCCGTTCAGCACGAAGGACAGCACGCTGGCCTTGTCCGCGGCGGTGCCGATCAGCCGCAGGCCGGGCACGCCGAGCAGGCCGTGCGTGGCATACACCAGCAGGTCGTGCTCGTAGCGGGCGATGTTGTCGATGCCGATGCGCTCGACGTAGTCGATCGCCGCGCCCAGGCCGACGGCGTCGGCGATGTTGCCGGTGCCGGCTTCGAAGCGGGTCGGCGGGCCGTGGTAGATCGTCTTCTCGAAGGTGACGTCGGCGATCATGTTGCCGCCGCCTTGCCAGGGCGGCATGTCCTCGAGCACTTCGCGCTTGCCATACACCGCGCCGATGCCGGTCGGCGCGAACACCTTGTGGCCGGAAAAGACGAAGAAGTCGGCGTCGATGTCGCGCACATCGACCCGCACGTGCGACACCGACTGCGCGCCGTCGACCAGCGCCCTGGCGCCGGCGGCGTGCGCCATGGCGACGATCTGCTTGACCGGCACCACGGTGCCGAGCGCGTTCGACACCTGGGTCACCGAGACGATGCGGGTGCGCGGGTTGAGCAGCCTGGCGTATTCGTCGAGCTTCACCTGGCCGCTGTCATCGACCGGAATCACCCGCAGCTTCGCGCCCTTGGTCGCGGCGAGCTGCTGCCAGGGCACGATGTTGGCGTGGTGTTCGAGGTGGGAGACGATGATCTCGTCGCCTTCGCCGACGTTCTGCACGCCCCAGGTCTTGGCGATCAGGTTGATGCCTTCGGTGGTGCCGCGCACGAAGACGATCTCCTCCGGCGACGCGGCGCCGATGAAGCGCGCCACCTTGCTGCGCGCGCCTTCGTAGGCGTCGGTCGCGCGCGCGGCCAGTTCGTGCGCCGCGCGGTGGATGTTGGAGTTCTCGTGCTCGTAGAAGTACGCCAGCCGGTCGATGACCGCACGCGGCTTGTGCGTGGTGGCGGCGTTGTCGAACCAGATCAGTTGCTTGCCATTGACGCGCTCCTGCAGGATGGGGAAATCCTTGCGCACCGCATGAACGTCGAAGGGCGCACGGGCGGCCGGCACGGCCGGGACCTGCTGCTCCACCGCTGGATCGAGGAAGTAGAAGCCCGGGCCGGAGTTGCTTGCCGGCGAAGGGCTGCGCTGTCCGCGGTCGAGATCGCCGAGCAGGCGTGCCAGCTCCGCCTCGCCCGGCAGGCCGAAGGAGCGCGCGGTGATGCGGTCCTCTTGCGCCGGATTGGCGTGTGCCAAGGTGCCGGGCGCCGGGCTGGCGCGCCCCGGGCCGATGTGCTCCGGAGCGCCGGGATCAGCCTGCGACGGCCAGGCACTGGCTTCGCCAAGGAAGTAGTAGGGCGTCGAGGGTGCGCCCGGCACGGTCGCCGCCGGTGGCGGCGCGAGCGGCGGCAGCGCCGCGGCATGGGCTTCGGGCACGCCGAGCACTGGATTGGCCGCCCGGCCTGCGAGCGGCGCGGCATCGACGGCTTCGTCCGGCGCGGCGTGGGGCGTGCCCGGCAGCGGCGCCAGCGCGGGCGCACGGTTGCCGAGCGCGATCTCGGTCTGTGGCGGCTGCGGCGGCGGGCCGAAGGGCAGTTGCGCGTCAGGCGCGCCGCTCGGCAGCAGGGCGAAGAATTCGCCCGCGAGCCGGCTCAGCAGCGCTTCCTCGGGCAGGCCGCCAGGCAAGCCGGGCGGTGGACCGCCGATGGCGGCCAGCCCCTCACTTGTAGGTATCGAGTGCGGAATAGTCATGGTACTTGCCCACTTCAACGTCTTCGAGCACGGCCAGCGCGTCGTCGGAATGAACCACCAGCGAGCAGTAGAGCGAGATCAGGTAGGAGGCGATCGCGTTGCGGCTGATGCCCATGAAGCGCACCGACAGGCCCGGCCCCTGCTCGCCGGCGACGCCCGGCTGGAACAGGCCCGACACGCCCTGGCGCTTCTGGCCGACGCGCAGCAGCAGGATCTTGGTCTTGCCGTCCTCGACCGGCACCTTGTCCGAAGGCACCAGCGGAATGCCGCGCCAGGTCAGGAACTGCGAGCCGAACAGCGACACGGTCGGGGGCGGCACGCCGCGGCGGGTGCATTCGCGGCCGAAGGCGGCGATGCCGAGCGGGTGGGTGAGGAAGAAGGCCGGTTCCTTCCACACGCGGGTCAGCAGGTCGTCGAGGTCGTCCGGCGTCGGCGCGCCGGTCAGCGTCGAGATGCGCTGCTCGTCGGCGACGTTGGCCAGCAGGCCGTAGTCCGGGTTGCTGATCAGTTCGGACTCCTGGCGCTCCTTGACCGTCTCGATGGTCAGGCGCAGCTGTTCCTTGATCTGGTCGTGCGGGCTGCTGTAGAGATCGGAGATGCGGGTATGGACGTCCAGCACCGTGGTGACGGCGTTGAGGAAGTATTCGCGCGGCTGGTCCTCGTAATCGACGAAGATCTCCGGCAGGTCGCCTTCGTCCTCGCGCTGCGAGCACGACACGCGCACGTCCTGCGGGTTCTTGACCTTGTTCAGGCGGTAGATGCCGGCCTCGACCGGCAGCCACTCGAGGAAATGCACCAGCCAGCGCGGCGTGATGGTGGCGAGTTGGGGGACGGTCTTGGTGGCGTTGGCGAGCTGGCGGGCTGCCGTGTCGCCGAGCGCGTGATGCACCTTCTCTGTTGCTGCCATGGTCGACTCCTTTCTGTCAGAAACCATATGGAATGGAAAAGCGGGACGCAGCAAGTGTCCTGCCCCGGGCGGGGCGGTCTCAACCGGCTATCGCCATCAAATTCAGGAGTGGAGGGCGCTGGAGGCGTCGTGCTCGCAACACGCGATCAGCGCCGACAGCGGGGTCTGCAGCGCGATCGCGAGCTTCTGCGCGGTGAGCAGCGAAGGCGTGACGTCGCCGCGCTCGATCTCGCCGATATAGGTGCGGTCGAGGTCCGCCAGTTCGGCCAGGCGCTCCTGCGACCAGCGCTGGCGCCGGCGCAGGCTGCGGACGACGGGGCCGAAATTAGCTGTCGGCCCCATCCCGTTCCTCCAGCCGTTCGTGGTGCAGGCCGGCCTGGGTGACGTTGCTGCCCGGCGGCACGCTGCGCGTCAGCCAGACGTTGCCGCCGATGCTCGAACCGCGTCCGATCGTGATGCGGCCGAGCACGGTGGCGCCGGCGTAGATTACGACGTCGTCCTCGACGATCGGGTGGCGCGCGCCGCCCTTGGCGAGATGGCCGTCGCTGTCGACCTCGAAGCGCCGGGCGCCGAGCGTGACGGCCTGGTACAGGCGGACGCGCTGGCCGATCACCGCGGTCTCGCCGACGACCACGCCGGTGCCATGGTCGATGAAGAAGCCGGGGCCGATCTGCGCGCCCGGGTGGATGTCGATGCCGGTGTCCGAATGCGCCAGCTCGGCCAGGATGCGCGCCACCAGCGGCACGCCGAGTTCGTACAGTGCATGGGCGAGACGGTGGTGGATGACCGCCAGCACGCCCGGGTAGCACAGCAGCACTTCATCCACGCTGCGCGCCGCGGGGTCGCCGTCGAAGGCGGCGAGCACGTCGGTGTCGAGCAGCGCACGCAGCCCCGGCAGGCCGGCGGCGAAGCTGCGCACGATGCCGGCGGCGCGCTCATCGACCTGGGGCGCGAGCGTTTCGTCGTGGCGTGCCTGGCAGGCCAGTTCGAGCCTTACTTGGGTCAGCAGGCCGCTGAGGGCGCGGTCCAGGGTATGGCCGACGTAGAAATCCTCGCCTTCGACGTGCAGGTCCGGTGGCCCGAGCCGCATCGGGAACAGCGCGCCGCACAGGTCGGTGGCGATGCTGCGCAGGGCGTCGCGCGATGGAAACTCGCGCGCGCCGCCTTCGCCGCCGCGTTTGCGTTGCGCGCGCCAGCGGTCCCGCGCCTCGTGCAGGCCGGCGACGATGCTCCGCAGATCGAGATACGGAATCGAGGGAGGCACCGAAGCAGGCACTGCCGCCGTCAGCGGCATGAGGTTCGCGGGACGGTTGTTCACGCCGGCAGCCCCGCTTCGTTGAACAGGCCTTCGAACAGCACCGAGCTGAGATAGCGTTCGCCCGAATCCGGCAGGATCACGACGATGGTCTTGCCGGCGTTCTTCGGCTGCTTCGCCAGGCGGACGGCCGCGGCCACCGCGGCGCCGCTGGAGATGCCGGACAGGATGCCTTCCTCGCGCGCCAGGCGGCGGGCGTAGTCGACCGCGTCCTCGTTGCTGACCTGCTCGACACTGTCGACCAGTTCGAGGTCCAGCACCTTCGGCACGAAACCGGCGCCGATGCCCTGGATCTTGTGCGGGCCGGGCTTCAGCGGCTCGCCGCTGCGGGCCTGGGTCAGCACCGGGCTGGCGGTCGGCTCGACTGCAACCGTCTGGATCGCCTTGCCCTTGATCTGCTTGATGAAGCGCGACACGCCGGTGATGGTGCCGCCGGTGCCGACGCCCGAGACCAGGATGTCGATCGCGCCCTCGGTGTCGTTCCAGATTTCCGGACCGGTGGTGGCTTCATGGATGGCTGGGTTGGCCGGATTGTTGAACTGCTGCAGCAGCACGTACTTGGCCGGCTCGGAAGCGGCGATTTCCTCGGCCTTGGCGATCGCGCCGGGCATGCCCTTGGCGCCTTCGGTCAGCACCAGTTTGGCGCCGAAGGTGGCCAGCAGCTTGCGCCGCTCGATGCTCATGGTCTCGGGCATCGTCAGCGTCAGCGGAATGCCCTTGGCGGCGGCGACGAAGGCCAGTGCGATGCCGGTGTTGCCGCTGGTGGGTTCGACCAGCTCCTTGCCGGGGCCGAGCAGGCCGCGCTCCTCGGCATCCTCGACCATCGCCGCGCCGATCCGGCACTTGACCGAATAAGCCGGGTTGCGGCCCTCGATCTTGGCCAGCACGGTCGCCGGGGCGCCGTCGATGATCCGGTTCAGGCGCACCAGCGGCGTATTGCCGATGGATTGCGCGTTGTCTGTATACCAGTGCGACATGATGTGACTCCTGTTTCCGTGTGATTAGTCCTGGACCCAGGGCAGGCCGGCGTGCCGCCAGCCGTTGAAGGAGCCACGGCGCTGTTGCTCGTCCAGATCGCCTTCGAAGCCTTCGCGGATGTTGAACACATGCTTGAAGCCTGCCTTGGCAGCGGCCTCGGCCGCCAGGGCCGAACGCTTGCCGCTGCGACACAGTAGCAGCACGACCGCGTCCTTGCCTGCCCTGCTTTCCAGCTCGCGGACGAAGCGCGGATTGCGCGTCAGCGAGGTGCCGGTGGCCCAGGGAGCGAAGAGGGATTCCGGCACGTGGCCGACGAACTTGCGTTCCTCGCCGCTGCGCACGTCCACCAGTACGGCTTCGCCGGCCGACACAAGTTCCCAGGCCTCGGCCGGCGTCACGCCGCCCGCATAAGGCAGGCCTTCGTCGGCCGCATGGGCCTGGGCGCGCTCGAGAATGGGGTGGAGCGGTCCGGTCTGAGCCGGCTGCGAGGCGGCGGGACTGGTGGGGGTTGCGGTGCTTGCGCTGATGGCCATCTTCCTTCCTCCTGTGTCTTCGGGCGTTTTGCCCTGCGTCGATATACGCAAACCTTACGCTTGCCCCGTCCGCATCCGAACCAACAAAAATTCCAATGGATTCCCGTGCGGGGAATATGAAACCGGCGCTTCCGGTAGCCGGATGGCCTGGCCCCGGACAGCCGGCCTCCGGATGGCCGGTTCATGACCGAGTGCTATGGCCGGCCCGGTACGCGGGCTTCGCTGTTGATCAGGCGCCGGGTCTGGTGGCGCAGCCGGGCCAGTGCACCCATGCGTCCGCGCCGGGCCTGCTTGCGCGACGAGATCGCGCCGAGCGTGGTGTCGGCCGCCGCGCGCAGTTGCGCCAGCAGCTCGAGCGCCTGCGGCCATGGCCCGTAGCCGGAGTCGGTATTGATGTGGCCGGCGTCGCCGACGTCGATCAGTCGGCTGCCCCAGCGCTCAGCCCAGGTACGGGCGGCAGGCATCCTGAGCCAGGGGTCGCTGCGGCTGGCAACCAGGATGCTGGGACAGTCGAACGCGGTCTGCGGCAGGTAGTCGGCGAGGCTCAGGCCTTGCCCGGCATCGGCGCGCAGGCCGAGCGGGTCGAAGCGTTCCGGGTCGGCGGGCGCCACCAGCAGCAGCCCGCCCACTTTCTGCGGCCGGTCCGCCGCGGCGACGACGCTGGCGAGGCAGCCGAAGCTGTGCGCGACGATCCACACCGCGCCGGGCGCTTCGTCGATCTCGCGCCGGACCTCGCCGGCCCAGCGCGCGAGCAAGGGGTCTTCCCAGTCGATGCCGCCGACGCGGCGTGCTTCCGGCAGCTCGCCTTCGAGCCAGCTCTGCCAGTGCCCGGCGCCGCTGCCGTGGTAGCCGGGCACGGTCAGGATCGTGTGGCGCACGGCGGGCTCAGAGCGTCGCGATCGACACTTCGGTGGACTTCACCAGCGCGACGACTTCGGAGCCGGGCTTCAGCCCCAGCTCGTCCACCGAGCGCGTGGTGATCACCGAGGTGACGATGCCCGAAGACGTCTCGACGTTGACTTCGCTGACGACGTCGCCGCGGATGATTTCCTTCACCCGGCCGCGGAACTGGTTGCGGACGTTGATTGCCTGGATTGCCATCGTCAATCTCCCGTTTACTTGGCGTAGAGCTGGTCGAACACGCCGCCGTCGGCGAAGTGCTTCTTCTGCGCCGCCTGCCAGCCGCCGAGGTCGTCGATGGTGACCAGCTTCACTTCGGGGAAGCGGGCGACGTCGGCCGGATCGGCATGTTCCGGTGCGGACGGACGGTAGTAGTGCTTGGCGGCGATCTTCTGGCCGACCGGCGAATACAGGTATTCCAGGTAGGCCTGGGCGACCTTGGTGGTGCCGCGCTTGTCGGCGACGCCGTTGACCACGGTGACCGGCGGTTCGGCGAGGACCGAGATCGAGGGCACGACGATCTCGAACTTGTCCGGGCCAAGCTCGTTGATCGACAGGAAGGCTTCGTTCTCCCAGGCCAGCAGCACGTCGCCGATGCCGCGCTGGACGAAGGTGTTGGTCGAACCGCGCGCGCCCGAATCCAGCACCGGCACGTGCTTCAGCAACTGGCCGACGAATTCCTTGGCGCTGTCTTCGTTGCCGCCCGGCTGCTGCAGCGCGTAGGCCCAGGCGGCGAGATAGTTCCAGCGCGCGCCGCCCGATGTCTTCGGGTTGGGGGTGACGACTTCGATGCCCGGCTTCACCAGGTCGCCCCAGTCCTTGATGCCTTTCGGGTTGCCCTTGCGCACCAGGAAGACGATGGTCGAGGTATAGGGCGAGCTGTTGTGCGCCAGGCGCTTCTGCCAGTCGGCGGGGATCTTGCCGGTCTGCTCGGCGATGGCGTCGATGTCGTAGGCCAGCGCCAGCGTGACGACGTCCGCTTCCAGGCCGTCGATCACCGCGCGCGCCTGCTTGCCGGCGCCGCCGTGCGACTGCTTGATGGTGACGGTTTCGCCGGTCTGCGCCTTCCAGTGCTTGGCGAACTCGGGGTTGAACTCCTGGTAGAGCTCGCGCGTCGGGTCGTAGGAGACGTTGAGCAGCGTGGTCTGGGCCTGGGCAGTGCCGGCGAAGCTGGCGGCGAGTGCGAGGGCGAGCAGGCCGCGGCGGGCGGGCCAAACGGGGCGAAGGGGATTGAAGGCCATCGGGGTTTCTCCATGTAGCGATGATTGCGATGGCTGAAATCTATCCTTCGGGCTTCATAACCTGAACTTAGAAAAAACGGATTGCTTATTCCGTTTCCGGTAATAGGTGGCAGGCCGCACGTCAGGCACTGTGGCGCTTCTGTAACAGTGTCATTTTCTTGCGTTGAAAAACGCATAATTGCGGCGATGCAGTATCGATTCGTCCTACCGTACCTCCTGATGTGAATTCCGACGCCGAAGCACCCGCCGTACAAGAAACTGCTGCTCCCATTGTCCGGCGGCGCCTGCGTCCCTGGCGTCTGTTCGGTGCCGCGCTGTTCATCCTGGTGCTGGTCACGCTGGTGGCTGGGGCCGTGCTGCTCGTCCACGAGCTGCACAGCTCGCGCCTGCAGGCGCGCGAGATTTCGCGTTTCGCGGCGAAGCTCGACTACCAGCGCGTTGCGGGCAGCAGCGATGCGCGGCGCTACCCCACGCATGGCCCCTTCGACCAGCGTCTCGGCTATACCGAACTGCCGGATTTCATCGAGCGCCTGCAGGCCCGTGGTTTCGAACTGGCGGCGCAGACCCGCTTCAGCCCGGAACTCATCGACTACGTTGACCGCGGCCTGTTTCCGCCCTATCGCGAGAAGACCCGCGCCGGCCTCGACGTGCTCGACTGCCGCGCCGGCGTGCTGTACGACTTCCGCTATCCCTACCGCGGCTATGCCGACTTCGCCGCCGTGCCGGCGGCGGTGGCGCAGGCCCTGCTGTTCATCGAGAACCGCGACCTGCTCGACGACAGCCGGCCGACGCTGAACCCGGCGGTGGACTGGGTACGCTTTGCCCGCGCGGCGGCGGCGCAACTGGGGCGTATGGTCAAGGAAGACCTCGACGCTCCCGGCGGCAGCACGCTGGCGACGCAGATCGAGAAGTACCGCCACTCGCCCGACGGCATCACCATCGATGCGCGCGAAAAGCTGCGCCAGATGGTGTCGGCCAGCGTGCGCGCCTACCGCGAGGGCGAACAGACCCTGCCGGTGCGGCAGCGGCTGGTGCTCGACTACCTGAACACCGTGCCGCTGTCGGCCGCCCCGGGGCATGGCGAAGTCAATGGTCTGGGCGACGGCCTGTGGGTGTGGTTCGGCGCCGATTTCGACCGTGTCAATGCGCTGCTGTCGGCACCGCCGGGGCAGGGCGATACACTGAATGAACAAGGCCTGGCACTGCGCCAGGTGGTGGCGCTGATGATCGCCCACCGCCGGCCGTCATGGTATCTGGCACGCGGCCGCGACGAACTGGCGCGCAGCACCGACGCCTATCTGCGCCTGCTCGCCGAGGCCGGCACCATCGATGCGGTACTGCGCGATGCCGCGCTGTCGCAGCGGCTGGTGTTCCGCGACATGGCGGCCGATCCCGCCGTGCTGCCGAGCCGCCCGGGCAAGGGCACGACCGCGGTGCGCAACAGGCTGGCGGGCATGCTGGGCATTTCGCTGTACAACCTGGACCGGCTCGATGCCGAAGTCGGCACCACTTTGCACAGCGGCCTGCAGCAGGTGGTCGGCGACTACCTGGGCCGCCTGGCCGATGCGGACTTCGCCCGCAGCCAGGGCCTGATCGGCGACCGGATGCTGAACCCGGCGACGCTGGGCGCGGTGCGCTACAGCTTCACCCTGGCCGAGCGCGCGCCCGGCGGCAACCGCGTGCGGGTGCAGACCGACACCTCCGACCAGCTGTTCGACATCAATGAAGGCAGCAAGCTCGAACTCGGCTCCACCGCCAAGCTGCGCGTGCTGGCGACCTATCTGGAAATCGTCGCCGAACTGCACGGGCGGCTGGCCGAACTGGACATGCCGGCGCTGCGCCAGGTCGAGGTCGCCCGCCAGGACAACCTGGCGCGCTGGGCCATCGACCACCTCGCCACCACGCGCGACCGCAGTCTGCCGGCGATGCTCGATGCGGCTTTGGAGCGGCGTTTTTCCGCCAGCCCGGGCGAGGGTTTCTTCACCGGCGGCGGCCTGCACGGCTTCGGCAACTTCAACAGCAGCGACGACGCGCGCATGCCGACGCTGCGCGAGGCGCTGCAGGCGTCGATCAACCTGCCTTTCGTGCGCCTGATGCGCGAGATCGTGCGCCATACCATGTACGAGGTGCCGGGCAGCACCGCGCAGCTGCTGGAAGACGCCGAGGATCCGCGCCGCGCCGAATACCTGGCGCGCTTCGCCGACCGCGAGGGCCAGGTCTTCCTGCGCCGCTTCTGGCGCAAGTACCAGGGCCTGAAACCGGATGAAATGCGCAGCTTGCTGCTGGATGGCCTGCGCCCGGGTGTCGAGCGTCTGGCTGCGGTGTTCCGCTATCTCGAACCCGATGCGCCGCCTGAAGCGCTCGTCGCCTTCCTCGGCCAGCGCCTGGGCGAGGCGACGCCGTCGGAATCGCGCATCGCCCAGCTCTACGAGCGCTATGCGCCAGAGGCCTTCGACCTGCCCGACCGCGGCTATGTCGCGCGTCTGCATCCGCTGGAGCTGTGGCTGGCCGGCTACCGCATGCGCAATCCGCAGGCGAGCCTGGGCGAGGCGATTGCCGCCAGCGAGGGCGAGCGCCAGGCGGTGTATCGCTGGCTGTTCCGCACGCGCTCGCGCAACGCGCAGGATTCGCGCATCTTCACGATGCTGGAAGTGGAAGCCTTTCTCGAGATCCACCGCCGCTGGGCACGGCTGGGCTATCCCTTCGGCCATCTCGTGCCTTCGCTGGCGACCGCGCTCGGCAGCTCGGGCGACCGTCCGGCGGCGCTGGCCGAGTTGATGGGCATCATCGTCAACGACGGCCTGCGCCTGCCGATGCAGCGCATCGACCGCATCGGCTTCGGCGCCGGCACGCCGTACGAAACCGCGTTTGCCCTGCGCCAGGAGGAAGGCGAGCGGGTGATGGCGCCGGAAGTGGCGGCAGCGCTGCGCAGCGCATTGTCGGACGTGGTCGAGAGCGGCACCGCGCGCCGGCTGGCGGGCAGCTTCCGCCTGGCCGACGGCAGGGAGCTGACGCTGGGCGGCAAGACCGGCACCGGCGACAACCGCATCGTCATCGGCGGCCGCGCCGGCACGGCGCTGAACCGCACCGCGACTTTTGTCTTCTATCTCGGTCCGCGCCATTTCGGCACCCTGACCGCCTACGTCACCGGCCCTGGCGCCGCCGCCTACCGTTTCACTTCGGCGCTGCCGGTGCAGATCCTGAAATCGATGGCGCCGGAGCTGCTTCCTTATCTGGAGCCGGATGCGGAGATGGCATGCCCGCCTGTGCCGGCGGCCATGCCATCCGCTGCTGCGGGCCTTACTGGCCGCCCAGCGCCAGAGGGTTGAAAGGCTTGCCGTTGACGGTAAACTGGCCCTGGCGGAATGCTGCCTGGGTCTTGACGATGTTCCCGTCGCGCTGCAGATAGCCTTGCGCTTCCAGCGCGCCAAGCTGGGCTTCGAACTGCGCTGCCGCGAATGCCGCTTCGTCTTCGTCCTCGGCTTCGCCGCCGGCGAAGGATTGGAGCAGGACCTGGGGCATCGACAGCTTGGCCTCCGCCTGCAGCTTGGCGATCAGCATCATCGGATTGGCGGTGTCCTCGGGCTGCAGGCCGTCGAGCCTGACCTGCGCCGACAGGTCGGTCTTGCCGTGCGGGCTGGAGAAGCTGATGCGGTCGATGCTGAACGCCGGGCTGTAGCCCAGCAAGGCCATGGCCGGCTCCGCCAGCGGAGCGAGCAGGGCCGTCGGATCTTCTTCCTGGGCGGCGAGCACCGCGGGGTCGGTGCTGATCTCCATCAGCTTGCGCCACAGTGCGACCAGGGTGCGTCCGTGCAGGTGCGTGAGCGAGAAATCGTAGTGGGCGGGGCCGTAGTCGGTATCGCCGATGCGCAGCACTTCGGTGCCCATCAGCGCCTTGAGGTTGACGTAGTCGCCCTCGGCCGGCGCGTCGATGTCGTAGCTCATGCGTTCGAGCTGGAAGGCCATGCCGTCGAGTTGGCCGTCCTCCTTGCCGCTCACGTCCATCGACGCCACCGTTGCGCGCTGCTTGCCGACATACAGCCAGGGCTCGTCGTCGAACAGGCGCCGCTGGTCGCCGTCGAAGACGAGGCCGGACAGCGTGATGCGCATGCTGGGGTCTTCCATCGAAAAGCTGTCCGCCGTGCCCTTGGTGGTGTAGCTGCGCAGGCCGGCACTGAAGGCGATGTCGGCTTTCAGCTCGCCCAGGCCGAAGCGGACTTCGTTGCCGCTGCTGTCGGGCATGCCGAATTCCAGTGCCGGGCTGCTGACTGCGGAGCGGCCGCTGCCGTCGAACTGGAACACGGTGCGAATCTCCAGCGGCAGCTTGAGGCTCTCGTCCGGAGTGCCGTCCAGCACGATCCTGCTGTCCATCGTTGCGGCGGCCAGCGTCGACAAGCCCGGCAGCGGGCCGTGCTTGATGTGGTTGATGGCATGCATGCGCAGCGGTTCGCCGGCCTGCAGGGTGCCGTCTTCCGCGGCAGTCGGCATCACCATCTCGAAGGTGATCTTCTCGGTGCTGCTGAACACGCCGCGCTCGTAGCTGCGCTCGGTCATCTTCAGCGTGGGGTGCGACTGCAGTTCTGCGTATTGTTCATCCAGCACGGCCTGGACCTTCTGGCCGGTAAACCATGCGGCAGCGGGGTAGCTCAGGGCAATCACGGCCAGCGCGGCCGCGATCTTGGTGGGGCGGTTCATCCGGGGGGTTTCCTTTCTTCCGGTCAAGAGATCGTGGTGGGCCGCAGCAGGGCGCCACCGGGTTTGCGGCTCGTCGTGCCGATGTCATTGATGCATCGCAAAACGGCGCACAGTATATGTGAAGGGGCCGACGGCTTCGAGCCGGAGAGCGGGAGCCGCGTGACGGGCTGCTCAGGCGTTCGGTGCCGGGGCGGTCCGGGGGGCGTCGAAGGGCTCGGCAGCGGTGCCGCTGGCGCCCGGGATGGATGCGCCGGCCGCTTCGCCGGACGATGGGCCGCCAGCGTCCGGCGCCACCATGTCCAGCGCCGTGGGCGAGGTCCGCAGCATCGGCGAGAAGTGCGCGGCCTCATCGACGATCTCGTCGCTGCCGCGCCGGGCCTGCAGCAGGGCGAAGACGGCCAGCGGGGTGAAGGCGATGGCGAAGTGCAGCGGCAGGCCGGCAGGGCCGGCGACGCCGAGCAGCGCACCGGCGATCAGCGGGCCGATGGCGGCGCCGACACCGTGCAGGAACAGCACGCCGGTGTTGCCGGCGAGGATGTCCTGCTGGCGCACATGGTCGATCAGGTGGGCGACGGTGATCGGGTAGATGGTGAAGGCGGTACCGCCGAAGATGAAGAAACCCGCCAGCGCGATCGTTTCGACGCTGCCCGTGACGTCGCCCAGCGCGGCCATCGCCGCGCCGGTGAAGGCGGCTGCGGCGGCGACCAGGCCGAGCGCGCGGCGGCGGTCGCCGCTGTCAGACAGGCGGCCGATCGGCCATTGCAGCAGGGCGCCGCCCAGGATGGCGCTGCTCATCAGCATCGCGATGCCGGCCGGATCGAGGCCGAGGCGCTGGCCGTAGATCGGCCCCAGGCTCCAGAACGCACCCATGCCGATGCCGGACGACAGCGCGCCGACGAAGGCGGCCGGTGCTGCGCGCCACACCATGCGCAAGTCGAGCTTCGATGCGTGGCCGAGTTGCGGCTGGGGCAGCCGGGTCATGGTGACCGGCAGCAAGGACAGGCAGGCGAAGATGGCGGCGACCGCGAACAGGGTGAAGTTGCCCGGCCCGTCGAGCCGCAGCAGCTGCTGGGCGCCGGCCAGCGCCAGCAGGTTCACCACCATGTATACCGCGAACACCTGGCCGCGCCGCTCGGCGGTGGTCTGCTCGTTGAGCCAGCTTTCGATCACGGTGTAGAAACCCACCAGCGCCACGCCGGTGATGACGCGCAGCACCATCCAGAATGCCGCGTCCACGACGAGGGCGTGCAGCAGCATGCAGGCGGCCAGTGCGGCGCCGAAGAAGGCGAAGGCGCGGATGTGGCCCATGCGCCGGATCAGGCGCGGCGCGACGAAGGCGCCGAGGAAGAAACCGAGGAAGTAGGTCGAGCCGAGCAGGCCCAGGGTGGTGTCGGAAAAACCTTCCAGGCCGCCGCGCAGGGCGACGATGGTGTTGAGCAGGCCGGAGCCGAGCAGCAGCAGGGCGATGCCGGCGAGCAGGGCGCCGATCGGCAGCAGGGTGGGAAGCATGGGCGAAACCTCGAAAACCGGCACGATGCCGGCGCAAGCACGTCTTGACGATTATTTGGCCAAATAGTTTAGCCGGCGTGTCTTGCGGAACGGCTCCCGCTACGGCTCCCGCTACGGCTCCCGCTACGGGATTCGCCCATGTGGCGCTTTGTTACTCGAAGGACGGCAGCTTCGGCTGCACCACCGGCTTGCCGGCCGCCGCCCAGGCGTCGAAGCCGCCGGCGATTGAGCGCACCCGGCGATAACCCATGTCCTGCATCGCGCACGCCGCCAGCGCGGCGCGGCCGCTGGTCTTGCAGTAAAGCACCACGTCGAGGTCGCGCGAATCGAACTCGGGCGTGCCGCTGAGGCGGAACTCCAGCACTCCGCGAGGAATCGCCACTGCACCAGGGACGTGGCCGGCGGCATACTCGTCGGGTTCGCGCACGTCGATGATCAGGTCGGCATCGCGGAGCGCGGCTTCGGCTTCATCGACGGTGATTTCGGTGACGCGGGCCTTGGCGGCGGCGACGAGGTCGTGGGCGGTCTTCATGGCAGGCTCCTTCTCCGTGTGCGGATGAAAATCAGTGATGACTTATATTTTAGCAGCGTGATGCCGAACCTGCCGCCGCGTGCCACGCTTGCCAGAAGTGAGGGGGATTTGCTAAAAGGTCCGCTGGTCCGCGCCAGCGGGCCCCATGTTCCGACGCGGGGACGACCCCGCCCGCCATGCGCAATGACGCAGCGACCGTCGGTTTCCCACGGGACGGCCCGTGCTGACGGCAATCCCCTGGGTCTTATCCTCGGGGCCGCATCTTCATTGCAGGATTTCACCGTGTCTTCAAAACCCAAACTTCGTTCGCTGGGCGACCGGCTGCGCCAGATCACGATGTTCGAGGTCGGCGGGCTGCTGATCGTCACGCCGCCTTTCGCCTGGGGCAGCGGCGTCCCCATCACCGAATCGCTCGGCCTGCTCGCCCTGCTGGCGCTGATCGCGGCGATCTGGAACGGCTGCTACAACACCAGCTTCGACTGGCTCGAGGGCCGGCTCACCGGCCGCACCGCCGACCGCCGGCCCTTCCGCCTGCGCTGCATCCACGCGGTCGGCTTCGAGCTGGGCCTGTTCTGCATGACGCTGCCGATCATCGTCTGGTGGACCGGCATGGGCTGGATCGAGGCTGCGATCGCCGACGTCTTCCTCGCCGTCACCTACACGGTGTACGCGCTGCTGTTCAACATGGCCTACGACCGCATGTTCCCCATCCCCGACACGCCCGCCGCGCCCGAGCGCGACAGCGTGAGCCTGGAACGCTGACATGCGTGCCGCATCGCCGCGTTTCGAGACGCAGGCCGACCTCACCGCACTCAACACCTTCGGCCTGCGCGCGCATGCGGCACGGCTGCTGCGCCTGAGTTCGGTGGACGAGCTTGTCGCCGCCATTGCCGCGCCCGGCTGGGCGCTGGAACCGCGGCTGGTGCTCGGCGGCGGCAGCAACCTGGTGCTGCGCGGCGACTTTGCCGGCACCGTGCTGAAGGTGGAAATCGCCGGCCGCCGCCTGGTGCGCGAGGATGCCGATGCCTGGATCGTCGAGGCGGGCGCCGGCGAGCCGTGGCACGACTTCGTGCGCTGGACGCTGCAGCAGGGCTGGCCCGGGCTGGAGAACCTTTCGCTGATTCCCGGCACCGCCGGCGCGGCGCCGATCCAGAACGTCGGCGCCTACGGCATCGAAACCGCCGACCGCTTCGATTCGCTCGACGCGATCGAGCTCGAAACCGGCAAGCGCCAGATCTTCACCCTGGTCAACTGCGCCTTCGGCTACCGCGACAGCGTATTCAAGCGCAATCCAGGCTGCTGGCTGGTCACCGCAGTGCGCTTTCGCCTGCCGAAACCCTGGCAGCCCGTGACCCGCTACGCCGACGTCGAACGCGAACTGGCCGCCGCGTGCATCACCGCACCGACGCCGCTCGACATCTCCGACGCCGTCGTCGCCATCCGCCGCCGCAAACTGCCCGACCCCGCCGAAATCGGCAATGCCGGCAGCTTCTTCAAGAACCCGGTGGTCAACGCCGCCCACTGCGCCCGCCTGCTGGCCGAATACCCGACCATGCCGCACTACCCCCAGCCCGACGGCCGTGAAAAGCTCGCCGCCGGCTGGCTGATCGAACAGGCCGGCTGGAAAGGCCGCGACCTCGGCCCGGTGGGCTGCTTCGAGCGCCAGGCGCTGGTGCTGGTGAATCGGGGGGGGGGCGACGGGGGCGGACGTGGAGCGGATCGCGCGGGCGATCGTGGCCGATGTGGAGGGGCGCTTCGGGGTGGCGCTGGAGGCGGAGCCGGTGTTTGTGGGGTAGAACAAGAGTGAATATGTCAGGCTCTGCAGTTGGAACTTGAGACGAATATCAAAAGGACAGTGCTGACTCGCTACTGAGACAGAGTTCGAGGCGAAAGATCATGCGTACATTGTCGCGGAAGATGGACGTCGTCATTGCGCTTGGAATAGGACTCGTTTTGCTGGCCGTGGTCCTCATTTTCGGCGAGCCGCTTTATTTGGGTGCTTGGTACTATCTGCTTAGTTGGCTATGCCTTGTCGGACTGGTACAAATCGTCAGGGCGCCGCCTTTGTTTACAACCGGAGCAGTTGCGGCGCTGGCCTTGTCCTTTCTCCTCTATTGGATATGGAAAATCTCTTTGCCATATCCCCAAGGTCTGCTTGGGCTCGGCCATCTGTTTTCTTTGCGAGGTCTTGGCATCGCAGCCGTCATGGCCGCTGTTCTCGTGAAGCGGCGTCAAACTTCCCCTGGCACAGTGTTTTGGATCGGTCTGCTGGCATGCAGCGCCGGGTTTGTTGTCGCCCAGCTCATTGAGTGTCGGACCGCAATGTATTGTGGGGCGATAAGCAGTTTCCTGTATAAGCCATAGTGGTTCATTGAGGTCGTCGCTGCGGTGCGTATGACTTGATTCATTCGTCAGGATTCATCCAAACAATAATGCAGTGGCTTGAGACAAAAATACCTCCGCCGATTGTCATGGCGCTGCTCGGTGCTGCCGTTTATGGCGTGGCACCTTTGCTGCCAGGGTTCTCCTTTGACTTTGCGCTGCGCGCCTATCTTGCGATTGCGTTGATTCTTGCCGGCTTGGCCTTGAACCTCCTTCCTGGGCTCGCTTTTCTGCGCGCGAGCACGACCTTCAACCCGCTCCGGCCTGATGCGGCCACGAGCCTGGTGACATCCGGTATTTATCGCCATACCCGCAACCCGATGTACCTCGGCGACTCCGTAATCCTGCTGGGATGGGCGCTATACCTCGGCAATGCCGCGGCTTTCGTGGCCGTCCCGGCCTTCATGCTTTACATCACCCGATTCCAGATCCAGCCGGAGGAGCGGTATCTGTCTGCTCGCTTCCCGGAGGCGTACGCCAGCTTCTGCAAGCGGTCTCCGCGTTGGTTGTGAACCCTGACAGCCGGAGCATGACGGACAGGCGGATCGCCTGGACTGCCGGGCTTTGCGTGCTGTGTCTCTGCCCGATGCTCGCGGCGCTGGCGGTGTCGCGGCCGTTCCCTGGCATCGCCACAGGGGTATCCCGCAACATGTAAGCTTGTCCGCCATTTCCCCCTGAAAAGGAAGACCGCCATGTCCGCACCCGCCCTGCAACGCCGCCACGTCGGCCCGCGCCTGTCCGAAAGCGCCGTGTTCAACGGCGTGGTCTATCTGGCCGGGCAGATTCCCGAGAACAGCCCCGGCGCCGACATCGCCACCCAGACCCGCGAAGTGCTGGGCCACGTCGAGCGCCTGCTGGACGAAGCCGGCTCCAGCAAGCGCAGCATCCTGCAATGCCAGATTTTCCTCGCCGACATTGGCGAGATCGGCGCGATGAACACCGTCTGGGACGAGTGGATCGTGCCCGGCCACACCCCGCCGCGTGCGACGGTGCAGGCGCAGCTGGCCAATCCGGCCTACCGGATCGAGATCGTGGTGGTCGGTGCCGTCGAGGGCTGAGGATGTTTTGGTCGCCCGCGCAGGCGACCGGCGTGCTCAGCGTTTGACCCGCGCCCGCTCGACGATGATGTCCGCCTGCGCCTGGGTCACGCCGGGCCCGAGCGAGCCGAACATCACGCCCCAGTTGTTCGCACCGCCGCCCAGCCGGGTCTTCATGAAGACGTCGACCACTTCCGGCGTCGAGTGGCGCAGCAGTTCGGCGCCCTGCAGCGAGCGGGCGATCGCTTCGGCTGCCGGGCGGGCGAGGAATTCGTCCTGCAGCACGGCGTCCAGCAGCGGTCCCATGGCATTCACGTAGGCATCGAAGCGCGCGTCCTGGCCGCGCACGTCGGCCAGTTCGGCGAACAGGGCATCGCGGCAGCTGGCGTCCTTCAGCATCGCGCGGCGGACGTCCATGCACATCATGTTCGCCGTGCCTTCCCACACGCTGTTGAGCGGCGCTTCGCGGTACAGGCGGGCCATCGGGCCGTCCTCGACGAAGCCGTTGCCGCCGTGGCATTGCAGGGCCTCGTTGGCGACCGCGACGACGCGGGAGCAGTTGAAGTACTTGGCCATCGGCGTCGTCACGCGGGCGAAGGCCTTTTCCTGCGGGTCGGTGTCGATATGGTCGGTCGCCCTGGCGATGCGCAGGGCCATCAGCGTCGCGGCCTCGACTTCCACCGCCATGTCGGCCAGCACGTTGGCCATCATCGGGCGCCGGGCCAGGCTGGAGCCGAAACCGTCGCGGGTGGTGGCGTGGTTCAGCGCCAGCGTCAGCATCTGGCGCATCAGGCCGGCGGAGCCGACGGCGAAGTCCAGCCGGGTCAGGTGGGAGTGGGAGAGGATTTCCCTCAGGCCGGCGCCTTCCTCGCCGACGCGGATCGCCAGGGTGCCGCTGTATTCCACTTCGCTGCTGGCATTGGAGCGGTTGCCGGCCTTGTCCTTGAGCCGCTGGATGAAGAAGCGGTTATGGCTGCCGTCGGGCAGCGTGCGCGGCAGGAAGAAGCAGGTGACGCCGCCATCGACCTTGGCCAGGGTGAAGAAGCCGTCGGACTGCGGCACCGAGCAGAACCACTTGTGGCCGGTCAGTTCGTACCAGTGGGCGGTGGCGCCGTGGTAGTCGGCGCTGTGCGAGAACACCGCGGTGGTCTGCGTTTCGCGCAGGTCGGAGCCGCCCTGTTTCTCGGTCATCGCGTAGCCGATCACCACCGAGGGCTTGTCGGCCACTTCGCGGCGGCTGTTCTCGTAGACCGTGCCGAGGCTTTTTTCGGCCCAGATCTTCAGTGCCGGCTCGTGGCGGAAGCCGGCGTAGGACGCATAGACCATCCCGGTCGGGCAGCCCGTGCCTTGCTCGACCTGGTTCCACAGATAAGAAAGCACGGCGCGGGCGAAATGCGGCTGCTTTTCCTTGCTGGTCCACGACAGCGTCGGCACTTCGTGCTTCCAGGCCAGCGACATCAGCGCGTGCCAGGCGGGATGCAGTTCGACCCAGTCGATGCGGTTGCCGAAGCGGTCATGGGTCTTCAGTTCCGGGTCGTTGCGATTGGCCTGGCGGGCGAGTTCCTGCACCGCGTCGTCGCCCGCCAGCTTGCCGATGGCCGAGCAGCGCGACGCGGCCCACGGCGCCTCGCGCTCGATCGCGGCCTTCAGCACCACGTCGCCGTCGAAGGCGTTGAAGCCGGTCGGCATCGCGGCCTGGTTCCTGACGACGTGGGTGGCGTAGCGGTCGGGGGCCGGCTTGAGCGCAGCGGTCGAGGGAATCGGGGCGTTCATTGATGTCTCCTTTGGTGGGGGCAAGCAGGCTTGCCGTTGATGCGCCGGCCTTTGGAGGCCGGTCGAGATGGGCGATGATGCCCTGAATCACAACGGTAGTCCCCTATCCTGGATGAGCCGCTTCATCACCAGCGTCAACGTGAGCCGTCGGCAGGTCATGTCCGACGACATGCTGTTCTGGTGTCAGGCCGGGGCTGGTCGCTGGCTGCGTTGGCGCAGCCGCAGCGTTCCGTCGATCATCAGTACCGCCACGGCCGCGAAGATGGGGCCATAGGTCGGCCACTGCGTGGCGCCGATGCTCTCGCCCAGCAGCAGCGCCACGATGGCCAGCAGAACCGGCTCCACGTAGCCGAGCAGCCCGAACAGTCCCATCGGCAGCAGACGGTTGGCCGCCATGTAGAGCGCCAGCGCCACCGCGCTGATCACGCCGACCGCGGGAACCAGCGCCCACAGGTGCGCATTCTCCGCCATCAAGGGCAGCGACGAAGGCGCGCGCAGCACGAACCACGACGCAGCCGGCACGAGCAGCAGCATGTCCAGCCAGTGCCCGCCCAGGTGGCCGGTGCCCATGCGCCGGCGAAGTATGAAATATGCGGTGTAGCCCAGCGCGACGAGCCAGGTTTCCCACGGCATGCCGCCCGTACGCACCACTTCGTGCACCACGCCTGCGGCCGCCAGCGCCGTCGCCAGCCATTGCAGGGATGAAAGACGCTCGCGGTACAGCACGCGCCCGGCCAGTACCATCACCAGCGGCAGCAGGAAATAGCCCAGTGACACCGGCAGCGCCCGCCCATGCAACGGCGCCCACAGGAACAGCCAGATCTGTATGCCCAGCAAGGCCGAACTGGCCACGATTCCCAGGGCCAGCAGCGGCTGCCGCCATGCGCGCAGTACCAGTTGCCGCACGAGCGGCCATTGCCCCCTGGAGAAAAGCAGCATGGTCGTGAACGGCATCGTGCACAACATGCGCCAGCCGAAGATCTGCTCGCCGTCCAGCGGCGCCAGCAGCGGCGCGAGGTAATAGAGCACGCCGAACAGCACGGACGCGGTGATTGAAGCTGCAAGACCTTTGATCATGGAGGTAAGGTTGGAGCAGGTTGCCCCTCAGCCTCTTGTCATCGACTGCCACAATGGGACCAACTTCGAACGGCATATGGCAGCCAGCGGAAAGGGGCTTTGACAGACATTATCGGAGGTTCAAGAGTCAACTTTTCAGGTTGCTATGACTGGTTGCGCCTCGAAGGGTAACGCAGACCAGGAGGCTCCAGTTGCACGCCGCGGCCAGGCACGTCTGAAGCACGGCATCGCAAAACCGAACCTATTGATAGAAGGCGGATGGCGGTACGCCGAAGTGGCGGCGGAACATCGCAGTAAACGCACTGTGGCTTGAATAACCGCAATCGAAAGCCACATCGATGATCTTTTTGCCTTGCGCAATGGCGGTCAGCGCAGCCAGCAATCTTGCCTGTTCCCGCCATTGCGAGAAGGTCATGCCTGCGCCCTTGGCAAACATGCGTTGCAGCGTTCGTTCGCCCACGGCGATGATTTCTGCCCAACCTGCGGCACTGGTCTGGTCGTCGGGCCTTGCAATCAGGGCATCGCAGATGGAGCGCAGCCTGTCATCGCTTGGAATGGGAAGATGAAGCGGGACCGTACTGGAGACGCGCAGCTCGTCCGTCAGCAGCGCAATGAGGCGCTTATCCCGTGGTGTCAGTTTGCCTGTGGCGGGAATGCGCACGGCTTCCACCAGCAGCTCGCGTAACAACGGAGACACGTTGATGACGCAGCTTGCCTTGGGTAAGCGTTTGATGGCTGCTTCATCCACATAGGCTGTTCGCATCAGCACATCGCCGGACATGGTGACGCAGTGGCGAAGCCCCGTGACCATCCACAAAGCGCGGTTTGGTGGCACCACCCATGACCCCACATCCGAGTGGATGACCATCACCCCCTCGGTTGCGTAGAGCAACTGACCCCTGGGATGTGAATGCCAACCCGTTGAAGTACCGGCGACCCAGCGGTTCTCCATCACCACCAGCGGGCGCGGATGGTTGTGGAAATCGAGATGCTTTTTGGGGCCGTATTCCTCCATGTCCGAAACTCTACAGGTTTTGGCAGATTGCCGTGAGACGGACTGTCGCCGCCGCCTTAGTCTCTGGCCTCCGAAGCAATCACAAACCACGTGCCTGCCACCAACGTTCCCTGCCACACTCCATGTCGATCAAAACCGCCAGTCTTGGACCCCACGAGATACAAACCTCGGCAACGCCCAAACCACAAGGCTTCGTCGTCCGCATCGTTGGTGCCGCTGCTTTCGCTCATCTACTCAACGATTTGATACAGGCCATGTTGCCGGCCATCTTCCCACTGCTCAAGGCGGACTACTCCCTGACCTTCGGGCAGATCGGCATGATCGCACTGGTGTATCAGGTCACGGCATCACTGCTCCAACCATGGGTAGGTTTGTACACCGACAAGCATCCCATGCCATACCTCCTGCCCTCGGGCATGAGCGTCACATTGATCGGCATTGCACTGCTCGCCAGCGCGAACAGCTACCCCCTGCTGCTACTGGCTGCAACAGTCATTGGCGTAGGTTCGGCAAGCTTTCACCCCGAAGCCTCCCGGGTCGCGCGCCTCGCGTCGGGCGGCCGGTTCGGCACTGCGCAGTCCACCTTCCAAGTTGGCGGCAATACCGGCTCAGCCATTGGGCCGCTGCTGACTGCCGCCATCGTCATTCCGTACGGACAACCGGCTGTGGCCTGGTTCATGATCGCGGCAGCGGGTGCCATCTGGGTGCTTTGGCGCATCACGAAGTGGAACGTGCAGCACGGTCATGCACAACTGAAAGGACTCGCGGGAAAACAAGGTGATGGGTTGGGACGTGCCGCGGTGATCCGTGCCATCGTGGTCATCTCGATTCTGATGTTCGCCAAGTTCGTCTACATCGCGGCGTTCACCAACTACTTCACCTTTTACCTGATGGAGCGGTTTCAGCTTGCAGTGCAGGAAAGCCAGGTATTCCTGTTCATCTTCCTGGCAGCCGTCGCAGCAGGCACCTTCATAGGTGGCCCGGTTGGTGACCGCATAGGCCGGAAGGCTGTCATCTGGGTGTCATTTCTCGGCGTAGCGCCGTTCGCGCTGATCTTGCCCTATGCCGATCTCTTCTGGACCGCGGTATTGGCCATCGTGATCGGCCTTGTCATGTCATCAGCCTTTGCTGCACTGGTGGTCTATGCCCAGGAGGCTGTGCCTGGCCGTGTGGGGATGGTGGCTGGCATCATGTTTGGCCTGATGTTCGGTATCAGCGGCATCGGTGCCGCCGGTCTGGGTAAGCTGGCCGACATCCATGGCGTTGTATGGGTGTTTCAGTGCGTGTCGTTCCTGCCCCTGCTCGGGCTAGTCACAGCGCTCCTGCCGAACACTCGCCGGTAACGCCGTAAGCTCAGCGTCATTACAACCCACTGCTCTACGCATCACAGCGGCAGCCCCCGGTCCTGGATCACCCGCTTCATCACCAGCGTCGACGTGAGCCGCTGGACGTTGGGCAGGGCGCTGAGGTGCTCGTCGTAGAGCCGTTGGAAGGCCGGCAGGTCGTGCGCCACGACGTGCAGCAGGTAGTCGGGTTCGCCGAACAGGCGCTGGGCCTCGACGATCTGCGGGATGTCGAGCACTGCGGTTTCGAAGGCGGCGACCGCCTGGCGGTTTCCTTCCCCGAGTGTCACGAAGACCATGGCCGAGAAGTTCAGCCCCAGGGCGCCCGGAGCGAGCTGGGCGCGATATCCCTGGATCACGCCCGCTTCCTCCAGCGCGCGGACCCGGCGATGGCACGGCGACAGGCTGAGGCCGACGCGCTCGGCCAGGTCGGTCACCGACAGGCGGCCGTCGCGTTGCAGCGCTGCAAGAATTTTCTTGTCGATTCGATCCATTGTGGAAAATCTTCCAGCCAAATGCTGATCGGATGAAATTGAAGGAAAAAATCCCGGCGCCAGGTGGATATGCTGGCGTGGTGTCTGTGCTCGCCGTGTTCATGATGACCGGCTGTCAATGGAGGAACCGCCATGACGGGATACCTGCAAGCAAACGATTCCACACGGCGGACCAAGGCCGTCACGCTGCAGTCGCTATTCGATCTGCGGAGCGCTGGCAAGAAGATCTCCGTGCTCACCGCCTACGATTCGAGCTTTGCCGCGTTGATGGACCGATGCAGCGTCGATGTGCTGTTGGTCGGCGATTCGCTCGGGAACGTGGTCCAGGGGCAATCGACGACCTTGCCCGTCACGCTCGAGCACATGGCCTACCACACCGCTTGTGTGGCACATGGAAACGAACGTGCCTTCCTCGTCGCCGACCTGCCGTTTGGAACCTATGCGACGCCACAGGCGGCTTACGACAATGCGGTGAAGCTGATGCAGGCCGGTGCGCAGATGGTCAAGCTCGAAGGTGGCGCGTGGCTGGCCGATACCGTGCGTTTCCTGTGCGAGCGTGGCGTGCCGGTGTTTGCGCACATCGGCCTGACGCCCCAATACGTGCATCGACTCGGGGGCTTCCGGGTGCAAGGCAGGACGCAGGATGACGCGGAGCGGATCAAGGCGGACGCGCTGGCTTTGCAGGATGCAGGAGCGTCCATGATGCTGCTGGAGGCGATTCCCGCCGGGCTGGGTCATGAAGTCACGGAACTGCTCTCCATCCCGACCATCGGCATCGGCGCCGGGCCGGACTGCTCGGGCCAGGTACTCGTGATGCACGACATGCTGGGTGTCTTTCCGGGGCGCAAGGCGCGTTTCGTGTGTAACTTCATGGAAGGACAGTCGAACATCGAGGGGGCGGTCCGGGCCTATGTCCGGGCGGTCCGGGAGGGCAGCTTTCCCGGGCCGGAGCATTGCTTTTAGCCCATGCGGCACACCGAGTGTGCCGCTGTGCTCAGGCGCGGCGGGCGCCGAAACGGACCTTGGCTGCGGCCTGCATGGCCGGCGATGTCAGCCGGGGATCATTCCGCAAATGGGCGTGCAGCATCGGCAAGGCGTCCAACCCCCAGAACAGGCGTTCGCCGACCACGATCGTCGGCACGCCGAAGACGCCATCGCTGGCGGCCTGGGCCGTGTTGTCCTTGAGCTGGTTCTTGACCTTGGGTGCATCCAGATCCAGCGTGCCTGCGTCGACGCTCAGGCGACCGAGCACGTCCTGCCAGGCTTCGGCGCTCTCGGGGTCGCAGCCGGTGGTGTAGAGCGCGTCGAACACCGCCGACACCACAGCGGGCGTGGCGCCCAGCGCGACGATGAGGCGCAGGTAGCGCAGGGGGTTGAACGGATGCACGGCCGGCATCACGAAAGGGAAGCCCCGTTCCTGGGCGGTCCAGGTGCACAGTTCGTAGGTGAAGCGCCGCTTGCGCTCGATCTCGGCCGGCCCCTTGTGGCCGAAGGCGTTCAGCAGCCCGGCGAACAGCACGGGGCGCCGTTCGAGTGCGACCGGCAGCGGCTCGCGGCGCAGGGCCTGGTCCATCAGGCAGGCCCAGGGCGAGATGACGTCGAAATGGAAGATGGCTTTGGCTGCGGGTTCGGTCGTGCTCACGATTTGTTTCCTCGGTCACAGGGTGTCGGGCATCGTATATGCGGCGGGAAGGTGGACCAAGCATGTCCGGTCGCGCGGTATGTAGTCGGGAAAAGTCACGCCGCCCCGGTCAGGGTTTCGGCAAGCAGGTCGATACGGTCGCTTCCCCAGAAAAGCTCGCCTTGGTAAACGAAGGTCGGAGCGCCGAACACGCCGAGCGCTCCCGCCTTCGCATGCGCCGCAGCGAGATCCGCCCTGGCATCGGTGGCAAGGTAGGCCTGCCATGCCTGCGCGTCCAGCCCGGCCGACTGCAGCGCGGCCTCGATCTCCGCATGGGATTCGAGATCGAATTCGCGGCGCCAGAACGCAGCGAGCATCGGATCGAGGAAGGCCCACAGCCGGTGGTGCGACTTGGCGAACAGCATGGCCTGGCAGCCCAGCGTCGGCTCCCACAGCTTGGTCGTGGCGCGGATCGTCAGGCCCTGCTTTTTTGCCAGACGGCGGCAGTCCATGTACAGGTATTTCACCTTGGCGACATCGCGGCTGCTGCGTGCTTCGACTTCTCCGCCATAAGCGGAACGGAAATCCGTGATGTACGGCCACCAGTCGAAACGCGTGCCGGTGCGTTCGGCCAGTTGGCGCGCCGGCCCCAAGGAGAGATAGGAGTACGGGCTGCGCAGATCGATGAAAGCATCGACCACCGGGGTTTCCTGCGCACTCATGCGCCGTCTCCCGCCTTGAACAGGTTGCGCTTGGCTTCGTCGGAGGTCGTGACGTCCACCCAGCGGTTCCGCAACAGGTCGAGGCCCCTGCCCACCGCGGGTCGGCTGCGTATGCGGCCGTACCAGGCCTGCACGTTCGCGAAATCGTCGAGGGCGACGCCGGTGTATTTGTGGATGCGGACCCACGGAAAGCAGGCCATGTCGGTTATCGAATAGTCGTCGCAGAGGTAGTCCCTGCCGGCGAGCCGCTGGTCGAGCACCGTCAGCAGCCGCCGCGTCTCCTTCTGGTAGCGCTCGATGGCGTAGGGAACGGGGCTGGGTGCATAGCGGAAGAAATGCTGTGCCTGCCCCATCATCGGTCCGAGACCGCCGACCTGCCAGAACAGCCATTGCAGCATCTCGATGCGCCGACGCGGTTCGGCGGGAATGAAGCGCCGGGTCTTCTCGGCGAGATAGAGCATGACCGCACCGCTCTCGAAGATGGTGAGCGGTTCGCCACCGTCCAGCGGCTCGTCGTCGATGATCGCCGGAATCCTGGTGTTCGGGTTGATCGCCCGGTAAGCAGGCGTGTGCTGCTCGCCTTTGGTGATGTCGATCGGGACGAGGGTGTAGGGAATGCCCAGTTCCTCGACCAGGATCTGTACCTTGTGCCCATTGGGAGCGGGCCAGCTATGGAGATGGATCATCGTCGTTCTCGCTCACTTTTCCGTCTTGCCGTGCATGACCATGATCGTCTGCTGCATCAGCGCGCACAGGGTTTCCTTGCCGTCCTTGACCGCGAACACTTCGGCCTTGGTCACGATCAGGGTCCGGCCGGGGCGGATCACCTCGCCGCGGGCGATGAGCTTCTCGCCATCGGCGGGCGCCATCAGGTTCATCTTGTATTCGACGGTCAGTACGGAGGCGTTGTCCGGCACGATGCTCATCGCTGCGTAGCCGGCGGCCGAATCGGCGATGGTGCCGACGACGCCTCCATGGACGAAACCGTGCTGCTGTTCGACGCCTTCCCAATGCGGCAGGTGGATTTCGGCACGCCCCGGCTCGACGACCGGCAGGGTGGCCCGGATGAGGTGCATGACGTTCTGGCGTTCGAAGCTTTCGCGGACGCGGATGGCGAAATCGGGGTCGATGGCGTGTGGCATGCCTGAGTCTCCTTTTATATCTGGAGCCTCATTTGAATTCATGTGCGAAGCTGGTACAAATGAGTTTTTCAGCAGTTCGCATGCGGTGACGGAATGTCAATTTCACTTGCCAGGCTCCCTTCGCCGGATCTTCTGCGCAGCTTCGTCGCCGTGGGGCGGCGCATGAGCATCACGCTGGCCGCACAGGATTTGTTCCTGACTCAGTCGGCCGTCAGCCGCCAGATCCATGCGCTGGAAGCGGCACTGGGAATGAAGCTGTTCGAGCGCACGCACCGCGCGATCCATTTCACGGCCGAAGGCGAGCGCCTGTTCGTCAGCGCCGACAGCGCGATGCAGCAGTTGCAGGACACGGTCGGGGCGCTGCAGGCCAGCCTGCTTGCGCAGCGGCCGGTCACACTGACTGCCAGTATTTCCTTCGTGGGACTGTGGCTGCTGCCTCGGCTGCCGCAGTTCCAGCAACACAATCCGAAAGTCGAGGTCCGCCTGTCGGCCAGCAACAGCGTCATGGACTTGCGCCGGGAAGGGCTGGACATCGCGATCCGCTACGGCCTGCCGGAGCAGATGCCCACCGGCGCGCAACGGCTTTTCGGTGAAACGATCTTTCCGGTGGCGCATCCGAGCCTGGGCATCCGCAGCCTGGACGACCCGGGGATCGTCGCCCGCTCGGTATTGCTCGAATTCGAGGGCGATGCCTCGCCCTGCTGGAACTGGGATGCCTGGCTCGAGGCGCAGGGCTGGGCGGGCATCAGGCCGAAAGGGGTGATCCGTTTCAATCTGTTCGATCAGATGATCCATGCCGCGGTCGCGGGCCAGGGCATTGCCCTCGGCCGCAGCCAGTTCATCCGCCCGATGCTCGACGATGGACGTCTGATTGCGCTACCGACGCGCCGGTCCGGCCCGCAGTCGAGCAAGGCTTTCTACCTGCTCCAGCGGGATGCCGAGCCGTCGAAGGGCGCCCAGGCCTTGATCGACTGGATCCTGGCCGAAGCGAAGCAGACGGACGCATCGGAGGCAGCCGCCACGGACTGACGGCTGCCTCCCGGCGCCGGCTGACGCTGGTGCCGGTTTTCAGGCGTCTTTGCCGACCTTCGGCAGCGGCACCATCACCGGCTGGCCGGGCTGGCTGCAGCCGGCGTCGCAGCAGCGCCCGGGCTGCTTGTTCTTGCTGATCGAACGGCCGTCCTCGGCCAGCACGCCGCGTTCGAGCAGGCGCTCGACCAACTCGACCTTGTTGCCGACCGGGTAGTTGCGCCAGATTTCCTGCTTCAGCGCGGTCGGCGAGCCGCCGCCGTGCAGGCTGATCAGCGAGTACCAGCCGCCCTGGTAGGAGGCGGTCAGGTCTTCGATGAAGCGGGACACTTCGATCCGCTTGTCGTAGGGGACGGCCGGGTTGGCGCGCAGCACTTCGGCCAGCGTCGCCGCAGTGGCCGGGTTGTGGTCCTCGTCCGGCCCCGGCAGGGCGACGATCAGGCCGCCGGAGACTTCGTGGGCGAGCCGGTGCATGTCGTAGATCTGGGTGGAGAGCAGCAGCTTGCCGATGTTCGAATACACCGGCTCGGGCATGAAGCTCTTCGAATACGGGTCCCGCACCGAATAGACGCTCGCGGCCACGCCGCAGGCGTAGAAGCCTTCGGTGATCTTGATCAGCTCGACCATCGGGTCGCGCAGGTTGGCCTTCCTGTCCGGGTCGAGGCCGTTGGCCTCGCACATCAGGGCGCCGGCGCCGATCAGCAGGTCGCCGAAACCCGCCCGCGCGCCGATGCAGCTGTGGCGGTGGTGGGTGGCGTAGTTGTAGGTGACGTCGCCGGAGAATTCCCATTCGCCGGCCAGGAACACGCGCTCCCAGGGCACGAAGACCTTGTCGAAGATCACCACGCCGGTCGATTGGCCGTACTTGCGCGAGAACAGCGGCGCGCCGTGCTCGGGCTTCTCGCCGGGGCGTCCGGCCGGGCGGGCGACGATGGTGATGCCCGGCGCATCGATCGGCACCGCACAGCAGAGGGCGAAGTCCTTGTCGTCTTCGCGCATGTTGCGCGAAGGCATGACGAGGAGTTCATGCACGTAGGGCGCGCCGGTGACGATGGCCTTGGTGCCGGAAATAACGATGCCTTTGGCATTGCGTTCGACGACGTGGACATAGACGTCCTGGTTCAGCTGCTGGTTGGGGCGCTTGCTGCGGTCACCCTTGGCGTCCGTCATCGCGATGCCCAGTGTCAGGTCTTCGTCCTGCACCTTCTGCAGCCAGGCGGCGAACCTGGCGCGGTATTCGGTCGAACCCCTGGCGTCATCGAGCTTGGCCATCGCCTGGCCGATGCCGTTGAGCGCGTCGTGCGCCAGGTAGCGCTGGGCGCAGCCGGTCTCCTGGCACAGCACGCGGATGGCTTCGAGCTTGTTGAGCAGGTCGCCGGCCGACTCGTCGATGTGCAGCATGCGGTTGACCGTCTTGCCCGAGGCCGTCTGCTTCGCAAGCATCAGCGGTGCCAGCGCGGGGTCGTGGGCGAAGTCGTAGGTGACGGCGAGGGCGTTGATGCCGGGCTGCAGCGAAGGAGCATCGACGACCGATTCGATCCTTTGCCCGTCAAACGTAAACGATGGGCTTGTAGCCGCGCAGGGACTCCCGATACTGCTGGCCGTCCATCAGGCCGCTGGTGTTGGTGGCAGACATGGTGGCTCCTTTCTGAGTGGCGTTGATTATATTGAACAGTGTTCAATATGTCGTGCAGTGTAGAATCCGGCTCATGCCCAAGTCAACGACTACTCGCCAGAATCCGCCCCGAGCGCGCGCCCGCGCAGCCCAAGCCGAATCGACAACAGAGTCGCGGGCGGAATCGAAGGCACTCAGGGAGAACACCCTCAACCAGGCGCGCCGCGAACTGATCCTGGATGCGGCGCGCTCGGCCTTCTTCGAGCTGGGGCTGGATGGCGCGAGCCTGCGGGAGATCGCCAAGCGGGCGGGCTACACGCCGGGCGCGATCTACAGCTACTTCGCCAACCTGGAAGAGATCTACGGCGCGCTGCTCGGCGAGTCATTGCAGCGCTTGAACGGCGTCGTTGACGCGGCAGGGGCGGACGCCGCCGGGCCGGTCGAGCTGCTGCGGGCCAAGGCCACCGCCTTCTACGTGTTCTACCGCGACAACCCGAAGGAGCTGGACCTGGGCTTCTACCTGTTCGACGGCGTCAAGCCGCGGGGCCTGACGCCGGCACTGAACCAGCAGTTGAACGAACGGTTGATGGCCGCGCTGCGGCCGGTCGAGCAGCAGTTGATGGTGCTGGGCCTGGATGCCGACGAGGCGGTGGCCGAGACCACCGCGGCGTTCGCCCACATCGTCGGTGTGCTGGTGCTGAACAACACCGGGCGGATCCGGCTGTTCAGGCAGAATCCGGACCTGCTGTTCGAGCGCTACATGGATTCGCTCGTCCGGCGGCTGCCGGAGTAGTGGGCGCCTGCTTGACTGTGTCTCAACGGAGATACAAAATTCCGGCGCATGGAGGGTTGGATCATGGCACGTTCCACGATGCTGCACGTCCGGGTGGACGACGAAATCAAGACCCAGGCCAGCGAGGCGCTGGCAGCCATGGGGCTGTCGGTGTCGGATGCGGTACGCATCCTGCTCAAGCGGGTGGTCAATGACCAGGCTTTTCCGCTGGAACTCAAGGTTCCGAACGCAGAGACGCGTGAGGCGATGAAAGAGGCTCGCGCGATGATGGCAGCGCGTACTGCCCGTTTCTCCTCTGTCGATGCCCTGGTCGATGAGCTCGAAAAAGACCGCCAGCAGTAAGCGGGCATCGCCGCCCAGGCTGTGCGATTACACGAAGGCTTTCCTGAAGGACTGGGACCGCCTGTCCCGTTCGGGCCGTAACGACCTCAAGCGCCTGAAGGAAGCAATGCTGCTGCTCATCGGCAACGATGCTCCCCTGGGTCCGGAATGGTTCGACCATCCCTTGAAGGGCGATTGGGCAGATCACCGCGAATGCCACATCGGCGGCGATTTTCTGCTGATCTACCGGCTGGAGGGGAACATGGTCCTCTTCGTGCGTTCGGGTACGCATGCCGACTTGTTCGAGGCTTAGCTGGGTGAGCTTGCCTTGAGTCGGGCGCAGCCCGGTTTCTTCTCGTCGGTACTCATGGTCCTTTCCCGCTGCGCAGAATCGAGAACAGAAGCCAGATGCCGCCGATCATCGCACCAAGGAAGCCGACGAGGCCGAAGACCGGCAAGCCCATGAGCGTCGGCCCGCCCGGCACGGTCATGACGATGGACGAGCCGACGATGAGTGCGGCGACGACGATTCCGAGTACGAGTCGGTTGGCGGCGCGATCGAGTTGATCGCCGAGCCGTTTCAGGTGGGGGACGTCGATGTGTATTTCCAGCCGGCCGCGACGGGCAAGGCGCAGCAGGCGGGAGAGATCCTGGGGCAGGCTCGCCAGCAGTGAGAGCACCCCGGTTGCTGACTGTTTTCCCCGCTTGAGCAGCGCGGCCGGGGAGTAGCGTGCCTGCATGGCACGTTCCAGCAGGGGCAGGGCCTGGCTAGCCATGTCGAAGCCGGGGTCGAGTTCGCGGCCCAGGCCTTCGAGGGTGACGAAGGCCTTGACCAGCAAGGCCAGATCGTTGGGCAGCACGAGATGATGCCGGCGCGGAATCGCCACGAGGTCGCTCAGCAACTCGCTTAGGCGCAGCTGCTTCAGTGGCACGCCGTGGTAGCGATCGACGAAGGACTGGATTTCCAGCAGCAGCTCCTGTTCATTTGCCGCACCGTCGTTCGCCCATTCGAGCATGACGTTGACGACGCTGCGGGCATCGTTCTTCACCAGCCCCAGCATCAGCCGGATCAATTCGTCGCGGCGCTCCTCCGACAGCCTGCCGACCATGCCGAAGTCGATGAAGGCGATGCGATTGCCCGGCAGGTAGAACACGTTGCCCGGGTGAGGGTCGGCGTGGAACAGCCCATCCTCGACGATCATTTTCAGTACCGCATTGGCGCCGCGCCGAGCGAGAATTTTGCGGTCCAGGCCGGCCTGCTCTACGGCTTGCAGCCTGCGCCCGGAAATACCGCCGATGAATTCCTGTACGCAGACCCGCTCGCCGGTCCATTGCCAATAGACGCGGGGAATGACGATGATGGCCGGGCCACAGGCGGGATCCGGCTCCCCGCTGCCGGAAACGGCAGCGGCCGAGTCCTGGTCGGCATAGTCCGCGAAGTTTCTTGCGATGCGATCGGCATTGCGGCACTCGCCGGCGAAGTCGAGTTCGTTGCGCAGCGACTGGGCGAACTGACGCACCATCTCGCGTGGATGCAGTACACGCCATTCGGGGCTCTCGGCCTCGGCAAGTTCGGCCAGGCGTGCAAGCCAGCGCAAATCGGCTTCCAGAACCGGGCGAATGCCCGGCCGCCGCACCTTGACCACGACTTCGCTGCCGTCGTCGAGGCGCGCCCGATGTACCTGTGCAATTGAGCCGGCTGCCAGCGGCTCGGGTTCGAACGCGGCGAAGACTTCCTCGGGTGGCGCACCGAGGTCTTCGCCGAGTTGCTGATGCACGGCAGCCCAGGGCGCGGGCGGCGCGCTGTCCTGCAGTTTCCCGAATTCGGCGATCCACTCGGGTTCGAGCAGATCGACCCGGGTGGCGAGTACCTGGCCGAGCTTGACGAAGGCCGGCCCCATGTCTTCCAGTGCCCGCCGCACCCGTTCGGGCGGCGTCATGTGGGCGAAGTCGGCCGCTTCACTCCAGTGCAGCGCCGTCCCCGCGCGCTCCAGGGCGTTGGCCAGCCCCATCCGCCGCACGATGTCGCCGAATCCGTAGCGGACCAGGATCGAGGCGATTTCGTGCAAGCGCCCCAGATCGCGCATCGTGGTCAGAGCCTGCCAGAACATCGCGTTTCCTCACACGGGAGCATCATCAGGACGAGCGAGGCTGCTCGCATGGAATGGCATCCGGCAGGCTGGACGCCCGCTTGATGAAGCGCTTGTCGAACGTCAGCAGCGCCGTGCAGGATGCGGCGCGGCTCAGATGCAGCGCGTCGGCAAAGTCCAGTCCCTGCTCGAACGCCTGCAAGGCAGCCAGCACGCGGGCACGGTCTTCGACGACGACGTTGCCATACGTGCACAGCGCGCTCAGGGCGCGGTGGATGGAAGCACGCGGCAGTTCGTAGAAGCCGCGCAGCACCCATTCCAGTTCCAGCATCACCGTCACGGAGACGAACACACGGCCCCGCATGGCCTCCAGCGCCGCAGGGCGCTGGCGCGCGGCTTCCGGGTCGTCCGGATCATCCACGAAGAAGCGTGCCAGCACATTGGTGTCGACGGCTTTCATGGCTTGGCTTTGGCAAGCAGACTGGCGGCATCGAAATCCGCCAGACGCCGCGGCTTGCCCTTGGATCTAGGCTTGAGCATGCCGTAGCCGGACTCCACATCTGCCTGGGGCGCGGGATGGGGAACGATCAGCCGGATGCCGTCCGGTTCCTCGACCAGTTCGAGCCGGCTGCCGGGGGTGAGGCCAAAGTGCTGCCGCACCTCGGCGGGCAGCACCAGTTGGCCCTTGGATGAAAGGATGACCGTAGTCATGGCGTACTCCGAGGGGGAAGGCTGTTGGTCATCCTATCTTCGTCTTACTGGTAAGACAAGGCGGCACCTGCGCCCGAAACAACGTGGTTCCGGTCAGCGGGTCTTGAAGAATCATCCAACGAATCCAGAACTGACCGATTCCAGGTAATCGATCGCATCCTCCGTTCGCCCTTCCTGCACCAACTGCAACAGAGTCTTGTGGCGGAAGGCAGGGATGGGTTCGTTCTTGATCAGGAAGATCGCCCGCTGCGGGTCCGGCTGCAGCACCGTGGCGGCCGACAGCACCCGCATCAAATCACGCAGCACCGATTGCAGCCGCGGGGACTCGGGATGGGTGCGCAGCGTATTGCGGTGAACGCCAGCCAGTTCGGCCAGATCCTGTTGCTGCAGGCCGAGAATGCCGGCGATGCTCGATGCAGAAAACCGTGACGTGCCGGGTTCGCGGGCCGATTCGAGCACGTCCGAGAGGATGGCTGCCATGACCAGGCTCCTGTGGAAGATCAGACGACGTGAACATTTTATGCACAGTTGCTGCACAGTTCAACTCATGCATATCGTGCTAGCTCTTCTCGGGCGGCCTGGCAGGAATTGGGAATGCAGGCTGATTCTTCAGGCCCGCGCTTCCTCAGATTGCCACCAGGCTCTGGATGTTCTTCTCCCGCATCTCGCTGCCCGGCCCGTGGGCGATGACTTCGCCGCGTTCCATCACCAGGTAGGCGTCGGCCAGTTCCTCGGCGAAGTCGTAGTACTGCTCGCACAGCAGCACCGCCATGCCGCGCTCCTTGGCGAGCATGCGGATCACGCGGCCGATGTCCTTGATGATGCTGGGCTGGATGCCTTCGGTCGGTTCGTCGAGGATCAGCAGCTTGGGCCCCGGCGCCAGCGCGCGGGCGATCGCCAGTTGCTGCTGCTGGCCGCCCGACAGGTCGCCGCCACGGCGGTGCAGCATCTGCTTCAGCACCGGGAAGAGTTCGTACAGGTCGGGCGGGATCGGCGTGCTGGCGCTCTTGTAGGCCAGGCCCATGCGCAGGTTGTCTTCCACCGTCAGGCGGCCGAAGATCTCGCGGCCCTGCGGCACGAAGCCGATGCCGGCGCGGGTGCGTTCGTAGGGTGCGCGGCCGAGCAGGGACTGGCCGTTCCATTCGATGCTGCCGTCCTTGATCGGCACCAGGCCCATCAGGCTCTTGAGCAGGGTGGTCTTGCCGACGCCGTTGCGGCCCAGCAGCACGGTGATCTGGCCCGGCTCGGCGGTGAGGCCGACCCCGCGCAGGATGTGCGAGCCGCCGTAGTACTGGTGCAGGTTGTGGACTTTGAGCATGGTTCGGTCTTTATCGCTTATCCATCGGGAGAGGGCATGCCGGGGCTTCAGCGCCCCAGATAGACCTCGATCACGCGCTCGTCGGCCTGGACCTGGTCGAGCGTGCCTTCGGCGAGCACCGAGCCGTCGCACAGCACGGTGACTTTTTCCGAGATGGCGCGGATGAAGTGCATGTCGTGCTCCACCACCATCAGCGAGTGCTTGCCCTTCAGGCGCAGGAAGAGCTCGGCGGTGCGGGCGGTTTCCTCGTCGGTCATGCCGGCGACGGGTTCGTCGAGCAGCAGCAGCTTGGGGTCCTGCATCAGCAGCATGCCGATTTCCAGCCACTGCTTCTGGCCGTGGCTCAGCTCGCCCGCCATGCGGCCGACGCTGCCGGCGAGGTGGATGGTGTGCAGCACTTCGGCGAGGCGGTCGCGCTGGGCGCTGTCGAGCTGGAAGAACATCGAGTGCTTGACGCCCTTGTGCGTCTTCAGCGCGAGCTCGAGGTTCTCGAACACGCTCAACTGCTCGAACACCGTCGGCTTCTGGAACTTGCGGCCGATGCCCAACTGCGCGATCTGCGGCTCGTTGTGGCGCAGCAGGTCGATGGTCGAACCGAAGAACACCGTGCCTTTGTCGGGCCGGGTCTTGCCGGTGATGATGTCCATCATCGTGGTCTTGCCGGCGCCGTTGGGGCCGATGATGCAGCGCAGCTCGCCGGGGGCGATGTCCAGGTTCAGGCCGTTGATGGCCTTGAAGCCGTCGAAGCTGACATGCACGTCCTCCAGGTACAGGATGCGGCCGTGGGTGACGTCCACTTCGCCGGCCAGCGCGTGGCGGGCATAGCCGGCGCTGCGGCCGCCCGATTCGGTGAGCGCGGCGCGGCGCTGGGCCTCGCGTTCGAGGTGGCGTTCGAAGCGGGCCGTACCCGCCTTCATCAGTTCGGGCGTCATGCGCGCGTCTCCTCTTTGGCAGCGGGGCTGCGGCCTTCCGCCTGTGCGCCTGCAAGGGGCCGGGCTTCGCCGCCGCTGCGGCGCAGCTTGCGCGCCAGGCCGGCGATGCCTTGTGGCAGGAACAGCGTGACGGCGATGAACAGCGCGCCGAGGAAGTAGAGCCAGAATTCCGGCGCCACCACGGTCAGCCAGCTCTTGGCGCCGTTGACCAGGAAGGCGCCGGCGATCGGGCCGATCAGCGTGCCGCGCCCGCCCACCGCGGCCCACACCGCGATCTCGATCGAGGCGGCGGGGCTCATCTCGCCGGGGTTGATGATGCCGACCTGCGGCACGTAGAGCGCGCCGGCGACGCCGCACATCATCGCGCTGATGACCCAGATCGTCAGCTTGTAGGGCAGCGGCGAGTAGCCCGAGAACATCACCCGGCTTTCGGCGTCGCGGATCGCCTGCAGCACGCGGCCGAACTTGCTGCGCACCAGCCAGCGTGCCAGCAGGAAGAAGCCGAGCAGGGTGCAGCCGGTCAGCACGAACAGCAGCATGCGCATTTCCTGCGTCGCGAGCGGCTGGCCGAGGATGCGCTTGAAGTCGGTGAAGCCGTTGTTGCCGCCGAAGCCGGTTTCGTTGCGGAAGAACAGCAGCATCGCGGCGTAGGTCAGCGCCTGGGTGATGATGGCGAAATACACGCCCTTGATGCGCGAGCGGAAGGCGAACCAGCCGAATACGAAGGCCAGCAGCCCGGGCACGGCGACGATCAGGATCAGCGTGGCGACGAAGCTGTCGGACAGCATCCAGTGCCAGGGCAGCTCCTTCCAGTCGAGGAAGACCATGAAGTCGGGCAGCTCGCTGCCGTAGTTGCCTTCGGTGCCGATCTGGCGCATCAGGTACATGCCCATGACGTAGCCGCCGAGGGCGAAGAACAGGCCGTGGCCCAGGCTCAGGATGCCGGTGTAGCCCCAGATCAGGTCCATCGCCAGCGCGCAGATGGCGTAGCACATGATCTTGCCGAGCAGCGCCACCGCGTAGTCCGACAGGTGGAAGGCGCTGTCCGGCGGCACCCACAGGTTGAGCAGCGGGGCGAGCGCGCACACCGCCAGCAGCGCGGCGAAGAATGCGCCCCAGCCCTTGCGCGTCAGCAGCGGCCTGCGGCCCGGGAGTTGTACCGTGGGTACGGCAGGAGTCGAGGAAGTGGTAGCTTGCATGTCATGCCTCCGCGCTGCGGCCTTTCATGGCGAACAGGCCCTGCGGGCGCTTCTGGATGAAGGCGATGATGAACACCAGCACGGCGATCTTGGCGAGCACCGCACCTGTCCAGCCTTCGAGGAATTTGTTCAGGATGCCCAGGCCCAGCGCCGCATAGACCGTGCCTGCCAACTGGCCGACGCCGCCCAGCACCACGACCATGAAGGAGTTGACGATGTAGCTCTGCCCCAGGTCCGGGCCGACGTTGCCGACCTGGCTCAGCGCGCAGCCTGCCAGTCCGGCGATGCCGCTACCAAGGGCGAAGGCCATGGTGTTGACGCGCGCGGTATTGACCCCCATGCACGAGGCGATCGGGCGGTTCTGGGTGACGCCGCGCACGAACAGGCCCAGGCGGGTGCGCGAGATGATCCAGGCCACCAGCGCCAGCACCGCAAAGGCGAAGCCGATGATGATGATCCGGTTGTAGGGCAGCGTCAGGTTCGGCAGCGCCTGCCAGCCGCCGCTCATCCACGACGGGTTCTCCACCGCGACGTTCTGCGCGCCGAACACGGTGCGCACCAGTTGCATCAGGATCAGCGAGATGCCCCAGGTCGCCAGCAGGGTTTCCAGCGGGCGGCCGTACAGGAAGCGGATCACGCTGCGTTCGAGGATCGCACCGACCAGCGCCGAGGCGAGGAAGGCGACCGGGATCGCGGCGAGCAGGTAGGCGTCGAAGACGCCCGGGAGGTACTGCCGGAACAGGTCCTGCACCACGTAGGTGGCGTAGGCGCCGATCATCATCAGTTCGCCGTGGGCCATGTTGATGACGCCCATCAGGCCGTAGGTGATCGCCAGGCCGAGCGCCACCAGCAGCAGGATGCTGCCGAGGCTGATGCCGGTGAAGGCGACGCCCAGGCGCTCGCCCCAGGCCAGCCTGTCGTCGATCTTGCGTAGTGTGCGCTGCAGCTCGCTGCGCACCTGGTCGTCGCTTTCGGCGGCCAGACGCTCGTCGAGCAGCAGGCGGGTGGCGGGGCTGGCGTCGGCGGCCAGCGTGTCGATCGCGGCCAGCCGTGCGGCGGGCAGCTCGGCATTCAGCTGCACCGAGGCGCGGATCTGCTCCAGTGCCTGCTTCACGCGTGAATCCGTTTCCTGGGCAAGCGCCTTTTCGACCAGCGGCAGGCGCTCGGCCGATGCGCCCTGGCGCATGGCTTGCGCGGCCTTCAGGCGCTGGCCGGCGTCGGCGGCGAACAGGTCGAGCGCGGCCAGGGCGGCGCTGATCGCGCCGCGCATGCGGTTGTCGTTCATCACGCTTTCCGCGCCCGCGGGCAGCGCCAGGGTTTCGCCGCTGACGGGGTCCTGCGCCTGGCCGTTGCGCACGATCAGGGCGCGGTCGCCGGTCACCACCACTTCATTGGCGGCCAGTGCGCGCAGGAAGGCCGCGGTGCGCTCGTCGGGGTCGTCGGCGATGGCCGCCTGCATGGCGGCGATGCGGCTGTTGCTGTCGCCCTTGGCCATCGCCAGGGCGGCGTCGGGCGCCAGCGCATGCGACAGGCCGGGCAGCGCAAGGCAGGCCAGCAGGGCCAGCTTTCGCAAATATCCAGTCATGGGGAACACTCAAAAGAAACTGTGCGGCTTGCGCCTGGCGGTGCGCGGCAAGCGGTCTGAGCCAGGCCACGAACGGATTGCGGCGAGTGGCGCGGCACGCACCGGTGTCGGGGCACGAGGGGGCCGCGGGCACGGCGCACGCCGTGCCCGGGCGACCCGCCAGGGCGAGAGGCGGAAGAGGAGGCTTACTGCTTTTCCGGCTCGTCCTTCTTCTTGTCGTTGCCTTCGATGTACGGGCTCCAGGGCTGGGCCTTCACCGGCGCGGCAGTCTTCCACACCACGTTGAACTGGCCGTCGCCGCGGATCTCGCCGATCAGCACCGGCTTGTGCAGGTGGTGGTTCTTCGCGTCCATCGTCAGCGTGAAGCCGCTGGGCGCCTCGAAGCTCTGGCCGGCCATCGCGGCGATGACCTTGTCGGGATCGACGCTGCCGGCCTTCTCGACCGCCTGCTTCCACATGTGGATGCCGACGTAGGTGGCTTCCATCGGGTCGTTGGTCAGCGGCTTGGTCGATTGGCCGGGCAGGCGCTTGGCCTTGGCGTAGTCGCTCCACTGCTTGATCCAGGCGTCGTTGGTCGGGTTCTTGACGCTCATGAAGTAGTTCCACGCCGCCAGGTGGCCTTCCAGCGGCTTGGGATCGAGGCCGCGCAGCTCTTCCTCGCCGACGCTGAAGGCGACCACCGGCACGTCGGTGGCCTTCAGGCCGGCGTTGCCCAGTTCCTTGTAGAAGGGCACGTTGGAGTCGCCGTTGATGGTGGACACCACCGCCGTCTTGCCGCCTGCGGCGAAGCGCTTGATGTCGGCGACGATGGTCTGGTAGTCGCTGTGGCCGAAGGGCGTGTAGGTCTCCATGATGTCCTTGTCATCCACGCCCTTGGCCTTCAGGAAGGCGCGCAGGATCTTGTTGGCCGTGCGCGGATAGACGTAGTCGGTGCCCAGCAGCACCCAGCGCTTGGCCTCGCCGCCGTCCTCGCTCATCAGGTATTCCACCGCGGGAATGGCCTGCTGGTTGGGCGCGGCGCCGGTGTAGAAGACGTTCTTGGACAGTTCCTCGCCTTCGTACTGGACGGGGTAGAACAGCAGCGCGTTGTTCTCTTCATAGACCGGCAGCACCGATTTGCGGCACACCGAAGTCCAGCAGCCGAAGGTGACGGCCACCTTGTCCTGGCCGATGAGCTGCTTGGCCTTTTCCGCCGCCAGCGGCCAGTTGGAAGCGGTGTCGATGATCACCGGCTCCAGCTTCTTGCCCAGCACGCCGCCCTTGGTATTGATGTCCTCGATGGTCATCAGCGCCATGTCCTTCAGCGCGGTTTCGGAGATCGCCATCGTGCCGGAGAGCGCATGCAGCACGCCGACCTTGATGGTGTCCGCAGCCTGTGCGGAGAAGGACAGGCCGGCGACGGCAAGGGCGGCGGTGAGAGTCTTGAGGGTGAGGTGACGCATGGTGACGATGTCCTCCAAAGGGCTGAATGCCGCCTGATTGGCGGGCTCGATGACCCTTTAGCAAAGCCTGTGCCATTCGCCTGCAAGCCTTTGGCTGCGGCGGTGCGGCAGGATTCTGCGGTTCGAGCTTTCATGCTCTCGAACGGTGCATCGGGCTGAAAAAGCGCTGCGGCGCACCAATGTCGTGCGCAAAGCAGGGGCCTGCCGAGCACGTCGGCATCAGTTGTGTGCATGGCGGCTGTCCGGGGCCTGCCAGGCCCGCTGTCGGTCAGCTTCTCCGGCACCTCCTTGGGGCGTCAGCTGCTGTCCACCACCCGCGCGCAGGTCTCGCGCAGCACGCGGGCAAGCCTGCGGGCGTCGTTGACGATGCGGTAGCCGTCGCGGCCGAAGATGCGGCGCACATAGGTTTCGGATTGGCGGTCCAGCGTCAGGCAGAAGCAGCGGATGCCCTTGCGCCTCGCTTCGCCGACGGCGAAGGTGGCGTCTTCGACGAGGTGGCGTTCATTGAAGACGTCGATGTCGGAAGGCGCGCCGTCCGACAGCAGGATCAGCACGCGGGAGTCATTGCGTTCCGTGGCCAGGCGCGCTGTGGCGTGGCGGATCGCGGCGCCCATGCGCGTCGACAGGCCGCTGCGCGCATGGGCAAGGACCGCTGCCGGCTCGGCCGGAATCGGCTGGCCGAAGTCGAGCAGGCGCAGGTAGTTGACCGCCTGCCGGCCATCGGAATCGAAACCGGCGACTTCCAGACGGTCGGCGCCTGTCCGCAGCGCCGTCATCAGCATGCCGGCGGCTTCGTGTTCGAGTCCGAGCACGCTGCGGCCGTCGGCGAGGCAGTCGGCGGTCGAGGCCGACAGGTCGAGCAGCAGCAGGATGCTGGCATGGCGCGGGCTGCGGCCGGTGCGGCAGAACAGGCGCGGGTCGGGGGCGAGGCCCAGGCGGCGGTCGACGAAAACTTCGGTAGCGGCGTCGAGGTCGATGTCCTCGCCTTCCCACTGGCGGCGGATGCGTTCGCGGCGGTCGAGACGCAGGCCGCGTTTCAGGCGCAGGCTATCGCTGATCTGTATCCCGCTTTCGTCCGGAGCTGGAGGCGGCACGGCGCGTTCGATCACGGTGCACCAGTTGTCGCGCATTCGCGCCATTTGGTAGTGCCACTCGGGATAGTCGTGGCGGGCGATTTCGGGCAGCGCCGCTGTTTCAGGCGGCGGGGCCGATGTCTGTGCTGTGGCAGCGCTGCTTTCTCCGGTGGGAGGTGGCGGGCGGCGCAGCGGCGTGTCCGCCTGCTCGGCGTCGGCGGCGTGGGCCCACAGGTGGCTGTTGTCGTCGTGCCAGGGAAAGGGCGGGGCATAGGTCTGCAGGTTCATGCGCACGCGCAACTGGCCGAGGTCGTTGGCGAGTACGTCGATCACCGGGCGGAAAGCTTCCGGGTCGTCCAGCCGCTCGGCCTGCTCCTCGAACAGGCTGCGGCCCTTGTATACCCAGGCATCGTCATCGTTGTCGGCGGCGGCGGCGGCGGCGAACGGATCGAGCAGCACGCGCTGCAGGCGCGCGATACGGGCATCGAAACCGACTTGCGCCAGTTCGTCCTGGGTGCGGATCAGGTGGCGGATCAGCCGTGCGACGCCCGGATAGCGCTCCATCAACAGACGGTCGACGCGCACGTCCTCGATCGCCGCGGCGAGCGCCAGTCCCATCGGTTTGCGCTTGCCGGTCGGCTGCCGGCGCGGCGAATGCAGCAGGTGGCCGATGGCGTGCAGCGTGGCGGCGAGCTGGAAGTGGCCGCCGTCGCTGCGCCAGTTGCTGGGGATGGCCGGCAGCAGCAGGGTGGTGCCGTGCAGCACCGGGCGTGCCGGTGGGCCGTCCTGCGGCGGGCGTTCGAGCAGCTGGACTTGGCCACCCTCGACGCCGAAGGCATGGAGCAGGTGGCTCAGCCGGCTCAGGTGCGCGGCAAGGACATCGCTGGTCGGCGCCGGGGGCATGGTGGCACGCCCCGTCAGAAGGTCGCTTCCAGGATCGCGTCCAGCGCGGCCTGCATGTCCGGATCGTCGGTGATCGGCGCGGTCATCGCCATGCGGCAGCTATCGACCGGCGGCAGGCCGTCGCGGATCAGGATGCCGGCATAGATCAGCATGCGGGTGGAGATGCCTTCTTCCAGTCCGCGCTCGCGCAGCCGGCGCGACTTGATCGCGATGTCCACCAGGCGCGCGGCGAGCGTCGGCTCGATGCCGGCCTCGTGGGCGACGATGTCGGCTTCGGCCGCGGCGGCGGGATAGTCGAATTCCAGCGCGGCGAAGCGCTGGCGGGTGGACTGCTTCAGGCTCTTGCTGTGGCTCTGGTAGCCGGGGTTGTAGGACACCACGAGCTGGAAGTCGGGATGGGCGGTGACGATCTCGCCTTTCTTGTCGAGCGGCAGGATGCGGCGGCTGTCGGTGAGCGGATGGATGACCACGGTGGTGTCCTGCCGCGCCTCGACGACTTCGTCGAGGTAGCAGATGGCGCCGTGGCGCACCGCGGTGGTGAGCGGGCCGTCGTGCCAGCGGGTGCCGTCGGCGTCGAGCAGGTAGCGGCCGACGAGGTCGGCGGCGGTCATGTCCTCGTTGCAGGCCAGCGTGATCAGCGGCCTGCCGAGGCGCCAGGCCATGTACTCGACGAAGCGCGTCTTGCCGCAGCCGGTGGGGCCCTTCAGCACCAGCGGCAGGCGGTGGGCATAGGCATGCTCGTAGAGCGCGATCTCGTGGCCGGTCGGGTGGTAGTAGGGCTCGGCGGCAATACGGTAGGAAGAGAGATCCATGTGCGGCTCGGCAGGCGGGGCGTTCAGCGGTGCTGGCTTTCCTGGTTGGGAATGCCGTCGATCGGGCATTCCGCGGTGCCCACCGTCGAGCGGGTGAGGGCTTCGACCTTCTTGCGCGTGCCTTCCGGATCGTTGATCCATTCGCCGTAGAAGCTGTAGGGGCAGGCGGCGACGCCGGCCGCATCCTCGCCGGAGTTGATCTTGCCGGTGTAGCCGCGGTGCAGCAGCTTGAACAGGTGGTTCTGCGACTGCGCGTTCTTGCGGAAATCGCGGATCAGGCTGGTGGACAGTTCGGCGTACTGGATGCCCATGTCCTCTTCGCCGCATTCGCCCAGCGTGCGGCCGTCGAAGCCGATGATGGTGGAATGGCCGAAATAGGAATACACGCCGTCGAAGCCGGTGGCATTGGCGACCGCGACGTAGCAGTTGTTCATCCACGCCATCGCCTTCGACACCATCACCTGCTGGTCCTTGGCCGGGTACATGTAGCCCTGGCAGCGGATGACCAGCTCGGCGCCCTTCATCGCGCAGTCGCGCCAGATCTCGGGGTAGTTGCCGTCGTCGCAGATGATGAGGCTGATCTTCATGCCCTTCGGGCCGTCGGACACGTAGGTGCAGTCGCCCGGATACCAGCCCTCGATCGGCACCCAGGGCATGATCTTGCGGTACTTCTGCACGATCTCGCCCTGGTCGTTCATCAGGATCAGCGTGTTGTAGGGCGCCTTGTTGGGATGCTCCTCATGCTGCTCGCCGGTCAGCGAGAACACGCCCCACACCCTGGCCTTGCGGCAGGCGGCGGCGAAGATTTCGGTTTCGTCGCCGGGCACGGTGGCGGCGGTGTCGTACATCTCCCTGGGGTCGTACATGATCCCGTGGGTGGAGTACTCGGGGAAGATCACCAGGTCCATGCCGGGCAGGCCCTGCTTCATGCCGACCACCATGTCGGCGATCCTGCGGGCATTGTCCAGCACCTCCGCCCGGGTATGCAGGCGGGGCATCCTGTAATTGACGACGGCAACGCCCACGCAATCGGCGCTGCTGGAAATGTCTCCGTGTCTCATCGGCGGGGTCTCCGGTGGAAAGTGGGGGCGAAAGGCCTGGAGACATTGTCGGGAGGCTTGTGCGCTGCACAAATACGTCGTTTGACGTATGGGGGCGGTCTTTCCTCCCGTGACCCCGTCCGGTTCAGGGAGCCAATTGGATCGTCAGCGGCTTGTGAGTGTTTCGTACTGGCTCTCTGGACGAAATCGACATGTTTGCCATACTGCGCACTCATCGCGTTATATTGATCAGACCTGACGCCCACCGGGAGGCACACGCCATGACCACCATCACCATCGAACTTCCGGATGACATTGCCGAACAGGCGCGTCGTCAGGGGCTGCTTTCGGCTTCTGCCATCAGTGCAATGCTTGAAAGCGCGCTGCTGCGTGAGAAAAACAATCTGGTGCATGGACAGCGAGAGCAAGTTGCCAGGGCGATGGCTCGGCTGCGGGAAATAGGGCAGGGTGCAAGCCTTGGCATGGATGTGCGGCAGGCCATCGAGGATGGCCGTGACTGATGTCTTTCGTGCTCGACAATTCCGTGGTGGTCGGTTGGTTTCTGGTTGACCAGGCCACACCCTATACCGACACGGTGGCCCTGCGGCTGGAGCGCGAGCAAGCCGTTGTGCCTGCCTTGTGGCAGCTCGAGTTTGCCAACGTATTGCGCACGGCCTGCAAGCGGCAACGCCTCTCTCCGATCCAGGCTGGGCAAATTGCCGAACAGATCGAACGTCTGCCGATACTGGTCGATACTGCCGCCCCTGGTTCGGCTCGGCTGCTGGCTTTGGCGCTGGAATACAACTTGAGCAGCTACGATGCGGCTTATTTGGAACTCGCGCTGAGGTTGCGTATGCCCGTTGCCAGCAAGGACGAGGCTTTGTTGACGGCTGCGGTGGCCGCAGGTGTGGGCATTGTTGGCGTTTGACCCTTTTCCTGAATAAAACCATCTAAGGTTGAAGTGCCTGGTCAGTTCGACTTACGCTGCACCGGGCTGTGTCCGATAGCTTTCGCCCAGGGTTGCGGCGGGACGGTGTGGGAGGAGTAATGGCGCGCCCTTGGTTGATGCGTACCGCCATGATGCTGGCAGCCGTGCTGTGCGCCGCCTGTAGTTCACTGTCCGTACAGCGTGTCCCCGGAAATCCGTTGTTGGCGACGCTGCCCTTTCAGGCCGCGGGTATCGAGGACGGCCGTGAAGCATTTGCTGCGCGCTTCTCCCGCGAGCTCGAGGCGGATGGCTACCCCGCGAATCCGTCGAACTGGCTTCATCATGTCGATGAGACGGCGGGTAAGGCATTACCTGTGGAGGTGGTGCCCCGCGGGATGAGCGTGCTGGTCATTCCCGGCATCTTCGGCGATTGCGTGGACGAGCAGTCGCTGCCTTTCAGCGATGGTATCGCGCGTGAACGGCCGGCGAATTACACCGAAGGCTACGCGCATTACCGGGCATCGCTGGGTTCGGTGCGTGCAATCCAGTTGAGCGGACGTGCTTCGTCGGCGAGCAATGCCGTGCTGCTTGCCGACGAAGTGCAGGCGGAAGCCCAACGTGCTGGCGTCGAGGCGATCGTGCTGGTGGCCTATTCCAAGGGGCTGCCGGATGCGCTGCTGGCGCTGGATGTCCTGCGGCGCGAAGGTCGCTTGCCGTCGGAGCTGAAGGCCCTGGTGTCGATCTCGGGTGTGCTGCTGGGAACGCCGATCGCGGATCGCTACCAGCGCCTGCACGACAGCCTGGCGCCACTGTTTGCGCCGCTGGGATGCTCGCAGTCGGCCGGCGGCGAGGTGGCGAGCCTCACGGTACGGGAGCGCCTGCCCTGGCTCGTCGCCCGGCGCCTGCCGGAGCGCATCGCGCTTTATTCGGTGGTCGCTCATGCGGAGCGCGACGCGGTTTCGCCGGGCCTGCGCCACTTCCACGACTTGCTCGCCACGCTGGACCCGATGAACGACGGGCAGGTGATCGCCGGCTGGAGCCTGCTGCCGGGCTCGACGCTGCTGGCCGAAGTGAAGTCCGACCATTGGACTTATGTGCTGCCGCTGTCGGGACATCCCAGCCTGCTGGTTCGCACCATCGCCTCGCCTGCCGACTTTCCGCGCGCGGCATTCTTCCGCGCCGTGGTGAAGAGCGTGGTGCAGGATCTGCAGCGTTGACGCGCTTGGGCTGCCGGACTGCGTGCCCGGTTGTCTCTGGTTTCCTCATGTTTGCCAGCGTGCGCGATCAGCATCAAGCACCCTGATCTCTCTTGCTGTTCTGTATCCCTTGGGCTACATTTTTGATGAAAACATGGAAAAAGATGCCCGAGGGCTACAATGACTACACTTTCCGATGTTGCCCAGATGCTCAGGAGCGCTCGCCGCGAAGCGCTGCTGAGCCAGCATGAACTGGCCCAGCGGGCAGGCGTTGCGCGCACGACTGTGGCGCGGATGGAGAACCTGTCCAAGGGGGACATGAGCGTGTCGGTACTGGTACGCCTGCTCGAAGCGGCGGGTTATGACCTGAAGCTGGTCAAGGCCGGTCACGTGCGCACGGTCGAGGACATCCTGGCCGAGCAGCGCCAGGATGATGCGTGATGAAACTCGACGTCTAGGTCAGCGGAAAACTGGAGCAGTTCGGCTGGCATCTGCTGCTCAACTATGTGGTGCGCAATGCCGACTGCCATGCGAAGAACATCGCGCTCCATTACACCAGCCTGGCCGACGTGGGCTATTCCCCGGTCTACGATGTCGTGACCACTCAGGCGTATCCGCGCTACGCGAACAATCCTCCGGGCTTGCCGGTCGATGGCCGCCAGACCTGGGCTGCGGGCAAGACGCTGGAGCGCTTCTTCAATACACGTTTGGGAGTGCCGCCGCGGCGCTATGCCGAAATGGTCGAGCGCCTGTGCGAGTCGGCCGTGGAGGTGGGCAACGAAGTGATCGAGGCGGCAAGGAACGAGCCGCGCTGGCATGCCGTCGCCAAGCAGATGGTGCATGCGTGGAACGAAGGCATGTCGTCCCTGCTCGACCCGAAGAAATCGGTGGCGTTCAGAGGACTGGATGCGGCCATTGCCGAAGCGGGTTTCTCCGCTCCGGAGCCACCTGAGAGTGCTCGAACGGAGATCGGTCGATCCGAATTGCTCGCGCCGCGCCGGAAGCGTTGAGCGTCAGGGGAGCGTGCCGTGATGGCTGTGCAGGCTGGTCGGAAGACGGCGATGGCCCCTGCTGTCGTTTCCTCAGTGGCTGATCATCCACGGCCGCTTGGCCGGGAAGGCTTTCGAGCCGTCGGGCGCACGCAGCGTGGCTTTCGAGGGCTTGCCGCCGCAGCAGCCGCAGCCCGGCCCGTGCTTGTGGCGGGTGGCGTATTCGGCGCTGGTCATCGGTGCGTGGGCGGCGCGTTCGTTGGTGGCGTGGGCGCTGCGGCTGGCGCTGTCCAGGGTGGCCAGCGTGGGGGCGCTCAGCATCACGCGGTAGGCGGCGGTGCCGCAGCGGGGGCAGGGGCAGGCTTCGTTGCGCGCGCTCATCGGGCGCAGCGCGGAGAAGTCGCCGCAGTCTTCGCAGAAGTATTCGTAGGTCGGCATGGTGTGCTCCCTAAGCGGGCCGCCGCATTGGGGCGGCGGTCCGTCTGGCGTGTGGCGGTCAGGTCTTGTCGTAGGCGATCGGCATGTCGACGGCGCCGTCGATGAATCTGGTCGGGCCGGCGGCACTCGGGTTGATGTCGAACTCGAAGATCTCGGTCGGCAGCCACAGCGTGGCGCAGGCGTTGGGGATGTCGACCACGCCGCTGATGTGGCCCTGGACCGGCGCGGTGCCGAGGATGGAGTAGGCCTGGGCGCCGGAGTAGCCGAACTTCTTCAGGTACTCGATGGCGTTGAGGCAGGCCTGGCGGTAGGCCACATGCACGTCGAGGTAGTGCTGCTTGCCCTGCTCATCGACCGAGATGCCTTCGAAGATCACGTAGTCCTTGTAGTTCGGAGTGATCGGGCTGGGCTTGAAGATCGGGTTCTTGATGCCGTACTTGGCCATGCCGTCCTTGATCAGGCTGACGCGCATGTGCACCCAGCCGGCCATCTCGATGGCGCCGCAGAAGGTGATTTCGCCGTCGCCCTGGGAGAAGTGCAGGTCGCCCACCGACAGGCCGGCGCCCTTGACGTAGACCGGGAAGAACACCCGTGCGCCGCGCGACAGGTCCTTGATGTCGCAGTTGCCGCCATGTTCGCGCGGCGGCACGGTGCGGGCGCCTTCGGCGGCAGCCTTGTCGCGCGCCTCGCCCTTGAGCTTGCCCATGTGCGCGGTTTTGGGCGCGGGCGGGTTGGCCAGCGGCGGCACGCGGTCGGGCTGGGTGGCGATGAAATCCACTTCGCGCTCGTTCCAGGTGCCGAGCATCTTCTGGTCGGGCAGGCAGCCGATCAGGCCGGGGTGGATCAGGCCGGCGAAGCGCACGCCGGGGATGTGGCGGCTCTTGGTGAACATGCCTTCGAAATCCCAGATCGACTTCTGCGCATGGGGGAAGTGCTCGGTCAGGAAGCCGCCACCGTTGGTCTTGGAGAAGAAGCCGTTGAAGCCCCACAGGCTCTCGTCCTTGGCGCCGATGTCGAGCAGGTCGACCACCAGCAGATCGCCGGGCTCGGCGCCTTCGACGCCGACCGGGCCGGACAGGAAATGCACCGTCAACAGGTCAACGTCGCGCACGTCGGACGCATCGTCGTCGTTCTTGATCGCGCCGCCGGTCCAGTCGTAGGTTTCGAGCACGAAGTCGTCGCCCGGCTTGACCCAGCACGCCATCGGGATGTCCGGGTGCCAGCGGTTGTGCACCATCTCGTTTTCGTAGGGGGACTGCTTCAGATCGACCTTGATCAGGGTTTCAGGCATGGCACACCTCTTTCTTGGATGGGTTACACGGAGAGGAACTGCTTGATGTGGGCTTCGTCGGTGTCGGCGCGCGCGCTTTCATGGACGAGGCGTCCGCCTTCGATGACGAACAGGCGGTCGGCCACGTCCATCGCGAAGGAAAGAACCTGCTCGGACACGACGATGGTGATCTGGCGGATCTTGCGGATCTCGTTCAGAGCCTTCGCGATGTCCTTGATGATCGAGGGCTGGATGCCCTCGGTGGGCTCGTCGAGCAGCAGCACCTTGGGCTCGGTGACGAGCGCGCGGGCGATCGCCAGTTGCTGCTGCTGGCCGCCCGACAGGTTGCCGCCCTTGCGCCGGCGCATGTCCCACAGCACCGGGAACAGGGCGTAGATTTCCTCCGGCACTTTCTTGACCTTGGCGTTTTCCAGCCCGGTCTCGATGTTTTCCTGCACCGTGAGGGTGGGGAAGATCATCCGGCCCTGCGGCACGTAGGCGATGCCCTTGGCGACGCGGCGGTAGCTTTCGTCCTTGCCGACTTCGACGCCGTCAACCTCGACGCTGCCGGATCTGAGCGGCAGCACGCCCATCAGCGACTTGAACAAGGTGGTCTTGCCCATGCCGTTGCGGCCCATGATGGCGACGGCTTCATTGCGCTGCGCGGCGAACGAGATGCCGTGCAGGGCCTCGCTCTGGCCGTAGTTGACGACGAGGTTGGATACCTTGAGCATGGTGTTCTCCAGTGGGGGCGTGGCCGCAATCAATGGCCCAGGTAAACGTCGATGACCTTGGGATCGGCCTGCACCTTGTCCATCGGCCCTTCGGCGAGGATCCTGCCCTGGTGCATGACCGTGACCTTGTGGGCGATGCGGGCGACGAATTCCATGTCGTGCTCGATGACGATCACCGAGCGGTTCCGGCAGATGCGGTTCAGCAGCTCGGCGGTCAGTTCGCGCTCGCGCGCGCTCATGCCAGCGATCGGTTCGTCGAGCATCAGCAGCTCGGGGTCTTGCATCAGCAGCATGCCGATCTCCAGCCACTGCTTCTGGCCGTGCGACAGCAGGCCGGCTTCGAGGTCGAGACGGTCGGCGAGGCCGATCATGTCGGCGATCTCGTCGACCTTGGCCTTCACTTCCTCGTCGCACTTGAAGCCGAGCGCGCCGAACACGCCGCGGCCGCGCGGGTAGGACACTTCCAGGTTCTTGAACACGCTGAGGTTTTCGTAGATCGACGGGGTCTGGAACTTCCGCCCGATGCCGGCGCGCACGATCATGTGCTCGGGCAGCCGGGTCATCTCCTGGTTCTTGAACTTGATGCTGCCGGCCGAGGCCTTGGTCTTGCCGCAGATGAGATCGAGCAGTGTGGTCTTGCCGGCGCCGTTGGGGCCGATGACCACGCGCAGCTCGCCGCGATCGACGTAGAGGTTGAGGCTGTCGATGGCCTTGAAGCCGTCGAAGGAGACCGTCAGGTCTTCCACCGCGAGGACGAAGTCGGTGTTGCTCATGATGTCTGTCTCCCTGTGCCGTCAGGCCGACTGGCTGCTGACCTTGGTGCCGATGCCCAGGCCGGGGTCGGCGGCGACCGCGGGCGTGGAATGTGAGGCCGCGGGGGAAGCCGAGGGGCCGGGCGATGCGATCGGGGCGGCAGCCTGCTGGCCGGCTTCGCCCGGCGCGCCGGCCGGCGGTCCGCCGGCCTCGGCGGCACCGCCCTTGCGCCGTGCCAGCCAGGGCTTGAGGTGGCTCTCGTACAGGCCGGCCAGGCCGTTGGGAAAGGCCATGACGACGCCGATGAACAGCGCGGCCATCAGGAACAGCCACAGGTCGGGGAAGGTCTCGGAGAAGTAGGTCTTGCCGAAATTGACCAGCAGCGCGCCATACACCGCGCCGACCAGGCTCATGCGCCCGCCCACCGCGGCGAAGATCACCATCTCGATCGAGGGCACGATGCCGATCAGCGTCGGCGACATGAAGCCGACCTGCAGCGTGAACAGCGCGCCGCCGATCGCCGACAGCGCCGCCGCCAGGCAGAAGGCGAAGACCTTGAACATCGACACGTCGTAGCCCGAGAAGCGCACGCGGTCTTCCTTGTCGCGCATCGCCAGCAGCAGCGTGCCGAGCTTGCTGAGCTGGATCCAGCGGCACAGCAGCACGGCGGCGAGCAGCAGCGCGGAGCTGACGAAGTACAGCACGGTCTTGGCTTCATCGCTGCGGATGTCCCAGCCGAGCAGGGTCTTGAGGTCGGTCATGCCGTTGACGCCGCCGGTGTAGCCCTGCTGGCCGATGATCAGCACGGTCAGGATCAGCGCCACCGCTTGGGTGATGATGGCGAAATACACCCCGCCGACGCGGCGCTTGAACATCGCGTAGCTGATGACGAAGGCCAGCAGCACCGGCACCGCCACCACTGCGAACAGCGTGAAGCCGAAGGAGTTGAACGGTTCCCACCACAGCGGCAGCGCGGTGAGCTGGTTCCAGTCCATGAAGTCGGGGATGCCCGGCGTCGATTGGATGGCGGTGCTTTGCGGGTCGGACGCTTCCAGCTTCAGGAACATCGCCATCGCGTAGCCGCCGAGGCCGAAGAACACGCCCTGGCCCAGGCTCAGCACGCCGCCGTAGCCCCACAGCATCACCAGGCCGATGGCGACGAAGCCGTAGGTCAGGTACTTGCCGACCAGGTTCAGGCGGAAGCTGTCCATCGCCAGCGGGAACACCACCAGCAGCAGGACGGCGAGGATCGCGATGCTGGCGAGGCCGCTGCGATCCAGCCAGGTTTTGAGTGCATCCATGATTGGCTCTCCGTGGGTTCTCGTGTGTCGGGGCGCCGGATCAGCGGCGCACCTTGGATGCGAACAGGCCTTGCGGGCGCAGCATCAGGATGGTCACGATCAGCAGCAGGGTCAGCAGCTTGGCCATCGAGCCGGACAGGAAGAATTCCGAGATCGACTGGGTCTGGGCGATGCCGAAGGCTGATACCACGGTGCCCCACAGGCTGGCGGCGCCGCCGAAGGTCACCACCAGGAAGGCGTCGACGATGTACAGCGAGCCGCTGGTCGGGCCGGTCGAGCCGATGGTGGTGAAGGCCGCGCCGGCGACGCCAGCGATGCCGCAGCCGATGGCGAAGGTGACGCGGTCGGTGCGCGTGGTGTTGATGCCGATGGCGTTGGCCATGGCGCGGTTGGCGACGGTGGCGCGCACGCGCAGGCCCCAGCGCGACTTGTACAGCGCCAGCAGCACGCCGCCGGTGACGAGCACGGTGAGGCCGAGCACGAACATGCCGTTGATCGGGATGTCGAGGCCTTCGGTGACTTCCCACGAGCCCATCAGCCAGTCGGGCAGCGTGGGGCTGACTTCCTTCGGCCCGATCAGGGTGCGGAAGGCCTGCTGCATCGCCAGCGACAGGCCCCAGGTGGCGAGCAGGGTGTCGAGCGGGCGCTTGTACAGGTACCGGATCAGCGCCCATTCCGCCAGCCAGCCGAAGATGAAGGCGACGATGAAGGCGCAGACGATGGCGAAGGGGAAATAGGCCTGCATCAGTCCCGGCGCGTAGCTTTCGGTCAGCGTCGACAGCAGGAAGATGGTGTAGGCGCCGATGGTCATGAACTCGCCGTGCGCCATGTTGATGACGCCCATCTGGCCGAAGATGATCGCCAGGCCCAGACCCATCAGCAGCAGCACCGCGAACAGGCTCAGGCCGGCAAAACCCTGCATCAGGGTGATGTTGTAGATTTCGTCGAAGGACATGGCGCTTCTCCGGGGAAAGTCGGACGGGGCAGCGCCGCCGCGCCGTGAGCGGCGCGGCGGCCGGCGGGGCTTACTGGTAGCCCTTGGGGAAGGGGTCCGGCACCATCAGCTCGGGCGATTCCGCCACCACCTTGAAGCTGCCGTCGGGCTGGCCTTCGGCGATGCGGGCCTTGCTGTACAGGTGATGGTTCTCGTGGATCTTCACGTAGCCTTCGGGCGCGGTCGGCAGCTCGATGCCCGGCGAGGCGGCGACGACCTTGTCAACGTCGAAGCTGCCTGCCTTCTCGACCGCCGCCTTCCACAGCCAGGGGCCGAGATAGGCGGCCTGGGTGACGTCGCCGATCACCGCCTTCGGCCCGTAGGCCTTCTTGAAGGCTTCGACGAAGGCCTTGTTGTTGGCGTTGTCGAGCGACTGGAAGTACTTCATCGAGGAATAGAAGCCGGCGAAGTTTTCGCCGCCGACGCCCAGCATCTCGTCCTCGGTCACCGACAGCGTCAGCAGGAACTGCTTCGCGCCGGTGATGCCGGCCGCCTTCAACTGCTTGTAGAAGGCCACGTTCGAGCCGCCCACCACCGCGGCGAAGATGCAGTCCGGCTTGGCGATCTTGATCTTGTTGATCAGCGAGTTGAAGTTGGTGTGGCCGAGCGGGTAGTACTCCTCGCCGACGATCTTGCCGCCCTGGAAGGCCTCGACGTGCTTGCGCGCGATCTTCATCGAGGTGCGCGGCCAGATGTAGTCGGAGCCGATCAGGAAGAAGGTCTTGGCGCTCTTCTGCTGCTTGGCCCAGTCGAGGCCGTAGAGGATCTGCTGGGTCGCTTCCTGGCCGGTGTAGATGACGTTCTTCGACTGCTCCAGGCCTTCGTAGAAGGTCGGGTAGTAGAGCAGGCCGTTTTCCTTCTCGAAGATCGGCAGCACCGCCTTGCGCGAGGCCGAGGTCCAGCAGCCGAACACGGTGGCGACCTTGTCGTTGACCAGCAGCTTGCGCGACTTCTCGGCGAAGGTCGGCCAGTCGGAGGCGCCGTCTTCCTTGATGACGCGGATCTTGCGGCCGAGGATGCCGCCCATCGCGTTGATCTGGTCGATGGCGAGCTGTTCGGCCTGGATCGAGCCGGTCTCGGAGATCGCCATGGTGCCGGTGGCCGAGTGCAGCTGGCCGACCACGACCTCGGTGTCGGTGACGGCCAGGCCGGTGGTGTTGACCTGGGCGGTGGGCAGCGCGGCGGCATGGCCGATGCGGGACATCGCCAGGGCGAGCGGGAGGGCTGCGGCGCCGAGCATGAACTTGCGGCGCTGGGAGGAGGGCAGGTGCTGGTCGGACATGGATCGCTCCTTGATGGGTGGGCGGCGGTGCGGGAGGCGGGACGGATCAGCGTCTCGCTGCGGTGCACAAACTACCCATCGGGCGCGATGCGGCGAATACGTCAAACGACGTATGGGGATGCGCAGGCGGCGGCGCTATGGTTTTGTGCAGCGCACAGGCGCCGCGCGCGAGCGTCCGTCCCCCATGCTGGTGCGTGGGCACCGGCAGGATGCGCCGACACGGTGCGAACCGGCGCGCGCTGCGAACCGTGGAGGGCCGCGGTGCCGTCCCCGGGGGCCGTGTGCCGTACGGGAACGCCTTTTGCTGAACCCCGGGATCGTCCCGATCCTTTTTCTCTCGCCGCCTATCGCCGTGACCGCTCCCGCCACCCAGCGCATTCTCCCCATCCGCCGCGAGTACAACGCCTGGGTCGCGGACGAGACGCTGGAGGACTACGCCCTGCGTTATGCGCCGCTCGGCTTCCGCAAGTGGTCGTTCTCGCGCATCGCCAATACCGCGCTCGGCGCGGTGTCCTTCCTCGCCCTGGAGGCGATCGGCGGCACCATCGCGCTGAACTGGGGCTTCACCAACGCGGTGTGGGCGATCGGCCTGGTGGCGCTGGTGATCTTCCTCACCGGCCTGCCGATCAGCTACTACGCCGCGCGCGAGGCGCTGGACATGGATCTGCTGACGCGCGGCGCCGGCTTCGGCTACATCGGCTCGACCATCACCTCGCTGATCTACGCTTCCTTCACCTTCATCTTCTTCGCCATCGAGGCGGCGATCATGGCGTTGGCGCTGGAACTGTGGTTCGGCCTGCCGCTGCAGTGGGGCTATCTGCTCAGTTCGCTGGTGGTGATTCCGCTGGTGACGCACGGCATCACCTGGATCAGCCGCCTGCAGGCGTGGACCCAGCCGGTGTTCGTCGTGCTGCTGTTGACGCCCTTCTTCTTCATGCTGGTGCGCGAGCCCGAGCTGTACGTGGCCTTCACCGAATTCGGCGGCCGCCACGGCAACAGCTTCGACTGGCTGGCGGTCGGGGCCGGCTGCACCGTGGCGGTGGCGCTGATCTCGCAGATCGGCGAGCAGGTCGACTTCCTGCGCTTCCTGCCGCCGCCGGGCAGGCGCAACACGCTGCGCTGGTGGGCGTCGGTGATCGCCGCCGGGCCGGGCTGGATCATTCCCGGCGCGCTGAAGATGCTGGGCGGCGCCTTCCTCGCCTTCGTCGCGCTGCAGGCGATGGTGCCGCCGGACAAGGCCTTGCAGCCGACGCAGATGTACCTGGCCGGCTTCGGCCACGTCGTGGACGATCCGCGCGCCGCGGTGGCGCTGGCCTGCGTCTTCGTCATCATCTGCCAGGTCAAGATCAACGTCACCAACGCCTATGCCGGCTCGCTGGCCTGGTCGAACTTCTTCTCGCGCCTGACCCACAGCCATCCTGGACGGGTGGTATGGCTGATCTTCAACGTGCTGATCGCCTTGATGCTGATGCTGCTGGGGGTGTTCGAGGCGCTGGAGCAGGTGCTCGGCGTGTATGCCAGCGTGGCGGTGGCCTGGATCGGCGCGGTGGTGGCGGATCTCGTCGTCAACAAGCCGCTCGGCCTGTCGCCGCGCCATATCGAGTTCAAGCGCGCCTACCTGTACGACATCAATCCGGTGGGCGTCGGTTCGATGCTGGCCGGTTCGGTGCTCGGCATCGTCGCCTTCGGCGGCCATCTGGGCGCCGCGGCGCAGGCTTTCGCGCCCTTCATCTCGCTCGGCACCGCCTTCGTGCTGGCGCCGCTGATCGCCTGGGCCACCGGCGGCCGTTATTACCTCGCCCGGCCGCGCGAGACGCAGTGGCGGCCGGCGCAGCAACTGCGCTGCGTGGTGTGCGAGAACCGCTTCGAGTCCGAGGACATGGCGCAGTGCCCGGCCTACGGCGGGGCGATCTGTTCGCTGTGCTGCACGCTGGATGCGCGCTGCCGTGACCGCTGCAAGCCGGCACCTGGCTTGTTCGGGCGCCTGGCGGCGCGGATGGCAGGCTGGATGCCGTCGCCGGCCTCGGCGCGGGTGGCGCGGCGGGTGGGGCAGTTCCTGCTGGTGTTCTCGGTCTGCAGCCTGGTGCTGGCCGCGGTGGTGGCGCTGGTCTACCAGCAGGAGCTGATCGCCGCCGAGGCCGGCGAAACCGACCTCGGCATCGCCTTCGTGCGCATCTTCGCGGTGCTGGTGCTGCTCGCCGCGCTGGGCATCTGGTGGCTGGTGCTGGTCAATGAAAGCCGGCGGGTGGCGCAGGAGGAGTCCGAGCGCCAGAACCAGCTGCTGCTGCGCGAGATCGAGGCCCACCGCGACACCGACGCCAAGCTGCAGCAGGCCAAGGAAGACGCCGAGGCCGCCAACGCGGCCAAGAGCCGCTACGTGCGCGGCATCAGCCACGAGCTGCGCACGCCGCTCAACACCATCCTCGGCTACTGCCAGATCATGCTGCGCGACACCGACCTGCCGCGCCGGCGGCGCGACGCGATCTCCACCATCCAGCGCAGCGGCGAACACCTGCTGGGGCTGATCGACGGCCTGCTCGACATCGCCAGCATCGAAGCCGGCCGCCTGCAGTTCAGGCGCGAGGAGATCCGCTTCGGCGAATTCCTCGCCCACATCGAAAAGATGTTCCGCCTCGAAGCGGTGAGGAAGGGGCTGGATTTCCGCTCCGAGTTCAGCGACGGCATGCCCGAAGTGGTGCAGGGCGACACCGGCCGCCTGCGCCAGATCCTGATCAACCTGCTGGCCAACGCGGTGCGCTATACCGAGCGCGGCGAAGTGCGACTGAAGATCGCCTGGCGAAGCGAGACGGCGGTGTTCGAGATCTGCGACACCGGCTGCGGCATCGCGCAGGAGGACATGGAGCGCATCTTCCTGCCCTTCGAGCGCGGCACCGGTGCTGGCGTGGCCAGCGTACCCGGCACGGGCCTGGGGCTGACGATCACCCGCCTGCTGGTCGAACTCGCCGGCGGCCAGCTCACGGTCGAACAGCACGCCGGGGCGCGGCAGCGTGTTCCGCGTCAAGCTTCACCTGCCGCGCGTTGCCCGGCCGAAGCTGGCGCTGCGGCCCGAGCGCGAGATCCGCGGCTATGCCGGCCGCCGCCGCTGCCTGCTGGTGGTGGATGACCAGCCCGGCCAGAGCCGGCTGATCGCCGACATGTTGCGGCCGCGCGGCTTCCTGGTGCATGAATGCCGGCATCCGGACGAAGTGCCGGGCCTGCTCGGCAGCTTGCAGCCCGACTTGGTTTTCCTCGACGTGTCGATGCCGGCGCTCGATGGCTGGACGCTGTGCCGCCGGCTGCGCGATGCCGGTCACGGCATGCCGATCGTGATGGTTTCGGCCAATGCCTACGAGAACCTGCCGCAGCGGCGCGAGGCGGCAGGCTGCGATGACTTCATCGTCAAGCCGGTGCTGGAAACCGAGCTCTTCGCGCGGCTGAGCGCCTGGCTGGGGTTGAGCTGGACCTATGCGGAGGCGCAGCCAGCCGAAGATGCCGGCGTGGGTGGCGGGCAGGCCATGTCGGTGCCTGGGCCGGTGCCGCACGCACTGCAGCAGGGCGGGGAAGAGGGCTGGAATGCGTTGCCGGCCGCTGCCCGCTTGCCTGCCGCCATGCCGGACCCCGGGCTGGCGGGGCTGTCCGCGCGCGTTCGTGCCGAGCTGCGCGACTTCGCCGACCTCGGCCATCTGCAGGGCCTGATCCGCCGCCTCGACGAACTCGAAGTCCTGCATCCCGAGCTGCAGGTGCCGCTGGCCGCGTTGCGCGAGATGACGATGGCGCTGCGCTTCGATTCCCTGCTGCGAGTGCTGGATGAGGCTGCCGATGACTGAGACGGACGAAACGCAGCGCGAACGCGCGGTCGTGCTGCTGATCGACGATGCGCCCGACACCGTGCGCATGATCGCCGAGGCGCTCGACGATGCCGGCTATACCGTGCTGGTGGCAACCGACGGCGCCAGCGCGCTGAAGCGGGTCGGACGCGTCATTCCCGACGCGGTGCTGCTTGATGCCTGCATGCCGGGCATGGATGGTTTCGAGACTTGCCGCCGGCTCAAGCAGGTATCGGGCATGCGCACCGTGCCGGTGATCTTCATGACCGGGCTGGCGGAAACCGAGCGCCTGGTCGAAGGCCTGTCGGCCGGCGGCATCGACTATCTGGTGAAGCCCGTGGTGCCCGATGAACTGGTCGCCCGGCTGCAGGCTCATCTGCGTGTCGCGCGCGAAATGAATGCCGCGATCAGCGCCCGCGGCAGCGAGGCGCCGGTGGAAAGTGCGTCACCGGGCCAACTGCCGAATCCGCTGACTCCGCGTGAAATGGACGTGCTGGAATGGGTGGCGCGCGGCAAGACCAACCGCGACGTGGCGGAAATCCTCGACATGAGCCCGCGCACCGTCAACAAGCATCTCGAGCACATCTACGAGAAGCTCGGAGTGGAGACGCGGACCGCCGCGGTTGCCCAGTTCGCGCGGCTGGCACGTCCCTGAGTGGTCTTCAGCCGCCCTGCATCTTGCGCCGGGCCTCGTGGATTTCCTGCGCCTCGACGCTCAGCGTGGCGGTCGGCCGCGCCAGCAGGCGGGGAATGCCGATCGGCTCGCCGGTGTCCTCGCACCAGCCGTAGCTGCCGTTGTCGATGCGGGCCAGGGCCTCGTCGATCTTGTGCAGCAGCTTGCGTTCGCGGTCGCGCACGCGCAGCTCCAGGGTATGGTCTTCCTCGAGCGAGGCGCGGTCGGAAGGGTCGGGCGTGCTCTCGAATTCCTGCAGGTGCAGGGTGGTGCGGTGGGCGGATTCCAGCAAGGCGTCACGCTCGCGCTCAAGCAGGGCGCGGAAGAAGGCCAGTTGCCGCGCGGACATGTAGTCGTCGGCCGGAGCCTGGCGAATCTCGGCTTCGCTCGGCAGGGAGTCGGTGGCGGTCGCATTCATGGTGTTTCCTCCTTATGGCTGCGCTGTGTGCCGAACCTGGGTTCGCGCGCCTTGCGGTCGAAAAAGCCCCGACACCATACACGTCTATCGCACCGCGTGGCTGTGGGAATTTCCTCGATGTGCGTGCTTCGTCCGTGCATGGGCTGCGCAATCACGCATTGCATGTGCAATTGGCATGGTTTGTGCATTGCAGCAGGATAAACGCTATCAGGCAAGCCTGATGTGCTCTATCACGACTGTGCGATTTCCGTGTGTGAAGTGTGCTGTTAACTTGAGAGAAGCGCACGTCAAATCGTCCGCCAGCTTGTTTGACAGTGACTCGCCCGATTCTCGTTCAGCTTTTTCCTGCCACCCGCACCTCTCCCCGGAGCCCAAAATGACAAAGAGACAACCCCGCGGTAAGACGCTCGCCATCGTCTGTGCCTTCGCCATCCTGCCGGCCGTCGCCCAGGCGGCAACCTGGAGCGACACTTTCATCGGCTACCGCTACGGCACCGATTTCCACGAGCCCAGCAATACCGAGAAGGTGCGCAAGCACGTGCTGCAGCTGACCCATGCCAGCGGCCATTCGATCGGCCAGCATTTCGTGAACCTCGACGTTTTCCAGTCCGACGACAAGGATCCGACGACGCGCAACGGCAGCAACGGCGCCACCGAGTTCTACCTGACCTATCGTCACCAGTTCCATCTGAGCAAGATCTTCGACCGCAGCCTCGCCTTCGGTCCGGTCAAGGAAGTCGCGCTGACCGCCGGCTTCGACCTCAACACCAAGAACACCACCTTCGCGCCGCGCAAGCGCCTGCTGGTCATCGGCCCGACGCTGAAGTTCGACGTGCCGGGCTTCCTCGACGTCAGCCTGCTGTACGGCAAGGAGTGGAACCACTGCGGCCTCGGCTCGCCCGCCTGCCCGAAGAGCGACATCACTTTCGACCCGCAATGGATCCTGAGCGCGGCCTGGGGCATCCCCTTCAATGCCGGTCCGGTGCCGCTGAAGTTCCAGGGCTTCATCAACGTCAACAGCGAGAAGGGCAAGGACTACGCCGGGGTCGAGACCAAGACCGAAACCCTGATGCGCACTTCGCTGATGGTCGACGTCGGCCAGATGGCCTGGGGCAAGAAGAACACTTTCCTGATGGGCGTGGGCTACGAATACTGGCGCAACAAGTTCGGCAACCATGCCTTCGCCAATGGCGACCAGAAGCCGGGCATCAAGACCACGGCGCCGATGTTCCAGATGGAACTGCACTTCTGAGGGGGCGCAGAAGCGCTTGATCGGAAACGGGGCGATTGCCCCGTTTTGTTTGCCTTGATTGCCTATCAACTAGTAGGTAGTATCACGCCGGCCAATCCGACACGAAGCATTCGATGAGCGCTCCAGATACCCGCGAAGCCTTGCTGCAGGCAGCCGAGTCGCTGCTGCGCTCGAAGGGCTATGCTGCTTTCAGCTATGCCGACCTGGCTCAGGAGGTCGGCATCCGCAAGGCAAGCATCCACTACCATTTTCCTGCCAAGGAAGATCTGGGCGTGGCCGTGGTGGAGGCCTACGTCGCAGGCGTCGTGCAGACTTTTGCCGGCATCGAGGCGGAATCCGCCGCGTTGGCGGATCGGCTGAAGGCCTTCGCCGGCTTGTTCACTGCGGGCAACAGGCAGGGCCGGTTGCCGCTGTGCGGTGCGCTGGCGGCAGAGATGGCCGTGCTGCCGGAGCGGCTGCAGATACTGACCCGGCGCTTCTTCCTGCTCCAGATCGACTGGCTGGTGAAGGTGCTGGACGAAGGCACGAGGCGCAGCGAGATTCCGCGGGGCACCGACACCAGGGCATGTGCCTGCCAGCTCCTGAGCCAGATGGAGGGGGCGAGCTTCGTCGGTTGGGTGCTGGAAGACGCGTGCCGTTTCGATACCGCCATCCTGCTGCGCATCGCGGGCGTGGAAGAAGCCTGAATACCGCATCCCGAACATCACCAGACGATCGCGCCGCCGATACGGGGGCGGACAAGGTCGCAGACATGAGGCAGGCACCGTGCCGCCCTCTTCGAGGAGACACAATCGATGAATGGAAACGAGACCGCGGCATCGCCCGCTGACCCAGGGCTGAGAAGGCAGGCCATGTTCGTCGTGGCGCTGACGGCCGCCACCATGCTGGCTTTCGCGGCGAACTCGCTGCTCACCCGGCTGGCCCTGCAGACGACGTCCATCGACCCGACATCCTTCATCGTCGTCCGCCTCGCCTCGGGCGCGGCCATGCTGGCGCTGATCGTGATGCTCCAGCGGCTGCGGATGCCAGCGTTGCGGAAGTCGTGGCCATCCGCCTTGCTGCTGTTCATCTATGCGGTGGCTTTTTCCTTCGCCTACCGCGGCATCGACACCGGCGCGGGCGCGCTGCTGCTGTTCGCCAGCGCGCAACTGACGATGATCGCCTACGGCTATGCCCGCGGCGAGCGCGCCAGCCTGCCGGGCGTGCTGCTGGCGATCGGGGGGCTGGTGGCTTTCCTGGCGCCGGGCGCGTCGGCGCCGGCGCTGCTGCCTGCCGGGCTGATGACGGTTGCCGGCATTGCCTGGGGCGGCTTCTCGCTGCTCGGGCGCTTCAGCCAGGACACGCCGGTGGGCAACACTGCCAGCAGCTTCATCTGGGCTCTGCCGCTGGCGCTCGGCCTGATGTTCCTGCAGCGCGACGCCATCCGGATGGATGGTGTTGGCGTCGCCTACGCGCTGCTGTCCGGCGCCGTGATGTCGGGGCTGGGTTATGCGGTGTGGTACTGGGTCCGGGTGCGGATGACCGCGATCGCCGCCGGTTCGGTGCAGCTGAGCGTGCCGGTGCTCAGTGCCCTGCTCGGCATGATGATGCTCGGCGAGCACCTGGGCGCGGAGCGCTGGCTGGCGGGCGCGGCGGTGCTGGCCGGCGTGGCGATCACCACCTTGTCGGCGGCCAGGCGTGCCCGGCAGCGCAAGGGCTGAAGCCTCTCCGCCGGCATCTGCCGTCTGCCCGGTGTGCCGCGGCGCCGATGTGCGCCCCTTCATGTGCGTCGAAGGGCGGGATTACCTGCGCTGCGGACGCTGCGAGGCGACTTTCCTGCTGCCCGCGCAGCGCCCGCCGGCGGCAGCCGAGCGGGCGGAGTACGAGCTGCATTGCAACGATGCCGCCGATCCAGCCTATTGCCGTTTTCTCGGCCGCCTGGCCGCGCCGCTGCTGGCCCGATTGGCGCCGGCGAGCACGGGGCTGGACTATGGCTGCGGTCCCGGTCCGGCATTGGCCGGGATGCTGCGTGCAGCCGGGCATGCGGTGGCGCTGTACGACCCCTTCTTCGTGCCGGATGCCGCCGCGCTGGCGCGAAGTTACGACTTCATCACCTGCACCGAGGTCGCGGAGCATTTCCATGATCCGGCAGCCGAATTCGCCCGCCTCGACGGCCTGCTGCGGCCCGGCGGCTGGCTGGCGGTGATGACCTGCTTCCAGACCGACGATGCCCGCTTCGCCGGCTGGCATTACCGCCGCGATCCGACGCACGTGGTGTTCTACCGCGCGGTGACCTTCCGCTGGCTGGCGGATCGTTTCGGCTGGTTGTGCGAAGTGCCGTGCAAGGACGTGGTGCTGATGAAGAAAGCGCAGGGCGGCGAAACACCGTAAGGCAAGGCGCCGGCCGCTGCGGCTTCGGCCTGCGGGCTTGGGACGCGGCAGCAGGTTCGATGCACTCGGCGGCCTTGCCTCGAGACGCCGATCGAGTTCATGCACCGAGATGGTGCAAATCTTCGGCCGCAGGCCGTCCGACTTCCTGCCATCGACCGTTCCGGTGCCGGAGTGGCGCTGAAATTTCCTTGATCGACAAGCAGATACGGCCTTCCTGCCAGTGCTGGAACGCCGTTTGCTTATCGTCCGGCATGAACGCCGTAAGCACGCCCGAAACCCATGCCCTGGCCGAGCAGCCCGCCGGCCGCGGCTGGCGGGCCGGATTGCGCCTTGGCTATGAGCGGCGCGGCGGGCGGACGGTGCTGGCGCGCCGCGAACATGTCGGACCGCTGGTGGTGCAGCGGCCGCTGTATCCCGAAGGGGATGCGGTGTGCCACACCATTCTGGTGCATCCGCCGGCGGGGATTGCGGGCGGCGACCGCCTGAGCGTCGATCTCGACGTCGGTCCGGGCGCGCATGCGCTGGTGACCACCCCGGGCGCGGGCAAGTGGTACCGCAGTGCGGGGCAGACGGGCTCGCTGGCGCAGCGCATCGAAGTCGCTGCCGGCGGCGTCTGCGAATGGTTGCCGCAGGAGAGCATCGTCTTCGACGGCGCGCTGGGCGAGCTGTCCACCGAAGTGCGCCTGCATGGCGACGCCTGCTTCGTCGGCAGCGAGATGCTGTGCTTCGGGCGTACCGCGTCCGGCGAGCGCTTCAACCATGGCGAACTGGCGATGCGCACCCGGATCGAGCGCGACCGCCGTCCGCTGTGGCTCGAACGCGGTGTGCTGGCGGGCGGCAGCGCCTTGCTAGGCGCGGCGGTCGGCATGCAGGGGCAGCCGGTCGGTGGCAGCTTCGTCGTCGCTTCGCCGCACTGTGATGGTGCATTGCTCGAATGCTGGCGCGGCATCGAAGCCGAGGCGGGTCAGGGCGCGGTGACGCTGCTGCCCGGCCTGCTGCTGGCGCGCTGGCTGGGGCCGGCATGCGAGCCGGGGCGGGCGTGGTTTGCGCGGCTGTGGGCGGCGGTGCGGCCGGTGGTGGCCGGCCGGGCGGCGCAGCCCCCGCGCATCTGGAATACCTGATCAATTGTGTAGCAGGCGGCGCCGGGCGCCGCGGAGAGGACGATGGAATTGACGCCACGCGAGAAGGACAAGCTGCTGATCTTCACCGCCGGCCTGCTGGCCGAGCGGCGGCGCGCACGCGGCTTGAAGCTGAATTACCCGGAGGCCGTGGCCTTGATCACCTGCGCGATCCTGGAAGGTGCGCGCGACGGCCGCACGGTGGCCGAACTGATGAGCCACGGCGCGACGCTGCTGAGACGCGAGGACGTGATGGAAGGGGTGCCGGAGATGATCCCGGACATCCAGGTCGAAGCCACCTTTCCGGACGGCACCAAGCTGGTGACCGTGCATGAACCGATCGTGTGAGGAGAAGACGATGATCCCCGGAGAATTCTTCGTCGCCGACGGCGACATCGAGCTCAACGTCGGCCGCGCCACGCTGAGCCTGGCGGTGAGCAATACCGGTGACCGCCCGATCCAGGTCGGCTCGCACTACCACTTCGCCGAGACCAATGAGGCGCTGGCCTTCGACCGCACGGCGGCGCGCGGCTTCCGGCTGAACATCGCGGCGGGCACCGCAGTGCGCTTCGAGCCGGGACAGTCGCGCACCGTCGAGCTGGTGGCGCTGGACGGCGAGCGCGAAGTGTATGGCTTCAACGGCCAGGTGATGGGAGCGCTGGGCGAGCCCCCGCGCTCATTGCATTCGCTGCCTCCGATGGAGGCACAGGCCTCCCTCGGGACGGCCCGGCAGGAGGCCTGAGATGGCAAGGATATCGCGCCGCGCCTATGCGGAAATGTTCGGCCCGACGGTGGGCGACCGCGTGCGGCTGGCGGACACCGAGCTCGTGATCGAGGTCGAGAAGGACTGGACGATCTACGGCGAGGAGGTGAAGTTCGGCGGCGGCAAGGTGATCCGCGACGGCATGGGCCAGGGCCAGGATGTGTCGGCCAACGTCGCCGACACCCTCATCACCAATGCGCTGATCGTCGATGCGGTGGCCGGCATCGTCAAGGCCGACGTCGGTCTCAAGGACGGCCGCATCTGGCGCATCGGCAAGGGCGGCAACCCGGACATCCAGCCGGGGGTTACGATTCCGGTCGGCGCCGGCACCGAGGTCATCGCCGGCGAGGGCATGATCCTGACCGCCGGCGGCATCGACAGCCACATCCACTGGATCTGCCCGCAGCAGATCGAGGAAGCGCTGACCAGCGGCGTCACCACCATGCTGGGCGGCGGCACCGGGCCGGCGACCGGCACTTTCGCCACCACCTGCACGCCGGGGCCGTGGCACATCCATCGCATGCTCGAAGCGGCCGATGCCTTTCCGATGAACATGGGCTTCTTCGGCAAGGGCAACGCCAGCCTGCCGGCACCGCTGAAGGAGCAGGTGGTGGCCGGTGCGATCGGCCTGAAGCTGCACGAGGACTGGGGCACGACGCCGGCGGCGATCGACAACTGCCTGACGGTGGCCGACGAGATGGACGTGCAGGTGGCGATCCACTCCGACACGCTCAACGAGTCCGGCTTCGTCGAGACCACGCTGGCGGCGTTCAAGGATCGCACCATCCACACCTTCCATACCGAAGGTGCGGGCGGCGGCCATGCGCCGGACATCATCAAGGCGATCAGCCGTCCGAACGTGCTGCCATCGTCCACCAACCCGACGCGTCCCTACACGGTCAACACCATCGACGAGCACCTCGACATGCTGATGGTGTGCCACCACCTCGACCCGGCGATCGCCGAGGACGTCGCTTTCGCCGAGTCGCGCATCCGGCGCGAGACCATCGCCGCCGAGGACATCCTGCACGACACCGGCGCGTTCTCGATGATGTCGTCGGATTCGCAGGCGATGGGCCGGGTCGGCGAAGTGGTGATCCGTAGCTGGCAGACCGCGCACAAGATGAAGCTGCAGCGCGGCGCCCTGCCCGAGGACGAGGGCCGCGGCAACGACAACTTCCGCGTGCGCCGCTACATCGCCAAATACACCATCAACCCGGCGATCACGCACGGCATCGGACACGTCGTCGGCTCGATCGAGGAAGGCAAGCTCGCCGACCTGGTGCTGTGGCGGCCGGCCTTCTTCGGCGTCAAGCCGAGCCTGGTGCTGAAGGGCGGCATGATCGCGGTGGCGGCGATGGGCGACCCCAATGCGTCGATCCCGACACCGCAGCCGGTGCATTACCGGCCGATGTTCGGCGCCTTCGGCAAGGCGCTGGCGACGTCGGTGACCTTCGTGTCGCAGGCCGCGCTGGCCAATCCGGCGGTGGCGGCGCTCGGCCTGGGCAAGCCGCTGGTCGCGGTGAAAGGCTGCCGCACGGTGCAGAAGCGCGACATGGTGCTCAACGACGCCACGCCGGACATCGACGTCGATCCCGAAACCTATGTCGTCCGCGCCGATGGCGAGCACCTGGTGTGCGAGCCGGCGGACACGCTGCCGATGGCGCAGCGCTATTTCCTGTTCTGAATCCAGCCATGACGACGACCCTGACTCCAGACACCGGTGCGCCGGCCACCGGGATGCCGGCCAACGATACCCCGGCCGAAACCGCCGCGGTGCTGCTGATCGAATCGCTTTACGAGGGCAGCGAAGTGGCGGCCGAGGTGCTCGAACTCGACTTCAACTACCGTACCAAGAGCCGGCTGCGCGCGAAGCTGGTGTCGGGCGCCGAGGCCGGGCTGTTCCTGCCGCGCGGCACCATCCTGCGCGACGGGCAGAAGCTGCAGGCCAAGGACGGCCGCATCGTCGAAGTCCGCGCCGCGCCGGAAGAACTGATCGAAGCCCGCTGCGCCTCGCCGGTCGAACTCGCCCGTGCGGCCTACCACCTCGGCAACCGCCACGTCGCGGTGCAGGTCGGCGGCGACGCCGGCGGCGACTGGCTGCGCATCCAGGCCGACCATGTGCTCGAAGGCATGCTCGCCGGCTTGGGCGCGCAACTGGTGAAGCTGAATGCGCCGTTCGAGCCCGAGGCCGGCGCCTATGCCCACGGCCACCAGCATCCCGGCGATGGCAGCGGCGCACGCATCCATATGATGGCGGGGCGTTGAGCGTGGACATGTCCGCCGGTCCGCCGGCACTGAACGGCGGCCTGCTGCCGCTGCTGCGCCTGCTGCAATTGAGCAGTCCGGCGCTGCCGGTGGGTGCCTACACCTATTCGCAAGGCCTGGAATGGGCGGTGGAAAGCGGTGTCGTGGGCAAGGAGGCGGATGCCGCGGCATGGATCGGCGACCTGCTCGAATGGAGCCTGGCGCGTTTCGAAGCGCCGCTGCTGGCCTGCCAGATCGGTGCCTGGGCGCGGGGCGACGATGCCGAGGTCGCGCGCCTCAACGACGATTTTCTCGCCAGCCGAGAAAGCGCCGAACTGCGCGCCGAAACCGTGCAGATGGGCTGGTCGCTGGTGCGCCTGCTGGCCGAGCTCGATGCCTTCGCCACGCTGCCCGGCTGGCGCGAACGCCTGCTCGCCATCGACACGCCGGCCTTCCCGACCGCCTGGTCGGCGGCCGCCGCGGCCTGGCAGGTGCCGGCCGCGCAGGCGCTGGCCGCCTACCTGTGGGCCTGGGCCGAGAACCAGGTGATGGCGGCGGTGAAATGCGTGCCGCTGGGCCAGAGCGCCGGCCAGCGCCTGCTCGCCGCGCTGGGCGAGCGCATCGTGCCGCTGGTGGAGGTGGCGCTGTGCCTGCCCGAAGCGCGCTGGAGCAACTACACCCCCGGCCTGGCGGTCGCCAGCAGTCGGCATGAAACCCAATACACGAGGCTTTTCAGATCATGAACATGCATGTCCCCAACCGGCGCGGCCCCTTGCGCGTCGGCATCGGCGGCCCGGTCGGTTCGGGCAAGACCGCGCTGACGCTGGCACTGTGCCTGACGCTGCGCGACAAGTACGACATCGCCGTCGTCACCAACGACATCTACACCGCCGAGGACGCCCAGTTCCTGGTGCGCAACGAGGCGCTGGCGCCGGAGCGGATCATCGGCGTCGAGACCGGCGGCTGTCCGCATACCGCGATCCGCGAGGACGCCTCGATCAACCTGGAGGCGGTGGATCGCCTGAACGCACGCTTTCCCGGGCTGGACATCATCTTCGTCGAATCCGGCGGCGACAATCTGGCGGCGACCTTCTCGCCGGAGCTGTCCGACCTGACGATCTACGTCATCGACGTTTCCGCCGGCGACAAGATCCCGCGCAAGGGTGGGCCGGGCATCACCCGCAGCGACCTGCTGGTCATCAACAAGATCGACCTCGCGCCGCTGGTCGGCGCCTCGCTGGACGTCATGGATCGCGATGCGCGCAAGATGCGCGGCCCGCGTCCCTTCGTCTTCTCCAACCAGAAGACGGGGCTGGGGCTGGACGAGATCATCGGCTTCATCGAGCGCCAGGGCATGCTGGCCGCTGCCTGAGCTGCAGGCAGCGGGTCATCTCCGGCCGCCGATGTTCACCTTCCCGGCGCGTCCTGTGCGAACCATTCCGTGAGCGGCCGCAGTTCGCCGAGCGCGCGGAGGGCGTGGTCGATGCTGTCGTGGTTGCCCCACACCACGTCGGCCAGCTCGCCGCCGGCGACGCGTTGCTCGATGTCGCCGCAGTACAGGCCGAGTTCGCGCTGTACGTAGAAGCCGTAGGTCCGGCATGCGACCGGGCGCTGGACGTACACCGGACAGGCGCCCTCCGTCTCGTCCAGTATCGGGCACACGATGGGGCGTGACGGCGCGGTGGCGAGCCGGGCGATCCTGTCGCCGATCTCTGCCAGGCGCTGCGCCGGCAGGGTGGCGAGGCCTTGTTTCAGCAAGGCCCATTCGCCTGCTGTCAGCCGCGGGATATCGGCCAGTTGCCGGCAACAGCTGGCGCAACCGCGCGCGCACTGCCAGTCGGGGTGCGATTCACGGATGGCAGCGACACGGGTGTCGATGCCGGCGTGGAGGTGATGGAGCGGGGCGGATGTGGTGTCGGGCATCTTGCGGATGATGGATAACTTTGCTCACCAATGGAAGACGTGTGCGGATGGAGTGTCATGCCTCCGCCTGAGATAATGCTGCCGCTTCGATCATCTGCGGCCCATGGGGCCGAGCCCGCATCATAGGACGCAGTCCATGCCCATCCGTCTATCTGCTGCATCCGGCGTACTCGTACTGACTCTGGCTGCTTCCTCGCTCTCCGCTCATGCGGTCGAGGACATTCGCCCCGGCCTGTGGGAGTTCCGCTCCACCCACCTGAGCCTGGGCGGTCTGCCCGACATGTCGTCGCAGATGGCGCAGTTGCAGCTGCAGCTCAAGCACCTTCCCGCCGAAGCCCGCCGCATGATCGAGCAGGAGATGGCGCAGCGCGGCGTCAGCCTTGGCCAGGACGGCTCCGCCCGCGCCTGCATCACGCCCGAGCAGGCGCGGCAGGACACGATTTATGCGGGCAAGATGGAAGGCAACTGCACATTGACCGACGTGGTGAAGGCCGGCAACACGGTGACCGGCAAGCTCAGGTGCGCAGGGCCGGACGCGACCGGCCAGTTCCGGTCGCAGATCGACAGCCCCGAGCGCTTCACCACGCGGCTGACGATGCGCTCCGCGCAGGGCGATCTCGACGTCGAAAGCACGGCGCGCTGGCTTGCGGCCAGTTGCGGCAACTGACTGCGGCATTTCAGCCGGCCTGGCGGGAATGGCGCACCCGGCCGCCTGACCGCACAGCCGTGCGGCGGTTCATGAGTCGGCTTCCTTGGCTATACTGGGATCGACCCCAGAGCGGAGGATGCCACCATGTTCTGCCCCCAGTGCGGTAAGGAGAATGAGGCGGCCGCCCGCTTCTGCGGCCATTGCGGCGCGACCATCGGCGAATGTGCTCCCGAATCCCCGCCGGGGCCGGGACGTCCGGCGGTGCCCGGCGAGCCTGTACGCATCGTCGATCTCGCTCGTGCCGCCTCCGCTGTCTCGCCCGGGCTCAAGTGGGGGGTGATCGCCGCGAGCGTGCTGGCACCGATCGTCGGCATGGGCATGGGCTTGTATTACTGGATGCGCGCCGAGTCGCCGGAGAAGCTGGCAGTCGGCAAGACCTGGTTCTTCATCGGCCTGGGCATCACCGCTTTCTACCTCCTGCTCGGCACCGAGCAGTACTGAGGAGCCTGAACTCGTGAGCGCCCCGCTGGCCACTGTCGAACTCACCCGTCCGCGCACCGCGGTGAACGTGCTGCGCGGCTACAGCGTGCTGATCGATGGTCGCAAGGTGGACAGCCTCGAGGCGGGCGCCACGCGGCGCTACGCGCTACCGGCAGGGGGCCATGAGATCGGTGTGGCGATGGATTTCTACAAGAGCCAGCCGCTGGTGCTCGAACTGCGCGCAGGCCAGACCGTGCGCCTCGAATGCGGTGAAAGGGCGCCCTTGCTCAGCCAGGGCGGGCTGTCCTTGCGCGGGCTGGGTGCGGCGTTCGGCTCGATGCTGTCGCCGGGCGACTATTTCTACCTGAACGTCGTCGGTGACGAAGTGACCGAGATGGCGGCAACCGGCGCCGCGGCCGCCGCCATGGGCAGCATCACGCCGCCGCGCATGCAGGCGGGCGCCGAACCGATGATCTTCCTTTCCTACCGCCGCGACGACACCGAGCACATCACCGGCCGCATCCGCGACCGGCTCGGCACGCACTTTGGCGAGCATGCGATCTTCCGCGATGTCGATTCGATCCCGGCCGGCATCGACTTCGTGCGCAAGGTCGAGGAGTCGATCAGGGGCGCGCGTGCGCTGGTGGCGATCATCGGCCCGCAATGGCTTGCCGCTGCCGATCGCCAGGGGCGGCGTCGCCTCGATCAGGCGGACGATCCGGTGCGCTTCGAACTGGAAACCGCGCTCGGCCTGGGGCTGCCGCTGGTGCCGGTGCTCGTCAAGCAGGCCAGGATGCCCGGGCGCGAGGAGTTGCCGGCCTCGCTTGCAGCGCTGAGCCCGCTCAACGCCGTGCTCATCCCGCCCGAGCCCTACTTTGCCGACGGCATCAGGCGGCTGACCGCGGCGATCGAGGCGCTGATGGAGCCCGTCGCGCCGCGCGCGCCGCAGTTTTGCATCGCTTGCGGCCACCGGCTTGTTCCCGGCGTGGTTTTCTGCACCCGCTGCGGGCAGCGGGTCTGAACTTGCGGGGCTGGCTCAAGAGCCCCAGATCACCGGCACTTTTTCCTTCTGCGCGGTTTCGAGCATGTCGAGCAGCGGCCAGGCGCGCTGCGCGAGTCCGACTGGCGCCGCCATGCCGGTGCGGCCGGCTTCGCGGTCGGCGGCGGCGTCCTTTTCGGTGCGCTGGCGTTCGAGTTCGGCCTGGCGCGCGCGATCTTCCTCGATCGCCGTGCGCAGCCGGACGATTGCGTCCGCCAGCTGCTCGACCGTGACGATGCCCTGGGTGTCGGCAGCATCCTTGCCCATGATGGCGATGAGCTTCTTCGCCGAGTCGCCCAGCATCAGCACGTCGGCGCTGGCGGAAGACTTGAAGGTGTAGAGCATGGCGGTTCTCCTCGTGGTCAGGGTCGGTCTTACAGGCCTTTGACTGCGTAGATGCCTGGGGCGTTGCGCCAGTAGCCCTTGTAGTCCATGCCGCAGCCGAACAGGAAGCGGTCGGGGATGTCGAGGCCGCTGAAGTCGGCACGCATGCCGGGGCTGGCCTTGCGGTCGTGCAGTTTATGCACGAGTACCGCGGACAGCACTTCGGCGGCGCCTTCTTCCTTCAGGTGCTCGATGATGGCCTTCAGCGTATGGCCTTCGTCGAGGATGTCGTCCAGCACCAGCACGGTGCGGCCGCGCAAATCCTGCGTCGGGCGCACGCGCCAGTCGAGCTGGGTACCCTGCAGTGCGTGGCCGTAGCGGGTGGCGTGCAGATAGGCGACTTCGAGCGGAAACAGCAGGCGCGGCAGGATGCGTCCGGCGAGGATGAGGCCGCCGTTCATCACCGTATAGACCAGCGGATTGCGCTCGGCCAGGCGCGCGGTGATTTCCGCTGCCATGCGGTCGAGCGCCGTTTCCACGGTGGCGCCGTCGGCGAGACAGTCCGCTTCTTCGCGGGCACGTTTGATTTCTTCCAGATCTGCTTGCATGTCGATGAGCCGCGTGGAGTGCCTGGCGAGTGTTCGGGCTCGCCATTCTAGCGCCGAACGGGAAATGGCGTGGCCCCGAGCGCACCGGCGGCGCAACCGCTTGTGCGCGCTTCGGCTGCGCGGTAAAAGAGGCAGATCGCTGCCTTGCTGCCTGGAGCTTCCATGCCCATCCATGAAATCTGCCACCCGCTCGTGCGCCACAAGATCGGCCTGATGCGCGAAGGCGACATCAGCACGAAGAAATTCCGCGAACTCACGGCCGAGATCGCGCGCCTGCTGGCCTACGAGGCCTGCAAGGATTTTCCGCTGGAGGCGGTCGAGATCCAGGGTTGGGCGGGACCGGTCCGGATCGAGCGGATCAAGGGCAAGAAGGTCACCGTGGTGCCCATCCTGCGCGCAGGGCTGGGGATGCTCGACGGTGTGCTCGACATGGTGCCGAGCGCCAAGGTCAGCGTGGTCGGCATTGCGCGCGACGAGGAAACCCTGCAGCCGGTGCCGTACTTCGAGAAACTCGTCGGCCAGCTCGATGAGCGGATGGCGCTGATCATCGACCCGATGCTGGCCACCGGCGGCTCGATGGCGGCGACGGTCGATATGCTGAAGCGCAAGGGCTGCACGCAGGTCAGGGCGCTGGTGCTGGTGGCGGCGCCCGAGGGCATCGCGCTGATGAACGAGCAGCACCCGGATGTCGATATCTTCACCGCCAGCATCGACAGCCATCTCGATGCCAGGGGCTACATCATTCCCGGGCTTGGTGATGCGGGCGACAAGATCTTCGGCACCCGCCACGACTGATTGAATTGTGTCGGCTGACGTTCAGGCCGACAGGGCGCGCTTGAGCGATCGCAGCAGGCGCCGCAGCAAAGGAGTGGCGACGGGCAGCAGCGTGGCGAGCGGACCGCGCGCCCGGCGCAGCAGCAGCCAGCCCAGCCAGGCGCGCCGGGCCAGGCGCAGGGTGAGGCGCGGCTTGAACAGCAGCACGGTGATCAGACCGACCGACAGCAGGGGGATTTTTTCCTTTGCCCACGACAGCTGGTCGCGAACAGCGTCGAGACGGGTCAGGCCGGTTTCGACAGCAGCCAGGCGCGCCATCATGTCTTCACGCTGTACTGCGGCGCGAAGCTGCAGGCGCTGCTTGCGCAGGGCGATGTTGACGAGTCGCGAATCCATGGCGGCAAGCCGTTCAGGCGTCGTCGTCGGGGGCGCGCAAAGCCTCCCGGTCGCGGGCGAGTTCGGCGAGACTGGCCGCGAACAGCCGGCTGCCCTGCTTGAATTCGCGGGCCACGTTGGTCGCGGCGAACAGTGCGCCACCGAGGCAGATCGCGGTGGACAGGCCGAGTGCGAGCAGGCGGTGCTCCTCCCAGAACAGCACGGTCAGGAACACCATCAGGAAGACCAGGCCGAAACCCAGCAGAAGCCCGCACAGCACGATGTTGATCGCCAGGCGGGTGAGGCGCAGTTTTTCTTCCTGCACCTCGACTGCCAGCAGTTCGAGCCGCGTCTGCAACATCTGCAGCGCGGCATCGGCGATGCCGCGCAGGCGTCCTGCCATGCGCGGCTTGCGGCCCCGCTCCATCTTCGGCGTCAGCGGCGGCTGGCGAGCAGGCCGAGCAGGAAGGCGACGCCGGCGGCGACGCCCAGCGACTGCCAGGGATGCTCATGCACGTAGTCGTCGGTGGCGCGAGCGGCTTTCTTGCTCGAATCGATCAGCGCGGCTTCGGCATCGGACAGCTTGTCCTTGGCCGCGGCGAGGCGTTCGGTGATGCGGCCGCGCAGGTCGCCCAGCTTGTCGCCGGTCTGGTCGGCGGTCAGGGCAAGCAAATCTTCGGCGTCGGTGATGATGGCCTTGAGATCATCGACGAGCTTGTCTTTCGAGGGGGTTGCAGCTTTGGCCATGATGCCTCTCCTTGTTCATCCGTCATGATGATCGCGCTTCTGCGCGCCCATCCACAGGCTAACGCCGCAGGGGGGCAAAGGCAATGCGGAAGCCGGTAACAAAAATGGATGCACGTCCCGCGATTGGCGCCAATGCTGGCTGCGGAGGGTTTGTGCAGCGCAGAATCCGCGTATAGTCTCATCGACACCAACAGCCTGACGGCATCGCCCCGCTACGCCATCTGCGTGGGCTGGCGGCCAGCCGGGCAACCATGATTCCCTTTCTCCCTGTCCGATGAGCATTCGTTCCGAATCCGTGCCGCTTGCCGGCACCAGAGCGTCCGGCGTGAAGCTGCCGGAATACTTGCGCCGCACCTATACCTGGGCCTACCTGAGTCCGCGCACCATGCCCTGGCTGGATCGGGCGCCGGTGGTGTCGGCGATCCTGTGGGGCAACGCCGGCCGCCTGATGCGCTGGGCGACGGCGCAGTTCATGCCCGGTGAGCACGTGCTGCAGGCCGCCTGCGTGTATGGCGATTTCTCGCCGATGCTGGCACGGCGTGTCGGCCCGCAGGGACGCCTGTCGATCCGCGACGTGGCGCCGATCCAGATCGACAACGTGCGGCGCAAGCTCGCCGGCCTGCCGCAGGCCGATGCCGACGTCGCCGATCTCGTCGAGCCTCTGGCCACGCGCCATGACGCCGTGTGCTGTTTCTTCCTGCTCCACGAAGTGCCCGAGGCCGAGCGCCGGCGCATCGTCGCCAACCTGCTCGCGGCAGTGAAGCCCGGCGGCCGCGCGGTGTTCGTCGATTACCACCGGCCTCGTCCCTGGCATCCATTGGCGCCGGTGATGGCCGGCGTGTTCCGCTGGCTGGAGCCCTTCGCCGAGTCCCTGCTCGATGTGCCGCTGGAGACGCTCGCCGAAGAGGCTGCCGATTTCGCGTGGCACAAGGAGACCCGCTTCGGCGGTCTCTACCAGCTCGTGGTCGCGCGCCGCCGCTGAAACGGTGCGCCCTACGGCGCCCAGTCGTAGTCGACGGTCAGCGGCGCGTGGTCCGAGAAGCGCTGTTCCTTGTAGACCGCGGTGCTTTGCGCCGTGGCGGCGATGCCGGGCGTGGCGATCTGGTAGTCCAGCCGCCAGCCGACGTTCTTCGCCCAGGCCTGGCCGCGGTTCGACCACCATGTGTAGCAGGCGTCGGTGGCCTCGGGGTGCAGGCGGCGATAGACGTCGATCCAGCCCTGCTCGTCGAACAGGCGGCTGAACCAGGCGCGCTCCTCGGGCAGGAAGCCCGAGTTCTTCTGGTTGGATTTCCAGTTCTTCAGGTCGATCTCGCGGTGGGCGATGTTCCAGTCGCCGCACACCACGACTTCCTGGCCGCTGGCGGCGAGCGCGGCCATGTGCGGCAGGAAGCGGTCCATGAAACCGAACTTGATCTGCAGCCGTTCTTCCGAGCTCGAACCCGACGGCAGGTACAGCGATACCACCGACAGCTTGCCGAAGTCGAGCTGAAGGAAGCGGCCCTCGGCGTCGATGTCGGCGATGCCCAGGCCCTCGACGACGCGGTCCGGCTCGATGCGGCTGTAGATGCCGACGCCGCTGTAGCCCTTCTTCTCGGCGTGGTGGAACCAGCCCTTCATGCCTGCCGGTGTGCGCATCTCCGCGCTCAGGTCGCCTGCCTGCGCCTTCAGTTCCTGCATGCAGACGATGTCGGCCTGCTGGCGGGGCAGCCAATCGAGGTAGCCCTTGCTGACTGCGGAGCGGATGCCGTTGAGGTTGAGGGAGATGATGCGTAACATGAACACTTTCCAGAAATGCTGCACAGCAGCCGGACAGCCGTGGATTTTAGCCGGGATTTCATCGAGCTCGCCTGTCGCAAGGGGGTGCTGCGCTTCGGCGCCTTCGTGACCAAGGCAGGCCGCAACTCGCCATACTTCTTCAATGCCGGTCTGTTCGACGACGGCGCATCCTTCCGCGAACTGTGCGGCTACTACGCCCGCGCGATCCGCGCGTCGGGTGTGGCTTGCGACATGCTCTTCGGGCCGGCCTACAAGGGTATTCCGCTGGTGGCGGGTACGGCGATCCGCCTCGCCGAGGGCGGCATCGACATGCCTTTCGCCTTCAACCGCAAGGAAGCCAAGGACCACGGCGAAGGCGGCACCCTGATCGGCGCGCCGCTGAAGGGCGGCGTGCTGATCCTCGACGACGTGATCTCGGCCGGCACTTCGGTGCGCGAGTCGGTGGAGATCATCCGGGCCGCGGGCGCGACGCCGGCGGGCGTGGTGATCGCCCTCGACCGCATGGAGCGCGGCAAGGGCGCGCTGTCGGCGGTGCAGGAAGTGCGAGAGCAGTTCGGCATTCCGGTGATTGCGGTCGCGACGCTCGAAGACCTGATCGCCTATCTGGCCGGCAGCCCCGAACTTGCGGCGAATCTGGGGGCGGTGCAGGCCTATCGCGAACAGTATGGCATTGCGTCGAACTGAGATCCTGACCGGGAAGGCTGCCCTGGCGGGCGTGCTGCTTGTCGCTGCATTGACCGCAGCGGGCGGTGCAATGGCCCAGGCGCCGGGCGGGCGTGTGATCTATTGCTGCGACGTCGGCAGCCAGCCGGTCTGCGGCGACATCCTGCCGCCGGTGTGCTACGGCCGTGCCTACCGCGAGATGAGCCCATCGGGAACCCTGCGCCGCTTCGTGCCCGCGCCCTTGACCGCCGAGGAGATCGCCCAGCGCAATGCGCTGGAGCGGGAACATCGTGCCAGGGAGGCGGCCCGCCTGAAGCAGTTGCGCCTGGACGAAGCCCTGCTGGAGACCTATCGCAGCCTGGAGCATCTCGATGAGCGGCGTGACCGGGAAGTCGGTTCGCTGGACAAGTCCATCCAGGTTCTGCGCCAGCGCGAGGCCGAGCTGATCGAGCGCCAGCACAAGCTGATCGAGGAGGCCGCCCAGGCCGGCGAAGGCAAGGTCGATCCGGTGATCGAGGAGAACATCCGCAGCCTGGACGGCGAGATCATCGCCCAGCGCAGCGTGATCGACGCCAAGATGCGCGAGCGTTCGGCGATCCTCGACCGCTTCGATGAAGACCGGCAGCGCTACATCGAGCTCACCGCGCCAAAGTCTTCTGCCTTGCAGCCCAAGAGGCGTTGAGTTCCGCAAGCCATGTACCACGCTCAGTTGGACCCCGATCTGGACCGCGTCGCTTCGCTGCTGGGACAGGCTCAGCGCATTCTCTTCATCACCGGCGCCGGCATCTCGGCCGATTCCGGCCTGCCCACCTACCGTGGCATCGGTGGCCTCTACCATGACCGCCTGACGGCGGAGGGGCTGACGATCGAGGAGGCGCTGTCGGGTGAGATGATGGCGCTGCGGCCGGAAGTATCGTGGAAGTACATCGCCGAGATCGAGGCCAACTGCCGCGGCGCCCGCCCCAATACCGCGCACCGCCTGATCGCCGCGCTCGAGCAGGAAAAGCCGATGGTCTGCGTGCTGACGCAGAACGTCGATGGCCTGCATGCCGATGCCGGCTCGCGCAACCTGATCGAGATGCACGGCACGGTGCGCCGCCTGCGCTGCGACGACTGCATGAATGCGCGCCAGGTGATCGACTATGCCGGCCTGCAGATCCCGCCCGAATGCCCGCGCTGCGGCGGCATCATGCGGCCGGACATCGTGCTGTTCGGCGAGCAGCTGCCGGCGCGTGCGCTCGAGCGCCTGGAGCACGTATTGCAGCAGGGGGTCGATCTGGTGATCTCGATCGGCACCACCAGCGTCTTTCCCTACATCGCCGGGCCCGTCGTATGGGCGGCGCAGGATGGCGTGCCGACGGTGGAGATCAACCCGGGCGATACCGAGGTCAGCCGCATCGTCCGTCACCGCCTGCGCATGACCGCGAGCGAAGCGCTGCGTGCGCTATGGGATCGAACCCACCCCAGCGAAGCTGCCGAAGGCTGAGGCTGCGCTGCCCGGCGCGATGGCTGGCTCGTCCAGCCTTGCTGTAGCGGGGTCGAAGGCAAAGGGCCGGGGTCTTGCGATCCCGGCCCTTTGTTTTGCTGCGCCGCCTCTGCCTACAGCAGCACGCGCTCGATGCCGCCGTTGTTGGCCTTGCCGACGTAGTCGGGCAGCCAGTTCTCGCCGAGCAGGTGGCGGGCGAGCTCGACCACGATGTAGTCGGGTTCGACGCCGCCGGCGTCGTTGGCGTAGCGGTGCATGCCCTGCAGGCAGCTCGGGCAGGAGGTCAGCAGCTTGATGCGGGCGTTGGGATCGTCCTCGCGCAGCAGCGCCGCGCCCTTCTCGATCTCCTGCTGCTTGCGGAAGCGCACCTGGGTCGAGATGTCCGGGCGGGCGACCGCCAGCGTGCCGGATTCGCCGCAGCAGCGGTCGGACAGGTTGACGCGCGTGCCCATCAGTTCGTTGGCCACCTTGATGCCGGAATGCACCTTCATCGGCGTGTGGCAGGGCTCGTGGTACATGTACTTCACGCCCTGCACACCGTCGAGCCTGACGCCTTTCTCCATCAGGTACTCGTGGATGTCGAGCAGCCGGCAGCCGGGGAAGATCTTCTCGAACTCGTATTTCTGCAGCTGATCCATGCAGGTGCCGCAGGACACGATCACGGTCTTGATGTCGAGATAGTTCAGCGTGTTGGCGACGCGGTGGAACAGCACGCGGTTGTCGGTGGTGATCTTCTGGCCCTTTTCGTCCTCGCCGGCGGCCGTCTGCGGGTAGCCGCAGCAGAGGTAGCCCGGCGGCAGCACGGTCTGGGCGCCGACGTGGTAGAGCATGGCCTGGGTGGCGAGGCCGACCTGGCTGAACAGGCGCTCGGAGCCGCAGCCGGGGAAGTAGAACACGGCATCGCCGTTGTAGTCGGGGCCGTTGACCTTCTGCGGGTCGCGGATCACCGGAATGACCTTGTCGTCCTCGATGTCGAGCAGCGCACGGCTGGTGCGCTTGGGCAGGTTGCCGGGCATCGGCTTGTTGATGAAGTGGATCACCTGGGCCTTGACCGGCGGCTTGCCGAGCGTGGCCGGCGGTGTCTTCACCTGCGGCTGGATCAGGCCGAACTTCTTCGCCGTCTCGTGTGCCCAGCGCTGGGCCTTGTAGCCCCAGTCCATCATGCCGACGCGCATTGCCTTGATCGTCGCCGGATCCTTGACGGTCAGGAAGGCCATCGCCGCGGCCTTGCCCGGGTTGAACGACTTCTTGCCCTGCTTGCGCAGCAGGTTGCGCATCTTGATCGACACGTCGCCGAAGTCGATGTCCACCGGACAGGGCTTCTCGCACTTGTGGCAGACCGTGCAGTGGTCGGCGACGTCCTCGAACTCGGCCCAGTGCGCCAGCGACACGCCGCGGCGGGTCTGTTCCTCGTACAGGAAGGCCTCGATCAGCAGCGAGGTGGACAGGATCTTGTTGCGCGGGCTGTACAGCAGGTTGGCGCGCGGCACGTGGGTGGAGCACACCGGCTTGCACTTGCCGCAGCGCAGGCAGTCCTTGATGTCGTGCGAAATCTCGCCGACGTCGGTCTGCTCCATGATGATGGACTCGTGTCCCATCAGGTTGAAGCTGGGCGTGTAGGCGTTGTCGAGGTTGCCCTTGATCGGCCCCTGGCGCATCAGCTTGCCGCGGTTGAAGCGGCCTTCCGGGTCGATCTTCTGCTTGTAGGCCCAGAAGCTCGCCATCTCTTCGTCGGTGAGGTAGTCGAGCTTGGTGATGCCGATGCCGTGCTCGCCCGAGATCACGCCGTCGAGGCTGCGCGCCAGCGCCATGATGCGGTTGACCGCGCGGTTGGCGGTCTGCAGCATCTCGTAGTGGTCGGAGTTGACCGGCAGGTTGGTGTGCACGTTGCCGTCGCCGGCGTGCATGTGCAGCGCGACGAAGACGCGGCCGCGCAGCACTTCGCGGTGGATGTCGGCGATGCGGGCCAGGATGCGGGCGAACAGCGCGCCGTCGAAGACCTGCTCGAGCAGCGGGCGCAGCTCGGTCTTCCACGACACGCGGATGGAGTAGTCCTGCAGGCGGTGGAACAGCACCGGATCGGCGGCGCGGTTGCTGAGCTCGCCGGCCTCGATGCCGTAGCCGGCGAACTGCGGCTCGGCCTCGGCCAGCGGCAGGTCGAGGTTGTCGAGCAGCCACTGCCAGCGCCGCCGCACCGCGGCGACATAGGCCAGCGCCTGGGCGCGGTGGTCGGCGATCAGCGTCTCGCGGTTGACGATCTCGTCCTTGACTTCGAGCGGCAGCTCGCCGCGCAGGAAGGTTTCCAGCGTGTCGCACAGCTCGATCTTGTTCTGCAGCGACAGCTCGATGTTGATGCGCTCGATGCCGTCGCAATACTCGCCCATGCGCGGCAGCGGGATGACCACGTCCTCGTTGATCTTGAAGGCGTTGGTGTGGCGCGAGATCGCTGCGGTGCGGCTGCGTTCGAGCCAGAAGCGCTTGCGCTGCTCGGGGCTGACGGCGATGAAGCCTTCGGCGCCGCGGCTGTTGGTCATGCGCACGACTTCGGAGGCGGCCTGCATCACCGCGTTCTCGTCGAAGCCGACGATGTCGCCGATCAGCACCATCTTCGGCCGGCCGTGGCGCTTGGCCTTGGTGGCGTAGCCGACCGCCTTCACGTAGCGTTCGTCGAGGTGCTCGAGGCCCGCCAGCAGCACGCCGGCGAGGTTGCCGGCGCCGCCCGGCTTGAACCAGTCGGTGATCTCGACGATCGCCGGCACCGCCTCACGTACCTGGCCGAAGAACTCCAGGCATACGGTGCGGGTGATCGGCGGCATCTTGTGCAGCACCCAGCGCGCGGCGACGATCAGGCCGTCCGTGCCTTCCTTCTGCACGCCCGGGATGCCGCCGAGGAACTTGTCGGTGACGTCCTTGCCCAGGCCGTCCTTGCGGCAGTGGGCGCCGGGCATCGACAGCAGCTCTTCGCCCAGCGGCGCGTAGGTCAGGCCGTCGAAGCGGCGCAGGCGGAAGCGGGCGGTATGCTGTTCGTGGATCTTGCCGAAGTTGTGGTCCAGGCGTTCGACTTCCAGCCAGTTGCCGTCCGGCGTGACCATCTTCCACCACGCCAGGTTGTCGAGCGCGGTGCCCCACAGCACGGCCTTCTTGCCGCCGGCGTTCATCGCGATGTTGCCGCCCACACAGGAGGCGCTGGCCGAAGTCGGGTTGACCGCGAACACGCGGCCGGCCAGCGAGGCGGCTTCGGAGACCCGATCGGTGACGACGCCGGCGCCGGTGCGGATCGTCGCGTAGGGCGAATCCATCGGCTTGCCGTCGGCATCGGGCAGCACCATGTCCTCGACCGCGCCGATCGAGATCAGCTTCTCGGTATTGATCACCACCGAGTTGGCATCCAGCGGCACCGCGCCGCCGGTGTAGCCGGTGCCGCCGCCGCGCGGGATGATGGTGAGGCCGAGGCTGATGCACTCGCGCACCAGCGGCGCCATCTCTTCCTCGGTGTCGGGGTAGAGGACGAGGAAGGGGTATTCGACGCGCCAGTCGGTGGCGTCGGTGACGTGCGACACGCGGGCGTGGCCGTCGAAGCAGATGTTGTCGCGCCGGGTATGGCGCGACAGGGCTTTGAGCACCGACTTGCGCCGCCGCGCGGTATTGTCGAACCAGCTTTCGAAGCTGGCGATTGCCTCGCGGGTGCGCGCGATCAGCAGGGTCACGCGGTCGTTGCCCTGGCGGCGCTTCTCGATCTCGTTGAGGCGGTGGTTCAGTGCGCCGATCAGCGCTTCGCGACGCTCGCGGCTGTCGAGCAGGTCGTCTTCGAGATAGGGGTTGCGGCGCACCACCCAGATGTCGCCGAGGACTTCGTACAGCATGCGTGCCGAACGGCCGGTGACGCGTTCCGCGCGCAATTCGTCGAGCACGGCCCAGGCTTCGCTGCCGAGCAGGCGCATGACGATCTCGCGATCCGAGAACGAAGTGTAGTTGTACGGAATCTCGCGCAGGCGTTGGCTCATCGGGGTACCGGGGTGGCTGCTGCTGGGAAACGTGCCATTTTAGCCGACCGCAGTGCACCATGCAGCAAAAAACAAGACCTTACCCGAAGCATGGACACCTGGGCGGCAAGGAGCAGTTCTGGTCCGACGCGCCTCGGGGATCAACTGTTCACCAGTTTCGCCACATGAGCGCCAATCGCCAGCGAGGCGGTCAGCCCGGGCGATTCGATGCCGTACAGGTGGATCAGTCCGGCCACGCCGTGCCGTGCCGGGCCGTCGATGCGGAAATCCGCGTCCGCCTGGCCGGGGCCGACGATCTTGGGCCGCACGCCGGCGTAGCCAGGCTGCAGGCGCTCGGCGTCGAGCGCCGGCCACCAGTTGCGGATCGCCGTGGCGAAACGCGCGGTCCTGGATGGATCGACGTGATAGTCGGGGCGGTCGATCCACTCCACGTCAGGGCCGAATCTGGCCTGGCCGCTGAGGTCCAGGGTCAGATGCACGCCCAGTCCGCCCGGTTCTGGAATCGGATAGATCAGGCGCGAGAAGGGGGCCTTGCCGCTGTAGCTGAAATACACGCCGCGGGCGAAATGGGCTTCCGGCGCTTGTGTCGACGCCGCGCAGCGGATGGCGCGGCCGAGCGCCACCGCATCCAGGCCGGCCGAGTTGATCACCCATCGTGCGCGCAGCATCGTCGGAGCCTCGCCGCCGATTTCAAGCACGACGCCGTCGCCATCGGTGTTACCGCCGATCACCGGGCTGCCGAGCGCCAGCATCGTGCCGCGGCTTTCGGCATCGCCGAGCAGGGCCATCATCAGGCCGTGGCTGTCGACGATGCCGGTGGAGGGCGACAGCAGTGCGGCTTCAGCATCGAGTGCGGGTTCGAACTCGGCGATCTCGGCGCGGCCGAACAGGCGCAGGTTGTCCACGCCGTTCCGGTGTGCGCGGCCGGCGATCGCCTGCAGCGCATCGAGCTGGGCCTCGCGGCTGGCGACCACCAGCTTGCCGCAGCGGGCATGGGCTACCCCGCGCTGCGCGCAGTAGGCGTACAGGCGCTGCCGGCCTTCCACGCACAGCTGCGCTTTCAGCGAACCGGGCGGGTAATAGAGACCGGCGTGGATCACTTCGCTGTTGCGCGAGCTGATGCCGCTGCCGATGCAATGCTCGCGCTCCACGATCAGCACGTCGCGGCCGGCTGCGGCCAGTGCGCTGGCGCAGGCAAGGCCGATCACGCCGGCGCCGATCACCACGACATCCGCGGTCTCCATGTGGAGGGGCTCCTGTCCAGGGGAAGGGGCGCAGTATAGGCCAGGGCCCGTGACTCGACTCCAGCGCGCGACGCATGATCCGGTTCCGGTATGCGCGGTGTCCGCCCTCACGCCAGCAGCCAGGCGATCGCACCGTAGCGCAAACCCTTCCCCAGGGCCATCCAGGCCATGCAGGCGAGCCAGTTCAGGCGCAGCACGCCTGCCGCGGCGCACAGCGCATCGCCGATCAGCGGCACCCAGGACAGCAGCAGGATCAGGCTGCCGTGGCGGCGCACCAGTTCGAGCCGCGGCGGCAGCTCCTTGCGCGGCAGCAGGCGGCCGAGTGCGTACGTGCTCATGCCGCCCGCGGTGTTGCCGAGGGTCGCCAGCACGAGTGCGGGCAGGCTCAGGTCCGGCCGAAGGGCGACGAGGCCGGCGAACACCGCTTCCGAACCGCCGGGCAGCAGGGTGGCAGCGAGAAAGGCAGCAAGCGTCAGCGAGCCGAGCAGGGCGAGATCGGAGCCAAGGTCCATGATGAAGCCGGGTTCTGCGGCGATGATGACGTATGGATTAATTTAATTGACATATGAATATGCCGTCAGCAGAATCGGACTGCAGCCATGCTGCGTACACCAGAGGAGATTCGATGATGAAAAACACATTGCGTGCTCTTGTCGCCAGCCTTGCCGTCCTGATGCTGGCTCCTGCCGGCGCACTGGCCAATCCTCAGCATGACCGGATGAGGAACTGCAACGCCGAAGCCAAGGCGCAGGAACTGAAGGGCGATGAACGCAAGGCGTTCATGAGCACTTGCCTGAAGGGCAAGCACGTCGCCGCGGAGGCAGCTGCTTCGCCCGCGGCGGCCGAGCAGCCGGTTTCCCGGGCCGCGGCGCCGGCTGAGGGTGTTGACAAGAAGAAGGCCTGCAACCTGGCGGCGACCGAGCAGTCGCTGACCGGCGCCAAGCGCAAGGCTTTCATTGCCGAGTGCACCAAGGCCTGATGGGCTTTCATGCATGTGCCGCCGACTCGCCAATCGCGGGAAGGCGGCGCAATGCTTCGTGGGGGAAGCGTGATCGCGTGGCGGCGGGTACGGTCTCAGACGATGTCGAAGAACACCAGGTCACGCTCGATTTCATCGGCGGAGAAGCCGCAGCCGATGCGCCCCGGCCCTCGAAGCACCAGTCTGTCGTGACGTACGCGGCGTTCCTCGCCGCCTTCGATCGAGATGAACGTCCCGTTGGTGCTTTCGTCGATGAGGGTGAAACCGTCGCGCTGCCGTTCGATGCGCGCGTGCTGGCGCGATGCGCGCGGGTCCATGATCACGATGTCGTTGCCCAGTTCGCGGCCAAGCAGCAGCACGGGCCGCTGTTCCTCGACGAACACGACGTCCTGCTGGTGGCGCAGGCGCAGGCGCTGCGACAGCCGCGCGGTGGCCGGGATCGACGTCACCGTGCCCATGCGCTGGCCGATGGCGTAGATCGGCCAGTCCAGCGCCTGCAGGGCCTGGGTCTGCAGCGGATGGGCGCTTGCGGTATGGCGGGCGGCAGGCGTCAGCAGCAGCACCGCGGTGCTGCTGGCCAGCGCCTGTTCCGATTCTGCATGCCCGGCGATGCGCTGGGCAACGTCGATGCCTTCTCCCGATCCCTGCGACGGATCGACGATGCCGTAGTGCAGACCGATCCGTACCGGCTGGCGCAGCCCGTTCATGCTCGGCAGGCTCCTGATCCGGTCGAGCATGTCGCTTGCGGCAAGCACGCCGGTGTCGCTGCGCTCGAAGGCTGCGACGATCGAGCGGCCCTGCTGCTGCAGCATCTGGCCGCCGTGTGCTGCGATCGCGCGCTCGATGCGATTCAGGCAGCGTTCGGCCGCATGGCTGGCTTCCGTGCTGCCTAGGCGGGCGACGAAATTGTCGTCGGTGACCACATTGGCGGCGAGCACGCAGAGGTTCTTGCGGTCGGGCATGGCTTGGATGTCGTCTGGATACGGGGAGCGTGCGTGGCAGCATCCAATGATGTTGAAATGCGGCCCGTTGTGCAAGTCTTCGCCGGACTGCGGCTTCAGTCCCCGTCCTGCAGGCGCGCCACGATCTGGACGGCCTGCGGCGCCAGGCGCGGCAGTTCGGGCGGATCGAAGGCGGTGTCGCCTTCCTCCACTTCCGTCTGCTGCGTGAGTCCGGCGAAATCGAACAGGCGCTGATCGGCCAGATGCGAGGGCACGACGTTCTTCAGCGAGGTCGCCAGCGACTCGATGCGGCCGGGGAAGTCGCGCGCCCAGCCCTGCAGCATCGCCTTGATCTGCTTGCGCTGGGCGTTTTCCTGTGAGCCGCACAGGTTGCACGGGATGATGGGGAAATCCATCGCGCGGGCGAAGCGGGCGATCTCGGCTTCGGTGCAGTAGGCCAGCGGCCGGATCACGACATGGTTGCCGTCGTCGCTGACGAGCTTGGGCGGCATGGCCTTGATCTTGCCGCCGAAGAACATGTTCAGGAACAGCGTCTCGAGGATGTCGTCGCGATGGTGGCCAAGCGCGATGCGGGTGGCGCCGATCTCCTTTGCGGTGCGGTAGATGATGCCGCGGCGCAGGCGCGAGCACAGCGAGCAGGTGGTCTTGCCTTCCGGGATCTTGTCCTTGACGATGGAATAGGTGTCCTCGGTGACGATGCGGTACTCGACGCCGATCGACTCGAAATAGGCCGGCAGGATGTGGTCGGGGAAGCCGGGCTGCTTCTGGTCGAGGTTCATCGCGACGATGCGGAAGTCGACCGGCGCGCGTTCGCGCAGCGCCAGCAGGCAGGACAGCAGCGTGTAGGAATCCTTGCCGCCCGAGATGCACACCATCACGGTGTCGCCGTCGCCGATCATGCCGTAGTCGCCGATCGCTTCGCCGACGCTGCGCTCCAGCTTCTTCTTCAGGCGCAGGAAGGTGTTCGAATGGCGGGTTTCCGGCCCGGCATCGACGGCGGGGGCGAGGGGTTCAAGCGGGGCGATGGCTGCACTCACGGATCGGCTCGGTCGGCGAAAAAAGCGAAGAATTATACACTTGGCGCTGCTTCCCCGGCCTACAGATGGGCGCTGCGGCCGCCATCGACGGCGATGATCTGGCCGGTGATGTAGGGCGCATCGAAGATCAGGAAGCGCACCGTGCGGGCGATGTCCGCTGCCGAACCGATGCGTTTGAGCAGGGTGTGGTCGATGATGTGCTGGCGTTCGCCGGCAGAGAACTGGCCGTCTTCCGGCCATTCGATCGGCCCCGGCGCGATGCCGTTGACGCGGGCTTCCGGCGCCAGTTCGATCGCCAGCGCACGGGTCAGCCCGGCCAGTCCGGCCTTGGCCGCGCTGTACACCGGGTAGTGCGGCAAGGGCCGTTCGGCGTGGATGTCAACGATATTGACCACGGCGCCATGCCGGCGCCGGATTTCGGGCGCCAGCGCCTGCGACAGGAACAGCGGGCCCATCAGGTTCGAGCCGACCAGTTCGTCCCAGGCGGCGCGGTCGATGCTGCCGAGCGGAGTGGGGAAGAAGCTGGAGGCATTGTTCACCAGGCCGTCGATGCGGCCGAAGCAGGCGAGGGCGGCGGCGGCGACTTCGTCGGCAGTGCCGAAGCGGGCGAGATCGCCGCCGACGGTGGCGGCCGAGCAGGCGCGCCGTGTGTTCAGTTCCGTTGCCAGCTTGTCGGCCTCGCCGCCGCTGCTGCGGTAGTGGAGCACGACACGGGCGCCGGCGGCGTGCAACTGGCGGGCGATCTCTGCGCCCACGCGGCGGGCGGCGCCGGTGACGAGGACGACGGGCAGTGTGTCCGCTTCATGCGTATCGAGAGAGGGCCTGGCCGAATCGAAAGGCGTCATGTCAGGTATCCCTGGCGAAAGTGATGATCTGCACGGCGTGAGCATGGACGATCGGGCTTGCCGGTACAATCCCGCACTTCCGTTTCAATGCCTGCCGCGTCCATGTCTTCATTGCCCCAGCCCTCCGCCGATGCGCTCGACCAGAGCACCCGCCTGCTCCGGCTTGTCGAGGCCGACATCGATGGGGCCGGCGGCTGGCTGCCGTTCTCACGCTACATGGAGCGGGTGCTGTACGCACCGGGCCTGGGCTATTACAGCGGCGGTGCGCGAAAGTTCGGCCCCGGCGGCGATTTCATCACCGCGCCCGAACTCACGCCGCTGTTCGGCCAGGCGCTGGCCGCCCAGGTCGAACAGGTGATGCGGGTGAGCACGCCGCAGGTGATCGAAGTCGGCGCCGGCACTGGCCTGCTCGCCACCGACCTGCTGCTCGAACTGGAGCGCCGCGGCTGCCTGCCCGAGCACTACGGCATTCTCGAACTGTCGGGCGAGCTGCGCGAACGCCAGTTCGACACCCTGGCACAGAAGGCGCCGCACCTGGCTGCGCGGGTGCGCTGGCTGGATGAACTGCCCGAGCGCTTCAGCGGCGCGGTGGTGGCGAACGAAGTGCTGGACGTGATGCCGGTTCATCTGCTGGCCTCGCGTGCGGACGGCCTGTTCGAGCGCGGGGTGGGCCTTGCCGACGACGGCGCAGGCGGACGCCGCCTGTGCTGGGCCGACGTGCCGGCGACCGGCACGGTGCGCGAGGCGGCGCAGGCCCTGGATCTGCCCGCACCTGCCGGCGGCGAGTACGTGACCGAGCTCAACCTGGCAGGGGACGCCTGGGTGGCGTCCTGGGCCGAGCGCCTGGAGCGTGGCGCGATGCTGCTGATCGACTACGGCTACCCGCGCGCCGAGTACTACCTGCCTTCGCGTTCCGGCGGCACCTTGCTGTGTTACTACCGCCATCATGCCCACGGCGACCCCTTCCTGTGGCCGGGGCTGAACGACATCACGACCTTCGTCGATTTCACCGCGGTGGCGGAAGCGGGCTTCGCGGCGGGGCTGGACGTGCTGGGCTACACGTCCCAGGCCCACTTCCTGTTCAACTGCGGCGTGCTCGACTGCCTGGCGCGGCGCGGCCCGCAGGAAAGCGCCGACTACATCCGCGCCGCGCGGGCGGTGCAGCGGCTGACGGCGCCGCAGGAGATGGGCGAACTGTTCAAGGTGCTGGCGCTCGGCCGCGGCATGGCCGAACCGCTGCAGGGCTTCGCCCGCGGCGACCGGCTGCATACCTTGTAGGCGTGCAGCCGGCGGGCCGCCGCTTCAGCAGCGCTGGTCTTCGAGCCAGGCGGCAATGCGCTCGGCGACCTTTTCCCAGTCTTTCTCCAGCATCAGGCCGTGGCCCATGCCGGGGAAGATCTCCGCCTGGTGGCCGTAGGTCATGGCGGTCATCCGCACCTGGTCGGGCGGGATCAGGGCATCGTGCTCGGCGCCGAGGACCAGCATCGGCACCCTGCGCACCTGCATCGGGTTGGGCAGGTTGAACAGCGTCATGTCCCAGATCGCGCGGTGCGATTCGGGCTGGCACAGGGTGTAGTAGCGCTGCAGGTCGCGAGCGTCCACCGGCTGGTGGAACAGCGCTTCGCGCAGGCTGCGGATGTCGATGTCCTTGCCCGCCATGATGCGGTTGAGATCGCTCATCAGCGTGGGCCGCTGCATCATCAGGCCGAGCGCCGAACTCATCAGGCCCTGCGGCGGCACCGAGGACATCAGCACGGCTGCGGGGGCATCGTACCGCTCGAGGTATTTCTGCACCACCAGGCCGCCCATCGAATGGCCGACCAGCACCGGCGGCGCCGGCAGCGACGCAGCCACTTCGGCGACGTCGCGCACGTAGTCGTCGATGGAATAGGTGTCGAGATGTTCGCGTTGGCGGCTGTAGCCGTGGCCGGACAGCGACACCGCATAGGACGTCCAGCCGCGCGCGGCGAACCAGGGCTGGAAGTGCTCTTCCCAACACCAGGCCGAGACGTAGGCGCCGTGCACGAACAGCAGCGGGGTGGCGTGGACCGGGGTGGAGGGCGAGTGACAGAGGACTTCGAGGTCACCGAAGCGGCGAGTATTCATTTGGGGCTCCTGGGGAAGAGGGCTGCAGGCACGGTGCGGGGCCGCTCGTGCTCAGCGGAGAAGGGGCGTGTGCGTTTCTTGTTCTGGGGGCTCATCCGCTGTCGTGAGGGCGATTTTGCACGCAGCTTGCCACGGCGCCAAGCCGACTGGATCACGTTCGCGTGCTGCCTGCCGGATTCGGGCTGGCGGCAGGAGTGCGGAGGCCGAGTGCGCGCACTGCGTCGACCCGGGCGGCGTGGATGGCCTGGGGTATCCGCTCCTTGTTGGCGCAGCTGCGCGCGATCGCGCCGGCATCGAGCTTGCGTACCGCATCCAGCGCTGCCAGCCAGGCCGTGCGCGGCGCCCATTCGGGCCGCGGGCCGCCGCCGCGGCCGAAGTAATCGCAAGCCGCCGCATCGAGTGCGAGCGCGAAGCGTTCCGGCCGCCGCAGGGCGTCGCAGCGCTCCAGCACCTTGACCATGGTCTCGGGCCGCAGGATCGCCGCCTGGCCGAAGATGCCGTGTTCGCGCGCGACCATTTCGGCCAGGTCGCGGCAGTCGGCCGGTGCTTTCAGCCGCATCGACACTTCGCGTGCGCGCCGCGCGCTGGCCTGCTCGTGGCCGTAGTGGTGCGGCAGGATGCCGGCCGGCGTGTCGCCCTTGCCGAGATCGTGCAGCAGGCAGGCCCAGCGCACGGCGAGCGGCTGTGCCGTGGCGGCGGCATGGTCGATGACCATCATGACGTGCTCGCCAGTGTCGATTTCCGGGTGATGTTGAGCTGGTTGGGGTACGCCGAACAGCCTGTCCACTTCCGGCAGGATGTGGGCGAGGGCGCCGCAGTCGCGCAGGCTGCGGATCATGCGCGACGGCTTCTGTTCCATCAGGCCGCGGGCGAATTCCTGCCACACCCGCTCGGCGACGAGGTGGTCGACCTCGCCGGCCTCGACCATCCGGCGCATCAGCGCGAGGGTTTCCGGTGCGGTGTCGAAGTCGGCGAAGCGCGCGGCGAAGCGCGCCACCCGCAGGATGCGCAGCGGATCTTCGGCGAAGGCAGGCGAGACGTGGCGGAACACCCGGGCCTCGAGGTCGCGGATGCCGCCGTGGGGGTCGATCAGGCTGCCGTCCGCGTCGCGTGCGATGGCGTTGATCGTCAGGTCGCGGCGCAGCAGGTCTTCTTCGAGCGTGACGTCGGGCGATGCGTGGCAGACGAAGCCGCTATAACCCTTGCCCGACTTGCGCTCGGTACGGGCGAGCGCGTATTCCTCCTGGGTCTGCGGATGCAGGAAGACCGGGAAATCCTTGCCCACCGGGCGAAAGCCCCGGGCCAGCATGTCCTCGGGCGTGGCGCCGACCACCACCCAGTCATGGTCCGAGACCGGCAGCCCGAGCAGGGCGTCGCGCACCGCGCCGCCCACGACGTAGCATTGCATCAGCCGTACAGATCCTCGGACGGGATCGATTCGGTCTCGGCGCGCGCTGCGGCTGCCCAGTCCTGCATGTGCGGGTTGGCGAGCATGGTGGCGAGGTATTCGCCGGCGGCGCCGTCCGGCTGCACGCCATAGGTCTGGAAGCGGAAGCAGACCGGCGCGAAAGCGGCGTCGGCAAGGCTGAAGCGGCCGAACAGGTAGGGGCCGTCCTGGCCGAAGCGGGCGCGGCAGTCGTTCCAGATCGCGGTGATGCGGGCGATGTCGGCATCGACCTCCGGCGTGTGGCCGAAGCCGCGGTAATCCTTGCGGATGTTCATCGGCATCCTGCTGCGAAGGTTCTGGAAGCCGGAGTGCATTTCCGCGGTGACGGCGCGGGCGGTGGCTCGCGCGGCAGCGTCGGCAGGCAGCAGCGCGGGCTGCTTCTCGGCGAGGTATTCGCCGATCGCCAGCGAGTCCCATACCAGCAGGCCGTGATCGTTGAGGCAGGGTACCTTGCCCGAGGGCGAGTGCGCCAGGATGCGCTCGCGGCTGCCCGGGATGAACAGCGGGATGTCGATTTCCCCGAAGCTGAAGCCGCCTTCGCGCGCGGCGAGCCAGGCGCGCAGGGACCAGGACGAGTAGTTCTTGTTGCCGATGATGAGCTTCATGGCCGACTCCGGGTGATGATGATGGGCTTGTGGGTGGGGGCGCTCGCGCGTCAGCGGCGCGCGTGGCGACGGAAGGGATGGTAGCGCGAGCGGACGGTTTCATCGCCCAGCCAGCTCGGCACCAGGGCTTCGATGGCGGTCGGCTGCAGGCCGAAGGGCAGCGGAGGGCCATCGGTGACGTTGTCGACGCGCATCGAACGGACGTTGTCGCGGCTCATCGGCGGCTGGGGAGCGAGCTCCAGCAGCGCGGCCTGAAGCATCGCCAGGCTTTCCGGCAGCCCGATCACCGGGCGCGGCTTGCCGATCTGGGCGGAGACGTATTCGACGAGCTGGCGCAGGGTATAGACCCTGGGGCCGGCGACCTCGAAGATCTGGCCGGCTGCCGCCGGCGTGCATAGGCTGCGCCAGACGACTTCGGCGACGTCCTCGACCCAGACCGGCTGGAAGCGGGTATCGGCGCCGGCCAGCGGCAGCACCGGGAAGGTCGAGGCGAGGTTGGCGAACAGGTTCAGGAAGCGGTCGTCGCGGCCGAAGATCACCGAGGGCCGCAGGATGACCCAGTCGAGGTCGGCGCCGGTGCTGCGGATCGCCGCTTCGCCCGCGGCCTTGGAGCGCTGGTAGCCGGAGGGGCCGTCGGCGCTGGCGCCGAGCGCGCTGGTGTGCACCAGCCGGCGCACGCCGGTGTTGCGGCAGGCAGCGACGATCTTCTTCGGCAGCTCGACATGGGCCTGGGCGAAGTCCGCGCCGTAGGGCTCGCCGCCGCGCGAATGCAGGATGCCGACCAGGTTGACCACTGCGTCGGCGCCGGCAAGCAGGCGCTCCAGCGTGGCGGGGTCATGCACGTCGGCTTCGACGGCCTCGACCGTGGGCAGCAGCAGGACGTGGCCGGCGCGGCTGCGGCGGCGGGTGGGGACGATGACGCGGATGCCGGCTTCGACGAGGCGATTGGCGACGGCATGGCCGACGAAGCCGGTGCCACCGATGAGGACGACGCGTTTGATATTCATGGTTGGGACTCCGGAAAGACTCGGCTCATTCACTGGCCGGGCGCGGGCCGATCACGCCCAGCCGTGCTTTCAGCGACTGGGGCCGGTGTTCGAACATCGCACCGTAGATGACTGCATTGGCCATCACCTTCTTGACGTAGTCGCGCGTCTCGTTGAAGGGAATGGTCTCGACGTAGATGGCGCCTTCCAGCGGCTTGTCGTCGCGCCAGCGGCGCGCACGCCCCGGGCCGGCGTTGTAGCCGGCGCTGGCCAGCACCGGGTGATCGTCCAGGTCGTTCAGGATCAGACGCATGTAGCTGGTGCCGAGCAGCACGTTGGTGCTGGGGTCGTTCAGCAGGCGGGGATGGTAGCCGCGCAGGCCGATCTTGTTCGCCACCCATTTCCCGGTCGCCGGCATCACCTGCATCAGGCCCTGGGCGCCAGCGCTGGAGCGCGCCGGGACGACGAAGCGGCTTTCCTGCCGCATCAGGCCGTACACCCAGCCGAGGTCGAGTCCCTGCATGTGCACCTGCGGTTCGATCAGCTCGCGGTAGGGGGCCAGGAAGCGCAGCGCATAGTTTGCGCGCGGATTGGAGAGTTCGGCGCTGTTGATGGCGCGGTCGTAGAGCTCGTTGCGCAGCGCGAGATGTGCCGCAGCAAGACGGAAGGTTTCGTCGCGGCCGCGCAAGGCCCAGATCCACTCGCGGGTTGCTTCGGTGCGCAGATCGAGCCGGTACAGCGCGAGGGCGCGGCGCAGGGCGGGATCGTTCTCGGCCTCGTCGAGCGGGGGCACGGACGGCGGGTCTCCGGCCGAGGGAAGCGCAAAGGGCTGGCCGAGTTCCTCGGCGGCGAGCATGCCGTAGAAATGCGGTTCGGCGGCAATAGGGCTGAAGAGTGCCTCGGCGTCTTCGGCGCGGCCGGTCGCGGCATGCGCGCGACCGAGCCAGTAGGTCCATTCGGGCTGCTGGCGCTCGGATTCCGGCATGATTTCGATGGCCGTGCGCACGGCGGCCCAGTCTCCGGCGCGCAGCGCGGCGCGTACGCGCCAGGCGCGTTGTGACGGTGTCAGCTCGGCCTTGCCCGTGGCGCGGTAGAAGGCCATCGCTTCGGGCATCTGGTCGATGGCGGCATGCATGGCGATGACGGCCTGGATTTCGCCGCGCTCCTCGCCGCTGAGGCGGTCCTGCAGGCGCAGCAGGCGGGCATGGGCGAGGCGGGCGTCCTGCCAGGCGATGCGCGTCAGCGCGGCAAGGGCGAGTTCCCGGCCGGCGCGGGTGACGGCGAAATTGGCCGGCAGACGGTCGAGCCACGCGGCGGAAGAGCGCAAGGCCTGTTCGGCATCGGCGGCGGCCGGCGCGATGTCGGCAGGCAGCCAGCGCCAGCTCAGCAACGCATCGTCGGGCTTGCGTGTGTCGGCCTGGCGGCGGGCACGGCGCCAGACCTCGTCGTCATCGACCCTGCCGGTGGCGTGAGTGGCGCTCAGCACGGTGTCGCAGGCCGCCGGAGCATTGTCCAGGGAGCGCCATTCCTGCGCGGCTTCGTCGAGCGCGCTGGTGTCGCCGGTCATCAGGCGGGCGGTCCAGGCCGTGCAGCGCATTTCGCTGTCAGGGTTCTGCAGGTCCGGATAGAGCGCCGAGAAGCCTGTCCAGTCACCATCCGCAGCCAGGCGGCGCAGCCAGTCGGCACGCAGGCGTTCGGCCAGCACGGTGCCGGTTTCCTGCCGCAGGAAAGCCTCGAGCTCCTGCACCGGGGGAGGCTGTTCGGGGCGTGCCAGCACATTGACGAAACGCCAGTAGCGGACATATGGGTCCAGCACGTGCGGGCCGGATTCGGACGCGAGCATGTCGAGCGTGTCGCGGTCCCCCTTGCGCACCGCCTCGCGAGCAGCGACGATGCGCTCGTCGCCGAACGTCGGCGGCACCTGGGCCTGCGCCGTCGCCGACAGCAACATCCCGGCCGCACAGAGTGCGACCCTCATCAAGCCCGTTTTCATACTTCCCCTGCTGTTCATTGCAAGCACCATACCACAGTGACGAAGCCTGTTTCCGACCCCGCCGATGACATCGAGAAGCGTCGCAAATTCCTGCGCCGGCACGCACTCCAGGCCCGCGAGGCGCTGGACGAGGCGCAGCGGCAACGACTCACCGCGCGCCTGACGGCACATCTCGATGGCGTGATCGGTGAAGTGGCGCCCCGTGTGCTGGCCTTCTGCTGGCCGTTCCGTGCCGAGCCCGATCTGAGGGCCTGGGTCCAGGACTGGCTGATGCGGGATGCGCAGCGGACGGCGGCCTTGCCGGTGGTCGTGGCGGCCGGCACGGCGATGCATTTCCGCCGCTGGACGCCGGGGGCCGATATGGCGCCCGATCGCCACGGCATCCCGTACCCGGTGGTGCCGGAGGAGGTGGTGCCAGAGGCCGTGATCGTGCCGCTGAACGCCTTCGATGCCGCCGGTTATCGCCTGGGCTACGGCGGCGGTTACTTCGACCGCACGCTGGCGCAGATGGACGCCGTCGCCATCGGCGTCGGTTTCGAACTGGGCCGCGTCCCCAGCGTGCTGCCGCAGCCGCACGACCTGCCGATGGACTGGATCGTCACGGAGAGTGGCGCGGTGCATACCGGGGCAGCACGCACTGGCACGGCCCCGGCTGTGCGCTGAAGCCCGCCGTCAGCCGGCGAGGAACAGCCGGTAGGCGGGATTGTGTGTCGCCGCTTCGTATTCGTAGCCGAGCTGCTGCAGAAAGTCCTCGAACGCCTGGGTGTCTTCCGGCGGCACCTGCATGCCGACCAGCACGCGGCCGAAATCCGAGCCGTGGTTGCGGTAGTGGAACAGCGAGATGTTCCAGTCCGAATGCAGCCGCGAGAGGAAGTTCACCAGCGCGCCGGGCCGTTCGGGGAAAACGAAGCGGTAGACGACTTCGTTCTCGGCCTGCGGCGAGCGGCCGCCGACCATGTAGCGGGCATGGGTCTTGGCCAGTTCGTCGTCGGTCAGATCGATCGCCGGCTGTTCGTGGCGCTCGAGCATTTCCACCAGGCGGCTGGCTTCGTTGCGGTTGTGCACCGTGACGCCGACGAAGATGTGGGCATGTTCGGCGTCGGCGTAGCGGTAGTTGAACTCGGTGATGTTGCGGTTGCCCAGCAGCTTGATGAACTTGAGGAAGGCGCCCGGTTTTTCGGGGATCGTCACTGCCAGCACGGCCTCGCGCTGTTCGCCGAGTTCGGCGCGTTCGGCGACGAAGCGCAGGCGGTCGAAGTTCATGTTGGCGCCGGAGGCGACGGCCACCAGGTTCTTGTCGCGCAGCTTGTGGCGCTTGATGTATTCCTTGGCGCCGGCGATGGCAAGCGCACCCGAGGGTTCGAGAATCGAGCGGGTGTCCTCGAACACGTCCTTGATCGCCGCGCAGATGGCGTCGTTGTCGACCAGGATCATCTCGTCCACGTACTGCTGGCACAGGCGGAAGGTTTCGACGCCGACCTGCTTGACCGCGGTGCCGTCGGCGAACAGGCCGACCTGGTCCAGGGCGATCCGCTTGCCGCTGGCGAGCGATTGCGTCATCGCGTCGGCGTCCAGCGTCTCGACGCCGATGATCTTCGTCTCCGGCCGCACCCGTTTGACGTATGCCGCGACGCCGGCGAGCAGGCCGCCGCCGCCGACCGCACAGAAGATGGCGTGGATGGGCTTGGCATGAGCGCGCAGGATTTCCATGCCGATCGTGCCCTGGCCGGCGATGACGTCCGGGTCGTCGTAGGGATGGACGAAAGTCAGTTTCTCGCTCTTTTCCAGTTCCAGCGCATGGGCATAGGCGTCCGAATAGGATTCTCCGACGAGCACGACTTCGCCGCCGCGCGCCTTGACCGCGTCAACCTTGATCTGGGGCGTGGTGCTCGGCATCACGATCACTGCGCGTACGCCGAGCCGCGAGGCCGACAGCGCGACACCCTGGGCATGATTGCCGGCCGAAGCGCAGATCACGCCGCGTTTCATGGCTTGCGGTGACAACCGCGCCATCTTGTTGTAGGCGCCGCGGATCTTGAAGCTGAACACCGGCTGCATGTCCTCGCGCTTGAGGTGGATGCGGTTGTGCACGCGCGCGGACAGGTTGGCGGCGAGATCGAGCGGCGTCTCGACGGCGACATCGTAGACGTGGGCGTTCAGGACGCGCTCGAGGTAATCCGTGGGGGTGCTCATCGAAGGCTCGCGGGGCAGCAAAGCCGCCGAGGGTATCAGCCGATGCGGCACTGCGGCAATAGCGCTGCCATTGGCCTGCTCGGAGGATGGAAGGTCAGCAAAGGGTCAGGCCGCGCCGTCGCCGTCGGTGCTGCTCATCGCCCGCATCTGGCGGTCGATGAATTCCTGCATCGCATCGATGCCGCGCAGTTGCAGGATGGTCGAGCGCACCGCGGCCTCGAGCAGCACCGCGAGGTTGCGGCCCGCGGCCACGGGCAGCACCACGCGGGCGATCTTGACGCCGAGGATGTCCTTCACTTCCTGCTGCACCGGCAGCCGGCTCGGGTCGCCGTCCCCGGGCTGGCGGCGTTCGAGGTGGCAGACCAGGCGCAGGCGCATCTTCCGGCGGCAGGCGGTCTCGCCGAAGATGGTGCGGATGTTGAGAATGCCGAGGCCGCGGACTTCGATGAAATCCTGCAGCATCGGCGGGCAGCGGCCTTCCAGCACGGTGGGGGCGATGCGTGAAAACTCGACGACGTCATCCGCCACCAGGCCGTGGCCGCGAGAGATCAGTTCGAGGGCGAGTTCGGACTTCCCCGCGCCGGAATCGCCGGTGATCAGCACGCCGACGCTGAGCACGTCCATGAAGACGCCGTGCAGCGAGACTTTCTCCGCCAGTTCGCGCGACAGGTAGAGTCGCAACTGGTCGATGACGCTGGCCGATGGCTGGGGCGTGGTGAACAACGCGACGTCGTGGGCTTCGCAGACGCCGCGGATGATAGGGGACACCGCGCAGCCGTCGGCGACGATGATCGCCGGCGGCTGGCAGGACAGGATCTCGTTGAGGTGGTGGGTGACCTTGTCGGTGGTCTGGCGCTGGGCCCAGGCCAGCTCGGCGGCGCCGACGATCTGCAGCCGGGTGGGGTGGATCAGGTTCAGGTGGCCGACGAGATCGGCCGGCCAGATCCGCTCTTCGGCCATCGCCAGCACGGCATCCAGCCGCCCGCTGACGTGGCTGAGCTGAAGGAGCTCCCGCTCAGCCTCGAACAGCCGTGCGACGCTGGTCTGCCTCATTCATCGGCGCCCCAGGTTCACGAACAGCTTGTGGATGTGCGCGGCGTCGGGGGCGTCCAGCAGGGCTTCGCGGAATTCGCGGTCGCTGAACATCTGCGCCAGTTCGGACAGCAGCTGAAGATGGGTTTCGTTGGCCTGCTCGGGCACCAGCAGCACGAACAGCAGGTTGACCGGCTTGCCGTCGGGCGAATCGAACTGCACCGGCGCCGCCAGGCGGAGAAAGGCGCCTGCGGCGTCCTTGAGTCCCTTGATGCGGCCGTGGGGAATCGCAATACCCTGGCCGAGGCCGGTGGAGCCGAGCCGTTCGCGGGCGAACAGGCTCTCGAACACCAGGCTCTGGGCGATGCCCTGGTTGTTTTCGAACAGCAGGCCCGCTTGTTCGAAGACGCGCTTCTTGCTGCTGGCGTCGAGATCGACCACCACGTTCGACAGTGGCAGGAGTTGGGATATCAGGCTCATTCGCTATGGAGCTCGCGCAGCGCCGTTACCGTTGGCGCCACGCTGGGCGACGGGGGTTGGACCGGGGTGCGTTGAAGCCGCGTCTTGAAAACGCGCGCATTATAACCACACCCCGGACATAAAACCGCAATGGCGGCCCAGCGCAATGGCGGCTCAGGCTTCCGGCGGTGCCTGGTGCTTCAGGGCTTCGTGGTTGTGGTCGGCCATTTTCTGCTTGTACTTCTGGACCTGGCGATCGAGCTTGTCGGCCATGGCGTCGATGGCGGCGTACAGGTCGGTGTCTTCGCTCTCGACGAAGATGTCCTTGCCGCGCACGTGCAGCGTGACTTCGGCCTTCTGCTGCAGCTTTTCGACGGAGAGGATCACCGCCACGCTGGTGACGTTGTCGAAGTGGCGGATGACGCGGTCGAGCTTGGCGCCGACGTAGTCGCGAATGGCCGGCGTGACTTCGACGTGGCGTCCGGTGATGTTGAGATTCATGCTAACTCCTGTTGTTGTCAGATCGATTTGCGCAAACTGACCGGCGGGATATTGAGTGATTCGCGGTATTTCGCGATGGTGCGACGTGCGACCACGATACCCTGCTGGCCGAGAACTTCTGCGATTCGTGCGTCGGACAGGGGTTTCTTCCTGTCCTCTGCATCCACCAGCTGGCGGATCAGTGCGCGAATTGCCGTTGAGGAAGCTGCTCCGCCGGTGTCGGTGGAAACGTGGCTGCCAAAGAAATATTTGAGTTCGAATACGCCACGCGGCGTTGCCATGTACTTCTGCGTCGTGACACGCGATACGGTGGATTCGTGCAGCTCGAGCTGGTCTGCGATCTCCCGGAGTGTCAGTGGCCTCATCGCCACGTCTCCATGATCGAAGAACTGTCTTTGCTGGTCAACGATGGCCTGGGAGACCCGCAGGATGGTGTCGAAGCGCTGCTGCACGTTCTTGATCAGCCAGCGCGCCTCCTGCAGCTGGCCGCTGAGCCCGCCGCCCTGTCCCTTGTTCTGCTGCAGCAGGCTGGCATACAGGCGGTTGACGCGCAGGCGCGGCATGGCCTCCTGGTTCAGGCTGACGGTCCAGCGGCCGCGGACCTTGCGCACGATGACGTCGGGCAGCACGTAGCGCGTTTCGGAAGCCGAATGGCGCAGCCCCGGGTGCGGGTCCAGGCTGCAGATCAGGGCGTGGGCGGCGCGCAGTTCGTCGTCGTTGCAGCCGGTCAGCTTCTTCAGGCGGACGAAATTGCGTTCGGCCAGCAGCTCGAGGTGTGCATCGACGATCTCGAGCGCCAGCATCTGGATCGAGCTTTCGGGCATCGCGCGCAGCTGCAGTGCCAGGCATTCCTGCGGGGTACGGGCGCCGACGCCTGCCGGATCGAGGTTCTGCACGTGGCGCAGGGCGATCGACAGATCGTCGAGATCGAGTTCGAGCTCGGGCGGCAGCAGCTCGAGCAGCTCCTCCAGCGGCTGGTACAGGTAGCCGTCGTCGTCGAGCGCCTCGATGATGAAGCGCACCAGCGCGCGGTCGAGATCGTTCAGCGGCGACAGCGCGACCTGCTCGTCGAGGTGTTCGCGCAGCGACAGCTCGGCAGCCTGGATTTCCTGGAAATCGACGTCGTCGTCATCGTCGCGCTTGGCCGATGCGCCGGTGCCGACGTTCGACCAGTCGATGCCTTCGTCGCCGCCCTCGCGTTCGGAAGCGCCGCCGGCGTCGCCATCGGCACCTGTATCGCTGTTCGTTTCGCGCTGCTGCTCGCGTTCGCGCTCGGCTGGAGAGGTGCTGGTGGCCGGCTCGGGCCTGGGAGGCGGTTCGTCGAATTCCTCGCGCTCCAGCATCGGATTCTCGTGCAGGAAGCGCTCGATCTCCTGGTTCAGCTCGATCGTCGACAGCTGCAGCAGCTTGATCGACTGCTGCAGTTGCGGCGTCAGCGTGAGGTGCTGGGAGAGCTTGAGCTGGAGACTGGGTTTCATCGTGTACTCAGAGGCGGAAGTGCTCGCCGAGGTAGACCTGGCGGACTTTTTCGTTGGCGATGATTTCGTCCGGCTCGCCGCTTGCAAGCACGCGGCCTTCGCTGATGATGTAGGCGCGGTCGCAGATGCCGAGCGTCTCGCGGACGTTGTGGTCGGTGATCAGCACGCCGATGCCGCGCTCCTTGAGGAAGCGGATGATCTTCTGGATGTCGATCACCGCGATCGGATCGACGCCGGCGAACGGCTCGTCGAGCAGGATCAGGCGCGGGTCGGTGGCCAGCGCGCGGGCGATCTCGCAGCGGCGGCGCTCGCCGCCCGACAGCGAGATGGCGGTGTTGTCGCGCAGATGGCCGATGCCGAGCTCTTCCAGCAACTCCTGCAGGCGATCGTCCACCTGGCGGCTTTCGAGGCCCTGGAGTTCGAGCACGGCGCGGATGTTCTCGGCCACGGTGAGCTTGCGGAACACGCTCATTTCCTGCGGCAGGTAGGACAGGCCCAGCCGCGCGCGGGCGTGGATCGGCAGATGGGTCAGATCCTCGCCGTCGAGGCCGATCTGGCCGCCGTCGGCGCGTACCAGGCCGACGATCATGTAGAAGCAGGTGGTCTTGCCCGCGCCGTTGGGGCCGAGCAGGCCGACGACTTCTCCCGAACCGACTTCGAAGCCGACGTCATGCACCACGGTGCGCGCCTTGTAGCGCTTTTGCAGGCCGGCGACCTTAAGCAGACTCATCGTAGGGCTCTTTCAGCAGCTTGCGGATCAGGTCGGGTGCGAAGCCGCGGGTTTGCAGGAAGCGCGCCTGCCGCGCCCATTCGCGGGCATCGGCGGGAGGCGCGGTGAAGCGGCCGTGCAGCACGCTGCGTGCGCGCTCTGATTCGGATTCTGCACATTCGCTGGAGATTGCCTCGTCGACCAGGTCACGGTCGAGGCCACGCCGGGCCATTTCGCTGCGCAGGCGGCTGGCGCCGAAGCGCGCCGCCTTGCTGCGCACGAAAGCCTGGGCGAAACGCTCGTCGGACTGCAGGCCGAGTTCCCCCATGCGTTCGATCACCGCCTGGATCTCGTCCTCGTCGCCGTGGGCTGCGAGCTTCTTCGCCAGTTCGGCGCGTGAATGGTCGCGGCGGGCGAGGTGGCGCAGGGCGCGTTCGCGCAGGCTCGGTTCGGGCATGGCAGCCAGCGGCGCTCCGGTCAGGCCTCGTCCGCCGCCGGTGCGGCCGGCGCAGCGCCGACCGACGCCATTTCGGGCAGACTGACGGCGGCGCGGACCTTGTTCTCGATCTCGCGCGCCAGTGCAGGGTTGGTGCGCAGGAACTCGCGCGAGTTGTCCTTGCCCTGGCCGATCTTGTCGCCGTTGTAGGAATACCAGGCACCGGATTTGTCGACGATCTTGTGCAGCACGCCGAGATCGATGATCTCGCCTTCGCGCGAGATGCCCTCGCCGTACAGGATGTCGAAATGCGCTTCCTTGAACGGCGGCGAGACCTTGTTCTTGACGACCTTGACGCGGGTCTCCGAGCCGACCACTTCGTCGCCCTTCTTGATCGTGCCGGTGCGGCGGATGTCCATGCGCACCGAGGCGTAGAACTTCAGCGCGTTGCCGCCGGTGGTGGTCTCGGGGCTGCCGAACATGACGCCGATCTTCATGCGGATCTGGTTGATGAAGATGACCAGCGTATTGGTGCGCTTGATGTTGGCGGTCAGTTTGCGCAGCGCCTGCGACATCAGGCGGGCCTGCAGGCCGGGCAGCTGGTCGCCCATCTCGCCTTCGATTTCGGCCTTGGGCGTCAGCGCGGCGACCGAGTCGACGACGACGATGTCAACGCCGCCCGAGCGCACCAGCATGTCGGCGATCTCGAGCGCCTGTTCGCCGGTGTCCGGCTGCGAGATCAGCAGATCCTCGATGTCGACGCCGAGCTTTTCGGCATAGCCGACGTCGAGCGCGTGCTCGGCGTCGATGAAGGCGGCGGTGCCGCCGAGCTTCTGCATTTCGGCGATGACCTGCAGCGTCAGCGTGGTCTTGCCGGAAGATTCAGGACCGTAGATCTCGACCACGCGGCCGCGCGGCAGGCCGCCGAGGCCAAGCGCGATGTCGAGGCCGAGCGAGCCGGTGGAGACGGTCTGGATGTCGCGCTCGACATTGCCGTCGCCCATGCGCATGATCGATCCCTTGCCGAACTGCTTTTCGATCTGCGAGAGCGCGGCGGCGAGTGCCTTGGCCTTGTTGTCGTCCATGGAAACCTTTCCTAGTGATGGGCTGATTATGGCACAGAGCTTGCAGGGATTTACGACGATGAGCTGTCGCAGCCTTGAACAAGGTCTCTGACAACCACAGCTTAGCAGCTGTATTTATATACAGCAAACATGTCAGGCAATATCTGCGCCAGCCAGTTCGATCAGCGTATGCAGCGCGTGGATGACGGTCTGGCGCCGTACGGCCTCGCGGTCGCCGGCCAGCTGCAGCGTCCGCACCAGGGTGGCGCCGCCGCGCCGCGCCCAGGCCACGCACACCATGCCGACGGGTTTTGCCGGCGTACCGCCGGTCGGACCGGCGACGCCGGAAACGGCGATCGCGACGTCTGCCGTACTGTGGGCCAGTGCGCCTTCCGCCATTTCGATGACGGTCGCTTCGCTGACGGCGCCGTGCGTTTCGAGCGTCGAACTGCGAACCCCCAGCATGTCGCTCTTGGCTGCGTTGGAGTAGGTGACGAAGCCGCGGTCGAACCAGGCGGAGCTGCCGCTGGTGGCCGTGACGGCCGCCGCGATCCAGCCGCCGGTGCAGGATTCGGCCGTGGCCAGCTGCCAGCGGCGTGCGTTCAGCGCGGCGCCCGCTGCGGCCGACAGCTGGTCGAGTTCAGTATCCATCGTCTTGCTCCCGTCGAATGGCGTCGCGCACATCATATGCCAAACAGATTGACCAGGATGGCCAGCACGAGCAGGGCATAGCCGGCGGCGATGATGTCGTCGAACATCACGCCGAAGCCGCCCTTGAAGCTGCGGTCGGCCCAGCGCACCGGCGGCGGCTTGACGATGTCGAAGAAGCGGAACAGCGCCACCGCGACCGCCTGCCAGCCCAGCGTCGCGGGCGTGAATGCCAGCACCAGCCAGATCGCCACCATTTCGTCCCAGACGATGCCGCCGTGATCCGGGACGCCGAGTGCGCGGCCGGTGCGTTCGGCGGCAAGCACGCCGACGATGAACAGGCTGACGAGAAAGGCCAGGAAGACGAATTCCGACAGCGGTGCGCTGAGCAGCGGATACAGCGCCCAGCCCAGCAGCGTGCCGGCCGTGCCCGGCGCCCACGGCGACAGGCCCGAGCCGAAGCCGAGCGAGATGAAGTGGGCGGGGTGGCTCATCATCAGTTTCAGCGTGGGGCGCATCGGCTCGCTCCGGAAGATGGGGTGTGCGGAAGGCGGGGGATCATGGCTGGGACGGCGGCGCTCATGCGAAATGATCGTAGCCGCTCGGGCGCAGGAGCTGCTCCCGGCCGTCGGCCGTGTGCAACAGGCATTCGCCCGGCTGGCTGGTGATCCGGCCGATGCGGTGCAGCGGCAGCGCGAGCCGGTGCGACAGCGCCTCGATGCGCGCGCGCGCGGCGGCGGGGGCGGTGAACAGCAGTTCGTAATCGTCGCCGCCTGCCAGCAGGCAGGCGCGGGCCTTTTCCGCGGGGGCGCCGGTCGCAAGCAATTCCGCCAGCGGCAATGCGCCGTCATCGATGGTGGCGCCGGCGCGTGATTGCGCGAGGATGTGGGCCAGATCGCCGAGCAGGCCGTCGGAAACGTCGAGCATCGCGCTGGCGAGCCCGCGCAGGGCCAGCCCCAGCGCCACGCGCGGCTGCGGGCGCTGCAGGGCGGCAACGCAGCGCTGGCGGCCGGGGTCATCCAGTACCGACTCGTCGCGCAATGCAGCGAGGCCGAGGGCGGCCAGACCGGGCTGGCCGGACACCCACAGTTCGTCGCCGGCGCATGCGCCGGCACGGGTGATCGCGTCGCCTGCCGGCACTTCGCCGATGATCGTGACCGCCAGATTCAGCGGCCCGCGCGTGGTGTCGCCGCCGGCCAGATCGACGCCAAACGTATCGGCGCAGGCGAAGAAGCCGCGCGCGAAGGCGGAGAGCCAGCCTTCGTCGGCGGTCGGCAAGGCCAGCGCGAGGAAGGCCCAGCGCGGCTCCGCGCCCATCGCCGCGAGATCCGAGACGTTGACCGCCAGCGTCTTCCAGCCGAGGTCGTGCGGATCGGTGTCGGCGAAGAAGTGGGTGCCGGACACCAGCATGTCGGTCGATATGGCCAGCTGCATGCCCGGCCGCGCACGCAGCAGCGCCGCGTCGTCGCCGCCGGCGAGATCGGTGTGGCGCGTGGCGCGGCTGAAGTGCCGCCGGATCAGGTCGAATTCGGAGGCGGCAGGCGGAGCGGAAGCGGTCGGGCGGGGCATGGCGCGGACGCGGCAGCGAAGCGGGGGCGCAAGCTTAACGCAGATGCCGCCGCCCCGCCTGCCAGCTCGCCTGCCGTGCCCGTCGGTATCTCAGCCGCCGAGGCCCAGATTCGCTTTCAGCGCGTCCCAATCGACCGCATCGAGGGTGTTCTTGACCAGCAGGCCCAGCTCGGTGTCGCCCTCCATGCGCAGGCGGCGGCTGAAGAACAGCGTGTCGGGGTCTTCCTCGCGCAGGGCCAGGGCGATGAAATCGCGGGTGGTGGCGGAGATGATCAGATCGGGCTTGCTCTCGGCGGATGCCGGCACGGCGTGGCGGAAGCCCTCGTCGCCCAGCGTGAAGTCGAGCCTGAGGCCGGCGTCGAGCACGCGCATCTGCAGGTGGCGGCCGCTCAGCGGCGCCAGGGTGTCGCGCGGCAGGATGCGGTCGAGCGCAAGGTTCAGCGCCAGCGTCAGTGCCAGGGTGGGCGGCTGCTGCGGCAGGCGGCCGGCCAGCTTCGCCAGTGGCGCCGGCACGGTGAAGTCCGGCACGCGGAAGCGCTCGATGCGTTCGCCGATACGGCGGCGCAGGCTGCCGGGCAGCAGCACGGATGGCGGCGGGAATGGCAGGGAAGGCAGGGCGGGCATGTTCGGGCTCCGGATGGGACGGAAGGGCGAAACGGGAATGGCGTCAGGCGAGCGAGGCGGTTTCCGCTTGCGCGGGAGCAGCGGGCTGGGTGAGGTCATTCCTTGGCGAGAAGGCGGCCATCGGAAGGGTTCAGGCCGTCACGTACTGCTCGGCGCCGGCGCGGCCGTGCCAGAAGCCGTTGCACGGGGCTTCCACCATCAGTTCGCGGCTGGCGGCAAGCGCGGCGGCCGGTGCCTGCGCGTCGTCGAGGGTGGCGCGGAACAGTTCGACGACTCGGCCGGTGTCGGCGCCCTGCGGGCTGATGCGCAGCAGCTCGGCGTTCTGACGTACCGCCGGCAGGTCGCCGAGCAGGTTGTGCACGCGGGCCGACTGGGTCTGCACGCCGTTCAGGACCAGGAAGGGTTCGCCTTCGCGCGTGCGCAGCGTGATGCCGTCCATGACGGACAGGCAGCGGAACTCGCAGGTGTCCTTCTGCAGGTTGAAGTGGCGGGCGGTGAAGCAGCGCGCCGAATGCGCCAGCGGCAGGCGGCCGTAGGCGAAGACTTCGGTCTCGATCGGTGCGGCGAGCGCCGCGCGCACGGCGGCGAGCGCCTCGCCCGACATCTCGGGTGCCATCGCCCAGCGCGTGGCGCCGGCGTCGATCATCATCTGCAGCGTCGCCGGGTTGAAAATGTTCAGCGTCGGGCCGGCGACCCAGCCGCTGGCGCCGGCTTCGCCGAGCAGGCGCACCGCGCCCATGTCGTTGGCCTCGACGCGGAAGCCGGGCCGGCCTTCGGCGCGCTGGCGGACGATGCGGCGCAGCACCTTGAGGTCGGATTCGGATTCGATCAGGCCCTGGGTGCTGATCACCACTTCCTTGCCGGCGGCGCTCAGCATCTCGCCGACTTCGAGCCAGTCGTCGAGGCGCAGTTCGTGGCGGCGCGAGCAGACCGTTTCGCCGAGATAGACGCTGTTGACCGGGCTGTCGGCGATGCCGGCATAGAAGTCGAGCACGCTCTGGCGCGGCCAGTAGTAGAGCAGGGGACCGAGGGCGAGTTTCATGTGGCGGGTTCCCATCATTTCCACGGACGGTAGTAGGCGCCGAGCGTGTGGCTCTGGCCTTCGGATACCTTGTTGAGTTCGGCCATCCAGCCCGGCAGCACGCTGAAGGTCTCGGCGCCGCCGGCGGCGAGCCTGTCGAGCGCGGCGCGCCACACCTGGGTGACCTGGGCGACGTAGGCCGGGCTGCGCTGGCGGCCTTCGATCTTGACCGCGCGGATGCCGATGCGCGCCAGCTCGGGCAGCAGTTCCAGAGTGTTGAGGCTGGTCGGCTCCTCGAGCGCGTAATAGGTCTCGTCGTTGACCTCGAAGCGGCCCTTGCACAGCGTCGGGTAGCCGGCGCGCTCGCCGTCGGCGAAGCGGTCGATCAGGATGCCGTTGAGGCGGGTTTCCATGCCTTTCGGCGTGTCTTCCCAGCGCACGTGCTTGCCGGGCGAGCAGGCGCCGTTGCAGTTGGGCGATTCGCCGGTGGCGTAGGCCGACAGCGCGCAGCGGCCTTCGACCATCACGCACAGGCCGCCGAAGCCGAAGACCTCGATCTCCACCGGGGTGTTGGCAACCACGTGGGCGACCTGGGGCAGCGACAGCACGCGCGGCAGCACCGCGCGGCGGATGCCGAAGCGCTCGTGGTACCAGTTCACCGCTTCGTAGCTGGTCGCCGAACCCTGCACCGACAGATGCAGGCGCAGCTGCGGATGCGTGCGCGTGGCGTAGTCCATCAGGCCGGGGTCGGCCAGGATGAGGGCGTTGACGCCGAATTCGGCGGCGCGGTCGATCGCCTGCGTCCAGCTCGGCCAGTTGCCGGCCTGCGGGTAGGTGTTGAGCGCCAGCAGCACCTTGCGGCCGCGGGCGTGGGCATAGGCGATGCCCTCGCGCATCTGCGGCGGGTCGAAGTTCAGGCCGGTGAAGTTGCGGGCGTTGGTCGCGTCCTTGAAGCCGAGATAGACGCAGTCGGCACCGTGGTCGACGGCGGTCTTGAGGGCCGGCAGGCTGCCGGCGGGGCAGACGAGCTCGATCGGGGCAGGCACGATGATGGTGTCCGGAACGGTAAAAACTGCGCCACCTTAGACGAGGGGGGCTGGCCGTTCGTTGATAACCATCAAAGCCAGGCGCCGGGAGGGCTGGCGCGGCGGGCCGCACCTCGCCGGCCACACCTGACCGGCCGTGCTTGAGCAACTGTGCTTGCCGGCGCTGCCGGCGGATTCCACTCAGTGCGTTACGCGGTGGGCACCGGGTGCCGGGTGCGAACCGAGATAGCCGCCGATCAGCATGCCGAAGGCGCTGGCGAACAGGCCGTAGAGCTGCGGTTCGATGTCGCCTTCGGCGACGAAGATCTCGCACAGGATCCAGGTGCCCAGGCCGAAGCCGATCGCCAGCGCCGCCCCCAGATTGTTGGCCCGCTTCCAGAACAGGCCGGCGGCCAGCGGCACGAAGGCGCCGGCCAGGGTCACGCGGTAGGCGTTTTCGACCATGTGATGGATGGAGCTTTCGGTGCTGGTGGCATACCAGGTCACCAGCGCGGTGAACACGGTGATGGTGATGCGGGTGCTCCACAGGAACTGGCGGTCCTTCATGTCCGGGATGAAGCCGCGCAGCACGTTCTCGGTGAAGGTCACCGAGGGCGCCAGCAGCGTGCCCGAGGCCGTGCTCATGATCACCGACAGCAGCGCGCCGAAGAAGATCACCTGGGCGTAGAAGGGCATGTATTGCAGCACTAGGGTCGGCAAAATGAGCTGGGAATCCTGCTCCATCAGGCGCTCGACCATCGCCGGGTCGATGATGTTGGCGGTGTAGGCCAGGAACAGCGGCACCGCGGCGAAGAAGAAGTAGCCGACGCCGCCGAGCGTGGTGGCCCAGACCGCGACGAACTCGTTCTTCGACGAGTTGACGCGCTGGAACACGTCCTGCTGGGGGATCGAGCCCAGCGCCATGGTGACGAAGGCGGCGATCCAGCCGATGATGTCGAGCAGGTCCAGCGTAGGCAGGAAGTCGAGCTTGCCTTCGGCGGCGGCCTTCGATACCACGACCTCGAAGCCGCCCGCCATGTCGCCGGCGAGATACGTGACGTAGAGCAGGCCGAGCACGATGATGATCATCTGCACGAAAGTGGTCACCGCTACCGACCACATGCCGCCGAACAGGGTGTAGAGCAGGACCACCGAGGCGCCGATCAGCATGCCCTGGTTCATCGAGATCACGTCTGCCGACAGTACGTTGAACACCAGGCCCAGCGCCGTGACTTGTGCCGCGACCCAGCCCAGGTAGGACAGCACGATGCAGATCGACAGCACCAGCTCGGTCGCGCGGTTGTAGCGCATGCGGAAGAAGTCGCCCAGCGTCAGCAGGTTGAGCCGGTACAGCGGGCGGGCGAAGACGAGGCCGAACAGCACCAGGCATACCGAGGCGCCGAGCGGATCGGAGATCAGGCCGCGAAAGCCTTCCTCGAGAAAGGTGGCCGAGATGCCGAGCACCGTTTCGGCGCCGAACCAGGTCGCGAACACCATGGCCAGCACCATCAACATCGGCAGATTGCGGCCGGCACTGACGTAGTCCTGGGTGTTGTGCACCCGGGTGGCGGCGACGAGTCCGATCACGATGGACACGACCAGATAGGCGGCAACGAGCCAGAGCATCATGTTGGGTGACTCCAGGCAGCGGGGTAAGGAGGCCAGGGGAAAGGGGCTGCGACGGCAAAACCGGCCGATTCTAGCAATGAATCGGCCGCGTGTTGCAGTGCAATTTGCCTGTGTTCCGGCTGTCGTGCAACGGAGAAAAACGGGGGGCGCGGAAGGCGGGCTGGAAACGCCTCCGCTGCCGGGCCGGTACGGCTGTGCCAGCCTGCGTCGGCGTTCTCAGGCCGACAGGCCGGCCAAGGTGTCGATGACGAGCTTCGTGCCCTCCTTCAGCACCGCTTCGTCGATGACCAGCGGCGGCGCCAGCCGCAGCACGTTGCGGTTGGTGTCGCGGGTGGCGATGCCGCGTGCCAGCAGGCATTCGGCGGCACGGGCGGCACTGAAGGCGGGGTCGAGCTCGATGCCGACCAGCAGGCCGAGGCCGCGCACTTCGCGCACGCAGGGCAGGGCGGCGGCGCGGAGTTGCGTGCGCAGAGCCTCGCCCAGGCGCTCGGCCGCCTCCCAGGGCCGGGTTTCGGCCAGCAGCGCGAGCACTTCGGTACCGACCGCGGCGGCCAGCGGGTTGCCGCCGAAGGTCGAGCCATGGTCGCCTGGACGGAACACGTCCATCACCGCGCGGTCGGCGAGGAAGGCCGACACCGGCAGCAGCCCGCCCCCCAGCGCCTTGCCCAGGATCAGGCCGTCTGGCCGCACGCCTTCATGTTCGCAGGCCAGCAGCCGGCCGCTGCGGCCGAGGCCGGTCTGGACTTCATCGGCGAGCAGCAGCACGCCGTGGCGGCGGCAGATCTCGGCGCAGCGCGCCAGGTAGCCGGCCGGTGGCACGACGATGCCGCCTTCGCCCTGGATCGGCTCGACCAGGAAGGCCGCGGTGCGCGGCGTGATCGCTGCTTCCAGCGCGTCGGCGTCGCCGTACGGGATGCGGCGCAGGCCGGACGGGAAGGGGCCGAAACCGTCGCGGTACTGGCGATGCGAGGAAAGGCCGACGATGGCGATCGAACGGCCGTGGAAATTGCCGTCGCAGGCGATGATCTCGGCTTCGCCTTCGTCGATGCCCTTGACCTTGTAGCCCCATTTGCGTGCCGCCTTCAGCGCCGTCTCGACTGCCTCCAGGCCGGTATTGACCGGCAGCGCGCGCTCGTAGCCGAACGTCTTGCACAGGCGCTCGAGGAAGACCGGCAGGCGGTCGCTGGAAAAGGCGCGCGAGGTCAGCGCCAGGCGCTGCGCCTGCTCGGTCAGCGCGCGCAGCAGGCGCGGGTGGCCGTGGCCGAAGCTGACCGCCGAATAGGCGCTCATCATGTCGAGGTAGCGCCGCCCTTCCACGTCCCACAGCCACATGCCCTCGCCGCGCTGGAACACCACCGGCAGCGGCGCATAGTTGGCGGCGCCGTGATTCCGCTCACGGTTGCGCAGATCATTGCCGTCCGGACCCAGCGCCGCAATGGCGAACTCGGCCGCCCAGCGGGCGCTGCGGCCGTCGGCATCGAGATCGGGACGGTATTCGACGATCTCGAGGGCGAGGAAATCGTCGCAGCCGCGCAGCGCCAGCAAGGCACTGGCCAGTTCGCGAGGATCGATGCCATTGGCTTCGGGGCAGGTGACCGCAGGCAGGGCCTGCGGGTCGAGGGCGTCGAGATCAAGGCTGAGGCCGAACCCGCTGCCGCCGCCGCGCGCGACCGTCAGCGCATCATCGAGCACGGTTGCCAGGCTTCGCCGCCTGATTTCGGCCATGTCGAAGATGCGCACGCCAAGACCTTGCAGCAACTGGAGCTCTTCCACTTCCCACGAGCGTGCGCCGATGATGCAGACGTGCGCCGGATCGAGCCGTGGACCGGGAATGCCGGCCAGCGCCGGGTCGCCTTCGCCGAGCAGCGCCGCCAGCGGCATGCCGTGGATGTTGCCGGAATGGGTGGTGGTGGCGGTATGGCTGTCGAGATGGGCATCGACCCAGATCAGGCCGGGCGCATGGCCGATGCGCCGGGCGATGCCGCGCCAGGTACCGGCGGCGATGGTGTGATCGCCGCCGATCACCAGCCCGGTGGCATTGGCCGGCAGCGCGGCGACCTCGTCGGCGAGGCGGCGGGCAAAGTCGCCGTTGGCCTGCAGGCGCGCATCCATGCCGGGAGGAACTGACGCCGAGGGAGGCGCTTCCAGCGCCGCGCTCCATTCGACGGCGAGCCCGATCGAGGCCAGGCGCTCGGCCAGCCCGCCCTGCCGCAAGGCCTCGGGCGCGGCGGCGCTGCCGGGGTGAGGGGCGCCGAGGGCGGAGCCGGCACCGATGATCTTCAGTGGGGAACGCGGCGCGGACGGCCGCAGCGCTGTCTTCTCCATTGCACACCTCCCGTCCCGCTTTGGCGCGGGCGCCGCTGGATTGTTCTGGCAGGCCGCCTTGCGAAATTGGACGGGGGCGAGGGGGATTCGTTCAGCCGAACAGGCGGTACAGCTCCAGGCCGAGCAGGGCCGCGGCCAGCGCGCCGATCACGGCCAGCATGCGCCCCTGCAGGCGCTGGCCGGCGGCGAGCTGGTCGAGACGCTGCTGCTGGGCGGCCTGCTGCTTGCCGGCCTCCGCCAGGTTCTGGTGGATCAGGCGCGGCAGCTGCGGCAGCATCCCGGCCCAGGACGGCGCTTCTTCCTTGATGCCATGCGTCAGTGCGCGCCAGCCCATGCGCTCGTTCATCCAGCGCTCGAGGAAGGGCTTGGCGGTCTTCCACAGGTCGAGCTCGGGGTCGAGCTGGCGGCCCAGGCCTTCGATGTTGAGCAGGGTCTTCTGCAGCAGCACGAGTTGCGGCTGCACTTCCATCTCGAAGCGGCGCGCGGTCTGGAACAGGCGCAGCAGGGTCTTGCCGAAGGAGATGTCCTTCAGCGGCTTGTCGAAGATCGGTTCGCACACGGTGCGGATCGCCGCCTCGAACTCATCCACGCGGGTTTTCGCCGGCACCCAGCCGGCTTCGATGTGGGCCAGGGCCACGCGCCGGTAGTCGCGCTTGAAGAAGGCGAGGAAATTCTGTGCGAGGTAGTTCTTGTCCACCTCGTTGAGCGTGCCCATGATGCCGAAGTCGAGCGCGATGTAGCGGCCGTCCCGGTGCACGAAGATGTTGCCCGGATGCATGTCGGCGTGGAAGAAGCCGTCGCGGAACACCTGGGTGAAGAAGATCTCGACGCCGGCGCGCGACAGCGCCTTGAGGTCGTTGCCCTGGGCGATCAGCGCCGGTGTCTGCGAGATCGGCACGCCGTGCATGCGCTCCATCACCATGACCCGGTTGCCGCACCAGTCCCAGTGCACTTCGGGCACCAGCAGCAGCGGGGAGTCCTTGAAGTTGCGCCGCAGTTGCGAGCAGTTGGCCGCCTCGCGCATCAGGTCGAGCTCGTCGTGCAGGTGCTTGTCGAACTCGGCCACCACTTCGCGCGGCTTCAGCCGCCGGCCTTCCGGCCAGACCTTTTCCAGCAGCATCGCCGCGGCTTCGAGCAGGGCGAGGTCGTGGGTGATGACGCGGTCGATGCCCGGCCGCAGCACCTTGACCGCTACCTCGGTGCCGTCCGGCAGGCAGGCGAAATGCACCTGCGCGACCGAGGCCGACGCCACCGGCGTGCGCTCGAAGTTGCGGAACACCTCGTCGATCGGCCGGCCGTAGAAGCCTTCCAGCACGCCGAGCGCCTGCTCGATCGGAATCGGCGGCACGCGGTCCTGCAGCAGCGCCAGTTCGTCGGCGAGATCGGGCGGCAGCAGGTCGCGGCGGGTGGACAGCATCTGGCCGAACTTGACGAAGATCGGCCCGAGCGACTCCAGCGCCTGGCGCAGCCGCACGCCGCGGGGCTCGGAGAAACTGCGCCAGAAGAACACGGCCTGCCAGACCCGGGCCAGGCGGCCGCTGCTGTCGGCGTCGAGGATCAGGCGGTCCAGGCCGAAGCGCAGGCTGACGGAAACGATCTTGATGAGGCGGAAGAGGCGCACGGCGGAAGGGGGAGGCGGCAGCAAAGGCCGGACTTTAGCCGGAAAGCGCCGGGCGTGGAACGGGGCGGGAAAAAGCGCGGGAGCGCGGCAGCCGGGCGCTAGCGTGTTTCCGCCTGGTGCAAGGACTTGACCAGATCCCTGACGACTTGCTGGTGGGCATCGTTGAGTGTCGCGATGTCGCGCATCAACTGGTAATCGACTGCGGGCACCGGTTCCCTGGCAGCGAGAGGGGCATTGCCGGCACCGAAGCGCAGCCATTCCGCATTTACGCCCAGCCAGTCAGCCAGCACGCGCAGCTTGTCCTGGGCCGGAATGGCGTCGCCACCCAGCCATTTGCGCGCGGCATGCAGCGTCACGGGCTCGCCGGCATAGCGGCGGTTGAATTCCCGTGCAAGTGCCGCAGGCCGTGCGGCATCGGGTGCCGCGCGTGCAAGTGCTTCCCGCAAGCGGGCGCTGAAGGCATCGCGTTCGAGGTAGGGCTGCATGGGCGCAACGCTAGCAATCGCGATGTTGTCCAGAGGTGCATTATTATTTTTTGACTATAAGTTAAGTTGGCGGCAAACTTTCCGGGATTTGCCGGTTCGATCCCTCCGAAGCCCTGCTCCCAAGACAGATGAATGGCAGCTGCCGGCGGCAGTTCAGCCTCTGGAACTGTGCTGCATTCTGTCGCTCATGCCTGCGTCACGACGTGGTAGCCGGCGGTTGCATCGGACGGCAGGGGCGGTTTTTTCCTCAATTCCAGATGTAGCCCGGTTCAGCAGTCATGCAAAACAGCCAGTCAGTCGCATATGCCGAAGACGAAATCGATCTGCGTCAATTGGTCAGCGCGCTATGGCGGCGCAAGCGCCTGATCGTCAGTGCGGGAATCCTTGGTGCGGTGCTTGGAGTGGGTGCCAGCCTGCAATCCACCCGCTACGTCACCGAAGCTCTGTTTCTTACTCCGATCCGTTCGGTGGGGGAATTCAAGCGCTATGAAGGCGTCCTTACCAGCGGTGCACGCCTGCAGCAGTTCCTGCAGAGTTCGGGTCAGTCGGCCACGCCGGATGCACAGATACTCCATGCTCTGGCGAGCAATCCGGAGCGTTTCAGGAAAAGTCTGAAACCTCAGATCTCTGTGACCGACAAGGATCAGAAGGAATTCGGTATTGCAGCGAGGAAGGAAGACGAACTGCCGCTCGTTCTTGGCATCCTCCTCCTTTTCGAGCATGACCAGCCGACCAATGGCGCGCCGATCGTGCTGCTGTCGGAATATGTCCGCGAGTCGATCATAAGGGTAGGCATGGAAGCCGTGCTGCTTTCCCAATGCACGAGTTTCCGTAAGCGCGAGCAGGAACTGCGCAATGCCCAGATACAGAACGACTTCGCCATTCGGCAGGACGAGAGCCGCATCACGAACCTGCGCAGGATCGTCGCTCTGAACCCCGATGCCGGAATCGTCGAAAACCGCCAGATCGTCTCGTTGGAAAAGGGTACGGAGCGTTTCCTGTCACCTTCTGCGCAACTGGTGGCCGCCGAAATCGAGGTGGCCGACATGAAGCTTGCCGAAGTCCGCCGCAAGCGCGATCGTGTGAGCAGCGGGCTCAAGCGCGATTACTACTGCCGGGCTCAGCAGGCTCTGCAGCATGCGGCCAGCGGCCGGGTGTTTCTCGAAGGGCTCAGGGACATTCAGGCGGAAGTGTTTCTGGATCACGATAAGCAGTTGGACATCGTCGAGCAGACCTGGAACGAACTCGACGTGGAGCGCGAAAACTGGATCGATACCTACTTGCTGGGCATGCGTTTCATTGCGCCGCCTGAGGGCTCCGAGATCAAGCAGCGCAGGTCCTCTATGGTGATGGGAGGCGTGCTGGGGGGCATATTGGGAGGCATGTTCGGCATGCTGCTTGCGCTGGTGCATGCCTGGTGGCGAGGCAACGATGATGGAGCCGCTGGTGAGCACGGAAGCCGGACTGTCAGGCAAGGTGCGGCTTGAGCGAGCCAGCCCGGAAGCCGGGATTGGCCCGCTCGGGCAAGCAGCTCAGAACTCCAGCCTGACGCCTACCGTTACGTTGCGCCCCATCAGCGGCGCCACGTGCTTGATGAAGGAGCTGTGGTTGTAGGCCAGCTTGTCGGTCAGGTTGTTGGCCTTGACGTAGAGCAGCCAGGGCATGCCGTCGTATTTGCCGCGGTAGCTGGCGCCGAGGTTCAGCATCGTGTAGCCGGCGGTTTCGCTTTCGAATTCGGCGACCTTGTTCTGGCGGCCGACGCGGTAGATCTCGGCTTCGCCGCTCCATGCGTTCCAGTTGGCGTCCAGCCGCAGGCCGATGCGGTGGGCGGGAATGCGCGGCAGGTCGCGGTTGCCGCCGCTGTCGAGGCGGGCGCGGACGTAGTCGCCGAACACGGTGGCGCCGAAGATCGGGGTCAACTGCTGGCGAAGCTGGCCTTCGATGCCGGTGAAGCGGGCGTCGCGCTGGGCGTACTCGATCAGCTGGAAGCCTTCGTGCACGTCCAGGGTGCTGGCGTAGATGTAGTCCTTGACCCGGTTGTGGAAGACGCCGACCGAGAAGGTGGTGGCGCCTTCGGTCTTGCGCAGCGAAAGGTCGATGTTGCGCGAGGTCTCCGCCTTCAGGTCGGGGTTGCCCACTTCCCAGGTGCTGGTCGCCAGGTGGATGCCGTTGGCGTAGAGCTCCTCGGCGCTCGGCAGGCGCTGGGTGCGGGACAGCGACAGGCCCAGCGCGTACTGCGGGGCGAAGTTCCACACCGCGCCGAGCGACAGCGAGTTGCCGCGGTGGCTGCGGTCGCGTTGCGCCGCGTCGACGTCGATGTCCTGCCACTCGTGGTGCAGGCCGGCCTCGAAGCGCCAGTCGCCGAGCGCGTATTCCTCGATCAGGAAGACGGCGTGCTTCTTCGTCAGCGTCGGTGGCACATAGGCTTCTTCGCCATTGGCGCTGAAGTCGCGGCGTGAGGTCTGCAGGCCGACGACGCCGCGCCAGCCGGCGAGCGGGGCGTGCTCGAGCTCGAGGCGGCCGTCGTGCGCCTTGCTGCGGAAGCGGGTCGAGATGTGGCGCTCGCCGTCTTCCTTCTCGATTTCGTCATGCACGTAGTCGGTGTGCGCGGCGCGCAGCCGCAGCCGGGTGAAGCCGGGCAGCGGGTCCAGCAGTTCGCCGCGCAGGTCCCAGCGTTTGCTGTCGAGTTCGACATAGGGAACGCCGTGCTCATGGTCGTGCCCGTGACCATGGCCGTCATCGTCGTGGCCATGTCCGTGTCCGCCGCAGTGCAGGTGGTCGCCGTGCGGATGGCAGTCCTCGTATTCGTGGCTGTGGCCGGGCAGGCCGTATTCGTTGCGCTGGCGGCTCCAGGCGAGACCGAGGTAGCCGCGTTCGCCAACCCAGGACAGGCCCAGGCTGCCGCTGTCGGTGGTGTTGTAGCTGCCGTCAACGCGGCGGCCGTCATGCCAGCCGTCGCCGACGCGGTATTCATTGGCGTCGCGCTTCAGGCCTTCGGCGTGGACGGCGAAGCTGCCTGATCCGGCGGTGATCTCGAAGGCGCCGGCGCCCTCGCGGGCGGCGCTGCCGGCGCGCAGTTCGATGCTGCCTTCGACGCCTTTTTCCGGCACCGCAGTGGGTACGCGCTTGTCGAGCACATTGACCACGCCGCCCACGGCGCCGCCGCCGTAGGCAAGTGCCGACGGGCCACGCAGCACTTCGATCTGCTTGCTCAGCATCGGCTCCAGCGCGACGGCATGGTCGGGGCTGATGCTGGAGGCATCCATGATCTCGGCGCCGTCGGACAGCACCTTGACGCGCGGGCCGTCCATGCCGCGGATGATCGGCCGGCTGGCGCCGGCGCCGAAATGGCTGGCGGCGATGCCGGGTTCGCTGGCCAGGGTGGCGCCCAGCGTGTCACCGCGGCGCAGCACGAGCGTGTCGCCTTCGAGCACGCTGGCCGGCGTGCTCATGGCGTCGGTACCGAGCGTGAGCGCGCTGGCCGATACGGTGACCGGTGCGAGCGTGGCGGTGCGCCCGCCAGCCTCGTCGGCGAAGGCCGGCACCTGGGCGAAGGCGAGCAGCAGGCTGGCGGCGAGGGGATGGCGGGGGAAGGCGGCGCGGCGCCTGGGATGGAGCATGGAGGACATCGGATATCCCTTGTTCTTTCAGTCAGGTCGGGGCTTGTTCAGGCATCGGACGGGGCCGGGGTGCGACAGCAAGCCCCACCAGCCGGTGGTGCCGGCAGTGGAAATGCCGCGGCCGGACGGTGAGCCGGCGCGGTGGGCGTTCAAGCGGGGTGGTCGTTCAAGCCAGCGGGGCGAACAGGGGAGATGCGGGCGGGGCGCGGCAGCGCGGCTGGAGCGGTGGCGCGCCGGGAGCAGGAATTGATGCAGTCTGTGCAGACAGCAGCGCCGTGGGGGGATGGCAGTGGCCAGCGGCGGGGCTGCCCAGCGGTGTATCGACGCCGGCGAGAGCCAGGCATTCGAGGCAGGCGGCGGCAAGGTGCTCGCCGTCGCTTTCGGTTTGGTCGAATGTAGCGGGAGCCTTGCTGGCGCCTTCGCCTTGCAGCGACTCGCCGGCATGGCCGATCAGATGGAGCTGGGCCTGGCCTTGCACGGCAAGCAGCGCCAGAGCCAATGCCAGCGACCACAGCAAGCGGGCCATGGCATTGGCCGGGCGTGCCCGCGGAGCGCCGCTGCGCAGCGCGCGAGGCGGGACGGCGGAGTGGCGGGCGCGGGCGGAGTAAGGCATGGGCGGATTCTATGGGGCTTGCGCTTTATTCGCAACATTGTTGCGATAGTGACGAATGCAGCTTTGAATGCCGTTTCCATTGCGCTGTAATTCGCGCTCACATGCCGGCCGCGGAGTGCCCAGGGCGATCCGCTATAATCCAGCGTTTAGATTTCCAGCCGAGTGCCATGAGCGCCGACCCCAAAGCCCTGCTGACCGATCTGCTGAAAACCGCGCTGAAGAGCGTGGCGCCGGATCACGCCGATACCCCCGTCCTGCTGGAGCGTCCGAAACAGGCGAGCCACGGCGATTTCGCCACCAATCTCGCGCTGCAGCTGGCCAAGCCGCTGAAGCGCAATCCCCGTGAACTGGCGGCGATGCTGATGGCCGAGCTGCCGGTGTCGAAGCTGGTTGCGAAGGCCGAAGTGGCTGGCGCGGGCTTCATCAATTTCACCCTCGCCGCCGATGCCAAGACCGCGGTCGTCTCCGAGGTGCTGGCCAGGGGCGCGGCCTTCGGCCGCGGCGCGGCCAAGGGCGTGAAGGTGCAGGTGGAGTTCGTCTCCGCCAACCCGACCGGGCCGCTGCACGTCGGCCATGGCCGCGGCGCGGCCTACGGCGCCTCGCTGTCGGACGTGCTGGCCTTCGCCGGCTTCGACGTCACGCGCGAGTATTACGTCAATGATGCCGGCCGCCAGATGGACATCCTGGCGCTGTCGACCTGGCTGCGCTACCTGGCGCTGTTCGGCATCGAGATCGCCTTCCCGCCCAATGCCTACCAGGGCGACTACGTCACTGGAATGGGCCGCGACATGCGCGAGGCCCATCAGGACCGCTTCGCGCGCGTGAGCGCCGAGCAGGTGCTGGCCGGCACGCCGGGCCTGCCGCCTGCCGAGCGCAACGACGATGACGCCAAGCAGCAGCGCGAGGCTCACCTCGACGCGCTGATCGCCAACGCCAAGCGCCTGCTCGGCGACGACTATGGCTGGGTGCATGGCTTCGCGCTGAACGAGCAGCTCGGCGACGGCCGCGACGACCTCGGCGAGTTCGGCGTGCGCTTCGACAAGTGGTTCTCCGAGCAGAGCCTGTTCGACACCGGCCTGGTCGAGCGTGCCGTGACCCAGCTCGAGAAGCAGGGCCACATCTACGTCCAGGACGGCGCCAAGTGGTTCCGCTCCAGCGCCTTCGGTGACGAGAAGGATCGCGTCGTGCAGCGCGAGAACGGGCTGTACACCTATTTCGCTTCCGACATCGCCTACCACCTCAACAAGTACGAGCGCGGCTTCGACCGCATCATCGACATCTGGGGCGCGGACCATCATGGCTACATTCCGCGCGTGAAGGGCGCCATCGCCGCGCTCGGCCTGCCGCCGGAAAAGCTGGAAGTGGCGCTGGTGCAGTTCGCGGTGCTGTACCGCAACGGCCAGAAGACCTCGATGTCGACCCGCTCGGGCGAGTTCGTGACCTTGCGCGAGCTGCGCCAGGAAGTCGGCAACGACGCCTGCCGCTTCTTCTACGTGCTGCGCAAGTCCGACCAGCACCTCGACTTCGATCTCGATCTGGCCAAGAGCCAGAGCAACGAGAACCCGGTCTATTACGTGCAGTACGCCCACGCCCGCGTGTGTTCGGTGCTGAACCAGTGGGGCGGCGAAGCGGCCGAGCTGGCAGGTGCCGATCTCGGCCTGCTGCAGCACGAACGCGAACTGGCGCTGTGTGCAAGCCTGGCGGCCTTTCCCGAACTGGTGCAGAACGCGGCGGCCGACTACGCGCCGCATCAGGTGGCTTTCTATCTGAAGGATCTCGCAGCCGATTTCCACAGCTGGTACAACGCCGAGCGCATGCTGGTCGAGGACGAGGCGCTCAAGCTCGCCCGCCTGGCGCTTGCCGGCGCGGTGCGCCAGGTGCTGGCCAGCGGCCTCGCGCTGCTCGGCGTGTCGGCGCCGGAATCGATGTAAACCGCGGAGACGTTCGTGAGCCGTAATCGCAAGCCTGCCCGCAAATCCGCTCGTGCGCCGTCGCGCAGTGGCGGCAGCACCCTGATCGGCATCTTCATCGGCCTGGTGTTCGGTGCGCTGATCGCCGCTGGCGCGGCCTGGTATTTCACTCGCGCCAACCCCTTCCAGTCGGCGCCGACGGCTTCGCGCCTGCCGCCCAGCGAGCGGCAGGCGCCGGCCGCGCTACCGGGCAAGCCGGGCGACCGTCCGGTGGCGAAGCAGGATTTCGAGTTCTACAAGATCCTGCCCGAAGGCGATAACGTGCCCGCGCCGGCCGAGCCGCCCGCCCGTCCGCAGAGGCCGGCGGTGAACGTGCCTGCGCAGCAGCCGCCGGCACCGGTGCAGGAGGTTTCGGTGAAGCCGGCCGAGCGCCTGTACCTGCAGGTGGGCGCATTCGAGAATCCGGGCGAGGCCGACAACCTGAAGGCGCGCCTGGCGCTGGCCGGCATCGAGGCCAGCGCCCAGCGGGCGCAACTGGCCGACGGCCGGGTCGTGCACCGGGTGCGCATCGGCCCGTTCTCGCGGCCGGAAGACATGAACCCGACCCGTGCCCGGCTGGCCGAAGCCGGCTTCAATGCTTCGGTGAGCCGCAGCACCCCTTGATTGCCCGATACTTTTGAACGGCCGGGAACGCGGAGGCGTTGCTGGCGTCTGAAGGCCGTTATCGATACTGGAGTGAGCCTGAATGAACCGTCGTGATGTCCTGAAGCAGCTTGCCGCCGTATCCGCAGCCCTGCCGCTCGCCAATCTCGCCTGGGCCAAGGATCCGTTCGTGGTCCTGAACCCCGCCCAGCCGGCCGACGATCCGTCCAAGATCGAGGTCATCGAGTTCTTCCACTACGGCTGCCCCCATTGCCGCGATTTCGATCCGCTGGTTGCGGCCTGGAGCAAGAAGCTGCCGGCGGACGTCAGTTTCCGCCACGTGCCGGCAATCTGGAACAATCCGCAGCTCGGCGCGCTGGCGCGGCTGTACTACGCCGCCGAGGCCTCGGGCGACCTGAAGACGCTGCACGAGAAAGTGTTCGTCGCCGTGCAGGACGAGCGCCGTCCGCTGCATACCGAGGAAGGCGTGCTCGAGTGGATCCCGGGCAAGGTGGCCGACACGGCCAAGTTCATGGAAGCCTACAAGTCCTTCGGCGTCAATTCCAAGCTGCAGCGGGCCGACCAGCTCGCGCGCGCGATGAAGATCCAGGGCGTGCCGACGATGGCCGTCGATGGCCGTTTCCTGACTTCGGCCACGATGGCAGGCGGCCATGAGGGCACGCTGCAGGTCGTCGGCCAGTTGATCGAACGGGCCCGCAAGGAGCGCAGCGGAAAATGAGCGAGACGCGTGCCGTGCCGCCCCAGGGTGACGAGGCTTCGGCCGAGCGCCGGGGCTGCCAGCGCTTCGTTGCCCGGCGCCGGGGCGAACCCTGCTTCTGGGTGGTGATGGACGGCACGCGCATTCCACTCAATGATCTGTCTGCCGAGGGGTTCTCGTACCCGTCGGCGACACCTGCTCCTGCCAGCGACGAGGTGTTCGGCTTCGTGCTGCAGCGCGAAGGGGTGCCGGACGAAATCCGCGGCCGTGCCGTGACGGTGAATTTTCTTGCGGCATCGGCACAGATCGGCTGTTCCTTCGTCAGCCTGGAAGGCGATGGTGCCGAACGCCTGCGCGACTGGCTGATCGCCCACGTGCTGATGACGGCGACGGTCCGCATCACCGAGAAGGATGCCGCCGCGATCGTGGCGGGGCCGTCGCTGATCTAGGCGGGGCTGCCTTGGCCAGTTCCACGAACGTCGATGCCCTCGGCCATGCACACCCGCCGGCGGGGCCCGATGCCCGCATCGTCTCGCTGGTGCCGTCGCTGACGGAACTGATCTTCGATCTGGGCCTCGGCGAACGGCTGGTGGGTCGTACCGGATTCTGCATTCATCCCCGCGGACCCCTGCGCCCGGTGCCCAAGGTCGGCGGCACCAAGGATGTGAAGATCGATGTGCTGAAGGCGCTCGCGCCGACGCACCTGATCGTGAATATCGACGAGAACCGCAAGGAAACGGTCGATGAACTGGCGGCATTCGTGCCGCACGTGATCGTCACGCATCCGTGTGTTCCGGCCGACAATCTCCAGCTTTATGGCCTGTTCGGCGGCGTGTTCGGTTGCGAGGCGGCGGCGGAAAGGCTGAGCATCGAACTGCAGTCCGCATTGGACGATGCCGCGGCGCTGCGCGCGAGCCTGGCGGACGAAGCCGTGCTTTACCTGATCTGGCGGGAGCCGTGGATGACGGTGTCGCGCGACACGTACATTGCGGCGATGCTCGAAGCCGTCGGCTGGCGCACGTTGCCCGCAAGGGCGTTGGAACGCTACCCGGTGTTCGAGTGGGCGCTGGCGGACCAGGCTGCACGGGTGTTCCTTTCGTCCGAGCCCTATCACTTCAACGACGGCCATCTGGCGGAAGTCGAGGCGCTCGGCAGGCGTCCTGCGGTGCTGATCGACGGCGAGATGGTGTCGTGGTATGGCAGCCGGGCGATTGCCGGGCTGCGCTACCTCATCGCGTTGCGCCGCCGCCTGGCGGGCGCTTAGCGATCACCTCGGTGATGAAACGCTCGGGCGTCATCACCAGGTAGCGGTCGCGCAGCAGGCGGTGCCGGCCGGCCCGCAGCAGCAGCTTGTCGCGGGTCAGCAGATGGCTGGCGCCGGCGTCGAAGGCGATCTCGAGGAACTTCTGGTCGTCCCCGTCGCGGCAGACGGGGAGGGTGCGCGGGTGCCCTTCGCCTTCGGGGATGTCCGGCAGGATTTCGATCCGGCTGCGGTAGTCCGCCAGCAGCGCGTGCTGCGTTTCCTCGCCGAGCCTGAACTGGGAATAGGCGAGCACATGCCGCAGTTCGGTCAACGCGTCCTCGCGCGAGACGAGCGCACAGGCTCCGCCCTCGATCCAGTCGCGCAGCGAAGCGAGGCGGGGATCGCGGAACATCCACAGCGCGAGGATGGTGTTGGTGTCGAGAGCGAGCCGGGCTTGCATGGCGGGCACGGGAAGCCGGCAGAAACAAAAACGGGGAGGGTTGCCCCTCCCCGTTCATTTTCGGCCGGTCGGTTTCGATCAGGCGGGCTGTGCGGCAGTGATGCGCGCCTTGACGAAGGAGCCCGGTGCTTCTTCCAGCGCCTTCAGCTTGCCCTTGGCGGGGTCGCGCGGATCGACCAGCTCGCCGTCGATGGCGGTCAGCCAGGCCTGCCAGTCGGTCCACCACGAACCGGGGTGCTGCTGCGCACCGGCCAGCCAGTCGTCGGAACTGGCGGGCAGCTTGGCGGCCGGATTGATCCAGTAGCCGTACTTGTTGGCCGCCGGCGGGTTGACGATGCCGGCGATGTGGCCCGAGCCGCCCAGCACGAAGCGCACCGGGCCGCCGAAGTTGCGCGCACCCATGTAGGTGCTCTTCCAGGGCGCGATGTGGTCTTCGATGGTCGAGATGAAGTAGCACGGCGTCTTGATCTTGCCGAGGTCGATCGGCACGCCGTTGACGCTGATGCCGCCCGCTTCGACGAGGCGGTTTTCCATGTACAGCTTGCGCAGGTAGAAGCTGTGCATCTTGGCCGGCATGCGGGTGGAGTCCGAGTTCCAGTACAGCAGGTCGAACGGGAACGGGTCCTTGCCCAGCAGGTAGTTGTTGACCACGAAGGACCAGATCAGGTCGTTGGCACGCAGCATGTTGAAGGTGCCGGCCATTTCCGAGCCTTCCAGGTAGCCGCGCTCGAACATCTTCTTCTCGAGGCTGGAGATCTGGCCTTCGTCGATGAAGACGCCGAGCTCGCCCGGGTCGGAGAAGTCGGTCATGGTGGTGAAGAAGGTCGCGGCCGAGATCCGGCCGGACTGCTTCTTGGCGGCCAGGTAGGCCAGCGTGGTGGCGAGCAGGGTGCCGCCCAGGCAGTAGCCGGCGGCATTGACCGACTTCTCGCCGGTCTGCTGTTCGATGGCGTCGAGTGCGGCGAGCGTGCCTTCCACCAGGTAGGAGTCGAAAGTCTTCTCGACGTGGCGCTCGTCCGGGTTCACCCACGAGATGACGAACACGGTGTGGCCCTGGTCGACGCACCACTTGATGTAGGAGTTCTTCTCGCGCAGGTCGAGGATGTAGAACTTGTTGATCCAGGGCGGCACGATCAGCAGCGGCTTCTTCAGCACCTTGTCGGTGCTCGGCGTGTACTGCACCAGCTGCATCATGTCGGTCTGGAACACGACCTTGCCCGGCGTCGTGGCGACGTTCTTGCCCAGCTCGAAGGCCGAGGTGTCGGTCATCCGCACGCGCAGCTGGCCGCCGCCGTCCTCGACGTCGCGCAGCAGGTTGTTCAGGCCCTTCAGCAGGTTCTGGCCGCCGCTCTTGACGGTCTCGCGGAAGACTTCCGGGTTGGTCACGGCGAAGTTCGACGGCGACAGTGCGTCGATGTACTGGCGGGTGTAGAAGTTGACCTTCTTCTGCGTCTGCTCGTCCAGGCCGTCCACGCAGCACACGGTGTCATGGATGTGGCGGGCGGCGATCAGGTAGGACTGCTTGATGAAGTCGAACAGGAAGTGCTGCTCCCATTCCTCGTCCTTGAAGCGCTTGTCGGTCTTCTCGGGCGCGGCGACCGGCGAGGCGTTGAGGCCGGCAAAGCGCATCATCGAGTGCTGCCACAGCGAGAAGTAGTCCCATACCAGGTTCATCTGCGCCTGGGCGAGCTTGTACGGGTTCGACAGCAGCTTGGCCATCATGTCCATGAAGGCCTGGGCGATGCCCAGTTCGTCGGCGGGCGCGGTGATGCCCTTCTTCAGCTGGCGGTTGACGTGATCGCTGATCAGGTGCGAGGCACGGCGGGCGACTTCGGCGTAGGTCTTGGCGACCTCCTGCGGATCGGGCAATTCAGGACGAGCGGTTTCGGTGGAGGGTGCAGCCATCTTGTTTGAGCTCCTGGTTGGCGACCGGAATGTCTCTCCGGCAGGTTTCTTCATTGCTTGCTATCGATGAAACGGATCAGGCCGTCCGTACCGACTTCCCGGCGGAGCTCTCCCCGCTCCTCCAGGTAGTTGAGGTGGGCAATGGCCTCCCCCATGGCGAACATGACCTGATGGGTATCCAGCTCGCGCGGAAACAGCGTCGCCAGCACTTCGCCCGCCGTTCGTGCACTGCGGCACTCGGCCTGCAATGCCGCACAGCGCTCGCGGTGGTGGGTGACGAGCTGCTCCACTCTTGACCGGATACCCTTGAAAGGTTTGCCGTGCGATGGTAGCACGAGCGTGTCATCGGGCAAGGCGCAAAGTTCCTGAATCGAGTCGAGAAAATAGCCGAGGGCGTCGTCATGTGGCGTTGCAGCATGGACGCTGACGTTGGTCGAGATGCGAGGCAGCAGCATGTCGCCGGAAATGAGCACGCCGAGCTCGGCGCAGTACAGGCTGGCGTGCTCGGGGGCGTGGCCGTAGCCGACGATGACGCGCCATTCGCGGCCGTCGATCTGCAGCGTGCTGCCGTGGCGAATGCGCTCGTAGCGCGACGGCAGCTCCGGAATGCCGCGGCGGTAGGCATTGCCGCGATTCGCCAGTGCCAGCGCCGGGCCATTGTCGAGACCGTGGGCGCGGAACTGGGCCACCATGTCGCCCACGCTGTATCCCGGCAACTGGTGCCAGATGGTGTGGCCGAGGAGATATTCGCCCAGTGTCATGTGTATGCTGGCGCCGTCGCGTGCCGCCAGCCAGGTCGCCAGCCCGACGTGGTCCGGATGGTGGTGGGTGACGACGACGCGCGTGACCGGGCGCGGATCGGCGTCGAGCACGCCGGTCCAGGCCTGGCGCGTGTCGTCGGAGCCATAGCCGCAGTTGACGACCACTCTTTCATCGCCGTCGTCCAGCAGCCACAGATTGATGTGGTCGAGGGCAAAGGGCAGGGGCATCCGCACCCAGTGCACGCCGGGGGCGACTTCGGTGGCATGGGCTGCGGCAGGGAGATCGGGAAAGGGGTAGTGCAGCGGGGGCATCATTCTGTCTTCCTCGTGGGCTTGCGCGGTAGCGGGCTTGCGGCAGCCTGGCGTTGCCCAAACTGCCGAAATCTGCTTAACTTCCGCTGATTTATATAATTTTTGATTTATAAAACAATATCTTGCTGTTTGTGCCGCGCCTCGTGCGGCGTCAGCGGCCACCCCGGACGACTCATGGGCGACGAACAAACCTACACCATCACCGAACTCGCACGCGAATTCGACATCACGCCGAGGGCGATTCGTTTCTACGAAGACCAGGGCTTGCTGACCCCGGCCCGGGCCGGGCGTGCCCGCATCTACACCAAGGCCGACCGTACCCGACTCAAGCTCACGCTGCGGGGCAAGCGGCTGGGCCTGTCGCTTGCCGAGATCCGCGAACTGCTCGACATGTACGGTGGCGTACACAATTCCGCTTCGCAACTCGAACTCTTCCTCGATGTGCTGAAGGAGCGCCGTGCGGCGCTGGAGCAGCAGCGGCTCGACATCGAGGCGGTACTGCTCGAGATCGACATGCTCGAGCAGCAATGCCATGCCCTGCTCGGCCACAATGCTGCCGGTGCTGCAGCGGCAAGGGCGCAGCTGGTCAGGCACATCGATGGTGTCGGCACGGGCCGTGCCGTGGCCGATTGAGCGATGCTTCCCGGTTTTGGCAAGTTCAATCTTACGTTCGACGTAAACGTAAAAACAAAGAAAATACGCGCCGGAATGAGGACCCTGCGAGAGCAGGCTTGCGAAGGAGATCACCATGCGTCCGGAAATGCCGCAGTTTCAGCCCAAGGACCCCGGCTATGCCGCACGCGTGCGGGCTAGCTTCGAACTCCAGCGGGCCATGGCGCTGATCGGTGCGCAACTGGCCGTGATCGAGCCGGGCTATACCGAGATCCACCTGCCCACCAAGCCCGAAGTCACGCAGCAGCATGGCTACATCCACGGCGGCGTGGTCGGCATGATCGCGGATTCCGCCGCCGGCTACGCGGCCAACACGCTCACGCCCGCCGATACCAGCGTGCTGACGGTGGAATACAAGCTCAACCTCGTCGCTCCCGCCGACGGCCAGCGCCTGGTGGCGCGCGGGGAAGTGATCAAGCCCGGCCGCACGCTGATCATCACCAAGGCCGAAGTGTTCGCGATCCGCGACGAGCGCTGGACGCTGTGCGCACTCATGCAGCAGACCATCATGGCGATGCAGGGCAAGAACGAACGCCAGGGCTGAGTGTCTGCAGTCCGGCTCATCTGCTTGCCACAATCCTAGGAATTCATATGTCTCTGAGCCTGCGCGTGCTGACTTCCGCCGATACGGCCGAACTGGAGCAGGTGCGCCAGTTCTTCCGCAATTACGCCGCCTGGCTGGGCGTCGATCTCAGCTACCAGGGTTTCGCCGACGAAGTCGCGAACCTGCCGGGCGCCTATGGCGAGGCCGACGGGCGGCTGTTCTTCGCCGAGGTGGACGGCCGCCCGGCCGGCTGTGTCGGCGTTCGGCGCTTCTCCGAAGGCGTCTGCGAGATGAAGCGGCTCTACGTCGATCCCGATGCGCGCGGCCACGGCCTGGGCCGCAAGCTGGCATTGGAGGCGATCAAGGCGGCGCAGGCACTGGGCTACCGCCGCATCCTGCTCGACACCCTGCCGGCGATGCGCATCGCGGTGAAGCTGTACCGCGAACTGGGTTTCACCGAAGCGCCGGCCTATTACCCCAGTCCGATCGAAGGCACGATCTTCCTGACGCTCGACCTTTCGCAGTGGTCCGAGGAGCAGGCGAACAACGAAGGCCTGCTGCACCTGTTCGACTACAACCAGGCCTGGTCGCGCCAGATGCAGCAGCTCGATCCGAGCTTCTTCGAAAAGCTGTCCCACCTTCAGAACCCGGAATACCTGTGGATCGGCTGTTCCGATTCGCGCGTGCCGGCCAACCAGATCGTCGGCCTGCTGCCGGGCGAAGTTTTCGTGCATCGCAACGTCGCCAACGTCGTCGTGCATACCGACCTGAACTGCCTGGCAGTGATCCAGTATGCGGTGGATGTGCTGAAAGTGAAGCACATCATGGTGGTCGGCCATTACGGCTGCGGCGGCGTCAAGGCTGCGCTAGACCGTGCCCGTGTCGGCCTGGTCGACCTGTGGCTGCGCCACGTGCAGGACGTGCATGTGCGCCACCTGCAGGAAGTTGACACGCTGCCGCCCGAACTGCGCCACGACCGCCTGTGCGAACTCAACGTGCTCGAGCAGGTGCTCAACGTCGCCCAGACCGTGGTCGTGCAGGACGCCTGGCGCAAGGGCCAGCCGCTCACCGTGCATGGCTGGATCTACGGGCTCAAGAACGGCCTGATCCGCGATCTCGGGCTCAACGTCAGCCGCCCGCAGGATCTGATGCCGCGCTACGTGGCGGCACTCGACGCGCTCGGCCACTGAGCGCGGCTGCAACAAAACATCAATGAGGAGAACAGCATGTCCGATCCTGTCGTCGTCGTTTCCGTCGCCCGCACGCCGCTGGGCGGTTTCCAGGGCGATCTGTCCAGCCTGAGCGCTCCGCAGCTCGGCGCCGCCGCCATCAGGTCGGCGGTCGGGCGTGCCGGCCTGGCGCCTGAGCAGGTGCAGGAAGTGATCATGGGCTGCGTGCTGCCCGCCGGCCTCGGCCAGGCGCCGGCGCGCCAGGCAGCGCTCGGCGCCGGCCTGCCGCTGTCGGCCGGCTGCACCACGATCAACAAGGTGTGCGGCTCGGGCATGAAGGCCACGATGCTGGCGCACGACCTGATCCTCGCCGGCACCAACGAGGTGATGGTCGCGGGCGGCATGGAGTCGATGTCCAACGCCCCCTATCTGCTGCCCAAGGCGCGTGCCGGCTACCGCCTCGGCCACGGCCAGACGCTGGACCACATGTTCCTCGATGGCCTGGAAGACAGCTATTCGAAGGAAAACAAGGGCCGCCTGATGGGCACCTTCGCCGAGGACTGCGCCGGCCACTTCGGCTTCAGCCGCGAGGCGCAGGACGAGTTCGCCATCGCCTCGACCACCCGTGCCCAGGCCGCGATCAGCAATGGCGATTTCAGCTGGGAAGTGGTGCCGGTGACGGTCTCCGGGCGCAAGGGCGAAGTGATCGTCGACAAGGACGAGCAGCCGCTGAAGGCGCAGATCGACAAGATTGCGTCGCTGAAACCGGCTTTCCGCAAGGACGGCACGGTCACGCCGGCCAATTCCAGCTCGATCTCGGACGGCGCCGCGGCGCTGGTGCTGATGCGCAGGTTGACCGCCGACAGGCTCGGCCTGAAGCCGGTCGCCACCATCGTCGGCCATGCCACCCATGCGCAGGAGCCGGCCTTGTTCACCACGGCGCCGGTGGGGGCGATGCAGAAAGTGCTGGCCAAGGCCGGCTGGCGCAGCGACGAAGTTGACCTGTGGGAAATCAATGAAGCCTTCGCCGTGGTGACGATGGCGGCGATGCACGAAATGAAGCTGCCGCACGACAGGGTCAACGTCAATGGCGGTGCCTGCGCGCTGGGCCACCCGATCGGCGCCTCCGGCGCCCGCATCCTGGTGACGCTGATCGGCGCGCTGCGCAAGCGCGGGCTGAAGCGCGGCGTCGCCAGCCTGTGCATCGGCGGCGGCGAGGCCACGGCGGTGGCGGTCGAGGTTGACGCGGCCGTCGGCTGCGGCGGCTGAAAGGAGCACGATCATGATTCTGACCCAGGAGCAGGAACTCGTCCGCGACTCGATGCGCGCCTTCGCCCAGGAGCGCCTGGCGCCTTTCGCCGCCGAATGGGACCGCAACCATACCTTCCCGCGCGAGGCGCTGAAGGAACTGGCCGAGCTCGGCGCGCTTGGCATGGTGGTGCCGGAAGAATGGGGCGGTGCAGGCATGGACTACATGAGCCTGGTGCTGACGCTGGAGGAGGTCGCCGCCGGCGATGGCGCCACCTCGACCATCCTCAGCGTGCAGAACTCGCTGCCCTGCGGCATCCTCAACCGCTTCGGCACCGAGGCGCAGAAGGAAGCCTGGCTGCGGCCGCTGGCCCGCGGCGAAAAGCTCGGCTGCTTCTGCCTCACCGAGCCGCATGTCGGTTCCGACGCCGCCGCCATCCGCACCACCGCGGTGCGGGAGGGGGATGAATGGGTGCTGAACGGCGTCAAGCAGTTCATCACCACCGGCAAGCACGCCGACGTCGCCATCGTCTTCGCCGTCACCGACAGGGCGGCGGGCAAGAAGGGCATCACCTGCTTCCTGGTGCCGGCCGATGCGCCGGGCTATCAGGTCGGGCGCATCGAGGAGAAGATGGGCCAGCGGGCCTCGGACACCACGCAGATCCTGTTCGAGAACTGCCGCATCCCGGCCGGCTCGGTGATCGGCGCCGAGGGCGAAGGTTACAGGATTGCCCTGTCCAATCTGGAAGCCGGCCGCATCGGCATCGCCGCCCAGTGCCTCGGCATGGCGCGGGCCGCGCTGGAGGCGGCGATCAAGTATGCGCAGGAGCGCGAGACCTTCGGCAAGCCGATCTTCGAGCATCAGGCGGTTAATTTCCGCCTCGCCGACATGGCGACGCAGCTGGAAGCGGCGCGGCAGCTGGTCTGGCATGCCGCCAGCCTGAAGGACGCCGGCCGGCCCTGCCTCAAGGAGGCGTCGATGGCCAAGCTGTTCGCCTCGGAAATGGCCGAGCGCGTGTGTTCCGATGCCATCCAGGTGCATGGCGGCTATGGCTACGTCACCGACTTCCCGGTCGAGCGCATCTACCGCGACGTGCGGGTGTGCCAGATCTACGAAGGCGCCAGCGACATCCAGCGCCTGGTGATCGGACGCGCGCTGGTGGGCTGACCACTCGCGTTACGTTCCCCGCCCGCAGGGCCGGCCCGCTCGCAAGGAGCGGCGCCGGCCCTGTTGTTTTTGAGCCTCCCGTCGTGATGAGAAAGCGAATCAGTAACATGATTGGTCAGTCCAATTTGATAATAATTGCTAATGGGTGCCAATAACTGTATTTTTCCGCATTGCCGATACGCCTGCCCGGGAACTGGCTTCATATAATCGCGCGGCGCGATAGGCATGTGATCTGGTATGACCAATTAGATCGGTGCGGGAGTGGATTTGCCCAGTGTGGCGAACCGCCCTCGATAGCTGGCGCGCAGAGGGGCCAAGCTGAAGAGCGATAACTTCAGAGGCCGTGTTCATCGACCAAGGAAGGCAAAAATGGAACAGATCTGGCAACAAAACTACGATCCCGCCGGGAACGTATGGATATCGGCGCTGATCGCGCTGATACCGATCATCTTCTTCTTTCTGGCACTGACGAAGTTGCGACTGAAGGGTTATGTGGCGGGCACCATCACCGTGGTGCTGGCATTGGCCGTAGCCCTCATCTTCTACCAGATGCCGGTCTCGGCGGCGCTGGCCTCTGCCGTTTACGGCTTCTTCTACGGCTTGTGGCCAATCGCGTGGATCATCGTTGCCGCGGTGTTCCTGTACAAGGTCTCGATCGCGACCGGACAGTTCGACATCGTCCGCTCCTCGATCCTGTCGGTCACTCCTGACCAGCGCCTGCAGATGATCCTGGTCGGTTTCTGCTTCGGCGCCTTCCTGGAAGGTGCGGCCGGTTTCGGCGCGCCGGTGGCGATCACTGCCGCCCTGCTGGTCGGCCTCGGCTTCAAGCCGCTGTATGCCGCCGGTCTGTGCCTGATCGGCAACACCGCGCCGGTGGCCTTCGGCGCGATGGGCATTCCGATCATCGTCGCCGGGCAGGTGTCGGGCGTGGATGCGTTTGCGATCGGCCAGATGGCCGGCCGCCAGCTGCCGTTCATGACCATCATCGTGCTGTTCTGGCTGATGGCCATCATGGACGGCTGGCGCGGCATCAAGGAAACCTGGCCCGCGGTGCTGGTCGGCGGCGGCTCGTTCGCGATCGTGCAGTTCCTGACCGCCAACTACATCGGCCCCGAACTGCCGGACATCACTTCGGCGATCGTGTCGCTGGTGGCGCTGACCGCCTTCCTCAAGGTATGGCAGCCCAAGCGCATCTTCCGCTTCGAGACCGAAGACGGCACGCCGCCCCAGGGCGCGGCAGGCGGCGCAGCCGGCCTGGCCAAGCCTGAAGTGGAACTGACCGTCGGCACGGTGCTCAAGGCCTGGTCGCCCTTCATCATCCTGACCGTGATGGTGACGCTGTGGAGCCTGAAGCCCTTCAAGGCGCTGTTCGCCGCCAATGGTGCGCTGGCCGACTGGGTGGTCAATATCCCGGTGCCGCTGCTGCACAACCTGGTCGAGAAGATGCCGCCGGTGGTCGCGGCAGCCACGCCGTATGGCGCGGTGTACTCGTTCAACTGGTTCTCCGCGACCGGTACCGCGATCATGATCGGCGCGCTGCTGACCATCATCTTCCTGCGCCTCAAGCCGGCCAAGGCGATCGAGACCTTCGCCGACACGCTGAAGAGCCTGGCGTGGCCGATCTACTCCATCGGCATGGTGCTGGCCTTCGCCTTCATCGCCAACTACTCCGGCCTGTCCGCCACGCTGGCGCTGGCGCTGGCCCACACCGGCGATGCCTTCACCTTTTTCTCGCCCTTCCTGGGCTGGATCGGCGTGTTCCTGACCGGTTCCGACACCTCGGCTAACGCCTTGTTCGGCGCGCTGCAGGCCACCACGGCGCAGCAGCTTGGCTTGCCGGAAGTGCTGACGGTGGCGGCCAACACGACGGGCGGCGTGACCGGCAAGATGATCTCGCCGCAATCCATCGCCATCGCGTGCGCGGCCGTGGGCCTGGCGGGCAAGGAATCCGATCTGTTCCGCTTCACGGTGAAGCACAGCCTGATCTTCGCCGCCATCATCGGTGCGATGACGACGCTGCAGGCTTACGTCTTCCCGTGGATGATCCCGGTCGTCCATGCGGCGCACTGAGTAGGGTAGGAAGCACGTGATGCGCCTGGCTGATCAGATCGCCGAGCAACTGCATACCCTCGTCCGGCAAGGCAAGTGGCAGCCGGGCGAGCGCTTGCCGGCCGAACGGCAGCTTGCCGAGCAACTGGGGGTTTCCCGGCCTTCCCTGCGGGAAGCCATCCAGAAGCTGGTCAGCCAGGGCGTGCTCCACAGCCGGCGGGGCGCGGGCACCTACGTCCAGGAGCGCAAGCGGGGCTTTCTGCTGGCGGGCACGTTCGAGCCCCTGGCCAACCTGCTCACCGCAGACCCCGAATACCGCTACGACGTACTGGAAGCCCGTCACGCGCTTGAAAGCAGCACCGCATGGCACGCCGCGTTGCGCGCCACGCAGGCCGACAAGGACCGCATCCGGCGCAGCTACGACGTCATGGTGCGCCACCAGCAGAACGGCCATGCCGAGCTGTCCGCACGCGCCGACGCGCAGTTCCATCTCGCCATCGCCGAAGCTTCGCACAACGTGGTCCTGCTGCGCGTCATGCACAGCCTGTTCGAGCTGGTGTTCTCCAACGTCATGCATAGCCGGCGTACGATGTTCACGCTGAGCTCGCCGGAAACCATCAACGAGCTGACGGACCAGCACCACGCACTGATGCAGGCCATCCTCGACGGAGACGCACCGCGGGCGCGCGCACTGATCGAAAACCACCTCGATTTCGTGCGCGACACCGTTCGTCGTTTCGACGACGACGACGCCAGGCGCGCCCGCTACGGCCGCCTGCCTGAAGAAGCGCGTGTGCCCACGTTGATTCCCGATGAACCGGGTTGATGCTTCGTCATCCCGATCCAGCTATCAAGGAAGACAAACGCAATGATCATCTCCTCTGCCAGCGACTACCGGGCCGCCGCGCAAAAGCGCCTGCCGCCCTTCCTGTTCCACTACATCGACGGCGGCGCCTATGCCGAAAAGACCCTGCGCCGCAACGTCGAAGACCTTGCCGAAGTCGCGCTGCGCCAGCGCGTGCTCAAGGACATGAGCCAGCTCGACACCAGCATCGAGCTGTTCGGCGAAAAGCTCTCCATCCCGGTCGCGCTGTCGCCGGTCGGCCTCACCGGCATGTACGCGCGTCGCGGCGAAGTCCAGGCCGCAGTCGCTGCCGACAAGAAGGGCATCCCCTTCACGATGTCCACCGTGTCGGTGTGTCCGATCGAGGAAGTCGCGCCCAAGCTCAAGCGGCCGATGTGGTTCCAGCTCTACGTGCTCAAGGACCGCGGCTTCATGCAGAACGCGCTCGAGCGCGCCCAGGCCGCCGGCTGCTCGACGCTGGTGTTCACCGTTGACATGCCGGTGCCCGGCGCCCGCTACCGCGACGCCCACTCCGGCATGAGCGGCCCCAACGCCGCGCTGCGCCGCTACATCCAGGCCGTGCTGCACCCGCACTGGGCCATCGACGTCGGTCTCAACGGCAAGCCGCACACCCTGGGCAACATCTCCACCTACAAGGGCAAGGACATCAACCTGGAAGACTACATGGGCTATCTGGGGGCCAACTTCGACCCCTCGATCTCGTGGAAGGATCTGGAATGGATCCGTGACTTCTGGAAAGGCCCGATGGTCATCAAGGGCATCCTCGACCCCGAAGACGCCAAGGACGCCGTGCGCTTCGGCGCCGACGGCATCATCGTTTCCAACCACGGCGGCCGCCAGCTCGACGGCGTGCTGTCCTCGGCCCGCGCGATGCCGGCCATCGCCGACGCGGTGAAGGGCCAGATCAAGATCCTGGTCGACTCCGGCATCCGCAACGGCCTGGACGTGGTGCGCATGCTTGCCCTCGGGGCCGACTGCACCATGATCGGCCGCGCCTTCATCTACGCGCTGGCCGCTCAGGGGCAGACGGGCGTGAGCAATCTGCTCGACCTGCTGGAAAAGGAAATGCGGGTGGCGATGACGCTGACCAGCGTGAAGAGCGTTTCCGAAATCACCGGGGATCTGCTGGTGCAGGGAGGCTGAAAGCTGCGCCGGTTCGGCGCGGATTCGAGATTTCGGCGAATGGCCGGTGCTGCTCATGTCGGGCGCACCGGCTGTTCTTTTTTGTGAGGTACGTCGTGGGCTTTATCCACTTGGGACTGGTCCCATTTGAGGCTTCCTGTGGCTATCGTCAGCTATTGCATCGGACTTGTTGATGCTTCTTGCATGATCGAATGCGGTTTGGGCGGTGCTAGACTTCATTCGTTCCCTATCGAGTCCCGACCCGGCCTTGGCAATTTCATGAACAAGAACCAAGCAGACGCCGTAGCCCGCGCAATACTTGAACCGGGCATCCGTGCTCAGGAAGAAGCCCGCTGCAAACGCTGCGAGCAGGAGGCCATCGAGGCACGACGGCGCCAAGTCAGCCGGTTTGCCGTTGCCGGCTTTGGCATTGGCAATGCGCTTGCCTATTTTCATCTCGGCCATCCTCTGACCGCCAGCATTGGTATCGGGTCGATGGGGTGCCTTGCCGGCAGCATGCTCGGCTGGCTCCTCGTCTTGTGGTGTGGCAGGTCGCGTGCAGTTTGACGATCTTTCCGCTTGATTTTAAGAGACGATCAGTTTAATGTCGCCGCATGGATGTCGAACAACAAGCTCCTCGCCGCCGCGGCAGGCCGCCCAGGCAGCGTGAGAACCTGATCGAAACCCGCGAGCTGTTGCTGCGCGCGGGTCTGGAGGTGCTCACCGAGAAGGGCTTTTCCGCCACAGGCATCGAGGAAATCCTCGGCCGAGTCGGCGTGCCGAAGGGCTCCTTCTATCACTACTTCGGCAGCAAGGAGGTGTTTGGCCTCGACCTGATCGAGCGCTATGGGGTGTTCTTTGCCCGCAAGCTGGATCGGCATCTTGCCAATCCCTCGCTGTCTCCGCTGGAGCGCCTGCGCTCTTTCGTGGCCGACGCCACGGACGGCATGGCCCGCTATGAATTCCGCCGAGGCTGCCTGATCGGCAATCTGGGGCAGGAGATGGGGGCGCTGCCGGAAAGTTTCCGCGACCGGCTCAAGGAGACCTTCGAGGATTGGCAGGCTCGTCTGGCGGTGTGCCTGAGCGAAGCGCAGAAGGCTGGGGAGGTTTCCGCGGATGCCGACGTCGCGCAGCTTGCGGCGGTGTTCTGGATCGGCTGGGAGGGCGCGGTATTGCGCGCCAAGCTCGAGCGCAGCGCGAGGCCGCTCGAGGTGTTTGCAGGGTTTTTCTTTGCCAGCCTGGCAGCAGGCTGATTTTTTTGACCGGAAATAGACGATCGGTCTAAATAAAGGAGGGTGAGATGTTCAAGGGCATTCTGATCGAGAGGGACGAAGCCGGTTATCGCGCCGGCGTGAAGGACATCGACGAGGCGCAACTGCCCGAAGGCAACGTCACGCTGCGGGTCAGCCATTCGACGATCAACTACAAGGACGGCCTGGCGATCACCGGCAAGGGGCCGGTGGTGCGCAAGTTCCCGATGGTGCCGGGCATCGACTTGGCGGGTGTGGTCGAGGACAGCAGCCACCCCGAATACAAAGCCGGCGACGCGGTGGTGCTGAACGGCTGGGGCGTCGGTGAAACGCACTGGGGCGGGCTGGCGCAGAAGGCGCGGCTGAACGGCGACTGGCTGGTGCCGCTGCCCGCGGCCTTCACGCCGCAGCAGGCGATGGCGATCGGCACCGCAGGCTATACCGCGATGCTGTGCGTGCTGGCGCTGGAGCGGCATGGCGTGAAGCCGGCGGATGGCGAGATCCTCGTCACCGGCGCGGCGGGCGGCGTGGGCAGCGTGGCCGTCGCGGTGCTGGCGAAGCTGGGCTACACGGTGGTGGCGATGACCGGCCGGACGAACGATGCCGACTACCTGAAGGCGCTCGGCGCTGCCGAGGTGGTGGATCGCGCCGACTATGCCACGCCCGGCAAGCCGCTGGGCCGGGAGCGCTGGGCCGGTGCGGTCGATGTCGCCGGCAGCCATGTGCTGGCCAACGTCTGCGCGACGACGAAGTACCGCGGCGTGGTGACGGCCTGCGGCCTGGCGGCGGGCATGGACCTGCCGGCGAGCGTCGCGCCTTTCATCCTGCGCGGCGTGACCCTGGCGGGCGTCGACAGCGTGATGTGCCCGCGTGCCGACCGCCTGGTGGCGTGGCAGCGGCTGGGCAGCGACCTGGACGTGATCAAACTCGGCCAGATCAGCCGTGAAGTCGGCCTTGCCGAAGCGATCCCGCTGGCCACGAGCATCCTGAAGGGCGAAGTGCGCGGCCGCGTGGTCGTGGACGTCAATCGATAAAAACCTGGCAGATCCCGAAACCTGCCTCATCACTCGAAGGAGAAGTACATGACTCAAGCACAACAGGCCGCCGTGAGCCGTTTCCCGGTTCCCGCACTCGAGGAGATGCCCGAGGACATCCGCGAGCGGATCGTCGCCGTCCAGGAAAAAGCCGGCTTCGTTCCCAACGTGTTCCTGACCCTGGCACATCGCCCGGATGAATTCCGCGCTTTCTTCGCCTACCACGATGCCCTGATGGAAAAGCCGGGCAACCTGAGCAAGGCCGAGCGGGAGATGATCGTGGTGGCGACCAGCGCGGTGAACCAGTGCCAGTACTGCGTGATCGCGCACGGCGCCATCCTGCGCGTCCGCGCCAAGAACCCGCTGATCGCCGACCAGGTTGCGACCAACTACCGCAAGGCCGACATCAGCGAGCGCCAGAAGGCGATGCTCGATTTCGGCATGAAGGTGTCGCAGGCGGCCCAGCTGGTCGGCGATGCCGACTTCGAGGTGCTGAAGGCGCACGGTTTCACCGACGACGACATCTGGGACATCGCGGGTATCGCGGCTTTCTTCGGCATGTCCAACCGCATCGCCAACGTCACCAGCATGCGGCCGAACGCCGAGTTCTACTCGATGGGGCGCTAAACTCCGGAGCCGGCGCGTTCTGCGCCGGCCATCGCTTTGGAGAGGCAGGATGAGCGTCGATTGGAAAAGCAGGTCGCAGGAACTGGAGCAGTTGCTCAAGCTCCGCAGCTTCGTCTTCGGCATGAAACTGTACGAGAGCAGGTCCGACATGGAGGCCATCCCCAAGATCCGGCGTCCCGCGTCGGTGTACAACCTCGACCAGCTCGTCGCGCAGGCCGCCAGGCTGGGCTGGACGGTCGGCGTCACCGCGGAAAACCTTTACGGCCCGCAGTGCCGTTCGGTCGTCGGCCTGGGCAATGCCAAGGATGCCGAATGGCGCAGCGGCGAGTTCATGGTCGGCCACTGGTTCAAGACCGCCGGCGATGCGGCCGCGCACCAGGCGGCGATGCACTGCGTCGAGGATGGCAGGTACGAGGCGCTGGCGATTTCGCCGCTCGCCAGCGGCCGGCTCGATCCGCCCGACATCGTGCTGTTCTACGCCACGCCGGGGGCGATGATGTACTTCATCAATGGCCTGCAGTGGAGCGGCTACCGGAAGTTCGACTGGTCGGTGGTCGGTGAATCCGCCTGTGCGGATTCCTGGGGCCGCGCGCTGAAGACCCGCGAACCCAGCCTGTCGATCCCCTGTTTCGCCGAACGCCGCTACGGCGGCGTGCTGGACGACGAGATGCTGATGGCGCTGCCGCCGGATCATCTGGACAAGGCCATCGAAGGCATGAAGGCGCTCGCGCGCAACGGCTTCCGCTACCCGTTCCCGCAGTACGGGATTCAGCAGGACGTGCGTGCAGGCATGGGGGCAAGCTACGCCTGATGAGCGACATCCTGTTTTCACTCTGGCCGCTCTTCGTCCTGATCGTGGTCGGCCACATCATGCAGCGCTCCGGGTTTCCGGGAGCCGGGTTCTGGCCGGGGGCGGAGCGCTTCAACTACTTCGTGCTGTTTCCGGCGCTGCTGTTCAGCAGCCTCAGCGGCGCGCCGCTGAACAATCCGGCGCTGCCGCGCCTGCTCGTCGTGCTGGTGGTCGTGCTGGGCGTGGTCACCGCCGGCCTGCTCGCCGCCCGCCGGATCAGGCAGTGGCCGGCGGCGCGCTTCGGCGTCCAGCTCCAGGGCCTGCTGCGTTTCAACACCTATCTGGGCATCGCCGCCGTCAGCGGGCTGTATGGCAAGGAAGGCATGGTGTTCGCCGCGGTGATCCTGGCGGTGCTGGTGCCGGCGGTGAATGTGCTGTCGGTGCTGGCGCTGTCGGCCGACAGGAGCCGGAGCGTGAGGTCGCTGCTGGTGCCGGTGATCAAGAATCCGCTGATCCTGGCCTGCCTGGCCGGGGCGCTGTTCAATCTTTCCGGGCTGGAGCTGAAATGGGGCACCGACAGGCTGCTGACCCTGCTGGCGAATACCAGCCTGCCGCTCGGCTTGCTGTGCGTGGGGGCGGCGCTGAAGCTCGAGGAACTGCGCGGGCAGGGCGCCGCGTTGCTCGGCAACAGCCTGGTCCGCCTGCTCGCGGTGCCGGCGGTCGCCTTCCTGAGCGCCTGGCTGCTGGGGCTGCCCGAAATCGAAACGGTTGTCGTGGTGGTGTTCTTCGCCCTGCCCACCGCGCCGTCGGCCTACGTGCTCACGCGCCAGCTCGGCGGCGACAGCCACCTGATGGCCGGCCTCATCACGTTCCAGACCTTGCTGTCCGCCGTCACCCTGCTGCTGGTGATGGCGGCGCTTGCGCAAATCCATGCGCCTTGACGGGTTTCATCCCAGAGAAAACGAAATGAGCATTGCATTCCAGGACGTCTATGCCGAGAAATTCAGCCACTGCTACGGCTGTGGCAGGAACAATCCGGCAGGACATCACCTGAAGAGTCATTGGGACGGCGACGACACGGTGGCCAGGGTTCTGCCGGACGCGAAGTACAGCGGCGGCGTGCCGGATCACGTCTATGGCGGCCTGATTGCCTCCCTGTTCGATTGCCATGGCGCGGCCTCGGCGGCCGCATTCAGCTATCGGGCCGAAGGGCGCGAGATGGGTTCGGCAGGCGAGCCCATCCGCTATGTGACGGCCTCCCTGAAGGTCGACTTCCATAAGCCGACACCAATGGGTACCGAGCTTGTCATCAAGGGCCGGCTGCGCAGCATCGAAGGCCGCAAGGTGTGGGTGGAACTATCGCTGACGGCTGCTGGCCAGGTGTGCGCAAGCGCTGAAATGCTGGCGATCAGGTTCAAGGAATGAAGCTCCTGTCCTCGCAGGAAGGGCGTTTCGCCTCGGCGCCGCCGCCGCATGTGATCGTCTTCATCGGCTTGGTCGCGCTGGCGATCGCGATGGGTGTCGGCCGTTTCGCATTCACGCCGATGATGCCGCTGATGCTGCGCGACGGCAGCCTCGATGCGGTGACGGGCACCGAATGGGCCACGGCCAATTACTTCGGCTATCTGCTGGGTGCGCTGAGCGCGTCGTGGTTCGCGCGCAGCCCGCGGCGAGGGCTGCAGGTCGGCCTGATCGGTGTCGCCGCGACCACGCTCGGGATGGCCTGGGGCGACGCCGAACTGCCGTGGCTGGGTTTGGTGCTGCGCTTCAGCGCGGGTGTTTTCAGTGCCTGGGTGCTGGTCTGCGCCAGCGGCTGGTGCCTGCCCGAACTGACGCGGCGGAACGCGACCGCGCTCGGCGGATGGATCTACATCGGCGTGGGCCTGGGCATCGCTACGACCGGGGTGCTGACCTGGCTGGGCGGCGGCCAGCGCGCCATGCTGCTGTGGCTGGAGCTGGGCCTGCTTGCGATCGTCGGCGCAGCCTACGTCCTGTGGCAGTTGCCGGGCTCGCCCGCTGCGGCTGCGGCACCCGCCGGCATCGGTGCGGCGCCGAAGCCGGCGCCGACGAAAGGCGGGCGCGGCAACCTGGGCGTGGTGTTCTGCTACAGCGCGTTCGGCTTCGGCTACATCATTCCGGCGACCTTCCTGCCGACGATGGCGCGGCAACTGGTGTCCGACCCGCTCGTCTTCGGCCTGACCTGGCCGATCTTCGGTACCGCGGCGGCGCTGTCGATCGCCATCGCCTCGCGCTGGATGCACGGCTGGCCGCGCCGCAATGTCTGGGGCTTCGCCCAGGGCGTGATGGCGGTGGGCACCGTCCTGCCCTTGCTGCAGCAGTCGCTGTGGGTGCTGGCAGTGTCGGCGGTGCTGGTCGGTGGCACCTTCATGGTCACCACCATGGGCGGCCTTCAACTGGCGCGCGAACGCATGCCCGAGAATCCGACGCCGCTGCTGGCGCGCATGACCGCCGGTTTCGCCGCCGGCCAGATCGCCGGTCCGCTGCTGGTGCGGCTGATCGGCGACTCGCGGATCGCCGGCTGGGGCGCCCTCGACTGGGCCAGCGCGGCAGCGACCGTGCTGCTGGCGGGCACCGCGCTGTGGTTGTGGCTGGGTGGAGATGACGCGGCGGCGAAGCCGCACGCGTCATGAGGGGCGGCCGGTTTCCCGGTCAGAGCGGTCTTTCGGTCTTCGGCTGGGTTTCGGTCTTGGGCTGAGCTTCGGCTCCGTCTGCCGGCTTCAGTTTGGCGGCGAGGAAGTCGTCGAAGCCTTTCGAGACCAGTTCGTAGGTCTTCATGATGCCGTTCTCGATGTCGCTGCCGCCCAGCACGCCCAGTCCGTCGAGGATGTCGCGTGCCTCCTTGAAGCCTTTCTCGAAGCCGCCGCGCACCATGTCGGTGAAGTTGCGGGCCAGCTCTTCCGGATCCTTGCCGGGGTGCTGGGCCGCGTAGGCGTCGAAGAAGCCGGTGGCGAAGCCAAGGATGCGTTCGGCGGTGGCTTCGGGCGAGTTGTCCTGCCCGGCGGCTTCGCCGATGGTGTTGACGTTCCGGCCGGAGGAGGCGAACATCTCGTTCAGGCTGCCGATGGCCGAGCGGTAGAGCAGGGTGAGCGAATCGTTGCCGGCCTTGATCGAAACCTGCAGCGATGCAGTGATGATCGCGGCGTTCTGCTCGTGGCGAACCGTCTCGGCGGTTGACATGAGGCTGCCGGCTTCGCTGCGCTGGGCGTTCTTGGTTGCTTGTTGTGCCTGCGCGGCTTGCGTCGCGCCGCCCGCTGCCGCCTGGTTGATGCCGTTGCCTGTCATTGCCATGGTGTTCTCCTTGGAGCGCTGCTCGCGGCGTGATTCCGGCCGTCGTCGGATGCGGGGGTTAACGGCCGCAACGCGGAAAACTTGATGGGCGGCGTGCAATATGTCGCTGGTTATCGCGCGGACTTCATGACAGTCCGTCCAGTGCCTCCGATCTGAACGCGCTCGGCGCCGCCCCCGTCCAGCTCCGGAACGCCCGCGCAAAGCTCTTTTCGCTGTCGAAGCCGACCGCGGCGGCGATCTGCTTGATCGGCTTCTTCGTCTGCAGCAGCAGGCGGACGGCGTGTTCGCGGCGAGCTTCGTTCTTCAGCCGCTGCAGCGACACGCCTTCGTCCTTCAGTTGGCGGTGCAGGGTGCGTACCGACAGGTTGAGCCGGGCGGCGACGTCCTCGGCGGTGTGGGCGCCGCCGGGCGCGGCGTTCAGGATCTGCGCGACGCTGTGCACCAGCAGGCGGTCGCGGCGGTATTGCAGCACGGTGAGCGGCAGCGCGCGCTGCAGCATCGTCTGCAAGGCACGCTCGTCGCGGCGCACCGGCAGCGACAGGTAGCGGGCGTCGAAGCTGAAGCCGGCGGTGTCGGCGTCGAAGTGCAGTGGGCAGGGGAATAGGTGGGAATAGGCGTCGGCATGGCGCGGCGCGGGGAAGGGGAAGCGGGTTTCCGTCAGCGCGATGCGCGAGTCGATCAGCCAGCTCGCGTAGCCCAGCAGGTAGCGCAGCGTGGTGAGCAGGCAGAATTCACGCAGTTCGCCGAGTTCCACGTTCTCGACGACGCGGACCGCCGCCGTGCCGCGCTGCTGGCTGCCCGTCTGGCCGAACTCGAACACGATGTCCTCGGTCAGCAGGCGGTGGTGGCGGCACCAGCGCTTGAGCGCCACTTCCAGCGTGGGCGAGCTCAGCGAGGCGCGGCACAGCATGCCGTAGCTGCCCCAGGGCAGGCGGCGCGAGAACCAGCCCAGCGCCTCGTCGTCGAGCGCCTGCATGGCGATGCCCGAGATGGTTTCCATCTGCGCGGCGGTGACGTGCGCGTCGGGGTCGTCGAGCAGGCTGGCGGGAATCTGCGCCTGGCGCAGCGCACTGGCCGGATCCATCCCCCGTTGACGGTACGCGGTGACGATCGCGCGGATGAACGCGGTCGGTGTGGCCGCGCGGCCCAGCGTGAGTTCGGCGGGCGAGGGGGTGATGATCTTCATGGCCGGAATTCTTGGACAATGTGGCAGGATCTGCAACCCTGATGGCAGTTGTCGGGCGTTGCATGGGGCTAATCTCGCTTCATCTTCAAGCGTCTGTCGTCCATCATTGGACAGAGCGGACTGCCCAAGCTCCAGGACAAATCGAGAAGGAGACAACTCATGAACGTGCCCAGCCTGAACTTCAACCTCGGCGAAACCATCGATGCGCTGCGCGACACGCTGCAGGCTTTCTGTGCGGCCGAGATCGCCCCGCGCGCGGCCGAGATCGACCGCGTCAATGAGTTCCCCGCCGACCTGTGGAAGAAGCTCGGCGACCTGGGCGTGCATGGCATGACGGTCGGCGAGGAGTACGGCGGCACCGACATGGGCTATCTCGCCCACATCGTGGCGATGGAAGAAATCTCGCGTGCCTCGGCTTCGGTGGGCCTGTCCTACGGCGCGCATTCCAACCTCTGCATCAACCAGATCCGCCGCAACGGCACCGAGGAGCAGAAGCACAAGTACCTGCCCAGGCTGATTTCCGGCGAACACGTCGGTGCGCTGGCGATGTCCGAGCCCAATGCCGGTTCCGACGTGGTGTCGATGAAGCTGCGCGCCGAGCGCAAGGGCGACCGCTTCATCCTCAACGGCAGCAAGATGTGGATCACCAACGGCGGCGATGCCGACACCCTGGTGGTCTATGCCAAGACCGACGTCAATGCCGGCCCGAAGGGCATCACCGCCTTCATCGTCGAGAAGGACATGAAGGGCTTCTCGTGCGGCACCCACCTCGACAAGCTCGGCATGCGCGGCTCCAACACCTTCCCGCTGTTCTTCGACGACGTCGAGGTGCCGCTCGAAAACGTGCTCGGCGGCGAGGCCAACATCGGCCGCGGCGTGCAGGTGCTGATGTCCGGCCTCGACTACGAGCGCGCGGTGCTGTCGGGCGGCCCGCTCGGCATCATGGCGGCGTGCATGGACGAGGTCGTGCCCTACATGCACGAGCGCAAGCAGTTCGACACGCCGATCGGCGAGTTCCAGCTGATGCAGGGCAAGATCGCCGACATGTACTCCACCTGGTCCGCCTGCCGCGCCTACGCCTATGCCGTCGGCCAGGCCTGCGACCGCGCCGACCACGCCCGCACGCTGCGCAAGGACGCGGCCGGCGTGATCCTCTACACCGCCGAGAAAGCCACCTGGATGGCGGGCGAGGCGATCCAGGCGCTGGGCGGCGTCGGCTACACCAACGAATACGCCGTCGGCCGCCTGTGGCGCGACGCCAAGCTGTACGAGATCGGCGCCGGCACCAGCGAAATCCGCCGCATGCTGATCGGCCGCGAACTGTTCAGCGAAACGCGCTGACAGGGAGGGTCGGAACATGGCTGAGCCGATCGATTTCTACTTCGACTTCTCTTCCCCCTACGGCTACTTCATGGCCGAGCAGATCGATGCGCTGGCGGCTGCCCACGGCCGCGGCGTGCGCTGGCGGCCTTTCCTGCTGGGAGCGGTGTACAAGGTCACGGGCGACACGCCCCTGCCGTCGAAGCCGCTCAAGGGTGCTTACACGAAGCACGACTTCGAACGCTCGGCCCGCTTCCTCGGTCTGTCCTGCCGCATTCCAGAAGCCTTTCCGATCGGCACCCAGATTGCCGCGCGTGCCTTCTACTGGCTGGAAGACCGTGATGCCGCAGCGGCGCGCCGCTTCGCGCTCGCGGCCCTGCGCGCCTACTTTGTAGATGGGCGCGACATCTCGCAGCAGGATGCGGTGCTGGACATCGCTGCCGCCCACGGCGCTGACCGTGCGGCGCTGGTCGAGGGGCTCGCCGGTGATGAGATCCGCAACCGCTTGAAGGACGAATGCGCGCAGGCCATCAGCCGTGGCGTATTCGGCTCGCCTTTCGTCATCATCGACGGTGAGCCCTTCTGGGGTGTGGATCGCGTGCCGCAGATCGAATGCTGGTTGGCAACGGGCGGGTTCTGAACGAGCCTCCGTACAAAAGAACATGAGGACGAGGTGACATGAGTACGATCAAATCCAGCATCAATACGCGCAGCGAGGATTTCCAGTCCAATGCCAAGGCCATGCGTGGCCTGGTCGACGACCTGCGTGCCAAGGCGGCGCAGGTCAGCCTCGGCGGCGGCGAGGCCGCACGCGCCAAGCACACCGCGCGCGGCAAGCTGCTGCCGCGCGACCGCGTCGGCCACCTGCTCGACCCCGGCACGCCCTTCCTCGAAGTCGGCCAGATGGCCGCCTGGGGAATGTACGGCGATGAGGCACCGAGCGCGGGCGTCATCACCGGCATCGGCAGCGTGCAGGGCGTCGAGTGCATGATCGTGGCCAACGACGCCACGGTGAAGGGCGGCACCTACTACCCGATGACGGTCAAGAAGCACCTGCGCGCGCAGGAGATCGCCGAGCAGAACAACCTGCCGTGCATCTACCTGGTCGACTCGGGCGGCGCCTTCCTGCCCCGCCAGGATGAAGTCTTCCCCGATCGCGATCACTTCGGCCGCATCTTCTACAACCAGGCCAACATGTCGGCCAAGGGCATCCCGCAGATCGCGGTGGTGATGGGTTCGTGTACCGCCGGCGGCGCCTACGTGCCGGCGATGAGCGACGAGACCGTCATCGTCAAGAACCAGGGCACGATCTTCCTCGGCGGCCCGCCGCTGGTGAAGGCGGCCACCGGTGAGGTCGTCAGCGCCGAAGACCTCGGCGGCGGCGATGTGCACACCCGGCTGTCCGGCGTCGCCGACCATCTGGCCGAGAACGACTCCCACGCGCTCTACCTGGCGCGCCGCATCGTCTCCAACCTGAACCGGACCAAGCCGCTGGGCGTGGCGCTGGGCCAGGGCGAAGAGCCCGCCTACGACCCGGAAGAAATCTACGGCATCATCCCCACCGACACCCGCAAGCCTTTCGACGTGCGCGAGATCATCGCCCGCGTGGTCGACGGTTCGCGCTTCGACGAATTCAAGGCCCGCTACGGCAGCACGCTGGTGTGCGGCTTCGCCCAGCTCCACGGCTATCCGGTCGGCATCGTCGCCAACAACGGCATCCTGTTCGGCGAGTCGGCGCAGAAGGGCGCGCACTTCATCGAGCTGTGCGGCCAGCGCGGCATTCCGCTGCTGTTCCTGCAGAACATCACCGGCTTCATGGTCGGCCGCAAGTACGAGAACGGCGGCATCGCCAAGGACGGCGCCAAGATGGTCACCGCGGTCGCCACCGTGCAGGTGCCCAAGATCACCGCGCTGATCGGCGGCAGCTTCGGCGCCGGCAACTACGGCATGTGCGGCCGCGCCTACAGCCCCCGCTTCCTGTGGATGTGGCCCAACGCGCGCATCAGCGTGATGGGCGGCGAGCAGGCCGCGAGCGTGCTGTCCACCGTGCGCCGCGACGGCATCGAGGCCAAGGGCGGCAGCTGGAGCGCCGAGGAAGAGGAAGCCTTCAAGGCGCCGATCCGCGAGCAGTACGAGTTCCAGGGCCACCCCTACTACGCCACCGCCCGCATGTGGGATGACGGCGTGGTCGACCCGGCCCAGACCCGCCGCGTGCTCGGCCTGTCGCTGTCGGCGGCGCTCAATGCACCCATCCAGCAGACGCGCTTCGGCGTGTTCCGCATGTAAGCAACGGGGACGGAAAGATGGACTACGAAACCCTGGAAATCCAGCGCGACGGCGGCGTGGCGACGATCTGGATGAACCGTCCGGACGTGCATAACGCCTTCAACGCCCAGTTGATCGCCGACCTCACCGCGGCCTGCCGGGCGCTGGATGCAGACGAGGCGGTGCGTGTGGTGGTGCTGGCCGGACGCGGCAAGAGCTTTTCCGCCGGCGCCGACCTCAACTGGATGAAGGCCGCCGGCGAGGCCAGCGAAGCGGACAACTTCGCCGACGCGATGAAGCTGGCCGGCATGCTGCGCACGCTGGCCGGCATGGCCAAGCCGACCATCGCCCGCGTGCATGGCGCGGCGCTGGGCGGCGGCATGGGGCTGGCGAGCGCCTGCGACATCTGCATCGCCGGCGACAAGGCGGCGTTCGCCACTTCCGAAGTCCGCTTCGGCATCATCCCGTCGGCGATCAGCCCCTACGTGATCCGCGCCATCGGCGAGCGCCAGGCCTATCGCTACTTCCAGACCGCCGAGCGCATCGACGCCCGGCGCGCGGCCGAACTGGGGCTGGCGCACGAGGCGGTGGCGACGGATGAACTGGATGCGAAAGTGCAGGCCATCGTCGCCGCGCTGCTGCAGGGCGGGCCGAAATCGCAGGCCGCGGGCAAGGACCTGATCCGCGCGGTGGCGAACAAGCCGGTGGATGATGCGGTGGTGCAGGACACCGCCCGCCGCATCGCCAGCCTGCGCGTGACGCCGGAAGCCCGCGAGGGCCTGGACGCCTTCCTGTCCAAGCGGCCGGCGGCCTGGGTGCCACCAGCGCAGGCCTGAGCCGCGCCTGGGGGCGATGAATATGGATACCCTGGCCGAATGGTTCGCCGGGCTGGGCAGCCTGACGCCGCTGCTGGACTGGAGCGGACTGCCGCTGGACCTCGCCTCGCTGGCGGTGCTGGCGGCCGGTGTGGGCTGGGCGAGCGGCCTGCGGCTCTATGCGCTGGTGTTCGTGCTGGGGGCGCTGGGCCGCTGGGGCGGCGTGCATCTGCCGGGTGGGCTGGAAGCGCTGACCAACCCCTGGGTGCTCGGCCTGTCCGGACTGATGCTGTTCACCGAGTTCTTCGCCGACAAGCTGCCCTGGCTGGATTCGCTGTGGGATTCGCTGCACACCTTCATCCGCATTCCGGCCGGCGCGGCGCTGGCGGCCGGCGTGATGGGCGACCAGGGCGCGGGGCTGCAGCTTGCCGGCGCCTTGCTGGGCGGTTCGCTGGCGGCCAGCACCCACTTCGCCAAGGCAGGTGCGCGGGCGGCGCTCAATACCTCGCCGGAGCCGGTGAGCAACCTGCTGGCGTCCTTCGGCGAGGACGGGATTTTCATCGGCGGCCTGTGGCTGATGTTCAACCATCCGCTGTGGTTCGCCTTCGGCCTGGTGGTGTTCGTGCTGTGCGCCATCGTGCTCATCGTGCTGCTGTGGCGTTTCCTCAAACGTATTTTCCGGCCGCGTCCCCGGCCGACCGCAGTGTGACCAAACGCGACAAGATTGACCCAAACCTGGGGGAGACAAGATGTTCGACAAGATTCTGATCGCAAATAGAGGGGAGATCGCCTGCAGGGTGATCAAGACCGCCCGCCGCATGGGCATCAAGACCGTCGCGGTCTATTCCGAGGCCGATGCCAATGCCCGCCACGTGCGCCTGGCCGACGAAGCAGTGCTGATCGGCCCGGCGGCAGTGCGCGAGAGTTATCTCGTGATCGACCGCATCATCGCCGCGGCCAAGCAGACCGGCGCCCAGGCGATCCATCCGGGCTACGGCTTCCTGTCCGAGAACGAGGATTTCTGTGAGGCCTGCGAGCGCGAAGGCATCGTCTTCATCGGCCCGCCGGTGTCGGCAATCCGCGCGATGGGCTCCAAGTCCGAAGCCAAGAAGCTGATGGAAGCGGCCGGCGTGCCGCTGACGCCCGGCTACCACGGCGACGACCAGACGCCCGAGCTGCTCCACCGGCAGGCCGAGGCCATCGGCTACCCGGTGCTGATCAAGGCGGCGGCCGGCGGTGGCGGCAAGGGCATGCGCCTGGTCGAGAGGTCGGAAGATTTCCTCGACCTGCTGGCGTCCTGCAAGCGCGAGGCAATCTCCAGCTTCGGCGACGACCACGTGCTGGTGGAGAAGTACATCACCAAGCCGCGCCACATCGAGATCCAGGTGTTCGGCGACACCCACGGCAACGTGGTTTACCTGTTCGAGCGCGACTGCTCGGTGCAGCGCCGGCACCAGAAAGTGCTGGAAGAAGCGCCGGCGCCCGGCATGACGCTCGAGCGCCGCGCGGCGATGGGCAAGGCGGCGGTCAACGCGGCCAAGGCGGTGGGCTACGTCGGCGCCGGCACGGTGGAGTTCATCGCCAACCAGGACGGCTCCTTCTACTTCATGGAGATGAACACCCGCCTGCAGGTCGAGCACCCGGTCACCGAGATGATCACCGGCCTGGACCTGGTCGAATGGCAGTTGCGCGTCGCCTCCGGCGAGCCGCTGCCGCTGGCCCAGGAGCAGCTGCAGATCCGCGGCCATGCGCTGGAAGCGCGGATCTACGCCGAAGACCCGGCCAAGGGCTTCCTGCCTTCCACCGGCAGGCTGGTGCATCTGGCGCCGCCGGCCGAGGGCCTGCACGTGCGCGTCGATACCGGCGTCGAAGAGGGCGACGAGATCAGCCCGCACTACGACCCGATGATCGCCAAGCTGATCGTCTGGGACATCAACCGCGACCGCGCGCTGGCCCGCCTGCTGCAGGCGCTGGCCGACTACCGCGTGGTGGGTGTGGCCAACAACATCGAGTTCCTGTCGCGGCTGGCGGCCTGCCCGGCGTTTGCCGGCGCCGACCTCGACACCGGGCTGATCGAGCGTGAAAAGGACTACCTGTTCCCCGCGGATGCCGGGCTGCCCGACGAAGTGCTGCAGATCGCCGCGCTGGCCGAGCTGCTGCGCGAGGCGGCGCTGGCCGGCAAGCGTGCGCAGCGCAGCGCCGACCTGCATTCGCCCTGGCACGCGCGTGACGGCTGGCGCGTGAACGCCACCGCGCGCCGCACGCTGATGTTCCGCCACGGCGAGACCGACCATGCGGTCGAGGTCGCCTACCTGCCGGGCGCCTGGCGGCTCACCGTCGAAGGCCGCAGCGTCGAGGCGCGCGGCGAGCTGAATCCGCGCGGCCTGCTGCGCGTCGAACTGGACGGCACCCGCATGGATGCCACCGTGATCGCCGCCGCCGGCCGCCGCCACGTCTTTGCCCGCGGCCGCGCCTGGCAGCTCGCCGCGATCGATCCGCTGCACCACGGCGGCGAAGGCGGCGGTGCCGAAGGCGGACTGCTGGCGCCGATGCCGGGCAAGGTCATCGCGCTGGTCGCGAGCGAAGGCGCGAAAGTGGAGAAGGGCGCGCCGCTGCTGATCCTGGAGGCGATGAAGATGGAGCACACCATCACCGCGCCTGCGGCCGGCACCGTCAAGGCCTTCCGCTTCGCGGTCGGCGATCAGGTGGGCGATGGTGCCGAGCTGGTCGACTTCGAGGCTGCGGTGGGCTGAGAGTCTGAACCGGGGCAATTTCAAACGCTGTCAGCCGGCCGTTCAAGAGCTGGTGCGGCAATGAGGACGCAAGGAGACGAAGATGTCGAGCAATATCCCGAGTTACGTGCACGGTTCGACCGGCAAGGAACTGATCGGCCTGCCGATCGGCCGCTATTTCGACGAGGCCTGCGCGCGCCACGCCGAGCATGACGCCGTGGTGGTGCGCCACCAGAACGTGCGCCTCAGCTATGCGCAACTGCGCAGCCGCGTCGATGCGCTGGCCTGCGGCCTGCGCCGTCTGGGCCTCGCGCCGGGCGATCGCATCGCCATCTGGTCGCAGAACAACGTCGAATGGGTGCTGACCCAGTTCGCCACCGCCAAAGCCGGCCTGATCCTGGTCAACATCAACCCGGCCTATCGACTCGCCGAGCTGGAATATGCGCTGAACAAGGTCGGTTGCCGCGCGCTGATCATGGCGCCGGCATTCAAGACCAGCAACTACCTGGAGATGCTCGCCGAGCTTGCCCCCGAACTGGGCCACTGCGAGCCCGGCCTGCTGCGCAGCCACCGCCTGCCGGCGCTGGAGATGGTGATCCGCATGGGCGCAGACAAGACGCCCGGCATGATCGGCTTCGAGGACTTGATGGCCTCGCCGACGAATGAGGAACTGCACGAACTGGAAGCGCTGGGCGAGCAGATCCAGTTCGACGATCCCCACAACGTCCAGTTCACCTCGGGTACCACGGGCCATCCCAAGGGTGCCATGCTGTCGCACCACAACATCCTCGACAACGGCCTGTTCATCGGCGAGGCGATCAGGCTCGTGCCGGGCGACCGTGTCTGCATTCCGGTGCCGCTGTTCCACTGCTTCGGCATGGTGATCGGCAATCTCGCCTGCCTGACCCACGGTGCCACCATGGTGTTTCCGTCCGAGGCTTTCGAGCCGCTGGCGGTGCTGGAGGCCGTCGCCGCGGAGAAATGCACCGCGCTCTACGGCGTGCCGACGATGTTCATCGCCGAGCTCGACCATCCGCGTTTCGCCGAATTCGACCTTTCCAGCCTGCGCACCGGCATCATGGCCGGCAGCCCCTGCCCGATCGAGATCATGAAGCGGGTGATCGACAAGATGAACATGAGCGAGGTGACGATCGCCTACGGCATGACCGAGACCTCGCCGGTGAGCTTCCAGAGCGCCACCGACGATCCGATCGATCGCCGTGTCTCCACCGTCGGCCGCATCATGCCGCACCTGGAAGTGAAGATCGTCGATACCGACGGCCGCATCGTGCCGCGCGGCGAACGCGGCGAGCTGTGCACCCGCGGCTATTCGGTGATGCTCGGCTACTGGGAGGACGAGGCCAAGACCCGCGAGGCGATCGATGCCGCCGGCTGGATGCACACCGGCGACCTGGCGGTGATCGACGACGAGGGCTTCTGCAGGATCGTCGGCCGCATCAAGGACATGGTGATCCGCGGCGGCGAGAACATCTACCCGCGCGAGATCGAGGAATTCCTCTATGCCCATCCGCAGATCCTCGACGTGCAGGTGGTCGGCGTGCCCGACAAGAAGTACGGCGAGGAGCTGTGCGCCTGGATCATCCCGCGCGAGGAAGGCTCGATCACCGAGGACGACGTGCGCGCCTTCTGCCAGGGCCAGATCGCGCACTACAAGATCCCGCGCTACATCCAGTTCGTGGACAGCTTCCCGATGACGGGCTCGGGCAAGATCCAGAAGTTCCGGATCCGCCAGAAGATGGAGGAAATCCTCGGGCTCGGGGACGCGAAAGGCATCTGAACGACCGCGGAGAAGCGATCCATGACGACCAGCAAGATCCTGCCCAGCGCCGTCCGCATCGTCGAGATGGGGCCGCGCGACGGGCTGCAGAACGAAAAGCGGTTGGTGTCCACCGACACCAAGGTCGAACTCGTCCGCCGCCTGGAGGCGGTCGGACTGAAGGCGATCGAGACGACCTCCTTCGTGTCGCCCAAGTGGGTGCCGCAGATGGGCGACAACACCGAGGTGCTGGGCCGCGTGCTGGCCGGCGCCGTGGCGGGCGTCAGCTATCCGGTGCTGACGCCCAACCTGAAGGGCTTCGAGGCCGCGCTGGCCGCCGGCGCGACCGAAGTCGCGGTGTTCGGCGCGGCGTCCGAGTCCTTCAGCCGCAAGAACATCAACTGCTCGATCGCCGAATCGCTCGAGCGCTTCCGCCCCGTCACCGAGGCGGCGCGGGCGGCGGGCATCAGGGTGCGCGGCTACGTTTCCTGCGTGGCCGGCTGCCCCTACGAAGGCGAGATCGCACCGCAGGCGGTGGCCGAGGTGGCGGCGACGCTGCTGGAGATGGGCTGCTACGAGATCTCGCTGGGCGACACCATCGGCAGCGGCAACCCGGCCAGCATCTCGCGCATGCTGGAGGCGGTGATGCGACGGGTACCGGTCGAGCGCCTGGCCGGCCACTACCACGACACCTACGGCATGGCGGTGGCCAACATCCATGCCTCGCTGCAGATGGGCGTGGCGGTGTTCGATGCCTCGGTCGGCGGCCTGGGCGGCTGCCCGTATGCGGCGGGCGCATCGGGGAACGTCGCCACCGAGGACGTGGTCTGGCTGTTGAACGGCCTGGGCATCACCACCGGCATCGACCTCGATGCGCTGGTGGACGTGGCGGCCTGGATCAGCGCGGAGCTGGAGCGCGAGCCGGCCTCGCGGGTGGCGCGGGCGGTGCTGGCCAAGCGGGCGAAGGCCGCCTGCGCTTAGGGAGGGACTGAACGAGCCGGACTTGTTCAGTGCTTCTTTGGGAAGGGCGTGCGGCCAGGACCGTGCCGAGTCGGTCATAATCCTGCCCTGCCGAGATCATGAGACTGCGCACACGCATGCGTCGTCCGCGCCCCACCGAGAGAACTGCCATGAATCCTGCCTCGCCCTGTATCAACGTCTGCCGCATGAGCCCGGAAACGGGCTGGTGCGAGGGCTGCCAGCGCACGATCGAGGAGATCGCGGGCTGGAGCCGCGCGACGGATGAGGTCCGCCGCGCCATCCTTGCTGCCGTGGCCGAACGCCGTGCCTGGCTGGAGGAGGCCGGCCTGCCCGTGGAGGTACGCGAATGAGTGGCGATGCGCTGTGTGTCGGCGTCTGCATGATGGACTGGGATGCGGGCGTCTGCCTGGGTTGCGGCCGCACGGCCGACGAGATCTACGGCACGACGGATACGCCCGGCACCGAAGCGGGGGCCGAATCGCCGGCAAGCGAAGGTGCTGCCGTGCCCGGTGACGCCGTGAAAGCAGGGAAGGACGAGGCTTGAGTACGCTACCCCGCCTGCCCGATACGCTGCGCGTGATCGAACGCGGCTGGCTGTCGGCCAACAACGTGCTGCTGTTCGACGGCGACCAAGCCACGCTGGTCGATAGCGGCTACGTCACGCACGCGGAACAGACCGTGGCGCTGCTGCATGCCGCGCTCGAAGGGCGCCGCCTCTGCAGCCTGATCAACACCCATTCCCACTCCGACCACATCGGCGGCAACGCCGCCGTGCAGCGTGCTTTCGGCTGCAGCATCACGGTGCCGAAGGGTGTCGCGCCGGCGGTGGAAAGCTGGGACGAGGCTGCGCTGCTGCTCAGCGTCATCGACCAGGCCGGCGAGCCTTTCAAGGCCGACGCCACGCTCGATGCCGGCGACCGCTTCGTCGCCGGCGGGCTGGAATGGCAGGCCATCGCCACGCCAGGCCACGACATGGACGCGCTGGCCTATTACAACGCCGAGCGCCGCATCCTGATGTCGGGCGATGCGCTGTGGCGCGACGGCTTCGGCATCCTGTTCGGCGACGTGCTCGGCACCGGCGATGCGCTCGGCGAGGCCCGCCGCACGCTCGAAGCCATCGGCCGCCTGGCGGTGGATGCGGTCATTCCCGGCCATGGCGCGCCCTTCGCCGAATTCGACGATGCGCTCGAGCGCGCTTTCGCCCGCCTGCGCGCCTTCGAGGAGGACGGCGCGCGCATGGCGCGCAACGCGATCCGCGCCTGCATCACCTTCAGGCTGCTCGACGTGCGCAGCATGGCGCTCGACGAACTGCCGCGCCACCTCGACGAAACGCCGCTGTACCGCGCGGCCAACCAGCGCTTCCTCGGCCTCGATCCCGATGCGCTGGCCGCCTGGCTGGTCAAGGAGCTGGAGCGGGCTGGCGTGGCGCGGCGGGAGCACGGCGCGCTGGTTGCAAGCTGAACCATGCGGCGGCGGGAGGGCGTTCCGTGCTGAGCCGCCTGGTCCATAGCGAGCGGCCGGACGAGCTGCGCCGCGGCCTGCGCTGGCTGTACGGCTTCGTGCGGCCGCAGCGGCGCGCGATCGCCGGCCTGCTGTCGCTGTCCTTGTGCGCGACCCTGCTGGTGCTGCTGCAGCCGTGGCTGACCAAGATGCTGATCGACGACGGCCTGATCGCGCGCGACTATCCGACCCTGGTGGCGGTCGCCAGCGGCATGATCCTGGCCGGCATTGCCGGCACCGTGCTGGCGGGCGTCAACCGGCAGCTGCACACGCGCCTGTCAGGCCGCATCCTGTTCGCGCTGCGCAGCGATCTCTACCGCCACCTGCAGACCCTGTCGCCGGCTTTCTACGGCCGCCAGCGCATGGGCGACCTGATGTCGCGGCTCGACGGCGACGTGGCGGAGATCCAGCGCTTTGCCGTCAACAGCCTGTTCGCCGCGGTCAGCAGCGTCATCGGCCTGGTCGGCGCGCTGGTGCTGATGCTGAGCCTGTCCTGGCAGTTGTCGCTGCTGGTGCTGGTATTGGTGCCGCTCGAGGCAGCCTGGCTGCGCTGGATGCGGCGCAAGGTGGAAGCGCGCACGCGCACGGTGCGCGAGCGCGCGGCGGACGTGTCGAGCTTCCTGGTCGAGACGCTGCCGGCGATGAAGTTCATCCAGGCCTCGCGGCGCGAGGCCGACGAGCGCGCGCGCCTCGACCGCCTGGGCGAGCGCTACCTTGGCGACCTGCTGCGGCTGCAGCGCACCGAGTTCTTCACCCAGGCCGTGCCATCGACGCTGACCTCGCTGACGCGCGCCGCGGCTTTCCTGATCGGTGGCTGGTGGGTGATCGAGGGCAGCTGGCAGCTCGGCGCGCTGATCGCGTTCTCCACTTACCTGGGCATGGCGACCGGCCCGGTCAACAGCCTGCTCGGGCTGTACGTCGCCATCCAGCGCATGAGCGTGAGCCTGATGCGGGTCAGCGAGCTGCGCGAGGCGTCGGCCGACGTTGTGGACGGGGGCGGTGAAGGCGCCGCCGATCCGCGGCCCGCCGTGCAGCCGGCACCGCGCTCATGGCGCGGCGCGATCGAATTCGACGAGGTGGCGTTCCGCCATGCGGAGCGGGCCGACGCGGTGCTGGACGGCGCCAGCCTGTCGATCCCGGCCGGCGCGAAAGTGGCGCTGACCGGCGCCTCGGGCGCCGGCAAATCGACGCTGATCGACCTGCTGCACCGGCACTACGATCCGGGCGCAGGCGCGATCCGGCTCGACGGCACCGATCTGCGCCGGATCGGGCTCGGCGAATTGCGGCGCGCGGTGGCGGTGGTCAGCCAGGACATCGTGCTGTTCCGCGGCACCCTCGCCGACAACATCCGCTACGCCGCGCCGCGGGCCGACGATGCGGCGGTGCGCGAGGCCGCGCAGCGGGCGCGGCTGGACGAACTCGTCGAACGCCTGCCGCAGGGGCTGGACACACCGCTGGGCGAGCGCGGCCAGCAGCTTTCCGGCGGCCAGCGCCAGCGCATCGCGATCGCCCGCGCTCTGCTGCAGCAGCCCTGCGTGCTGGTGCTCGACGAAGCCACGTCGGCGGTGGATGAGGCGACCGAGGCCGGCATCATCGCCGAGGTGGATGCGCTGTTCGCCAGCCGTACCCGCATCCTCATCAGCCATCGCCCGGCGACGCTGGCCGGCTGTGATCTGCGAGTGTGCTTGCAGGCAGGGCGATTGGGTGTGCTGGCGGACAGCGGAGAGGCCGTCTAGATGAGCACGCGGATGCGCATCGGTGTGGTCGATAGCGGACATGCGGCTGCGCAGGCGCCGCACGTGGCCGCATCCGCCGCCTTCGTCCTCGACGATGGCGAGCTGCGCTGCGTGCCTGTCGAAGCCGACCGCCTCGGGCACGGCAGCCGCGTTGCCGAAGCCCTGCTGCATTGCCTGCCGCAGGCCGAGCTGCTGGTCGCCCAGGTGTTCGGCGACCGCCCGGCGACGTCTGCCGCCCAGGTGGCGGCAGCGATCGACTGGCTGGTGGACGCGGATGCGCGGCTGATCAACCTGAGCCTGGGCCTGCGCGAGCCACGCCCGGCGCTGGCGGCCGCCTGTGCGCGTGCGCTGGCGGCGGGCGTGGTGCTGTGCGCGTCGGCGCCGGCGCGCGGCCAGCCGGTCTATCCTGCGGGCTTTCCCGGCGTGCTGCGGGTGACGGGCGATGCGCGTTGTGCCGCGCCCGGCGAGATCGCCGCGCTCGGCGCCGGACATGCCGATTACGGTGCTTATGTGCGGCCGCTGGACGGCAGCCTGGAAGGCGCGGGGGCCAGCATGGCCTGCGCCTGGCTCAGCGGCATGGCCGCAAGCCATCTGGCGGCCGGCGGCAGCGCGGCCTCGCTGCCCGGCTGGCTGGCGGCGCAGGCGCGCCATCACGGCGTGGAAGACCTGGAGAGCCTGAAACGGGAGAAGCTGAGACATGGCCGCTGACGGAATCGTCGTGGTCGGCGCCGGGCCGGCGGGCGCGGCGGCGGCAATCGGGCTGGCGCGCATGGGCGAGCCGGTCACGCTGGTGGGCGAGCCGCGCCGTTTCGCCGCGGTGGAAGGCGTGTCGGCGCGTGTGCTCGGAGCCCTGCGCGGGCTGGGGCTGGAGCAGGCCATGCGCGCGTTCGCGCCGCCGTCGCCGCGCCGCGTGCGCTGGAACGGCATGCCGTCCGAGGCCAACCATGAGAGCCTCGTCGACCGCCAGCTTTTCGACCGCGGCGTGCTGGACGATCTGGAGCGCCTGGGCGTGAAGGTGGTGCGCGGCCACGTCGCCGAAGTCGCTTCCGCGCCGGGCTGCCACGAGATCCGGGTCGAGACCCCAGGCGGCATGCAGACCTTGTCGGCGGATTTCATCGTCGAGGCCCGCGGCCGCGCGGCGCCGGGCGGCGGGCTGCCGCGCGTGCGCGGCGCCGAAACGGTGTCGCTGCTGCAGTACTGGCAGGGGCCGCCCGGCAGCGCGCATTCGGCGGTGCAGAGCTGCGAGGATGGCTGGGCGTGGATGGCGGCGCTAGCCGATGGCCGGCGCTACCTGCAGCTGACGCTGGACGTGCGCAGTGCCGAATTGCCGCCGAAGAAGGCGCTGGCCGGCTACTGCGCTGCGCGCCTGCGCGGCATCGAAGCCGCTGTGCCTTTCCTGCGCGATGCCGAACCGGTCGGCGAGCCCCATGCGCGCACCAGTACGCCGGTGCTCAACGAAGTGCTGGCCGGCGACGACTGGATTCGCGTCGGCGACGCGGCGATGGCGGTCGATCCCCTGTCGGGCAACGGCATCTTCCAGGCCCTGTCTTCGGCGCTGCAGGCGCCGGCGGTGGCGGCGACGCTGCGCCACGATCCGGCGCGCGCGGCCCTGGCGCGCCGCTTCCACCAGCAGCGCATCGAGCACCTGTTCTACCGTTTCGCCCGCATCGGGCGTGATTTTTATGCCCAGGAAACAGCGTGGGCGGACCAGCCGTTCTGGCAGCAGCGCCGAGGCTGGCCGGATGCCGAACCCCTGCATCGCGGGGTGATGCCGGCCGAAGTCACCGTGGCGCGGCGACCGGTACTGCACGGGGACCGCATCGTGGAAGCCGATGTGGTGCTGACGCCGGACCAGCCGCAGGGTGTCTGGCATCTCGATGGCGTGCCGCTGGCACCCGCCTTGCTGGCCGTGCGGGCCGCGCTCCCGGGCCAGCCGGCTGGTGAAGCGCTGTCAGCGGCGCTGAATCTGCCGATCGAGCGTGCCGCTGCGCTCACCGAATGGATGCGCCGCCAGGGCTGGATTGCCGATTTGGGATGACGCTGTGCACCATGATGGCGCACAGGGGCGCTCAGCGCGCCGGCGGCGGCAGGAGGAGGGCCGGATCGCGCGCGCGGCGCAGGGTGTCGGACGGCAGCTCGGCGAACATCTCGCGATAGTCGGCAGCGAAATGCGACAGGTGCCAGAAGCCCCAGTGCGCGGCGATGTCGGCGACGGTGTCGTGCTGCGGATCCGCCTGCTTGAGCGCGCGCCGTACGCCGTTGAGGCGTAATGCGCGCAGGAACTTCACCGGGTTCATGCCCAGCACGTCCTGGAAGCTGTATTGCAGCGTGCGCCGCGATACGCGCAGCTGGATACAGAGGTCGGCGACGGAAATCGGTTCGTCGATATGCTCGTGCATCAGGGTGCGCGCCCGTTCGACGATGATCCGGCGCGCCCGGCTGGACGGCGTCTGGCGGGGCTCGGGGGCGCTGCCGATCGATTCGAGGATGGTGGCGTAGATGGACTGCTCGAGGGCTTTGCGGATCTGCTCGTGCGCCAGCATCTGCGGCGTTGCGCGCAGGCTGGCGAGGACGGTGACGAGAAACGAGCGCAGCTTCGCCGCATGCTCCGGGCTGTTGGCGATCGGGCCGAGGTTTTTCAGTTCGTTGCCGAGATCGTGGTGTTCGACCTGGAGCGCGTAGTCGTTCAGCTTGTTGATGTCGATGGTGGCGGCCACCAGTTCGTGCCGCCTGGGTGTGCGGAAATCCAGTGCCTCGCCGCCTTTCAGCGTGATGATCGAATCATGGGTGAAGTTTTCGCCGCAGAACCAGCCGTTGCTGTCGAGCGAGGTGGCCACGCCCACCACCAGCGAGCCCTGCCAGGGCATGCCGCTCTCGTGGATGGACTGGTTGGCCTGTTCGCGGAAGATCTGCACGTTGCCGAAGCAGAATTCCTCGAAGGTGCCGTCGAAAGTGCCTGCCGACAGCTGGTCGTAGCGCTGTCCCCACTCCCGCAGACAGGCGGCATGCTCGTCGATGTCGCCGGTTTCGTGCAGGTGGTTGATGAATGGCGCATTGGCCTGCGCCAGGGCCTGGGCAATCATGGGGGATTCCTCACCGGAACGACGATGACCGGTGTGTGCAAGCAAGGCCCGCACCAACTCCGTTCCATGCCCGAAAACCCTTGATGGACGGCATCTTGCTGCTCGGCGGGATGCGGCTGAAGTGGCGGCGCGCCCCGGTCTGGCGCACGGTGGCCCGACGACGCCCTCGTGTCGGGCACGGCGGCGGACAGGGGATCAATCGGGATGTCGGATGTGCCGCGGGCAGGACGCGCGCGCGCGAACATGCGCACGCTGCAGGGCAGGGGCGGTTCATTTCTGTCTGTCTCCTGTTTGCCTTCTCGATGGAAAGGAAGGCCTTTGTCGTTTTCGTTCTCCTTTTATGGTTATGCCGTGATCGAGGCGGTGTCAAGGACTGATTGGGCCGGCCGCCGGCGGACAGGCGCCCGGGATGGTGCATGGGCGTGCGGGCGGAAGGTGCCTGCCTTGCCGGTTTCGGATAACGCCTGCCCTGCTGCCCGGCCTAGCATTTGACGACATTGCCGCTTCGATCGCGTCGTCGCGGTGTGGTGGGTACGGGCGCCATCGTCCTGCCTGGAATCGATGCTCATGACCAAGAACGGGAGTACCGACCTTGAACGAGAAACTGATCGCCCAAACATTCCGCGGCGCGCTGGCGGCCCTGGCAGTGCTGCTGCCCGGGCACAGCGTGCTCGCCGCCCCGTCGGCAGAAGCCGTGTTACGCACAAAATGTCAGGCCTGTCACACCGAAACTGATGAAGGCTTCAGCCGCATCAGCCATCAGCGCAAGTCGCCCGAAGGCTGGCTGATGTCGATCGCCCGCATGCAGATCGTGCATGGCCTGAAGATCACCGACGAGGAGCGCCGCGCGGTGGTCAAGCACCTGGCCGATGCCCAGGGGCTGGCGCCGTCAGAGACCGAGGGCGTGCGCTATGCGCTCGAGCGCCGCCTGAACACCATGGAATCCTTCGAATCGGAGCAGTTCACCCAGATGTGCGCGCGTTGCCATTCGGGTGCGCGGGTGCTGCTGCAGCGCCGGCCGGCGTCGGAATGGGAGCACCTGGTGCATTTCCACCTCGGCCAGTACCCCACCACCGAGTTCCAGGCTTTCAGCCGCGACCGCGACTGGCTGGGCATCGCGCTCAAGGAGATGGTGCCCGAGCTCGCCGGCAAGCTGCCGCTGGAATCGGAAGCCTGGAAAGCCTGGCAGGCGCGCGCGCCGCAGGCGGTCAACGGCGAATGGAGCCTGAGCGGCCACATGACCGGGCGCGGCGGCTTCTCCGGCGTCATGAAGGTGTCGGCCGGCAAGGGCGAGGATCTCCACGCGCTGAGCTTCGAAGGCCGCTGGGATGACGGCAAGCCGATGGCAGGCAAGGGCCAGGCGCTGATCTACACCGGCTACGAATGGCGCGGCGATCTGGTCGTCGATGGTATGCCGATGCGCCAGGTGCTCGCGCTCGAGGACGGCGTGCTGCGCGGCCGGATGTTCCTGCGCGACCACGACGAAGTGGGGGGCGACGTCGTCGCCAGCCTGCAGCGCGACGGCAATGCCCGCGTGCTGGCGGTGCATCCTGCCTACCTGAAGGCGGGCGAGGAAGGGGAGCTGCGCATCGTCGGCTCGAAGCTCGCTGGCGAAATCGGCCTGCCGCCAGGCGTCAGCCTGCTGGAAACCGTCAGGCGCTCGGCCAGCGAGGTGGTGCTGCGCGTGCGTGCGGAGACGGCGGCGCGCGGCGCGCATCCGGTGACGGTGGGCACGGCCAGCGGCGGCAGCCTGGCGGTGTATGAACGCATCGGCGAACTCAAGGTGCTGCCCGCCTATGCGGTGGCCCGCATCGGCGGCAATGGCGCGCCGACCGCCAAGGTCGAAGCCCGCTTCGATGCCGAGGCCTGGGATGTGGGTCCGGACGGCCAGCCCGGTACCAGCGACGACTTCCGCATCGGCGTGGTGCCGGCCCGATGGTCGGTGGAGCCGTTCGACGAGGTTGCGGCACGCGACGAGGACGTGAAGTTCGCCGGCCTGATGGACGAGGCTTCGGGTGTCTTCGTGCCCGGCGGTGCAGGCCCCAACCCCTTGCGGCGGATGTCGGCCAACAACGTCGGCAACCTGAAGGTGGTGGCCGAAGTGGAGCAGGGCGGTGCGCCGCTGCGCGGCGAAGGCCAGTTGATCATTGCGCCGCCGCGCTGGAACAACCCGCCGCTTCCCTGACCGGCTGCGTCCGACGTCCCGGCGGGCGATGTCCCGCCACCCGCGATCCCGATGATTGAGGAGGCTCCGATGGGTGCCGTCTTGAACCTGGTGCAGCACAACCTGCACGAGCTGCGCGTCGACGACACGCGCATGCTGTTCCACATTCCGAGCAGTTCGCTGTTCGCGCTCGATCCGCTGACCGAGGCGCTGATCGACCGCATCCGCCGCCAGAGCCTGACCGCCGAGGCGCTGATCGACGGCCTGCGTACGCAGTTCGACGCCGACGACGTCGCCGGTGCGATCCGCGACCTGGTGGCGCTCGAGCTGGTCGACGACGGCCGCCCGGCCGGCAGCGCGGCGGCCGCGCACGTGTTCGAGCGCTTTCCGCTGACGACGGTGGTGCTCAACGTCAATACCGGCTGCAACCTGAGCTGCACCTATTGCTACAAGGAAGACCTCGACAAGCCGTCGGCCGGCCGCAAGATGGCTTTCGACACCGCGCGCGACTCGATCGAGCTGCTGCTGCGCGAGTCGCCCGACGAGTCGCGCTACAACGTGGTGTTCTTCGGCGGCGAGCCGCTCAGCAACCTGCCGCTGATCAAGGACGTGGTGGCCTACTGCGAGGAGCGCTTCGCCGGCCTCGGCAAGCAGGTCGATTTCGTCATGACGACGAACGCCACGCTGCTCTCCAACGACACCATCGACTGGCTCAACGAGCACCGCTTCGGCCTGTCGATCAGCATCGACGGTCCGAAGGCGATCCACGACCGCAACCGGCTCACGGTCGGCGGCCAGGGCACCTACGAAACCGTGCGGCGCAAGGCCGAGCGGCTGCTGTCGCGCTATACCGCGCGGCCGGTCGGCGCACGGGTGACGCTGACCCACGGCACCACCGAGGTCGAGCGCATCTGGGACCACCTGTTCAACGAGCTGGGCTTCGCCGAAGTCGGCTTCGCGCCAGTGACCTCGGGCGACATCAGCACCTTCAACCTGAGCAACGAGGAAGTGGCCGAGGTCTTCGCCGGCATGAAGCGGCTCGGCCGGCGCTACCTGGAGGCAGCGCTGGAAGGGCGCAACATCGGCTTCTCGAACATGCACCAGCTGATCACCGACATGCACGAAGGGCACAAGAAGCTGCTGCCCTGCGGCGCCGGGCTGAAGATGCTGGCGGTCGACCACAAAGGCGAGCTGAACCTGTGCCACCGCTTCACCGGCTCCGAGCTGCCGACCTTCGGCAACGTCAAGGACGGCATCGAGCGCGAGCAGCTGGGCGATTTCCTGTCGCAGCGCCTGGACCGCAGCGGCACCGGCTGCGCGAGCTGCCGCATCCGCAACCTGTGCTCCGGCGGCTGCTACCACGAGAGCTATGCGCGCTACGGCGACGCCACCCACCCCACCTACCACTACTGCGATCTGATGCGCGACTGGGTGGATTTCGGCATCGAAGTCTACAGCCGCATCATGGCCGGCAATCCGGCCTTCATCGAACAGCACATTTCCCCGAGGAGGGCGTCATGAAACATCTGAAGGCAATCGACAACAAGGCGAAGCTGCTGGAGCAGGCCGTCGGTGAGGATCGCGTCGAGGAAGTGGTGGCGATGAGCGCGCTCGCCGGCTGCACGGCGACGGTCGACCCCGGTTGGGAAGTCGATGTCTTCGGCGGCGTGGCCGGGCTGTGCCAGCCGATGGAGGCCGACCTCTACGGTTGCGCCGACCCCTGCTGGTGGCCGGCCCAGGTGCCCGACACGATGATCACCTATCCGGACTGGAACAAGGACGCGATGAACTCCCGCGAAGACTGGCGCAATCTCGACTCGGTGTTCCCGGGCGACAAGCTGTAAGGGGACGGACATGAAGAGCACGATGATCGGCGGCGCCCTGCGCCGCAGCGCAAGCGTGGTGGTTGCGGCTGCCTGTGTCGCCGGCAGCGCGCTGCCGGCCGCCGCGGCCAACGAGTCGCTGGCGCTGAAAACGGGCAGCGAGTACCTGATGGTGGCGAACTATCCGAACAACCTGAACGTGGTCGATGTGGCGACCGCCAGCGTCTACAAGACCTGCACGCTGCCCGACGCCTTCGGCCCGGGCCTGACGCAGATCTCGCCCGACCGGCGCACCGCCTACATCCTGAACAACCGCTTCGGCACCATCTACGGGGTGGAACTCGACACCTGCAAGGTGGTTTTCCGCGCCGAGATGTCGCTGGCCGACAACGAGCGGGCGAAGTCCTTCGCGTCCTTCACCGTCAGTGCCGACGGCAAGGAGGTGTACGCGGTGCAGAACCCGACGACGATCAACCGCGATCATTACCGCGTCGGCGAACCGCGCTTTGCCGTCTATGACACCAGCGCCGGGCTCGAGGCCCGTCCGGTGCGCACCTTCCCCGCGCCGCGCCAGTCCACCATCATGCAGGCGGCACCCGACGGCAGGCTCTATCTCGCCGGGCAGAACGTGTACGAGGTCGATGTGAAGACCGGCGAGATGAAGGTGAAGCTGCCGATCCGGGAATGGAACCGCAGCACCCATGCGCCGCTGGACGTGCTGTACGTGTGGCCGGTGCAGACGCCGCAGCGGGACTTCACCCTTCTCTACACCACGGCGAAATACCAGGACGACAAGCAGGACATGGCGACGGCCGAGTTCCAGTACGGCTATCTCAACATCAACCTGCTGACGGGCGAGGCCGAGGCGCGCGAGTTCGGGCCGCTGACCGAGATCTACTTCACCGGACTGCGCTCGCCGAAGGACCGCAACATCATCTACGGCCTGCTGCACCGGCTGACCAAGTACGACATCGCCGAGAGCAAGCTGCTGCAGGCGGTGGAGCTGGAGCATACCTACTACACCTTGCTGACCAATCACGATGGCAGCCGGCTCTATCTCACCGGCACCCTCAACGACATCGCCATCTACGACGCCGACTCGCTGACCAAGCTGGGCAACGTGCAGCTGCCGGGCGGCGACATGTCCCTCGGCACCGGCCAGGTCTTCGTGCGCTGAGGTGGGGCCCCTGTTCCATCGGCGGAGCAGGGGCTCGCGCGGCCGGAAGGCCGCACGGATGCATCACTGAAAAAATCATCGGGGAGATGGCGGAATGCGTATTCGAACGAAGGTGGCAGCCGCACTGGCTGCCGGGCTGACATGCCTGGGGCCGGCGTACGCGCTGGATCTTTATAAAAGCGAGCGGGCTTCGCTGGGGCTGAGCGTGGACGGCATGGCGGGGGCTTTTTCCACCCGTGAGGACTATCTGGGCGAAGGTGGCAAGAAATGGCGGGAAGCCTTCATCCACGGCGTGCTGACCGGCAGCCTCCGTGCCGGCGAAGGTGAACTGTACGGCGGCCTGGGCGCCATCGCGCAGGGCACCTGGGGCGATGGCGACGCCGCCGGCTACACCAACGGACGCGAGCGCGACGTCAACCTCGAGGACGCTTATCTGGGCTGGCGCAGCGCGGGCGGCGTGTTCGACTTCTCCTTCGGCCGCCAGCAGTTCCAGCTCGGCGACGGCTTCCTGATCGCCGCCGACCGCGTCAACCTGGGCAAGGGACTCGATGCGCTCGGTGTCGATGTCAACCGGGGAGGCTCGTATTACCTGGCAGCGAAGAAAAGCTTCGGCAATACCGCGATCCTGCGCATCGATCCCGCCGGACCGTGGCGCGGCGACGTGTTCTGGCTCAAGTCGAACAACCCCTACCAGCAGGACACCGAGCTGGGCGGGCTGAACCTCGAGTACGTGTCCGAAACCTACGGCACGCTCGGCCTGAGCTGGATGAAGGTGCTCGGCGTCGACAAGGGCGCCGGGCTTGGCATCTTCGACCGCCGCGACGGCATGCGCATCGCCAACCTGCGCGGCCAGGGCAGCCTGGGCGTGGAAAACCTGTTCGTGGCCTTCGAGTACGTCGACCAGCGCGGCGGCGACACCGCGGTGAAGAACGACGCCGACGCCTGGTTCGTCGAAGGCGGCTGGACCTTCGCCGACGTCGCCTGGAGCCCGACGCTGAACTACCGCTATGCGCGCTTCTCGGCCGACAAGGCCTCGACCACCCGCAACGAAGCCTTCGATCCGCTGTTCTTCGGCCTCAGCCGCGGCCTGGGCACCTGGTTCCAGGGCGAAGTCGCGGCCAACTACGCCGGACCGGCCAACAGCGGCAACAAGGTCGACCGCCTGGAGCTGACGCTGGCGCCGCGCGAGGATCTGGCGGTCACGCTGCAGTACTGGGACATCCGCTCGATCGGCGACGCCGCCGACCTGGACGGGCGCGAGATCGACCTGTTCGCCTTCTGGCAGATCAACGACAAGCTCACCTTCGTGCCCTTGCTCGGCATCTACGAGCCGCGCGGCAAGGACGTGAAGAGCCTGCAGGGCAACGACAGGCGCAACGTGTACCTGCAGGCGGTGCTGCTGTTCAACTTCTGATGGCGGCGTGATTTCACCAACACCAGAGACGCATACGGAGACAGAACATGGATGCACATACGAGTGCACTGCTGAATGAGAGCACGCGCCGTTTCGTGGCCAAGCGGCAACGGATGCTGATCGGCGGGGAGTGGTTGGAGGCGAGCGACGGGTCGACGCTGGACGTGTTCGACCCGGCCACGGGCCAGGCCTTTGCGAAGGTGCCGGCCGGCGGCAAGGCCGAGATCGACCGTGCGGTGTCCGCGGCGCGCAAGGCCTTCGACGGCGGCGACTGGGCGGCCATGCGGGCGGTCGACCGCGAGCGCCTGCTGATGAAGCTGGCCGAGCTGGTGGAGGCCAACGCGCAGGAGCTGGCCGAGCTCGAAGCGCTGGACAACGGCAAGCCGGTGGCGGTGGCGCGCTTCGCCGACGTCGCGCTGGTGGTCGATTCGCTGCGCTACATGGCGGGCTGGGCGACCAAGATCGGCGGCGAGACCATGCAGCCCTCGGTGCCGATCATCCGCGAGCGCGAGTTCTGGGGCTTCACCCGGCGCGAGGCGGTGGGCGTGGTCGGCGCCATCATCCCGTGGAACTTCCCGCTGCTGATGGCGGCGTGGAAGATGGGGCCGGCGCTGGCCAGCGGCTGCACGATGGTGCTCAAGCCGGCCGAGGAGACGCCGCTGAGCGCGCTGCGCCTGGCCGAGCTGGTGCAGGAAGCGGGCTACCCGGCCGGGGTGTTCAACGTCGTCACCGGCCTGGGCCACGTCGCCGGGGCAGCGCTGTCCTCGCACCCGCACATCGACAAGCTCGCCTTCACCGGCTCGACCGAGATCGGCAAGCTGGTGGGCAAGGCCGCGCTCGACAACATGACGCGCATCTCGCTCGAGCTGGGCGGCAAGAGCCCGATGATCGTGCTCGACGACGCCGACGTCGACGCGGTGGCGGCCGGCGCGGCGCACGGCATCTTCTTCAACTCCGGTCAGGTGTGCACCGCGGGCTCGCGGCTGTTCGTGCACAAGAAGAAGTTCGACCAGGTGGTCGAAGGGCTGTCGAACATCGCCGCCGGCATGAAGGTCGGCGCCGGGCTGGACCCCGACACCCAGCTCGGCCCGCTGGTGTCGGCGGTGCAGCAGGAGCGGGTGATGGGCTACATCCGCAGCGGCTTCGAGGAAGGGGCGCGCGCCGCGGTCGGCGGTGAGACGGGCGGGGGCGGGGGCTACTTCGTCAAGCCGACGGTGCTGGTCGATGCGCACGACGACATGCGGGTGGTGCGCGAGGAGATCTTCGGTCCGGTGGTGGTGGCGATGCCGTACGACGACCTGGACGAGGTCGCCCGCCGTGCCAACGACACGCCCTACGGTCTGGCGGCGAGCATCTGGTCGAACGACCTGACGCGGGTGCATCGGCTGATCCCGAAGATCAAGGCGGGCACGGTGTGGGTGAACTGCCATACGGTGCTGGACAACTCGATGCCGTTCGGCGGCTTCAAGCAGTCGGGCATCGGCCGCGAGATGGGACGGGCGGTGTTCGACCAGTACACCGAGCTGAAGTCGGTGCTGATGGCCCTGTGATCGGCCGGGGCGCCGCTGTCTGGCGGCGCTCATGCCGAGTGTGAGTTGCGTGAAGCCTGCATGAAGCGCCGGGTGCGCCGGCCATTCGGCACCACATTCCATCGGGAGGCATGATGTCGATCGGAGCGCGTGCGGCCGGGTGGCCTGCGCTACTTGCCGCCGCCGTAGTGGTGGCTGCATGGGCGGGTGCGGGTTCTGCGGTGCTGGCGGCGGCGTGCCTGCTGGCGCTGCACGCCGTGTTCCGGACGCAGTGGCGCGCCGCCGTCCTGTCCCTGGCGGCGGCGCTGGCCTGGGGATGCGTGCTGGCGCTGGGCTGGCACTTCGCCACCGATGGCTTCGCGCTGCGCTACGTCTGGCTGTACAGCAGTGCCGAACTGCCGCTGCATCTCAAACTGGCCAACGTCTGGGGCGGCGACGAAGGCACGACGCTGCTGCTGGCGGCCTGCTGCCTGAGCCTCGCCGCGAGCGGCGCCCGCCGCGGCGCGGACGCGGCTCCTTATTCGGTTGCTGCGGCGATCGCCGCCTGGTATGGGCTGACCACGGTCTGGCTGGCGCCGTTCGCGGCGACGCCGCCGGAGTGGCTGGCGCAAGCGCCGTCGCAGGGCATGAATGCCCACCTGATGAAGATCTGGATGCTGTTCCATGCGCCGCTGGTGGTGCTGGCCTACGCCTGGGTGCTGTCGCTGGCGGCGCCCGCGCTGGCTGCGCTGCGCGGCGTTCAGCCGGCCTGGCCCGGCCTTGCGCGTGCCCGGGCGCGGCGGGCCTGGGCAGTGCTGACCGCCGGCATCGGCTTCGGCATGGTGTGGGCCTTCGAAGACGCGATGTACGGCCAGGTGTGGCACTGGGATCCGGTGCAGACCTCGGCTTTCTGCCTGTGGTGCTTCCTGTCCGCCCATCTGCACGGTGTCGCCGGCTGGGCGCCCGGGCGCAAGCGCGGCTGGGCCATGCCCTGGGCGGCCTTGCTCGCCGCGGTGATGGCGCCCTTGGCGATGGCGGTGACGCGCAATCCGATGCTCGCCAGCTCGCACCGCTACGTGGGGGCGGACTCGTGGGTCGTCCATCTCGCGCTCGGCGTCGTGCTGCTGCTGGCCGGACTCGGCTGTGCGCTGCTGCGGCGCGGCCGTGCCGAGAGGGGCGCCGCGGGCAAGCCGGCGTCGGGCATCGGCCTGTGGCTGGCACAGCTCGGCTTCCTGGCGGCCGGTGCCGCGGCGCTGGCGCAGCTGGCTTTCGCCTTCGGCGCCCAGGCTTCGGGCATGCCGCGACCGGACGAGTACAAGCCTTTTCTCGCCATGCTGGTCAACCTGATGCCCGGCGGCGGCGAGCTGGACGCCCTGCGCCGGGCCTTCGACCAATGGGACGTGGATGGCTACGTGCTGGCCCGCCTGCTGCTGGTCCCGCTGGTGGTGCTCGGCGGTGTCGGCGGCTGGTATTTCTTCCGCAGGCTGTCGAAGCGGGCGAGCTGGGTGTCGCTGGTACTGGCTGCCGCTTTCGCGGTGCTGGGGATCGAATTCGGCGGCTTGCTGACGCGCGGCTACGCAGGCATGGGCATCCTGTCGCAGAACATCGTTGCGCTGCTGCCGCTGCTGGATGCCTGCCTGGTCGCGGGGGCTTACCTGGCGGCAGGCTGCCTTGCCTGGGCCGGCGTGACGGCATGGCGCCTGGGCTGGAAAGGCGTGTCGGTGTCGGCACCGCTGGCGGCGATCCATGCCGGCGTGGTGCTGATGCTGTGGGGCGGCATGATGGCGATCGCGCTCAACAGCTATTCGCAGCACGAACTGATGCCGGCAGGCGGGCTGGGAGAGGCGAGTACCGGCTGGGTGAAGGACAGGCATGGCTACACCTTCCGCCTGGCCGGCATCCAGCTCGGTGCCGCCGACGACGGCGGCCGGCGCGGCGAGGACGGCATCCGCGCCGTGACGACGGTGGAGGTGCGCGGCGAGCACGGCGAGATCCTGGACGGGCAGACCCTCTACCGCGACAGCCGCAGCCTGCCCGAGCGCTACGACGGGCCGATGCGGCAGGTCTGCGAACTGCTGGACTATCGCTATGCCCGCCATGTCACGACACCGGGCTACCTGCTCGACCCCCTGATCGACCACGGCTGGGGCCGCAGCGTGCAGTTCTGGATCTCGCCCGCGGCGCTGCTGGAGGCGAACACCGCCGGTGGCCAGCCGCCGGTCGTGGTCGCGGTGGTGAAGGTCTTCCCCTTCATGTCGCTGCTGTGGGTGGGCCTCGTGGTGGCGGCGCTGGGCGGCGCATGGCTTGCGTTGCTGCCGCAGCGGGCAGGACGGGGCAACTGATCCGGGCTTTTTCGCGCGCTGGGCAAAGGCGCCGTCCGTCGGCAGGAGTGAACCCGGCGGCAGACGGTCGCCTTGCCGCTTTTACTTCGCCGTCGGCATGACGAATTCAGCGCCCTTGCCGATGCTCTCCGGCCAGCGCTGCATGATGGACTTCTGCCTGGTGTAGAAGCGCACGCCTTCTTCCCCATAGGCATGCATGTCGCCGAACAGGCTCTTCTTCCAGCCGCCGAAGCCGTGCCAGGCCATCGGCACCGGAATCGGCACGTTGATGCCCACCATGCCTACCTCGATGCGCCGCGCGAACTCCCGCGCCACATGGCCGTCGCGGGTGAAGCAGGCGACACCGTTGCCGAACTCGTGCTCGTTGATCAGATTCACCGCCGCGGCGAAATCGGGCACCCGCACGCACGACAGCACCGGCCCGAAGATTTCTTCCCGATAGATGCTCATGTCGGTGCCGACGTGATCGAACAGCGTGCCGCCGAGCCAGAATCCCTGTTCGCAGCCTTCACCGGCAGCCGAGCCCTGGAAGCCGCGGCCATCGACGAGCAACCGGGCGCCGGCAGCGATACCCTGCTCGATGTAGCCGGTGATGCGCGAATGCGCGGCAGGCGTCACGATGGGGCCCATTTCGGCCGCCGGATTGCTGCCGTCGAGCACTTTCAAGGTCTTCGTGCGCTCCACCAGCTTCGGCACGATCCTGTCCGCCGCGTCGCCCACCAGCACCGCCACCGAAATCGCCATGCAGCGCTCGCCGGCCGAACCGTAGCCTGCGCCGATCAGGGCATCGACGGCCTGGTCGATGTCGGCATCCGGCATCACCACCATGTGGTTCTTGGCGCCGCCGAGCGCCTGCACGCGCTTGCCGTGCCGTGCGCCGGTCTCGTAGATGTAGTTGGCGATCGGCGTGGAGCCGACGAAGGAGAGGGCCTTCACGTCCGGATGCTCCAGCAGCGCATCGACGGCTTCCTTGTCGCCCTGCACCACGTTGAACACGCCGTCGGGCAGGCCGGCCTCCTTCAGCAGATCGGCGATGAACAGGCTGGGGCTGGGGTCGATGGGGCTGGGCTTGAGCACGAAGCAGTTGCCGGCCGCGAGGGCCACCGGGAACATCCACATCGGCACCATCACCGGGAAGTTGAACGGCGTGACGCCGGCGACCACACCCAGCGGCTGGCGCATCGTCCAGTTGTCCATGCCGGTGCTGACCTGGTCGGTGAAATCGCCCTTCAGCAGCTGCGGAATGCCGCAGGCGAACTCGACGATGTCGATGCCGCGGGCGACTTCCCCCTGGGCGTCGGTGAACACCTTGCCATGCTCGGCGGTGATGAGCGCGGCCAGTTCGTCCTTGTGCCGGTTCAGCAACTCGAGGAAGCGGAACATCACGCGCGCGCGCCGGATCGGCGGCGTGTCCGCCCAGGCGGGAAAGGCCGCACGGGCAGCGGCCACCGCGGCTGCCACATCCTCCCGGCTGCCGAGCCGTACCTGGCGGCTGACCGCGCCGGTGGCGGGGTTGTAGACGGGCTGCGTGCGGGTGCCGCTGCCGGCCGTGCGTGCACCGCCGATGTACTGGGCGATTTCGGTATTGCTGCTGCTCTGCGTCATGGTGGAACTCCTTGTGGGTCGCGAATGGGTTTTCCGGGTTGAAATGCCCGCAGCGGGGGCTGAATACCGTTCAGTAGTGCTCGGGTGCCAGGGCCATCGTGCTGTTCCCCCCGTCGATGGCGGCATCGCGGAGTGAAGGCACTCGGGTGAGCACGTGATCGGCGTAAAAATGTGCCGTGACGGTCTTTGCATGCAGGAACACCGGATCGCCCTGGCAGCGCATTAGCATTTCCTCCGCGCGCAGCAGCGCACGGGCCATCTGCCAGCCGGCAACCGTGATGCCGGCCAGCATCAGGTATGGCACCGAGCCGGCATGGACTTCGTTCGGCCGTTGCCCGGCGTGCTCGACCACGAAGCCGATCACCTGCTCGAAAGCCTCCCGCGCCACACGCAGGCGCTTGTGCATGGCCCGCGCCGCGGCACTGTCCAGGGCGGCGAGTTCGGCTTCGGTGGCGGCAATCTGCGCGGCGACGGCGCGTGCCGTGCGTCCGCCGTCGCGCACCGTCTTGCGCCCCACCAGGTCGTTGGCCTGGATCGCGGTCGTGCCTTCGTAGATGGGCAGGATCCTGGCATCGCGGTAATGCTGTGCCGCGCCGGTCTCCTCGATGAAGCCCATGCCGCCATGCACCTGCACGCCGAGCGAGGCGACTTCGAGGCTCATTTCGGTGCTGTAGCCCTTGACCAGCGGCACCAGGAATTCGTGGAAGGTGGCATTTTCCTTGCGCATGGCGGCATCGGGATGGTGGTGTGCCGCGTCGTATGCGGCTGCCGCCACCGTGGCCATGGCCCGGCAGGCCTGCGTGTTGGCACGCATGGTCATGAGCATGCGGCGCACGTCGGGATGCAGGATGATCGATACGCTGCCCGGCGTGGAGCCGTCCACGGGACGGCTTTGCACCCGTTCCTTCGCGTAGGCCGCCGCCTGCTGATAGGCTCGTTCGGCAATGGCGATGCCTTGTACGCCGACCGCGTATCTCGCCGCGTTCATCATGATGAACATGTACTCGAGGCCGCGATTCTCCTCGCCCACCAGATGGCCCACTGCGCCCCCCTCGTCGCCGAACTGCAGCACGGCCGTCGGCGACGCCTTGATGCCGAGCTTGTGCTCGATGGAAACGCAATGCACGTCGTTGCGCGCTCCTGGCTTGCCGGCCCGATCGACCAGGAACTTGGGCACCACGAACAGGCTGATGCCCTTGACGCCTTCAGGCGCGCCGGGCACGCGGGCCAGTACCAGGTGGACGATGTTGTCCGCCATGTCGTGCTCGCCGTAGGTGATGAAGATCTTGGTGCCGAACAGCTTGTAGCTGCCATCGGCCTGCGGCTCGGCCCGCGTGCGCACGCGCGAAAGGTCCGAGCCGGCCTGAGGCTCGGTGAGATTCATCGTCCCGGTCCATTCGCCCGTCACCAGCTTGTCGAGATAGGTCGCCTTGAGCTCGTCGCTGCCTGCCGTCAGCAGCGCTTCGATCGCGCCATCGGTCAGCAGCGGGCAGAGCGCGAAGCTCAGATTGGCGCTGTTGAACATCTCGGCGCAGGCTGCGCCGATGGTCTTGGGCAGGCTTTGCCCGCCGAACTCCGATGGGTGCTGCAGGCCCTGCCAGCCACCCTCGACGAACTGGCGGTAGGCGGCCCTGAAACCGGGCGCCGTCCTTACCTGTCCGGATTCCCAGGTCGAGGGCTCCCTGTCGCCCACGGCATTGAGCGGTGCCACCACCCCCTGGCTGAACCTGGCGCACTCTTCCAGCACGGCCGCCGCGGTGTCCGGCCCCGCTTCCTCGAAGCCCGGCCACTGCGCGGTCTGAGCCAGCCCGGCAAGCTCCTGCATGCAGAACAGCATGTCGTCGATCGGCGCTTGGTAGCTCATGTTTTTCTCTCCTGTATATGCGTCTGCAGCCACACGCCGGCGGCGGTCAGCTGTTCGGCTGGACCTTGTAGGCTTTCTTGTTCACGAATTCGCCCAGGCGCGACTGGACGTCGCGCCCGGTCTGCACTACTGCGGCCATCAGGCCCTCGGCGAACAGACCTTCGGTCGCGGCCATGTCGGAGATGCGGTCGATGGAGGTGACGATGGCGTAGTTCGAGAGCACGGCGTTGCCCGCGATCCTGCGTGCCAGTTCCAGGCCGAGGTCGTAGGCCGACCGGGGATTGGCTTCGGTGTTGCAGACGTAGTGGGCGAGGCCCAGGCGTTCGCCTTCCACGGCATCGAGCACTCGTCCGGTCAGCATCAGCTCCACCATCCGGCTGGGCGAGATGATCTTCGCGGTGCGGACCGTCGCGCCGCCGCCGGTGAAGATGCCGCGCGTGCCTTCGGGCAGGGCGAAGAAGGTGCTCTTGTCGGCGACGCGCACATGGGCCGCGCTGGCAAGCTCCAGACCGCCGCCGACCACTGCGCCCTGCAGGCAGGCGATGACCGGAATGCCGCCGTGCTGGATCTTGTCGAAAGCACGGTGCCAACCCTGGCACACACGCAGGAAATCGACTGCGGTGCGCTCCTTGTCGTGGTGTTCCTTGAGATCCAGGCCGGCGCAGAAGTGATCCCCCTCAGCCGTCATCAGGATGGCGCGGATGTGGCGGGGCACGTTGGAAAAGTAGGCATCGATCTCGGCGATCGCACATTCGTCCAGCGCATTGCGTTTATGCGCCTTGTTCAGGGTGACGATGCCGATGTTGTCCAGCTCGGAAATCTTCAGGAAGGTTTCGGACATGAATGTTCTCCTCTCTAGGGGTTGCGGCTTGGGTGCTTGAACTATTGATCCCGGGTGGCGTGCATGACGAGCGCGCGAAGTGCGGCTTTCTGGATCTTTCCCGTCGCGGTCATCGGCATGTGCTCGATGAACACGACCTTGTCGGGAATCGACCACTTCGCCATGCGCCCCTGGTAACGGGCGAGAATCCGCTCGGCGGATGGGCGGGTATCGCGTTTGGGGACGATGAAGAGCACCGGACGCTCGCCCCATTGCTCGTTCGCTTCGGCGACGCACGCGGCCAGTTCGACGCCGGGCTCTTCCATGGCGATGTTTTCGATCTCGATCGACGAAATCCACTCGCCGCCGGATTTGATGACGTCCTTGCTGCGATCCGTGATGCGCAGATAGCCCTCCGCGTCGATGCTGCCGACATCGCCGGTGCGGAACCAGCCGTCCTCGGTGGCGGGTTCCGCCTTGCCGTAGTAGCGCGAGACGACCCAGTTGCCCTGCACCATGAGATGCCCCGTGGCCATGCCGTCGTGCGGCAGCCGCCTGCCGTCGTCGTCGATCAGTTTGAAGCGGGCTCCGAACAGGGGGCGCCCCTGCGATGCCAGCACTTGCAGCACGTCATCGGCGGGCATCCCCGCATGCTTGGGCAGCAATTGGCAGACAGTGCCCAGCGGGGATACTTCCGTCATGCCCCAGGCGTGGCGGACGGTGACATTGCGCGCGCCGAAGGCCGCGATCATGTGCGGCGGGCAGGCGGCACCGCCGATGACGATGCGCTGCAGCGTGCTGAATGCCAGGCCCTGGCTTTCGACGTGATCCAGCACGCCTTTCCATACCGTGGGCACGCCGGCCGACAAGGTCACGCCTGCCCGCTCGCACAAGGCGTAGATCCGCTCGCCCTGCATGTTCGAACCCGGCAGAACGATCCTGGCACCCGACATCAGCGCGGAGTACGGCAGGCCCCAGGCGTTGACGTGGAACATCGGCACCAGCGGCATGACCGCGTCGCTGCCCGCAATCGCCAGCGCGTTCGGATGGCAGGACGCATAGGCATGCAGCAGGGTCGAGCGGTGCGAATACAGCACGCCTTTCGGCGCGCCGGTGGTACCGGAGGTGTAGCAGAGACCGCAGGCCGTGTTCTCGTCGAAGGCCGGCCAGTCGAAATTCCGGCTGTCTGCGCCCAGCCAGTCGGCGTAGATCGCTCCCTCCGCGTGCCCGCCGGCGCTTTCATCGAGCAGCACCCAATGCTCCACTGACGGGCACCGTTCCCGCAGGTACTCGATGAGCTCGGCGAAATGCACGTCGTAGAACACGGCCGCGTCCCGGGCATCGTTGATGATGAATTCGATCTGTTCCTGGGTCAGGCGCGGATTGACCGTATGGCAGATGGCGCCGATGCCCGCAGTGGCATAGTAGATTTCCAGATGGCGGTAGGTATTCCATGCCAAAGTCGCCACACGAACGCCTGACCCTACGCCACGGCGCGCCAAACCGACGGCCAGCTCCTTCACCCTGCGAGCGAACTCCCGATAGGAGTAGCGGTGCAGGCTGCCGTCATCGAGGGCGGTCACGATCTGCTGGTCTGCGCTCGTTTCAAGGGTATGTTCGAGGATCGAACTGATGAGCAAGGGCATGCACATCATGTTTCCGGGCTGCTCCATATCGCTGTCTCCTGGTTTTTGTGCATCCAGAGTAAACAGCCCGAACGGGCGCCCCAATTGCCGACGGCGACAATGAATATGCAAAAACTGACATCCGCATGAATGCCGAAAGCCGCTTCGATACACTGCTCGGCAGGTCGTGGCATGGGGTCACCAGCCGTGGGTAACCAGCATCAAGCAGGTCGAGTCGGAGCATCAATGCACAAGGCAGGTGTCAGTGCCGTGGACGGTTCGGAACCCTCTGCTCGAACGGGCAGGATCGGCGCCATCGCCGATACGGCCTCCACTGCAACCGTCTCCTTCCACTTCGTGCAGGACCTGTTGCGGAGCCTTCGTGCGATATGTGCGGAGCCCGTCCTGGACCGTTGTCTGAAGCAGGCCGGCATCGCCAAGGAGTTCATCGAGCACCCTGGTTCCCGCCTGACGCACGATCAACTCGTCCGGCTGTATCAGGAAAGCGCATCGGCCACGGGTGACGAGATGATGGGCTTGTGGAGCCGGCCGATTCGCGCAGGCGCACTGAAGTACATCATCCGGGCGGTAAGGGATGCGTTGACGATCAGTGTCGCACTGCATCGTTTCACCCAGGTCTGGAACCTGCTGCTGGACGACTACCGCCTGCATCTGTCCCAGGCGGACGATGCCATCAGCCTGGCGCTGCTGCCCAGATCGCCGAAAGCGATAGTGAACCGGTTCGGCCATGCGCTGATGCTGAAGCTCACGCATGGCATCGTTTCCTGGCTCGTCGGCCATGAAGTGCCGGTCCAGCGAGTGTCGTTCGTGTTCCCGCGACCGGTCTTCGCTGCCGACTATCCGATTCTCTTTCCCGCGGCCATCGACTTCGAAGGGCCTTTCTCGCAGATCATCTTCGATGCGGAGCTTGGAAGCATCCGGGCTGAACGCAATGTAGGCGATGTGCGCATGTTCCTGCAGCGCGCCCCTCGCGACTGGATCTTCACCTCGTACCACGAACACACCCTGCGGCTGAAGGTGCGCGAATTGCTGTACGCAGACCTCGGGCGGACGCTGGAGGACGTGTCGGGCAAACTCCACATGTCCTCGCGTACCTTGATCCGCAGACTGCAGGACGAGGGACTGTCCTTTCAGAGCATCAAGGACGAATTGCGCAGGGATCTGGCCATTCTGAACCTCGCTCACCAGGACGTTTCGCTGGCCGAGATATCCTATGCGCTGGGGTTCAGTTCGCCAGCCGTTTTCCATCGCGCTTTTCGGCACTGGACCGGCATGACGCCAGGCGTCTATCGGGTTGCCCAGCAGAAACTGGGCAGCTCCGATGCGGAGCCTGGAGGCTGAAGCGCAACAAACAGATACAATCGTGCTTCCCGGATCGGCAAGAATGCGCCGCAAGAGATTCGCGTGCTGCGGGGTTCGTTCACGCTGGCAGGCCGCTCATCCCGGCTGGCGCCTGCCGGAGGATCGAAATGCCGATCCGCGGGTCGAAGGGACTGAAGTGCGCCTGTATCCTGCGCGCTGTTTCCAGATGAAGAGGAACCATGCAGATCGTACTCATCAGCGGCTTGTCGGGATCGGGCAAGAGCATCGCACTCAACGTGCTGGAGGATTCCGGCTACTACGTGGTGGATAACCTGCCGGCTGCGCTGCTGCCGCAATTGGTCACGCATCTGCGCGGCACCGGCTGGGCGCGGGTGGCGATTGCGGTCGACATGCGCTCGGGGGCGAGCATCGCGGCCCTGCCGAGCCAGGTGGAGCAGTTGCGCGATACGGTTTCCGACCTGCGCTTCATCTTTCTCGATGCGCGCGACGAAACGCTGATCGCGCGCTTCTCCGAGACGCGCCGCCGCCATCCTCTGGCGAGCGACGGTGTCACCGTGGAGGAGGCGATCAAGCGCGAGCGCGACGCGCTGTCGCGCATCGCCGAAATGGCTCACCGCATCGATACCAGCGATCTGCATCCGAACACGCTGCGCGCCTGGGTGAAGGATTTCGTCCGGGTCGAGGAGAGCCAGGGGCTGACCTTGATGTTCGAGTCCTTCGGCTTCAAGTACGGCATTCCGCTCGATGCCGACCTGGTGTTCGATGTCCGCTGCCTGCCCAATCCCTACTACGATCCGCGCCTGAGGCCGCTGACAGGCTGCGATGAGCCGGTCAAGGACTTCCTGCGCAAGATTCCCGAAGTTGCCCGCATGGGCGAGGACATCCGCCGTTTCATCGCCAACTGGCTGCCGGCCTATACGCGCGACAATCGCAACTACCTTACGGTGGCGATCGGTTGCACTGGCGGGCAGCACCGCTCGGTCTATATCGTCGAATGGCTGGCGGACCGCTTCCGTGATCAGCTCAGCGTGATCGTTCGCCACCGCTCGGCGGCGCGGCGGGCGGCCGATCGCGGTGCCGCGGCCGTGCATGCGCCGGCGGCCGACAAGCAGCCGTGAGCTTTCCGTTTGCCGCCTGGCGGGCGCTGCTGCGGCCGGGCGACGTGCTGGTTGCGGCTGCTGGCCTTGTCGTGTGCGTCCAGGCCGCGGCGGTGCTGTGGCAGGGCGGGCGGCCCGAGACGGCGGTGGTGCGTGCCGGCGGCAAGGTGGTGGCCGAGATCGCACTGTCGGCGCCACAAGTGGTGGAGGTGGCCGGTCCGCTCGGAACCACGCGCATCGAGATCCAGCCCGGCCGGGCACGCGTCGCCGCGGACCCTGGGCCGCGGCAGTATTGCGTGCGCCAGGGTTGGCTGACCCAGGCCGGCGCGGTGGCGATCTGCGCACCCAATGAAGTCAGCCTCAGCCTGACCGGCCGTGGCGCCGACTATGACTCACTCAGCTATTGAGCTCGTGCCTTCGCCGAAGGATCGCCGCATTGCGCGCCATGCGGCGGCGGCGATCGTGCTGACCGTGGCAGAGGCGGCGATTCCGCTGCCCTTGCCGGGCGTCAAGCCGGGGCTGGCGAATATCGTCACGCTGATCGTGCTGGCGCGCTGGGGCTGGCGCGAGGCCGTGTGGGTGGCCTTGCTGCGGGTGTTTGCCGGCAGCCTGCTGCTGGGGCAGTTCCTGGCGCCGGGGTTCTTCCTGAGCCTGTCCGGCGCGCTCGCCAGCCTGGTCGTGCTGGGGCTGGCGATGCACCTGCCGCGGCGCTGGTTCGGCCCGGTCAGCCACAGCATCCTGGCTGCGTTTGCGCATATCGGCGCGCAACTGCTCGTGGCGCGGCTATGGCTGGTGCCGCATGACGGGGTGTTCTATCTGGTGCCGGTGTTTGCGCTGGCTTCGGTGGTGTTCGGCCTGATCAATGGCCTGGTGGCGGCACGTTTGCTGGAAGAGCTCGGCGACGGGACGCCCGGGAAGGAGGAGGGGGCTGCGCGGCCTTCCTGAGCCGGCGCTTCGGCGGCCGGTACCCCGTCCGCAGGCACGCCGGCCGCGTGCCTGCGCCGAGTCCGCATTGCGGGTGTCGCGAACGGCCGTGCGTGGGCGGGGTGCTCACACCCTGGCCGAGAACCACTCCAGCAGGCGCTTCCAGCCGTCTGCCGCTTCTTGCTGGCGATAGCTTGGCCGGTAGTCGGCATGGAAGGCGTGGGGCGCATCGGGATAGACGATGATTTCGCCCGGCTTGCCGGCCGCGTGGATGGCAGCGCGCATGGCTTCGACATCGTCCAGCGGGATGCCCTGGTCCTGCCCGCCATAAAGTCCGAGCACCGGCGCATGGAGCTGCGCGGCGATGTCGATCGGCTGTGTCGGCTGATTGTCCGAGGGTGCGCCGTCCAGCCGCCCATACCAGGCGACGCCGGCCTTGAGCTGCGGGTTGTGCGCGGCGTACAGCCAGGTGATGCGGCCGCCCCAGCAGAAGCCCGTGATCGCCAGCCGTGATGCGTCTCCGCCCTTTGTCGCGGCCCATTCGGCGCAGGCGTCGAGGTCGGCCATGACCTGAGCGTCCGGCACCTTGGAGACGATGGACGACAGGATGTCGGCGACGTTTTCGAGCCTGGACGGGTCGCCCTGGCGGAAGTACAGCTCCGGTGCGATGGCCAGGTAGCCTTGCCTGGCGAGGCGGCGGCAGACGTCGCGGATGTGCTCATGCACGCCGAAGATTTCCTGCACCACCAGTACGACCGGCAGCTTGTCGCCCTGGGCGGGGCGGGCGAAGTACACCGGCAATTCGCCGTTGGCGGTCCGGACGGCGCCTGTGCCGGCGTCCAGGCCGCCCGCATCGGTGTTGATCACCGTGCTGGCCTGGACCGGGAGCACGGCAAGGGCGAAGCCGGTGGCGGCGATCGTCGTGACGAAGCCACGGCGATCCACCCGCGTGGCAGGCAGCAGGCTGTCGAACTCGGTCGTCGAGCTATCGTGTGCATCCATCTTCATCTCCTCCATCTGGGTGTGAGCACTGCGATGACATCCGCAGCGAGGGCGATGTTCCCATGGCGACCGGTGCTGGTACAGGGGGTGCCGGCGTCAACGAAAAAGCCCCTGGCGCGGCAGGGGCTTCGAGGGACGCGAATGCTCAGCGGCGGCGGGGCGGCGGAGCGGCTGCCGTGCCGGCCGGCCGGCCAGGGAGGTGGCGGAAGGTGATGCGGCCCTTGCTCAGGTCGTAGGGCGACATTTCGAGCGAAACGTTGTCGCCGGCAATGATGCGGATGTGGTGCTTGCGCATCTTGCCGCCGGAATAGGCGATGAGATTGTGGCCGTTGTCCAGGGTGACGCGATAGCGTCCATCCGGCAGGACTTCGGTAACGGATCCATGCATTTCGATGAGTTCTTCCTTGGCCATGTTCGGGCTCCTTGTCATTGTGCCGGAGCGCATGCCTCGGGCGCGCAGCGGCGATTTGCCCACCTCCGCCGGGGAAGGGCATCGGGCCGGGGGGCTTGCGCGTGTGGCACAAGGGGCGGGCCGGCCGGGCCTGCGCAAAAGTGACAGGCCGCTTCAAAGCTGGGGCGATTGCACACCCGCATCATTTCGAACGGGCGCGAGCGGCATGCCTGATACTGGCACACAGCGTAAGGGCGGTCCGAAGCGCCTGGCGGGCGCGAAGACCACATTGGCCTGCAACACTCGGATGCTGCAGCTTGTGTCTCGGAAAAAACCGGGTGAACCCTTCAGGGAATCACTGGATGACACGATGGGTCATTGAAGGGGAAGGGCCGCCTTTCGCTCTTGCCACGGCGTCATCCAGGCCATGGACAGGTCAAGCGGTCATCGGCTCGGCGTTTCCGGGGCCACGGCGGTAGTGCTGCGTGGATGGAAGCGTTCTTGCCAATCTTCAGTGGCGGGCATGATACCTGCAGCGGCAGCAGGCTGTCCAATCAGCGGTGTTGTAATCAGGTGCGGTGGTGTGCGCCCACCGGGCGGATGCCATCATTGCAATGGAATCGGCAATCGCCGCCGTGCCGGGCGCTGTGCCTGCTGTTTCGCTCCTTGCGTGTCCTTTCGGCGCTGGCGGTGACGACGATTTCCGGCAGCAGCCATTCCGCTTCGGTGGCTTGCGCCACGAGCAGGCCTTGCTGGAGAGTCCCGTCGCGCGGCTGGATGCCCGCGGCAAAACCCAGCGCATGCATTGCGATGACGCCTGTGGCGACCAGTACCTTCGTCCATGTCTTCATCTGTCTGCTCCTCGGCTCAGGGGCCCGCCGTTCGGGCCGTGCTGTCATTTGAACAGGCTGATGTATCCCGGATTTTTCCGGAGCAGATGGATTTTGCGGGCGCATGTATCCCGGCATGGGCCGGACAAACCGGGATACATGTGGGCGGAGAGGCCGCGAGGCCGGAAATAAAAAAAACGCCAAGCCTGTGCAGGATTGGCGTTTTTTCTGAATTTGGTAGGCCGTGCAGGATTCGAACCTGCGACCAACGGATTAAAAGTCCGCTGCTCTACCAGCTGAGCTAACGACCCAAAAGAGAGGCCGGATTCTAGAAGCTGGGAACAGGCACGTCAACAATGCATGCTGCCTGATGGCCTGGTTCAGGCTTCACGCATCAGCATCCAGTACTGGATCTTCATCGCGATGGCGCAGCCGGTGATGATGGCTGCGGTGGTGATGAAGGAGCCGACGGCCAGGGTGGACAGGCCGGTGATCCCCTGGCCGATGGTGCAGCCCAGCGCCGTCACGCCGCCGAAGCCCATCAGGATGCCGCCGATGATGTGGCGGGCGAGGTCGGGGGCATCACGGAAGCCTTCGAGGCGGAAGCTCTTCGACAGCATGGCGTGGAGCGCCGAGCCGGCGATGACGCCGAGCACGCTGGCGATACCGAAGGTGACGATGCGGCTGGTGTCGCTCCAGAACATCAGCAGTTCGAGCGTAAACGCCAGCGGGCCGACGAAGGTGAGCGATTCGGCGCGGCCGCTGTTGGTGGCGATGAAGGCTTCCTCCAGGGTTTCGGGGTGTTCGGCGACGTAGCCGATATGGCCGGAGATGTACCAGCCGGCGACCACGGTGGCGCCGACGATGATGCCGCCGAGCCAGACGTCGGCGGTGCGCGCCTCGCGGTCGGCGACGGCCCACAGCAGCAGGGCGATGCCGGCCAGGCCGGCGGCGATCGCCAGCGCGCTGGCCGGCTCGATGCCGGCAGCAGCGATGAAGGCGGGAATGTCCTGGGTATGCGGCAGCTCGGTGGCGACGGTGTCGAGGAAGTTCACCCGCCAGACGGCGAACAGGCCGCGCAGCGTCATGTAGGCGCTGATGGCGAGGAAGACGAAGACCACCAGCGACTTCAGATTGCCGCCGCCGATGCGGATCAGGGTCTTGCTGCCGCAGCCCGAGGCCAGCGTCATGCCGACGCCGAAGGCGAGGCCGCCGACGATGTGCGACAGCCAGACCAGCCTGCTGCCGGTATAGATCGAGCGGCTGAGGTCGATGAAGCCGGCCAGTTGCAATGCGGCGCTGCCGAGGATGGCGATGGCGATGGCAATGGCCCACATGCGCATGCGGCTCCAGTCGCCCATGTTGATGATGTCGGATACCGCACCCATGGTGCAGAAATTGGTCCGATTGGCGACGAAGCCGAACACCGTGCTGACGGCGAAAGCGAGCCAGGCGATGGTGGAGGCGGAGACGAGCGTTTCTTCCATGGCGAGTCGGCGACTGAGTGGCCGGCCATTCTAGGCGAAAACCCCGGCAGCGTTGAGTCGACGGCTGCCGGGCCGCTGCCCGGTGAGCACCGGGAGGTGGGTCAGGGGTTGCGCAACTGGTAGGGCGTGGGGTCTGCCACGCCTGCATTCGCGAAGCCTGCGGCGCGCAGGCGGCAAGCTTCGCAGCGGCCACAGGCGCGGCCGGCATCGTCGGCCTGGTAGCAGGTCACGGTGATGCCGTAATCGACGCCGAGTGCAGTGCCGCGGCGGATGATGTCGGCCTTGCTGAGGTAGATCAGCGGAGCATGGATGCGCAGGCGGGCGCCTTCGACGCCGGCCCGGGTGGCCAGATTGGCCATCGTCTCGAATGCCTGGATGAAGGCCGGGCGGCAGTCCGGGTAGCCGGAGTAATCCACCGCATTGACACCGATGAAGATGTCGCTGGCACCGAGGACCTCGGCCCAGGCCATGGCGATGGACAGCATCACGGTGTTGCGGGCGGGCACGTAGGTGACGGGAATGCCGGCGCTCTCGCCGTCCTCGGGGACGTCGATGGAAGGGTCCGTCAGTGCGGAGCCGCCGAACTGGCCGAGGTCGATGCGTGCGAGCCGGTGTTCCTTGGCGCCCAGAGTCTGGGCGACCCGCAGCGAGGCCGTCAGCTCTGCGGTGTGGCGCTGGCCGTAGGCGACCGACAGGGCATAGGCGTCGAAGCCTTGGTCGCGGGCGATGGCGAGGCAGGTTGCGGAGTCGAGGCCGCCTGACAGCAGGACGACGGCGCGTTTGGCTTGAGTCATCGGGAAGACTTCCGAGCTGTGATGCAGCGCGGCTCAGCGGCCGCGGGCATCGTTCCACAGCACTTTGTGCAGTTGCAGTTGAAAGCGGACCGGCAGGCGGTCGCGCACGATCCATTCCGCCAACTGGGCGGGGTCGAGCGAGCCTGCGACCGGCGACAGCAGCACGGTACAGCGCTCGGCGAGGCGGTGTTCGGCGATCTGGCGCTTCGCCCACTCGTAGTCTGCTTCGTCGGCCAGCACGATCTTGACTTCGTCGTGGGGCGTCAGCAGGGCGATGTTGGCGTAGAGATTGCGTTCGACTTCGCCCGAGCCGGGCGCCTTGAGGTCGACGACGCGCGATACGCGCGGGTCGACCTTGCCGATGTCGAGCGCCCCGCTGGTTTCGAGCGATACCGAATAGCCGGCGTCGCACAGCGCGCGCAGCAGCACCAGGCAGCTCTTCTGCGACAACGGTTCGCCGCCGGAGACGCAGACATCCCTCAAACCGTGGCTCGCGACCTCGCCCATGATGTCGTCGAGGCTGCGCGACTGACCGCCGGTGAAGGCATAGGCGGTGTCACACCAGGTACAGCGCAGCGGACAGCCGGTGAGGCGCACGAACACCGTCGGCAGGCCGACGCGGGTCGATTCACCCTGCACCGAGGCGAAGATTTCGGTGATGCGCAGTTTGACGGCGGCTGCCGTCGATGTTTCGTTAACCGTCACGCCTGTCTCAACGCTTGCCGAGGCGCTGCTTGGCGACCTGGGCGGCGTTGCTTTGCGGGTAGCGTTCCACCAGCGTCTGCAGGGTGCGGCGCGACGTGGCAGCGTCGCCGATCGACTGCTGGCTGTTGGCGAGGCCGAGCAGTGCGTCGGGGGCGACGTTCTCGTTGGGCCACTTGGTCAGCACAGTGTTGAAGTGCCTGGTGGCGGCGTTGATGTCCTTGGCCTGCAGTGCGGCATTGCCTGCCCAGAAGTGGGCGCCGGCGCTGAAGTTGCCGGCAGGGTACTTGGCGACGAAGGCATCGAAGGCGGTCAGCGCCTCGCGATGCTTGCCCTCCTTGAGCAGGTTGAGGGCTGCTTCATAGTCGGCGGATTCGGCCGCGGGATCGGCATTGGCGGCGGCTCCCGTAGCCGTTGCTCCGCTGGTTTCGATCTGGCGCAGGCGGGTGTCGAGATCGACGTAGAAGTCCCGCTGCCGCTGCTTGAGGGTGTCCACCTCGTTGACCAGCAGTTCGATCTGGCCGCGCAGGCGTGCGACTTCGGCGCGAAGCTGTTCGTTCTGGTTGGCGAGCTCGAGCTGGCCGCGGCTGGTGGTCTCCAGCCGGCCTTCGAGGTCCTGGCGCATATCGGTGATCTGCCGGCGAGCCTCGGCGTCATCGAACAGACCCGCTTGCGCGGGTCCGGCCGATGACAGGACGAGGATCGCCGCCAGCGGCAGCAGGCGCTTCATCTCAGAACTCGCCCGAGTACAGCATGTCGCCGCGGCGGTTCTCGGCGAAGCACGCTTCGGTGGCGGCGTCGCAGCGCGGCTTTTCCTCGCCGAGGCTGACGGACTCGATCTGCGCTTCCTTCGCACCCAGCAGCATCAGGGCCTGCTTGACCACGTCGGCACGCTTCTGGCCCAGCGCCAGGTTGTATTCGCGGCTGCCGCGCTCGTCGGTGTTGCCCTGGATGAGCATCTTCATCTGCGGGTTCTGCACCAGGAAGCGGGCATGGGCCTCGACCAGCGGCTTGGCTTCGGAGCGGATGACGTAGCTGTCGAAGTCGAAGAACACGCTGCGCTTGGACAGGATGTTGTTCGGGTCGGTCAGCGCGGCGATGCCCGAGCCGGACGCGCTGCCGGCGTTGACGGTGGCGACGCCGCTGCCCGAGCCCGAACGGTCTTCGACCTGGGCCGTGTCGGAGGGGCCGGTGCTCGAGCATGCGGCAAGGATCAGCGACAGCAGGGCGGGGATTGCAAGTTTCTTCATGTGTGATGCTCCGGTTCTGGTTTTGAGACAGCAGTGGTTGTTACAGCTTTGTTATTGCCGAGGCTGCGGACCCCAGGAGGGTTCGCGGACATCGGCCGCCTTCACCGTCAGGCGTTGCTTGATCCGCCCATCGGACGACACCGCCGACAGCACGCCTCGTCCACCGCTTTCGGTGGCGTAGAGGATCATGCGGCCGTTGGGGGCGAAGCTGGGCGATTCGTCGCGTGCCGAATCGGTGAGGATCGTTGTCTGGCGGGAGGCGAGGTCCTGCACGGCCACCTGGAAGCGGCCGCCGTTGCGGGTGATGAAGGCAAGCAGCTTGCCGTCCGCCGACAGGCGCGGACTGACGTTGTAGTTGCCGTCGAAGGTCACCCGCTGGGCGCTGCCGCCGCCAGCGGAAATGCGGTAGATCTGCGGGCTGCCGCCGCGATCGGAAGTGAAGTAGATGTTGTCGTCCTTGCCCCAGAAGGGCTCGGTGTCGATGCCCGACGAACTGGCCAGGCGACGCACACCCGAGCCATCGGCGTTGAGCACGTAGAGCTGCGACTGGCCGTCCTTGGTCAGCACCACCGCAAGCTGGCTGCCGTCGGGCGACCAGGTCGGGGCGGAGTTGGAGCCCTTGAAGTTGGAGACGACGCGGCGCTGGCCGGTGGCGAGGGTGTGTACGTAGACGATCGGCTTCTTCTGCTCGAACGAGACATAGGCCAGACGCTGGCCATCGGGGGACCAGGCGGGCGAGATGATGGGCTCGCGCGAGCGCAGCGCCGCGGCAGCGTTCATGCCGTCGGCGTCGGCGACCTGCAGTTCGAAGTTGGGACCGCTCTTGACCACGTAGGCGATGCGGGTGGAAAAGTAGCCGGGTTCGCCGGTGAGCTTCTCATAGACGAAATCGGCGATGCGGTGGCCGACGAGGCGGTTCTGCGCAGCCGTCATCGGCAGCGCCATGGCGCCGAGTTCGCGCTGGGTCTGGGTGTCGAACAGGCGGAAGCGCACTTCGTAGCGGCCATTGCCCTGGGTGATGACGCTGCCGGTCAGCACCGCGTCTGCGCCGCGGCCGCGCATTGCCGGCAGATCGGGCATGGTGGATTCCGGCAGCGCCAGCGGGCCGAGGTCGACCAGGCTGAACAGCCCGCTGCGATCGAGATCGGCACGCACCACGTCGGTGACGCTGTTGGGCAACTGGCCCTCGTGCTCGAAGATCGGGATGATCACCGGAAAGCGCGAGGCGCCGGCGCCCGTGATCTCGATCGAAAGCTGGGCGCGCGCGCCCAGCGCGAGGCCGGCGAGCGCGATGACGAGCAAGAGTCTGAAGGCGGTTAGGATTCGTGTCATGTGGGGCTGCTCCAGCCGCGGATTATATCGATGGATTAAGTGGATAAAGCGTGCTTAGTTGTCGGCCAGCGGACGGAATTTGAGTTCGAGCGTGCGCTGGAACAGGGACGGGTTGGCAGGCAGCGGCAAAGGGCTCGCTCCCAGGATCGCGCGCTTGATGGCATCGTCCAGCGCAGGAACGCCGGATGAGCGTTTGAGACGCACGTCGAGCACTTCGCCGCCCGGCAACTGGTCGACCTCGAAAGTGGCCTCCGGGTTTCCTGTCAGGCCGGGGGGCCGCAGCAGCTTGCCGCGCACCTTGGTGGCGATGGCCAGCTTGTACTTGTCCATGTCGCCCTGCATGCCTGCACGCGCAGCCTCCTGCCGCAGCATGCCTTCGAGCCGGGCGTCCTGCGCGGCCTGTGCTTCCTTGTTCAGCAACTGCTTCATGTAATCGTCGTCCGGCGCGGGCTTGGGCTGTGGTTTGGGCTCCGGTTTCGGCTGTGGCTGTGGCTGTGGCTTTGGCTCAGGCTTGGGTACAGGCTTTGGTTCCGGTTTCTTCGGTTCGGTTTTCGGCTCGGGCTTGGGGGCCGGCTTCTTTGGTTCAGGTTTCGGTTCCGGTTTTTTCTCCGGCGCCTTGGTGGCGATCTCGGGCTTGACCGCCGGCTTGGGCGGTTCGGGCCTGGGCTCGGGTTTCGGCTCCGGCCTGGGCTCAGGTGCAGGCTTGGGCTGCTCGGGTCTGGGTTCCGGTTTCGGCTCGGGTCTCGGTTCCGGCTTGGGGGCCGGCTTCGGCGCGGGCGCAGCCATGTCGGGCGCGCTGACGAGCCCGACTTCGAGCCCGGCCGGCGGCGGGCTTTGCCAGCGGATGCCGAAGAACAGGAACAGGAACAGGCCCAGATGGACCGCAACGGTCAGTCCGAGCGACTGCCATTTGCCCGGTGCCTCGCTGGGCGGTGCGACGCGATCCCTCATTTCTGCGATGTGCTGCTCTGGGTGACGAGGCTGATCTTGCGCACGCCGGCGCCGCGGGCGACTTCGAGAACGTCGATCACCTTCTGGTAGTCCAGCTTGCTGTTGGCCGCAACGAGAAATGCCTGGTCCGGGTTCTTCTGCAGCGCTTCCTGCAGTGCCGGCTCCAACTGGTCGTTGCGCAAGGGGCGGGACGTGCCGCTGTTGCTGGCCCGTAGTGCGAGCTTGCCGGCGGCATCCACTTCAATGACCAGGGCCTCGGCTTTCGGCGGCGGCGTGCCGGCGCCTGCAGAGGGCACGTCGATGGTGCCTTGCTGGATCATCGGTGCGGTGACCATGAAGATCACCAGCAGCACCAGCATCACGTCGATGTATGGCACGACGTTGATCTGGTTCATCAGGCGGCGTTGGCGCATGGCGGTTCTCCGTGTCCGTCAGCGCAGGTTGCGCTGCAGGATGTTGGAGAATTCCTCGATGAAGCTTTCGAAGCGGATGCCCAGACGGTCGATGTCATGCGCGAAGCGGTTGTAGGCGACGACGGCGGGAATCGCCGCGAACAGGCCGATCGCGGTCGCGACCAGCGCTTCGGCAATGCCCGGGGCGACCTGGGCGAGCGTGGCAGCGCCGACGCTGGAAAGCCCGCGGAAGGAATTCATGATGCCCCACACGGTGCCGAGCAGGCCGATGTAGGGCGACACCGAGCCGACCGAGGCGAGGAAGGCGAGGTGGGCTTCGAGGTCATCGACCTCGCGCTGGTAGGTCGCGCGCATCGCACGCCGCGCGCCGTCGAGGATCGCCGAGTGGTCGTGGCCCTTTGCCCGCAGCTTGGTGTATTCGCGGTAGCCGGATTCGAAGATGCGCTCCATGCCGCCGTTCTCGTTGCGGGTTGCGGAGTCGAACAAGGTGTTGAGGTCGCCGCCGCTCCAGAAGTCGCGTTCGAACGCGTCGGTCTGGGTGCGCGCGGAGCGGATCTGGAACCATTTGCGGAAGATCCAGTACCAGGACACCAGCGACAGGGTCGCGAGCAAGGCCATGACGAGCTGGACGAGGACGCTGGCCTGGCTGATGAGGCTGAGGATGGAGAGGTCGTGAGTGACGGTCATGCTAGTTTTTCGAAGTGGGCCTGCAGATTGGTGTACAGCGGGGCCGGCATCGGCACCGGCTTCTGCCGGTGCAGGTCGATGCAGGCGATTAGGACTTGGGCGGTGAACAGAAGTTGCCCGTCGCGCCGGATTTCCTGGTCGAACACCAGGCTGGCGCGGCGCAGGGCGGCGATGCGACTGACGACCTGCAAGGAATCGTCGAGGCGGGCGGGCTGAAGATAATCCGCCTTGACCGAGCGCACGACGAAGGCGATGCCTGCCGAATCCAGCAGCGCCTGCTGCTCGACGCCGAGCGCGCGCAACCATTCGGTGCGTGCGCGTTCGCAGAAACGCAGGTAGTTGGCGTAGTAGACGACACCGCCTGCGTCGGTGTCTTCGTAATAGACACGGATCGGCAGGGCGGACGAAGCAGCGGCAATTTCTGGTTGCATTGCAGCATTCTATCTGAGCCTATGGGGCCGTCCAGTGGCGTTTGAAGATGAGGACATTTACAAAACGTAATCCGTGCGAATGTCTCGGCGCGGACCTGTTTTCGCAGGTAGATTGCGGGAAATGCTATCCTCTGAGAGGGTTTCTGGAACCCGTGGCAAATACTTGGGACGAAGCGCAGCGTGGCACTTTCCTTTTTCGGCCGGAAGCGGCCGGGCGGTGAGCGGCAGACCGGATCGGCTGGAGATTCCAGCGAGGCCGTGCGTCCTCCGCCGACCGTGCTGTCCGAACTCGATTTCAGCGGCGCCGACCGCGGTCTGTCCACGGCTTCGGGCGGAGTGGAGGTCCAGGAGGTCGGGACCGGCATCGGCGCGGTATTCGAAGAGGCCGCAATCCTCTATGCCAATGGCAGCGTGGCCGAAGCCGAGCAGGTGCTGACGGCGACGCTCGACGACCCGAAGGCGACGACGGGCGAAGGGCTGTGGATGATGCTGCTGGACCTGTATCGCCTTACCGGCCAGGATCAGCGTTTCGAGGCCCGCGTGCTCGACTATGCCATGCGCTTCGAGCGCTCGCCGCCGCCATGGGTGGATCTGTCTCCCCAAGGGGGGCGGGCAGGCGGGGAACGCATGCCGACGGTGGGCCTGTCGGGCAGTCTGGCAGGCCAGGGGGAGACCCAGCTGAGCCAGATCGCTGCCGTTGCACGTCGCGGCGGGGCTGTGCGCATCGATGTGGGCAAATTGCGCAATGTCCCGGATGCCGGCTGTGCTGCCTTGCTGAGGCTGCTCGAGGAACTGCTGGCCGAGCGTATCAAGCTCAGCCTGTCGAGCGTCGAACCGTTCATCGAGGATCTGGCGCGGCGAGCCGACGTGGGCCGGGCGGAGGGGCGCGACACCTGGCTGCTGCTGCTCGAATTGTTGCAATTCACCGGCGACCAGGAGCGCTTCGAAAACCTCGCCATCGACTATGCCATCACCTTCGAGGAATCGCCGCCGTCGTGGAAGGGGATCGCGGTGGCAGTGCCGAAACGCGCCGAGGCCGGTACGGATGCGGCCTTGGGCGACGATGTGCCCCGTCTGTGCGGCGAACTGTGCGGCGCCTCGAACGAGTCGCTGAAGCGGCTCGCCAGCCTGGCGGCGGAACGCAGCGAGCTGAAGGTGGACTGTGCCCAGCTGCAGCGGGTCGATTTCGTCTGTGCCGGCCTGCTGTTCAACATGCTCGCCACGGTCAAGGCGCAGGGTAAACTCGTGACCCTCTTCAACGTCAATGCCATGGTCGCGGCGCTGCTGCGCGTCATGAGCGTCGACCAGGTCGCGCACGTCACGCTGCGCCACTGAACTTCCACATCTAGCAACGCCGGCCGCGAGCCGGCGGGGAATCGTCATGGAACAATATCGCGGTACAACCATCCTGTCGGTGCGGCGCGGCAATCGCGTCGCCCTCGGCGGCGACGGCCAGGTCACGCTGGGCAACATCGTCATCAAGGCTTCGGCGCGCAAGGTGCGCACGCTGTACGACGGCCAGATCCTGGCCGGCTTCGCCGGCGGCACGGCAGATGCCTTCACGCTGTTCGAGCGCTTCGAGGCCAAGCTCGACAAGCACCAGGGCAACCTGCTGCGCTCGGCGGTGGAACTGGCCAAGGACTGGCGCACCGACCGCATGCTGCGCCGGCTGGAGGCGATGCTGGCGGTCGCCGACCGCGACCACTCGCTGATCATCACCGGCAACGGCGACGTGCTCGAGCCCGAGCAGGGCATCGTCGCCATCGGCAGCGGCGGCGCCTATGCGCAGTCGGCGGCGCGCGCGCTGATCGAGAACACCGAACTGGCACCGGCCGAAGTCGTCTCCAAGGCGCTCGGCATCGCCGCCGACCTCTGCATCTACACCAATCACCATCACACCATCGAAGTGCTGGATTGAGAGCGAACGCATGACCCAGATGACCCCGCCGGAGATCGTCTCCGAACTCGACAAGCATATCGTCGGCCAGGACAAGGCCAAGAAGGCCGTCGCCATCGCCCTGCGCAACCGCTGGCGCCGAGCCCAGGTCGAAGAGCCGCTGCGCAGCGAGATCACGCCGAAGAACATCCTGATGATCGGCCCCACCGGCGTCGGCAAGACCGAGATCGCCCGCCGCCTGGCACGGCTGGCGAACGCGCCCTTCGTCAAGATCGAGGCGACCAAGTTCACCGAAGTGGGCTACGTCGGCCGCGACGTGGACACCATCATCCGCGACCTGATGGAAATCGCCATCAAGGACGGCCGCGAGCGGGCGATGAAGCGGGTGCGCGACCGCGCCCTCGACGCCGCCGAGGACCGCGTGCTCGACGCGCTGCTGCCGCCGGCGCGCTCGATGGGCTTCAACGCCGAACCCGAGCCGCAGCAGGATACGGCGACGCGGCAGAAATTCCGCAAGAAGCTGCGTGAAGGCGAGCTCGACGACAAGGAGATCGAGATCGAAGTGGCGGCACCGTCGATGCAGGCGGAGATTTTCGCACCGCCGGGCATGGAGGAGCTGACCCATCAGATCCAGGGCATGTTCCAGAACCTGGGTGGCGGCAAGAAGAAGCAGCGCAAGCTGAAGATCCGCGAAGCGCTGAAGCTGCTTGCCGACGAGGAAGCCGCGCGCATGATCAATGACGAAGAAGTGAAGCTCGAAGCGGTTCGCTCGGTCGAGCAGGATGGCATCGTCTTCCTCGACGAAGTCGACAAGATCGCCGCCCGCAGCGACGCCCACGGCGCCGACGTGTCGCGCCAGGGCGTGCAGCGCGACCTGCTGCCGCTGGTCGAAGGCACGACGGTGTCGACCAAGTACGGCATGATCAAGACCGACCACATCCTGTTCATCGCCAGCGGCGCCTTCCACCTGTCCAAGCCGAGCGACCTGATCCCGGAGCTGCAGGGCCGTTTTCCGATCCGCGTCGAGCTCGAGTCGCTGTCGGTCGGGGATTTCGAACGCATCCTCACCAGCACCGACGCCTGCCTGACGCGCCAGTACGAAGCGCTGCTGGCGACCGATGGCGTCGAGCTCGAATTCACCTCCGAGGGCATCCGCCGGCTGGCGGAGATCGCCTACCAGGTGAATGAGAAGACCGAGAACATCGGCGCCCGCCGTCTTTATACGGTGATGGAGAAGCTGCTCGAAGAACTGTCCTTCGAGGCGGGCAAGGCCACGCTCGGCAAGATCGTGATCGATGCGGCCTACGTCGATGGCCGGCTCGACATGCTGGCGCAGCGGGAAGACCTGGCGCGCTACGTGCTCTGAGCCTATTCGCCTGCTGCATGCGCCCCGGCAGCGGATGAGTCCGTCGCCGGGGCGTTCCCGTTCATGGACCAAGTCTTCTTGCCGCGAATTTTCCCATGCTCATCCGCATTGTCGAAATTCTCTTCCCGCTGTTTGCGATCACCGCGCTGGGCTATGTGGTCGGCCGCCGCGTCAAGCCGGATCTGTCGCAGGCCAACAAGCTCAACATGGACGTGTTCGTGCCGGCGCTGGTGTTTGCGGCGCTCGCCAACAAGGCCTTCGACGTCAGCGCCTACCTGCCGCTGGCCGCTGCCACCCTGCTGATGGTGGTCGGCTCGGGCCTGGTGGCCTGGGCAGTCGCGCGCGTGGCCGGCATGGAGCCGAAGACCCTGGTGCCGCCGATCATGTTCAACAACTGCGGCAACCTCGGCCTGCCGCTGGCCGTGCTGGCCTTCGGTGAAGCCGCGCTGGCGCCGATGGTGGTGCTGTTCATGGTCTCCAACCTGATCCACTTTTCCTTTGGCGCCTGGCTGTTCGACCGCCGCGTCAACTTCTTCACCGTATGGAAAGTGCCGTCGGTGATGGCGACCTTCCTCGGCCTGGCCGTCAGCCTGCTGCACATCGAGGTCTGGCCGCCGCTGCTGACCGCGATCCGCATGCTCGGGGAAATCTCGATTCCGCTGATGCTGTTCGGCCTCGGCGTGCGCCTGGCGAGTTCGCGTATCTCCGCGGTCGGTTTCGGCGTGTTCGGCGCGGTACTGCGTCCGGTGGCCGGCATGCTGCTGGCCTGGCTCATCATGCTGCTGATCGAACTGCCGCCGCGCGAACAAGCGCTGCTGCTGGTGTTTGGCGCGCTGCCGCCGGCGGTGTTGAACTACATGTTCGCCGAGCGCTACGGCCAGGAGCCGGACAAGGTGGCGTCGATGGTGCTGATCGGCAACCTTGCGGCACTGGTCTTCCTGTCGATCGCGCTGGCGATGGTACTTGCCTGACATGGGCGTCGCGCGAACTCCCAGGCGGGGCAATCTCTACGCAGCACTGCCCGTTGCGGCTGCCGACGAGCATTTCGAGACCTTGTTCGGCAGCGGCGCCTGCCGCGTCGAGCGCATCGTCTCGCACGGCCATGCCAGCCCGCCGGGCTTCTGGTACGACCAGGCCGCGGACGAATGGGTCGTGCTGTTGCAGGGCGAAGCCGAGTTGAGTTTTGCCGACGGCGAGCGTATCGGGCTGCTGCCGGGCGACTGGGTGGAGATCCCGGCCGGCTGCCGGCACAGGGTGGAGTCGACCGCGCCGGCCACGGTCTGGCTGGCCGTGCATGGCGAGCCCGCGCGTGGCTGAAATCCTGCGGCCAGCCGTCACAAGCCGCTGAAGCGGTCGATGCGGCGGCGGTCGCGCTTGGTCGGGCGGCCGTGCAGGTCGGCGCCCGGCGTGGCGGCGAACTTGCGCAGCTCGCGCGCCTTCTCGCGCTGTTCGGCGCTTTCCGGTGTTTCTTCGTACAAGGCCTGTGCGATCGCCGCGGAGCCGCGCTTGTCGGCGATCGCCCGCACGACGACGGTGCGTGTTTCCTCGCCGATCGTGATATCGATGCGGTCGCCGGCCTTGACCTCGCGGGCAGGCTTGGCCGCGAGGCCGTTGAGCCTGACCTTGCCGCCATCGACCGCTTCCGTCGCCGCGGTGCGGTGCTTGAAGAAACGGGCCGCCCACAGCCACTTGTCGAGGCGGGTGCGGGCGTTGTCGGCGGCGGGACGGTCAGGCATGGCGGTTGCGGAGATCTGAAAAAGGACACGGGGCCACCGACATTATCGGTGGCCCCGTGTATCGGGGCAAAGGCTCAAGCGCTGCAGTGCTACGCGGCCCGGCCTGGCCTGGCGCGGCTTATCCGATCATCCCTGCGCCGACGGTGTTGTTGGTGCTTTCGTCGATGATGATGAAGGCGCCGGTGGCGCGGTTGTCCGCATAGCGGTCGGCGACGATGGGCTGGGCGAGCTTGAGCGTGACGCGGGCGATGTCGTTCATCGCCAGGCCGGCAACGCTTTCCTGCTCCAGCGTGTTTACGTCCAGGCGGTAGTCGATCCTGGCGACCTTGGCCTTCACTTCGCGCGTGGTGTGGCGCACGAGGTAGGTGCGCGCCGGCGACAGCGGGGTTTCGGACAGCCAGCAGATGGTGGCGTCGATCTGCTTGACCGGCTCGGGCGCTTCGGCGGACTTGACGATGAGGTCGCCGCGCGAGATGTCGATCTCGTCTTCCAGCAGCAGCGCCACCGACTGTTCGTGGATCGCGCGTTCCAGCGGCAGACCGCCGATCTCGATCCGCCTGACCTTGCTGGCGGCGCCTGAGGGCAGCACCGTGACGCTGTCGCCGACGGCGATTTCGCCCGATTCCACCCGGCCCATGAAGCCGCGGTAGTCGTGCAGCTCGGGGTTGGCCGAGTCCTGCGGGCGGCAGACGAACTGCACCGGGAAGCGGAAGTCCTCGGCCTGCTCGGTGTGGGCGGCGGGGGCGTTCTCGAGGATGTCGAGCAGCGTGGGGCCGTCGTACCAGGACAGGCGATCGCCGCGGTCGACGATCATGTCGCCGGCCAGCGCCGAGATCGGGATGAAGCGCGCGTCCTTGATGCCGAGCTTGTCGGCGAAGGCGAGGTAGTCGGCCTTGATGCGCTCGAACACGGCTTGGTCGTAGTCGACCAGGTCCATCTTGTTGACCGCGACCAGCAGGTGCGGGATGCCGACCAGGCTGGCGAGGTAGGAGTGGCGGCGGGTCTGGGTGAGCACGCCCTTGCGCGCATCGACCAGGATGATGGCCAGGTTGGCGGTGGAGGCCGCGGTGACCATGTTGCGGGTGTACTGCTCGTGGCCCGGTGCGTCAGCGATGATGTACTTGCGCCGGCCGGTGGAGAAGTAGCGGTAGGCGACGTCGATGGTGATGCCTTGCTCGCGCTCGGCCTGCAGGCCGTCGGTGAGCAGCGACAGGTCGACCGCGCTCATGCCGCGCTTGGCCGAGGTCTTCTCGATGGCGTTGAGGGTGTCGGCGAGGATGGTCTTGCTGTCGAACAGCAGGCGGCCGATCAGGGTGCTCTTGCCGTCATCGACGCTGCCGCAGGTCAGGAAGCGCAGCAGGCCGTTGTCGATCTCGGGCAGTTGTTCGGGTGCGGACATGGTCATGGTTCCTTCAAGCTTTTGAGAGTTCGTTCGCTGTGCTGTCGTGAGCAGCTTGCTGGTTACGTAGCGTTGTTCGTCTGATGGCTTCGATCCGCCGGTGCCGCGCGGGGTGTTCCTTCTGCAGGCTGCGGAACTCGCTCGCTTCGCTCACTCGGACAGTCCTCGCCTGCGCCAGGAACACCCCACACGTCACCGGCTCGGCTTGTCGCTGGCTGGTAGGCTCAGCTATGACTGGATAGCCTTTGATTTACCTTTGTGACCCACTGAGCGTTCCGGGACGTGTGCGGGGTATTCGCGGAGAGGCGAGGACTGTCCGAGCCCGAAGGGCGCGCATTTGCGTAATCTCCGCCCAGCACCGCGTAGCGGTGCAGCCTCGGAGTGAATACCCCGTGCGCGGCCTTTTGCACGGAGGTCGAGCACAAAGGAAACACCGCTCAGAAATACCCTTCCTTCTTGCGCTGCTCCATCGAGGCCTCGGAAGTCTGGTCGTCCATGCGCGTCGCGCCGCGCTCGGTGATCGTCGTCGTCGCCGTCTCGGCGAGGATCTTTTCCACCGTGTCGGCGTTCGATTCCACCGGCGCCGTGCAGGTGATGTCGCCGACGGTGCGGAAGCGCACCTGGACGTCTTCGACCTTGTCGCCCGGTTTGGCCGGCGTCAGCTCGGTCACCGGCTGCAGCAGGCCGTTCTTGCGCACCACCGGGCGGACGTGGGCGAAGTAGATCGACGGCAGCTCCAGCTGCTCGCGCTGGATGTACTGCCACACGTCCAGCTCGGTCCAGTTGCTGATCGGGAAGGCGCGGATGTTCTCGCCCTTGTGGCTGCGGGCGTTGTACAGGTTCCACAGCTCCGGGCGCTGGTTCTTCGGGTCCCACTGGCCGAACTCGTCGCGGAAGCTCATGATCCGCTCCTTGGCGCGCGCCTTCTCCTCGTCGCGGCGGGCGCCGCCGATGCAGGCGTCGAAACCGAACTCCTCGATCGCCTCCAGCAGCGTCACCGACTGATGCTTGTTGCGCGACTCGTCGGCATGCTTCAGCACCACGGTGCCGCGCGCCATCGAGTCCTCCACCGAACGCACGACCAGGCGCTCGCCCAGTTCGGCGGCGCGCTTGTCGCGGAAATCGGTCACTTCCTTGTAGTTGTGGCCAGTGTCGATGTGCATCAGCGGGAAGGGAAAGCGGCCCGGGTGGAAGGCCTTCTCGGCCAGGCGCAGCAGGCAGATCGAATCCTTGCCGCCGGAGAACAGCAGCACCGGGTTCGAGCACTGGCCGGCGACTTCGCGCAGGATGTGGATGGCTTCGGCTTCGAGCCAGTCGAGATGGGAAAGCGTCTGTTTGGTCAGCGTCGACATGATGTGATTACCGTTTCGAATGCGTGTTCGGGGGGCGTGTGGGAGCGTGCAGCGGCCAGCCTCAGCCCTTCTTGGCGTGCAGGCCGCACTCCTTGGTTTCGGGGTCTTCCCACCACCAGCGCCCGGCGCGGACGTCCTCGCCCAAGGCGATGGCGCGTGTACAGGGGGCACAGCCGATGCTGGGATAGAACTGATCGTGCAGCGCGTTGTAGGGCACCTCGTTGAGACGGATGTAGGCCCACACCTCGGTTTCGCTCCAGTCCGACAGCGGATTGAGCTTCTCGAGGCCGTTGCCCTGGTCGAACTCGCGCAAGGGCAGGCCGCTGCGGGTCACCGACTGGGCGGCGCGCAGGCCGGTGATCCACGCCTTCTTGCCGGCCAAGGCGCGGCGCAGGGGCTCCATCTTGCGCACGCCGCAACAGCCCTTGCGCAACTCGATCGAGTCGTAGAAGGCATTGATGCCATGGCTGCGGACGAAATTCTCCACCGACGCGGACTCGGGGAAGAAAACCTTCAGCTTCCTGCCGTAGCGCTGCTCGACCTCGCCCATCAGCGTGTAGGTCTCGGCCGGCAGGCGGCCGGTGTCGAGCGAGAAGACCTCGATCGGCAGCGCGTTCGCCAGGATCAGGTCGGTCAGCACCATGTCCTCGGCGCCGAAGCTGTTGGCGAAGGTCAGCTCGCCGGCGGTGCCGAATTCAGCCACCGACTCGCGCAGCAGGGCGAGTGCGGCAGCGGCCTTGGCGCTGACCGTGGCGCGCAGGGTTTCGGTCAGTTCAGGCTGGGTCGCCGGGTTGCTCGGGGGGCGACGCAGCAGGGAGACCGTGGCGTTCATCAGGCGGCATCCTTCTGCAGCGGGGTGCGCGGCTGGCGGCGGAACAGCGGCTCGGGCACGTCGACCGCGCCCTGGTAGGGATTGCTGAAAGCCTTCAGGCTGGCCAGCGCGGCTTCGAGCTGGGCGGTGGTGTATTTGCCTTCGCTCGGCTGCAGCACGCTGAAGCCGCAGCGCAGCATGAAGAAGAACTGGTCGCGCAGCACGTCGCCGATCGCGCGCAGCTCGCCGCCGTAACCCAGGCGGGTGCGCAGCAGCGTGGCGATCGAATAGCCGCGGCCGTCGGCGAACTTGGGGAAATCCACCGCGACTAGCTGCAGCAGCGGCAGGTCGGCTTCGAGGGCGAAGGGGTCTTCGTTGCCGGCCAGCCAGATGCCGAGCACGCCGGCTTCGGCCTTCGGTTGCAGTTCGTCGCGGCGTGCCTGCCACACGGCCAGCGGCACGATGACGCGGCCGGCGGGCAGCGCGGCTTCGGCTGCGGTGTCGCCTTCGGCCAGGCGCAGCACCTGCCAGTCGTCGGATTGGATGAGGCCGTTCTTGATGATGTCAGGCATTGGCGGTCTCCCGGGCTTCGAGGCGTGCAGCGCGTTCGGCATAGACGCGGGTCTTGAACGAGTCGATGCCGATGCGGCGCACGGTGTCGATGAAGCGTTCGTCTTCGTGGCGGTTGTCGATGAAGTTGTTGATCAGCGAAGTGATCACGTCCGGCATCTCGGCGGCGGCGAAGGACGGGCCGATCACCTTGCCCAGCGAGGCCTGGTTGCCCTGCGAGCCGCCGATCGTCACCTGGTAGAACTCCTGGCCGTTCTTGTTGACGCCGAGCACGCCGATGTGGCCGACGTGGTGGTGGCCACAGGCGTTCATGCAGCCGGAGATGTTCAGTTCGAGTTCGCCGAGATCGTACAGGTAGTCGAGGTCGGTGAAGCGGTCCTGGATCGCGTTGGCGATCGGGATCGACTTGGCGTTGGCCAGGGCACAGAAGTCGCCGCCGGGGCAGGAGATGATGTCCGTCAGCAGGCCGACGTTCGGCGTCGCCAGGCCCAGCTCGCGCGCCTGCTGCCAGACCTTGAACAGGTCGGCTTCGCGCACGCTGGCGAGCAGCACGTTCTGTTCGTGGGTGTTGCGCACTTCGCCGAAGGCATGGCGGTCGGCGAGGTCGGCGATGGCGTCGAACTGGTCGGCGGTGAGATCGCCCGGCGCCACGCCGTAGGGCTTCAGCGACAGCACCACGCTGGCGTAGCCCTGCACCTGGTGAGCGCGCACGTTGCGCCGTGCCCAGGCGGCGAAAGCCTTGTTCTCGGCCAGATGGCTGCGGTAGCCGGCATCCTGCGGCAGCGGCGCCAGCACCGGATCGTCGAAGCGGCCGGCGACGCGGTCGAGCTCGGCCTGTGTCAGCGTGGACGGGCCGTCCTTGAGATGGACGAACTCGGCTTCGACCTGGCGGGCGAATTCTTCCACGCCGAGCGCCTTCACCAGGATCTTGATGCGCGCCTTGTAGGCGTTGTCGCGGCGGCCGTGCAGGTTGTAGACGCGCAGGATCGCGCTGCAGTAGTTGAGGATCTGCTGCCAGGGCACGAAGCTGGAGACCTCCGCGCCGATGATCGGCGTGCGGCCCAGGCCGCCGCCCACCAGCACGCGGAAGCCGAGTTCGCCGGCCTCGTTGTGCACGATGTCGAGGCCGATGTCGTGTGCCTGGATCAGCGCGCGGTCCTGCCTGGCGCCATTCACCGCGATCTTGAACTTGCGCGGCAGGAAGGCGAATTCCGGATGGAAGGTGCTCCACTGGCGTAGGATCTCGCACCACGGGCGCGGGTCGGCGATCTCGTCGGCGGCGACGCCGGCGAAGGGGTCGGAGGTGACGTTGCGGATGCAGTTGCCCGAAGTCTGGATGGCGTGCATCTGCACGCTGGAGAGCAGGCCGAGGATTTCGGGCACGTCTTCCAGCTTGGGCCAGTTGAACTGGATGTTGTGGCGCGTGGTGACGTGGGCATAGCCGTGGTCGTAGCGGCGGGCGATGTGGCCGAGCATGCGCAGCTGCTTCGAGTCCAGGTTGCCGTAGGGCACGGCGATGCGCAGCATCGGCGCATGGCGCTGGATATAGACGCCGTTCTGCAGACGCAGCGGGCGGTATTCGTCTTCGCTCAGTTCGCCGGCGAAGTAGCGCCGCGTCTGATCGGCGAACTGGGCGACGCGCTCATCGACGATGCGCTGGTCGTATTCGTCGTATCTGTACATGGGGTTCGTCTCTCTGGGTTTCGGGGGATTCTGAGGGGAATTTGCTGAGGCGCAGGCCGCGTGCCTGCGCCGTGGTGTCAGTGGGCGATCAGCTTGGCGCCGACCAGCACCAGCATGGTGGCCAGGATCGGGCGCAGGAAGTGGTCGGGCACCTTGGTCGAGATATGGCTGCCGAGCCAGATGCCGGGCAGCGAGCCGACCAGCAGGCTGCCGAGCAGCAGCCAATCGACGCTGCCGAGCATCCAGTGGCCGACGCCGGCGACGGCGGTCAGCGGCACGGCGTGGGCGATGTCCGAGCCGACGATGCGCAGCGCGGGCATCGTCGGATACAGGAAGAACAGCGCGGTGACGCCAAGCGCGCCGGCACCCACCGACGAGATCGACACCAGCACGCCGAGGATCGCGCCGGTCAGGATGGTGAGGCGCGCGGTGCGCGCCGGATCGGGTTCACCGCCGAAGCGGGCGAGGGCAAAAGCCTGGATGCGCTTGCGGAAGATCAGCGCGACGGCGGTCAGTACCAGCGCGATGCCGAGCGCCACCTTGATCAGGCTGGCGGCGCCCTCGATGCCGCCCGGTGCGTAGCGGCCGACCAGGATCAGCGTGATCGTTGCGGCCGGGATGCTGCCGGTGGCCAGCAGGCGGGTGATCTTCCAGTCCACCGTGCCCTTCAGGCCGTGGGCGAGCGTGCCCCCCGCCTTGGTGATGGCGGCATACAGCAGGTCGGTGCCGACCGCGACCGATGGATGGATGCCGAACAGCAACACCAGCAGTGGTGTCATCAGCGAGCCGCCGCCGACGCCGGTCAGGCCGACGATGGCGCCCACGGCAAATCCGGCAATGGTGTAGGCAAAATCCATGAAGGGCATCCTGTGAAGTGCGCGGATCGTAGAGCTTCAGTTTAGCTATAGAAAGTGGTTTGCGGTTAGACTTTTAGAATTGAAAGTTATATGTGAGGCGAGGAAATGAATCTTCAGCAACTTCGCTATATCCATGAGGTTGCGCGCCGCGGGCTCAACGTCACGGAAGCTGCCGATGCGCTGTTTACCTCGCAGCCTGGCGTATCGAAGCAGATCCGGCAGTTCGAAGCCGAGTTGGGCATCGAGATCTTCGAGCGCCACGGCAAGCGCCTGGTCGCCGTCACCGAGCCGGGACGGGCGGTGCTGGCGATTGCCGAGCGGGTGCTGCGCGACCTCGACGACCTGCAGCAGGTCGGCAGCGAGTTTGCCAACGAGACGGTGGGCAGCCTGAGCATTGCCACCACCCATACCCAGGCGCGCTACGTGCTGCCGGCGGTGGTGCGGGACTTCATGCGCCGTTATCCGCAGGTGAAACTGTCGCTGCACCAGGGCAACCCGCGCCAGGTGGCTGAAATGGTGCTGGATGGCGTGGCCGACATCGGCATCGCCACCGAGGCCATCGCCGATTACGAGGATCTCGTGATGCTGCCCTGCTATCAGTGGAACCGCTGCGTGGTCGCCACGCCGCGCCATCCCATCCTGCACGAGTCGCCGCTGACGCTGGAGGCGATCGCCCGCTATCCGATCATCACCTACGACGACGCCTTCACCGGCCGCAGCCTGATCAACAAGGCCTTTCTCGGGCGCGGGCTGAAGCCCAACGTGGTGCTGTCGGCGATCGATTCCGACGTGATCAAGAAGTATGTGGAAATGGACCTGGGCATCGGCATCCTCGCGCGCATGGCCTATGACGCGGAAGAGGACAGGCGGCTGGGCATGGTGGATGCGTCGCACCTGTTCGAATCCAGTACCACCCGTATCGGCCTGCGCAAGCGGGCCTGGCTTCGCACTTATGTCTTCGCCTTCATCGAAGGCTTTGCGCCACACCTGTCGCGGCGAATCGTCGAAAGCGCGCTGATCGGCGGCGGCAGCGATCCTGGGCTTTGACCGTCAGACGCGCTCGAACCAGCGCTTCAGGCGGGCGCCGCGCAGTCCGGCGGCGAGGCCGGCAATCAGGCGGACGCGCGCTTTCAGCGGATCGAGCGAGCGGCATTGCAGCCAGTTGCCCGGGCGGTCGATACGGTGTGGAGTCGCGCCGGCGCCGCAGCGGCTGGCCAGTACGACCGGCACTGCCGGCGGCAGGTCTTCAGTGAGCACGGTTTCCCACGCCGCCGGCAGGCTGGCATTGCCCGGCAGCGCCAGCACCAGGCCGGCGCGTCCGGCGATCAGGTTGGCGCGGGCCAGGGCGCGCACCACGGCTGCAGCCAGCGCGGGGGAGCTGCCTGCACTCACCGTCAGCAATTCGACGGGCGGCAGCGCCTGCACTTCGATGGGCAGGTCGATGTGGTGGTGGCGAGAGGAAGGAAAGGCCTGCAGCTGCGTGTCGCTGGCATCGACGGTCAGGGCAGCAGGGGAGCTGAAGGCGTCGATCGCGGATGGATGGCGCTTGGTCAGCAGCGCCGCAGGCAGGATGCGGTCGCCCAGTACCGCAAGTACGCCTGCCCGCCCGGCGAGGGGGCGGCAGGCAAGCTGCACGGCATGGTAGAGATTCAGCGGGCCGTCGGCCGACAGGGCGGTGGCCGGACGCATCGCCGCGGTCATCACCACTGGTTTGCCGGTGCTGAGCGCGACATGGAGGAAATAAGCGGTTTCTTCCAGGGTGTCGGTACCGTGGGTGATGACGATGCCGTCGATGGCGTCGTCGTCGGCCAGCGCCTGCACGCGCCGCAGCAGAGGCAGCCAGTGGGCTGGCCCCATGTCCTTGCTGTCGATGTTGAATAGTTGTTCGGCGCGCAGCTCGGCCAGTGCGGCCAGCTGCGGCACGGCGTCGAGCAGCTCTGCGGCACCCAGCTGCCCGGCAGTGTAGTTGGCGGTGTCGGTGGCTGACGCGGCGGTGCCGGCGATGGTGCCGCCGGTGGCGACGAGGGCGATGCGGGATCTGCGTGCGTTCATCTTCGTCTTCCCTTCCGTCTTCAGGAACCGGCCTGCTGCGGCGCTGCAGGCATGCTTTCTTCCTGCTGTTGCAGCAGCCACATCTGCGCATAGGCGCCGCCGCTTGCCAGCAAGGCGCCGTGCCGGCCGCGTTCGACGATGCGGCCGCCGTCGAGCACGATGATCTCGTCCGCATTCATGATTGTCGATAGCCGGTGGGCGATGACCAGCGCGGTGCGGCCCTCGGCGGCGCGTTCGATCTGGGCCTGGATGGCTTTCTCGGTGCGGGAGTCCAGCGCCGAGGTGGCCTCGTCGAAGATCAGGATCGCGGGGTTCTTCAGCAGCGCGCGGGCGATCGCGACGCGCTGCTTCTCGCCGCCCGACAGCTTCAGGCCGCGCTCGCCGACGCGGGTTTCGTAGCCGTCCGGCAACTGGCGGATGAAGTCTTCCAGTTGGGCAGCGCGCGCCGCGGCTTCGACTTCCTCCCGGCTCGCGCTGGGGCGGCCGTACTGGATGTTGTAGAACAGGCTGTCGTTGAACAGCACGGTGTCCTGCGGCACGATGCCGATCGCCGCGCGCAGGCTGTCCTGCGACAACTGGCGGATGTCGTGGCCATTGACCCGGATCGCGCCCTGCTGCACGTCGTAGAAGCGGTACAGCAGGCGCGCCAGGGTCGATTTTCCCGAGCCGGAATGGCCGACGACCGCCACCGTGCTGCCGGCGGGAACGTCGAAGCCGAGGTCGAACAGGATCGGCCGCTTGGCGTCGTAGGCGAAGCCGACATTGTCGAAGCGCACGCTCGCCGGGCCAGGGGGCAGCGTGAGCGCATCCGGCGCATCGGCAATCTCGCGGTGCTGGCCCATGAGCCCGAACATGCGCTCGATGTCGGTCAGCGACTGGCGGATCTCGCGGTAGATCACGCCGAGGAAGTTCAGCGGCGCGTATAGCTGGATCAGGAAGGCGTTGACCAGCACGATGTCGCCGATCGTCATCTCGCCGCTCGCCACCCGGATCGAGGCCTGCCACATCATCGCCGTGACGGCGACCGCGATGATCGCCGCCTGGCCGATGTTGAGGCCGGACAGCGAATACTGGTTGGTGATTTGGGCCTGCATCCACTTGGCGAGCTGCTCGTCGTAGCGGCGCGCCTCGAATTCCTCGTTGTTGAAATATTTGACCGTCTCGAAATTGATCAGGCTGTCGATCGCACGTGCGTTGGCGGCCGAATCGAGTTCGTTGGTGCGCCGTCTCAGTGCCGTGCGCCAGTTGGTGACCTTGATCGTGAACACGACGTAGACGGTCAGGGCCGTCAGTGCGATCAGTGCGAACACCGGGTCGTACTGCACCAGCAGGATGCCGATGACAAGGCTGATCTCGATCAGCGTCGGCAGGATCGAGTACAGCGTGTAGCTGATCAGCGAGCCGATCGAACGGGTGCCGCGCTCGATGTCGCGCGTCAGGCCGCCGGTCTGGCGCTCCAGGTGGAAGCGCAGCGACAGTGCATGCAGGTGGCGGAACACGCGCAGCGAAATCTCGCGCACGGCCTGCTGGGTGACGCGGGCGAAGACGATCTCGCGCAGCTCGGTGAACAGCGAGGTCGAGAAGCGGAACACGCCATAGGCGAGCAGCAGTGCGGCGGGCACGACGATGAAAGCCTGTTCGCGGGTGATGCTCAGATCGTCGATCAGGTGCTTGAAGACGATCGGCACCGTCACGTTGGCGCCCTTGGCCGCCAGCAGGCAGCCGAGCGCGAAGATCACCCTGCCCTTGTAGGCCCAGATGAAGGGGAACAGGCTTTTCAGCGTCTGCCAGTCGTGGCGCTCGGTGGGTTCGGGGCCGGGCAGGGCGGTGGCGGAGGAGCGTCTCATGGCGTCGTCAGGATGGGCGGCAAGCGCGCGATTCTGTTGCCCGGGCCGTGGTGAGTCAAACCGCAAGCTGTTCGATGAATCGTGCTTGACATCAAATAAATTGAACGTATGATTCAAACAAACGTTTGAATTGAGGTTGCCGATGTCCTCCGAGCCACGCCTGCCGCAGTCCGAAACGCGCGATCGCATCCTCGATGCCGCCGAACGGCTGTTCATGGAGCATGGCTTCGAAGGCACGTCGATGCGCATGATCACCAGTGCGGCGAATGCCAATCTGGCGGCGGTGAACTATCACTTCGGCAGCAAGGACGCGCTGATCCAGGCCGTGTTCCGCCGCCGCCTGACGGCATTGAACGAAACCCGGTTGGCGGCGCTCGATCGGCTGGAGGCGGAAGCAGGCGGCGAGACGATCAAGCCCAGCCGCATCGTCGAGGCCTTCTTCGGCACGGCGCTGGAGCTGGCGGCGGATACCGAGCACGGCGGCAGCACTTTCATGCGCCTGCTCAGTCGCACCTATAACGAACCCAACGCCTTCGTGCGCCAGTTTCTCGCCGAGGAATACGCCGAGGTGATGGACCGCTTCCTGACGGCGCTGTTTCGGTCCCTGCCGGGAGTGCCGCGTGACGAGATCATGTGGCGCTTCCATTACATGATGGGTGCGATGTCTTTTGCGATAGCGGGTGTCGAAAGCGTCTATGCGATGGCAGGGCTGCCTCGCGAGGAGGAGCCGCCGTCGCGGATGTTGCCGCGCCTGATGAGTTTCCTGCTCGGCGGACTGCGTGCTCCGCTGCCGGATCTTGGCGCAGCGGAAACGGATTGACTGGAGAACGACCGGGGTGGCACCCCGGCATGAGGAGAACGTGATGGTCTGGTTGCTACTGGTTTGCCTCCCTCCCTTGGCAGGTGCGCTCGCCTACGGGCGAGCGCCACTTTTTGCCTGGTTGACGGCTGGCTTGATGTGGATTGCGGCGATGGGGTGGGCGGGCGACTGGCCGGTGCTGCTGACGCTGCTGGCACTGCTTGTTTATGGCGGGGCGCTGAGCGTTTTCCTGAACGATTCGCTGCGCCGCCAGCGGGTGACGGCACCGATCTTCAAGGCTTTCCGCAAGGCCCTGCCGACGATGTCGCAGACCGAGAAGGATGCGCTGGAAGCCGGCACCGTGTGGTGGGAAGGCGATCTCTTCAGCGGCAACCCGGACTGGCGCAAGCTGGACGGCTACCCGTGGCCCAAGCTGAGCGAGGAGGAACAGTCCTTCCTCGACAATGAAGTCGAGGAACTGTGCCGCCTGACCAGGGACTGGGAGTGCACCCAGCAGCAGGACATGCCGCTCGAAGTGTGGCAGCACATCAAGGACAAGGGCTTCCTCGGGATGATCATTCCCAAGGAATACGGCGGCAAGGGTTTCTCGGCCTATGCCCATTCGCAGGTCATCACCAAGCTGTCGACCCGGTCGTCGGCGCCCGCGGTGACGGTGATGGTGCCGAACTCGCTCGGCCCGGCCGAGCTGCTGCTGCACTACGGCACGCCCGAGCAGAAGGAGCATTACCTGCCCGGGCTCGCCAGCGGGCGCGAGATTCCGGCCTTTGCGCTGACCAGCCCGTGGGCGGGTTCGGATGCCGCCTCGATTCCCGATGCCGGCGTGGTCTGCAAGGGCATCTGGCAGGGCGAGGAAGTGCTGGGCATGCGCGTCAGCTTCGACAAGCGCTACATCACGCTGGCACCGGTGTGCACCGTGTTCGGCCTCGCCTTCCGCCTGTACGACCCGGACGGGCTGCTCGGCGGCGAGCAAGACATCGGCATCACCTGCGCGCTGGTGCCGCACGACCATCCGGGCGTGGACATCGGCCGCCGCCACTTCCCGCTCAACGCGGTGTGGATGAACGGCCCGGTGCGCGGCAAGGACGTGTTCATGCCGTTGGACTTCATCATCGGCGGCCCGGCGATGGCCGGCCAGGGCTGGCGGATGCTGATGGAGTGCCTCGCCGCCGGCCGCTCGATCTCGCTGCCGGGTTCGAATGTTGGCATGCAGAAGCTCACCGCGCGTACCGTGGGCGCCTATGCCCGCGTGCGCTACCAGTTCAAGACCCAGATCGGCCGCTTCGAAGGCGTCGAGGAGGCACTGACCCGGATCGGCGCCAACACCTATCTATGCGACTCTGCGCGCACGATGACGGCCGGCGCGATCGACCTCGGCGAGAAGCCTTCCGTCGTGTCGGCGATCGTCAAGTACCACGTCACCGAGCGTGCGCGCCAGGTGGTCAATGACGGTATGGACGTGATCGGCGGCAAGGGCATCTGCCTCGGGCCGCAGAACTTCCTCGGCCGCGCCTACCAGCAGATTCCGGTCGGCATCACGGTCGAAGGCGCCAACATCCTGACGCGCAGCCTGATCCTGTTCGGCCAGGGCGCGATCCGCTGCCATCCCTTCGTGCTCGCCGAGATGGACGCGGCACGGCGCAACGACGAGGATGCCTTCGACGAGGCCTTGTGGAACCACGTCGGCTTCACGGTGAACAACGCCGGCCGCGCCTTCGTCATGGGGATGACCGGCTCGCACTTCGTCAAGGTGCCGGCGAATGTTGCGCCGCAGACGCGCCGTTACTATCAGCAGCTCACCCGCTTCTCGGCAGCCTTCGCTTTCATCGCCGACATCTCGATGGGCACCCTGGGCGGCGCGCTGAAGCGCAAGGAGAAATTGTCGGCGCGGCTGGGCGACATCCTGTCGCTGATGTATCTGGCCACCGCGACGCTGAAGCGCTTCGAGGCCGAAGGCCGCCAGCCCGCCGATGCGCCGTTGATGCATTGGGCGATCTGGGACTGCATGTACCGCATCCAGGTGGCCTTCGAAGGCGTGATCGCCAATTTCCCGAACAAGCTGTTCGCCTTCCTGCTGCGCCGCCTCATCGTGTTTCCGCTCGGCCGCCCCTACAAGGTGCCGTCCGACCGCCTGGGCCATGAAGTCGCCTCGCTGCTGATCGATCCCTCGGCTACGCGCGACCGCCTCACTGCCGACGTCCATCTGCCGGACGACATCGAGGAGCCGGTCGGCGCGCTCGAAGCGGCGCTGCTGGCGACGGTCGAGGCCGAGCCGATCGAGGCCAAGCTCAAGCAGGCGCAGCGTTCCGGCAGCTTCCAGCCTGGCCTGATGACGGGCGGCGACGTCGACGAAGTCTGGCGCCGGGCACGTGATGCCGGCGTGATCACCGGGGCCGAATACCAGCTCGTCGAGCGCCGCAACATGCTGCGCGACAAGGTGATCCGCGTCGATGACTTCCCCTATGACTTCGATCTGCGCGAGGCCGTGGCAGGCATGCCTGATGTGTCGCCGGCCCGCAGGGAGGCTGCATGAGCAAGGATGTGTTCGTCGTCGATGGTGCGCGCACGCCTTTCCTGAAGGCGCGCACCGGGCTTGGCCCCTTCACCGCCTCCGATCTGGCGACGGCGGCCGGTACGGCGCTGCTGATGCGCCAGCCGTTCGGCCCCGGGCAGCTCGACGAAGTGATCCTGGGCTGCGCCAACCCTTCGGTCGACGAGGTCAACATCGGCCGCGTGGTGGCGCTGCGCATGGGCTGCGGCAACGCCGTGCCCGGCTGGACGGTGATGCGCAACTGCGCGTCCGGCATGCAGGCGCTGGACTCCGCGATCGCGAACATCCAGTGCGGCCGTTCCGGCCTGGTGCTGGCAGGCGGCGTCGATGCGCTGTCGCATGCGCCGCTGCTGTTCTCCGACAAGATGGTGCGCTGGCTGGCGAACTGGTACGCGGCGAAGAAGCCGGGCCAGAAGCTGGCCGCGCTGAAGGAATTCCGTCCCGCCAACCTGGCGCCGGTGATCGGCATCATGAAAGGGCTCACCGACCCGATCGTCGGTCAGTTGATGGGGCAGACCGCCGAGAACCTGGCGTTCGCCTTCGGCATCAGCCGTGAGGAGATGGATGCCTTCGCGCTCGAGAGCCATCGCCGCGTCGCGGCGGCGCAGGATGCGGGGCATTTCGCGACCGAGCTCGCACCGTTGATCGGCCGCGACGGCAGCGTCTATGGCGCCGATGACGGCGTGCGGCGCGATGCGTCGATGGCGGGGCTGGCCAAGCTGAAACCCTTCTTCGACAAGAAATACGGCCGGGTGACACCTGGCAACAGCTCGCAGATCAGCGACGGCGCGGCCTGGCTGCTGCTGGCCTCGGCTGAAACGGTCGAGCGCCATGGCCTGAGACCGCTCGGGCGCATCGTCGATAGCCAGTGGGCAGGGCTGGCGCCAGACCAGATGGGGCTCGGCCCGGTGCATGCGACGCTGCCGATTCTGCAGCGGCATGGCCTGAGTCCGGCCGACATCGACGCCTGGGAACTGAACGAAGCTTTCGCCGCGCAGGTGATCGCCTGCCTGCGTGCCTTTGCCGACGACGATTACTGCCGCACCCACTTTGGCCTCGAGGCCGCGCCGGGTGCGCCGGACGCAGTGAAACTCAACATCGACGGCGGCGCGGTGGCGCTTGGCCATCCGGTCGGCGCCAGCGGTGCGCGCATCGTGCTGCATCTGCTGCACGTGCTGCGCCGCAATGGCGGCAAGCGCGGGCTGGCGTCGATCTGCATCGGTGGTGGCCAAGGAGGAGCGATGCTGGTGGAGACCCTGCAATGAGCCAACGGAACTGGATGCACTGGACATTGCGCCGCGAGGCGGACGGCCTGGCCTGGCTGGAGATCGACTGCGCGGGCGCCGCAGCCAACACCTTGTCGGCCGAAGTGATGGCCGAGTTCTCGCAGGTGCTCGACGAACTCGACCGCCAGCCGCCGCCGGCGCTGGTCATCGCCTCTGCCAAGCCGGCCGGTTTCATCGCCGGCGCCGACATCGAGGAATTCTCACGGCTGGATTCGCCGGCGGCTGCACGTACGCTGGTCGAGCGCGGCTGGAACCTGTTCAACCGCCTGGCGGCGGTGCGCTACCCCACGCTGGCGCTGATCCGCGGCCATTGCCTGGGCGGCGGCCTGGAGCTTGCGCTCGCCTGCCGCTACCGGCTGGCGGTCGATGAGCCCTCAACCAAGCTCGCGCTGCCGGAAGTGATGCTCGGCATCGTGCCGGGCTGGGGCGGCATGCTGCGTCTGCCCGGGACCATCGGCCCGGCTGCGGCGCTGGACATGATGCTGACCGGCAAGAGCGTCGATGCGCGCAAGGCGAAACGCCTGGGGCTGGTCGACGACGTCGTGCCGCTGCGGGTGATGGCGTCCGCCGCGCGCATCGTCGCGCTGTCCGGCGCGCCGGCGCGCAAACCCGCGCTGAAGGAGCGCCTGCTGCGCAAGCTCATGAACGGCCCGCTGCGCAGCAAGGTGGCGGAGAAGGCGCGCAAGCAGACCGAGGCCAAGGTCTCGCGCGACAACTATCCGGCGCCTTTCGCCATCATCGAGATCTGGGAAAAGCACCAGGGCAACGCGCTGGCGGTGCCGGCGGGTGCCCCCGCTTCGCTGGAGGCCATCTTCGCCTCGCCGACGACCAAGAACCTGGTGCGGGTGTTCTTCCTGCAGGAGCGCCTGAAGGCCTTCGGCAAGGGCATCGACTTCGTGCCGCGGCACGTCCATGTGGTCGGTGCCGGCGTCATGGGCGGCGACATCGCCGCGGTGTGCGCGCTGCGCGGTATGCGGGTGACGCTGCAGGACCAGTCGGTCGAGCGTATCGCGCCGGCGATCAAGCGCGCGGCCAAGCTGTTCGAGCGTCGTTGCAAGGGCGATGCACGCGCGGTGCGCTTCGCCCTCGACCGCCTGATCCCCGATCCACAGGGCAAGGGCGCGGCCCATGCCGACCTGATCATCGAGGCCATCTTCGAGAATCTGGAGGCCAAGCGCAGCCTGTTCGCCGATCTCGAAGACCGCGCCAGGCCGGATGCGGTGCTGGCGACCAACACCTCCAGCCTGCGCCTGGAGGACATTGCCACGGCACTGCAGCAGCCGTCGCGGCTGGTCGGTATCCACTTCTTCAACCCGGTGCCGCAACTGCCGCTGGTCGAAGTGGTGCAGGGCGAAGCCAGCGACGCAGAGGTGCTGCGCCGTGCGGTCGGTTTCGTGCGCGCGATCGACAAGCTGCCGCTGCCGGTGAAGAGCGCACCGGGCTTCCTGGTCAATGCGGTGCTCGGCCCCTACATGCTCGAAGCGCTGCGCTGCGTCGAGGAGGGGCGCTCGCCCGAGACCGTGGATGCCGCGCTGCTGCGCTTCGGCATGCCGATCGGGCCGGTGGAACTGGTCGATACCGTGGGCCTGGACATCGCGGTGGCGGCAGGCGAGGCGCTGACCGGCGATGCCGCGTCCGGCAAGCTTGTGGCGCCGCCGCAACGGCTGCTGCAACTGGTCAAGGACGGCAAGCTCGGCCGCAAGAGCGGCGAAGGCTATTACCGCTGGGTTGACGGCAAGGCGCAGAAGGGCGAGGCGGGTGCTTTCGACGCCGCGCTGGCGGAACGCATCCTGGCACCGCTGCTGGCCGCAGCAGAGCGCTGCGCGCGCGACGGCGTGGTCGCCGATGCCGAGCTTGCCGATGCCGGTGTGATTTTCGGCACAGGCTTTGCACCGCATACCGGCGGTCCTCTTCATTATGCAGCTAGTTTCGGGAAAGCCCGGATTGCCGAGGCTCCGGCGGTGGCCGAACGTGCTGGCGAGACAACAGACCAGGAGGACTAGATGAGCGATTCAACTGACGTCGTCGCGGCCTTGCCGCGCGACAAGCAGCCAGCGCTGCGCGTGATGCCGATGCCGGCCGATCTCAACCCTGCGGGCGACGTCTTCGGCGGTTGGGTGATGTCGATGGTGGATATCGCTGGTGCGATCCCGGCGGTGCGCAGGGCGCGTTCGCGGGTGGCGACGGTGGCGGTCAATTCCTTCGTCTTCAAGCAGCCGGTGTCGGTGGGTGATCTCGTCAGCTTCTATGCCGAGGTGATCGCGGCCGGACGGACTTCGATCACCGTGGATGTCGAGGTCTTCGCCGAGCGTGACCCGGAGAACCCGGTCGTGGTCAAGGTGACGGAGGCGCAACTGACTTATGTTGCACTCGACGACAAGGGACGCAAGCGGCCGTTGCCGGCTGAATGAGTGTTGGACAGGTGTTGGTCGGGGAGCAATCCTTTTTTCAGCAGCGCGGGGCGGGCCCGCAAATCATAAGAAGTGAGGGGACACGATATGCAACTCAAGCGTTTGACGATCAAGGTCGCGGCAGCGACCGCCATGCTGGCGGCAGGCAATGTTATGGCCGCGGGCTTCATGCTGCAGAACCAGAACGGTGCCGGTACGGGTTACGCATACGCCGGCTCGGCTGCGGTGGCAGAGGATGCGAGCACCATTTTCTTCAATCCGGCGGGCATGCTCTACCTGAGCGAAGGGCATCATGTTTCGGGCGCGCTGACGGTGCTCGACCGCAAGCTCGAGTTCTCCGATCGGGGCTCGAATGCGTTGCGCGTCGCCGCGCCGCCCGTGCCGGGCTATCCCCTGGGGAACGATGGCGGCGACGCCGGCGGGGCCTCCCTGGTGCCGGCGGTGTACTGGGCCATGTCGCTGAACAAGGATCTTCGCCTCGGCCTGGGCATCTCGCCGACCTTCGGCAATGCGACGGAATGGGACGATGCCTTCATCGGCCGTTACCAGGGCGCCTATTCGGAGATCAAGGCGATCAACATCAATCCGAGCGTCGCGTACCGGGTCAACGACATGGTTTCGCTGGGCTTCGGCATCAACTACGTGAAGTTCGAGGCCGACCTGCGCGGCATGCAACCCGTCACCAGGCTGCTGCCCAATACGGTGGATATCGAAAGCAAGCTGTCGGGCGACGATACCGGTTGGGGCTGGAATGCCGGCGTGATCTTCCAGCTGAATCCGGCGTTGCGCGTGGGGCTTACCTACCGCTCGAAGATCGACCTGGATGTCGAAGGCAAGGTGGAGGCGGGGCCGACGTCGACGCCGGCCAAGGTGTCCATCGAGCTGCCTGACACGGCTTCGCTGGCGCTTGCCTACCAGGCCAGCGACAAGCTGCAGGTCCTCGCCGACTATACCTGGACCGGCTGGAGCTCCATACCGCGGCTGCGCGTCCAGCATCGAAACCTCGGCGTGGTGCTGACCGACGAATACCTCGGCTTCAAGGACAGCTATCGCGTCGGCATCGGCATGCAGTACCAGTACACCGATGCGCTGCGCCTGCGTGCGGGGGTGGCCTACGACCAGTCGCCCATCCGCAAGGCCGAGGACCGCACCGTGCGGCTGCCCGACTCCGACCGCACCTGGCTCGCGATCGGCTTCAACTACAAGCTGAACAAGCAGACCTCGATCGACGCCGGCTATGCCCGCCTGTTCTTCGACAAGGCAAAAATCGATCGCCGCACCGTGCTCGGCACCAACGCGACCACGCAGTTCGTCCGTGGCTCGTTCGACACCTCGGTGAACATCTTCTCGCTTCAGCTCAATCACGCTTTCTGACAACCGCAGAGGGTGGCGGCCGGCGCTTGAGCCGGCCGCCCGGTATCTGGAGATAACCCTATGAGTCGTCTCATCATCCGCAAAGTTGCCGTGCTCGGTGCCGGCGTCATGGGCGCGCAGATCGCGGCCCACTGCGCCAACGCCGACCTGCCGGTGATCCTGTTCGATCTTCCCGCTGGCGAAGGCGATGCCAACGGCGTCGTCAACAAGGCGCTCACCATGATGAAGAAGCTCGATCCGGCGCCGTTCGCAGCCAAGGATCGCAGCCGCTTCGTCGAGGCGGCGAACTACGGCAGCGATCTCGCCCGCCTGGGCGAATGCGACCTCGTCATCGAGGCCATCGCCGAGAAGATGGAGTGGAAGCTCGACCTGTACGCCAAGGTCGCGCCGCACCTGAAGCCAGGCGTGGTGTTCGCATCCAACACTTCCGGCCTGTCGATCCAGGCCCTTGCCGCAGGCATGCCGGAAGGCCTGCGCAGCCGCTTCTGCGGCATTCATTTCTTCAACCCGCCGCGCTACATGCCGCTGGTGGAACTGATCCCGGCCGCCGAGACCGACCCGGCGATGCTCGACGGGCTCGAGGCCTGGCTGACCACCCGCCTGGGCAAGAGCATCGTGCGTGCCAAGGACACCCCCAACTTTGTCGCCAACCGTGTCGGCGTGTTCTCGATCCTGGCCGTGCTGCACCACACCGCCCGCCTGGGGCTGGCCTTCGACGAGGTCGACCTGCTGACCGGGCCGCGCATCGGCCGGCCCAAGAGCGCCACCTTCCGCACCGCGGACGTGGTCGGCCTGGATACCCTGGCGCACGTCGTCGGCACCATGAAGGCGACGCTGCCCAACGATCCCTGGTACGGCTATTTCGAATCGCCCGAATGGCTGCGTGCGCTGATCGCCAGGGGCGCGCTGGGGCAGAAGACCCGCGGCGGCATCTACCGCAAGCAGGGCAAGCAGATCCAGGTGCTGGACCTGGGCCTGCAGGACTACCGCGACAGCGGCGGCGAGGTCTTCCCCGAGGTCGACGCGATCCTGAAGCTGAAGAATCCGGCCGAGAAGTTCGCCCAGCTTGCAGCCCATCCGCATCCGCAGGCGCAGTTCCTGTGGTCCATCTTCCGCGACGTGTTCCACTACTGCGCGGTGCACCTGGGCGACATCGCCGACAATGCGCGCGACATCGACCTGGCGATGCGCTGGGGCTTCGGCTGGGCGCAGGGGCCGTTCGAGACCTGGCAGGCCGCCGGCTGGGGCGAAGTGGCGAAGATGATCGACGACGACATCCGCCATGGCCGCGCGATGTCGAACGTGCCGCTGCCGCCGTGGGTGTTCGAGTGCGACGGCGTGCATGCGCCGGAAGGCTCATGGAGCGCGGCGCAGAGCGCGCCGAAGCCGCGTGTCGATCTGCCGGTGTACCAGCGCCAGCTCTATCCCGACAGGGTGTTCGGCGAAGCGCCGGACGATCGCGGCGAAACCCTGTGGGAGAACGCCGGCGTGCGGCTGTGGCGGCGTGCCGACCAGGATGGACGCATCGGCATCGTCTCGATCACGTCCAAGATGCACGCCATCGGCGAGGAAGTCATGGACGGCATGCTGGAGGCGATCGCCCGTGCCGAAACCGATCTCGACGGCCTGGTGATCTGGCATCCGGCGCCGTTCGCGGTCGGCGCCAACCTGCAGCAGGTGGGCGAAGCCTGCCGCGCCGGCCAGTTCGAACTGCTGGAGAAGATGGTGGCGAAGTTCCAGCAGACCTCGATGGCGATCAAGCATGCACAGGTGCCGGTCGTCGCCGCGGTGCAGGGCATGGCGCTGGGCGGCGGCTGCGAATTCGCGATGCACGCGGCGCACCGGGTGATGGCACTGGAAAGCTACGTCGGCCTGGTCGAAGCCGGCGTGGGCCTGATTCCGGCAGGTGGCGGCAGCAAGGAATTCGCGCTGCAGGCGCACACCATGGCCAGGCGCGCGGCCGGCGGCGAGGTCTTCCCCTACATCCAGACCGCGTTCCAGACCATCGCGATGGCGACGGTGGCGAAGAGCGCGATCGAAGCGATCGAGCTTGGTTTTGCCCGTGCCTCGGACGACGTCGTCTTCAATGCAGCCGAACTGCTGTACGCGGCCATCCGCCGTGCGCGGGCGCTGGCCGAGTCGGCCTGGCGGCCGGCGCTGGTCGATCCGGCGGTCAAGGTCGCGGGTCGTGACGGCATCGCCACCTGCGAACTGATGCTGGTGAACATGGCCGAAGGCGGTTTCATCTCGGCGCACGACTACCGCGTCGCCAAGGCGGCCGCGACGGCGTTGTGCGGCGGCGAGGTGGACAGCAACAGCCGGGTGAGTGAGCAATGGATTCTCGAGGTCGAGCGTGCGCAGTTCGTCGAACTGCTGAAGACCGAGAAGACCCAGCAACGCATCGCGCACATGCTCGAAACGGGCAAGCCGCTGCGCAACTGATGGAGAACGGACGATGAGCAAACAGATTCAGGACGCCTACATCGTCGCCGCGGCGCGCACGCCGGTGGCCAGGCGCAACGGCGCCTTCCGCCACGTGCGGCCCGACGACATGCTGGCCGCGGTGCTGCGGGAGCTGGTGTCTCGCGTGCCCAACCTCGACGGCAACGAGATCGGCGACGTCATCACCGGCTGCGCGATGCCGGAGGCGGAGCAGGGCATGAACGTGTCGCGCATTGGCCTGCTGCTGGCGGGCCTGCCCGACTCGGTACCGGGCATCACGATCAACCGCTTCTGCGCTTCCGGCCTGCAGGCCGTGGCCGACGCCGCAAGCCGCATCCGCCTCGGCGAGGCCGACGTGATGATCGCCGCCGGTACAGAGAGCATGAGCGCGATGCCGCAGATCATGGGCAACAAGGTCAGCCTCAACCCGGAAATCTTCGCCCGTGCGGAGAATATCGACATCGCCTACGGCATGGGCCTGACCGCCGAGCGCGTCGCCACGCAATGGTCGGTGAACCGTGAAGACCAGGATGCCTTCGCCGCCGAGTCGCATCGCCGTGCCTGCGCCGCGATTGCGGCCGGGCAGTTCGATGCCGAAATCCTGCCTTATGCGGTGAAATCCTACCTGCCGGGCGAGGGTGGCACGGTGCGCATCGCCGAGCGCCTGCTGTCGCGCGACGAGGGGCCGCGGCCGGATTCGGCGCCGGAATCGCTGGCGAAGCTGAAGCCGGTGTTTGCCGCACGCGGCTCGGTGACGGCGGGCAACAGCTCGCAGATGTCCGACGGTGCCGCGGCCGTACTGCTGATGAGCGAGGCCGCGCTCAAGCGCTACAACCTGGCGCCGATCGCCCGCTTCGCTTCATACGCGGTGGCCGGCGTGCCGCCCGAGGTGATGGGCATCGGCCCGGTCGAGGCCATTCCGCGCGCGCTGAAGCGGGCCGGGTTGAGCATGGACGACATCGGCTGGACCGAACTCAACGAGGCTTTTGCCGCCCAGGCGCTGGCGGTGATGCGCCAGCTCGAGATGGATCCGGCGAAGGTGAATCCGCTTGGCGGCGCGATCGCGCTCGGCCATCCGCTGGGGGCGACCGGCGCGATCCGCACTGCGACGCTGATGGCCGCGATGCAGCGCGATCCTGGGCTGCGCCACGGCATGATCAGCATGTGCATCGGCACCGGCATGGGAGCCGCGGGCGTCTTCGAGCGGGTCTGAAGCTGTTCCCCGATGGCGGCGAGAGCCGCCTCGGGGAAAAGTGTGATCCGTTCAGCGCGACAGGCGGTAGGCGAGCCGCCCCAGCGCTTCATGCATGGCAAACCAGCCGGCGTAGGCGCTGTTCGGATTGGGCAGTTCTGCCAGCCAGCTATCCCCGACCGTAGTTTCGTTGTAATTGCCCAGCCAGGCCGTCGGAGCCGCTTGAACGACCAGGCCTGCGGCTTCGAATTCGGCCTGGGCACGAGACATGTGGGCGGCGTGGGTCACCAGCAGGACGCGCCGCATGCCGGCCAGGGTGAGTATTGCGCTGGAGTAGCGGGCATTCTCCCGGGTGTCGCGCGAGCGTTCTTCGACCCATCGCACCTGGATGCCGAAGTCTTCTTCCAGTGCGGTTTTCATCAGTACTGCCTCCGGTGTTTCATCGGCAACACTGCCACCACTCACCAGGATGGGCAGGCCGGTTGCACGCGCCAGATGTGCTCCGTAGCGCAGGCGTTCGAGCGCCAGCCTGTTTACCGTCGCTCCGCCGAATTCGGGCGCATAGGGGCGCCGGCCGGCACCGAGGATGACGATGGCGTCGGCATTCTGGATGGTGTCGGCCGACAGCGGCACAGGATCTTCGATCTGCGCTGCAAGCCAGTTCACGCTTGCAGGGGTGCTCAGCAGCAGGCCGAGGATCACGCCGCTCCAGCCCAGCGTGCGTCCCAGGCGCGGAAAACGGCCGAGCAGCACCAGGCCGAGCGCAATCGGCAGCAGGGGCAGAAGCGGTGGCAGGGCGAATGCGGCGGCCAGCTTCTTGAACGAGAAGAGCAGCGTTGAAAGATCCATCGGGGTCTCTGATTCCTGGGTTTGTGGTCAGCAGGGGCGGGCAGTATTATCGGGCGAATCCCGTTCCAGGCCGTGTTTGCCGATGAAGCCTTTCCTGCCGATGCCAGCATGTACCGTACTTCCAGGCGACGTTGGCCCCGCCGATGCTGGTGATTTGATGCTGCTGTCCGGCACAGGGAGAGTGGGATGAGCTTGCGGCAGGCATTGTGGATCCTGGTTCTTCTGCTGCTGTTGCTGGCGGGCTGGCAGTTCCTGCGCGCGGTGTGGCTCAGCCGTGATCCGATGTCCCAGCTGGAGGCTTCGGCTGCGTCGAGCGCCCCCGGCGCCACTTCCCGGCAGCAGGTGCCGGCCACGTCGGCTGATGCGGCAGCAGGCGAGGATGACGGCAGCGAAGCTCTGGACTATGCGCCAGAACCGAGGCCGGGTGCCGACGTGGCTGAGGCTGCTGCCGGGAGCGGGGCGGACGCCTTTCGTGCGACATTGGAGACACAGCGCGTGCGGCGCCTGCTCGAAGGCCAGCAGGCGCTCGTCGAGCAGCAGCGTGCCGAGATCGAAATGCTGCAGACCGAATTGGCCGGGTTGCGGCAGCAAGTCGAAGAGACGCTGCACGCGCAGCTGCCGCAATCGGCGACGTCGCCTGAATACGCCGAAGCCAGGCGCCTGGCTGAGCAGGGTTTGGGTGCCGACGAGATTGCGGCACGTTGCGGCATCAGCATTGCCGAAGCTGGCTTGTTGCTGGCCCTGGCGCGCAACGGAGAACGTCAGTGATGGACGCGCGGCGGCGCCAGCGTAATGCAGCGCTGCGCATGGCCGGTGCTGCCCTGCTCGCGGCGATCGTGGCCCTGATTGCCGCGCTATCGCTCGAACAGCAGGAACCGGCGGGTGTCGTCCGCCCGGTGCCGGATGCCGTCTCGCCGGCGCCATCGCTCGGCAGCGGTCTGTTTGCACCGATGGAGGCGAGCGTTGCAAGCCGCCCATCTGCCGTCCTCGGCGCGGCTCAGGAGCCGGTACGGCCGCTCGTGGAGACAGTCTCATCCGTGCCATCGCCCCAAAGCAGCCCGACTACCGGACCTGCGGCACCGGTGCTGGCCGATGCGCAATCAGCGCCAGTGGATGGATACCGCATCCAGCTCGGCGTGTTCAGCGACCCTGCCAATGCGCTTGCGCTGCAACGGTCGCTTTCAGCCCAGGGTCTGCAGGCCGGCATCCAGAGCCGTGTCGTGCTTGGCCCCTTCGCCGACCGTGATGCCGCGGAAAAAGCCCAGGCCGCGCTGCGTTCGGCAGGGGTCGAGGCGGGTATGCTATTGGCACCAGAGAAAAAAAGGCGCTGATGCCCGATATCTGGCCCGATCCATTCCATCCAGGGGAGCACCCATGCAAATCAGGAGTCCGGAGTTCGGTACCGTAGAGGTCGCCGACGATCGCATCATCGACTTTCCCGCGGGCCTGCCCGGTTTCGAACAATGCCGCCGTTTCGCGTTGGTGCACGAGGAAGGCCGCGAAGCCGAGGTTTTTCTGCTGCAATCGGTGGATGAGCCCGATGTGGCATTCTCGATCACCGCGCCGATCCGGCTCGGCGTGAACCTCGAATTCGCCTTGAGCGACGAGGACGTGGCCTTGCTCGAGCTCGAAGGTACCGGCGATCTGGCGGTGGCGATCATCGTGCGTTCGCAGAGTCCCGAGGAGGACGGGCCGGCCAGCGCCGGGCTGAGTGCCAACTTCATGGCGCCGCTCGTCATCAATACACGCGCCCGCAAGGGAATGCAGAAAGTGATCAGCCGTCTCGGCTGCGAGATCACGCTGCGCCAGCAGGACTGAACGTAGCGCCGGTCTGCCGGAGTCTGGCGTGCGGTTTAGAATGTGGGCCTTTATCCAACGAGGTTGAACCATGGCCCGCACCATCATCTCCACGCCCAACGCTCCGGCTGCCATCGGCCCCTATTCCCAGGCCGTCAAGGTCGGCAACCAGGTCTTCCTGTCCGGCCAGATCGGCCTCGATCCCGCCAGCATGGAATTGGTCGAAGGCGTCGAGGCCCAGACCGTGCGCGTGTTCGAGAACCTGAAGGCGGTTGCCGAAGCGGCGGGTGCCTCGTTTGCCGAAGTGGCCAAGATCACCATCTACCTGACCGATCTGTCGAACTTTGGCATCGTCAATGAAGTCATGACGCGTTATTTCGCCGAACCCTATCCGGCCCGCGCCACCGTCGGCGTGCGCGAACTGCCGCGCGGCGCGCTGGTCGAGGCCGATCTGACCATCGTCCTCGACTGATCCCGACGCTGCAGTGGCCCGCGCGAAGCAAGCCGCCGCCCGGACCGATGCCGCCGATGCAAGGCCCGGCCGGGAGGCGTCATCGTCACCTCGTCCGCCGGCGCCGCAGCCATGGCCGGGCGTGGGAGCGCAGCTCGCCGGACTGCTGGCCAAGCTCGACATCCGTGGCCCGCGCGATCTGCTGCTGCACCTGCCGCTGCGCTACGAGGATGAAACCCGGCTGATGCCGGTCGCCGATGCCCGGCCGGGTTTCCCTGTCCAGATCGAAGGCGAAGTGGCCTCGTGCGAAGTGGTGCTGCGCCCGCGGCGGCAACTTGTCGCCCGCATCCGCGATGCATCCGGCGCGTTGGTGGCGCGCTGGCTCAACTTCTACCCTTCGCAGCAGAAGCAGCTTGCCGTCGGGCGTCGCGTGCGCCTGTTCGGCGAGCCTCGTGTGGGCTTCTTCGGCGTCGAGATGGTGCACCCCCGCGTAAGGTCGGTGGAGCAGGGCGAGCCGCTGCCCGCAGCCCTGACGCCGGTCTATCCGGCCGTAGCCGGGGTGGGCCAGGCGACGTTGCGCAAGCTGATCGACCGTGCGCTGGCGAGTGAGCCGCTGGATGATCTGCTGCCGCCCGACGTGCTGCACGCACTGAACCTGCCGGGTTTTGCCGATGCCCTGCGCGCCTTGCACCACCCGACGCCCGATGCCGACCCGGCCGCGCTCGAGCTGCGCGAACATCCCGCCTGGCGCCGCATCAAGTTCGAGGAACTGCTGGTGCAGCAGATGTCGCTTCGGCGTGCCTACAACGCCCGCCGTGCGCGCCGTGCCGTGCCGCTGCCGGTGCAGGACCGCCTGCCGCGCGCTTTGCTCGAAAGCCTGCCGTTCCAGCCCACCGGCGCACAGCGCCGTGCCGCGGCCGAGATCGCGGCCGACCTCGCCGCGCCGCATCCGATGCAGCGCCTGCTGCAGGGCGACGTCGGCAGCGGCAAGACCCTGGTCGCCGCGCTGGCGATGCTGCAGGCAGTGGATAACGGCTGGCAGGCGGCGATGATGGCGCCCACCGAGATCCTCGCCGAACAGCACTGGCGCAAGCTGTCGGACTGGCTCGCGCCGCTCGGCATCGAAGTCGCCTGGCTGTCGGGCAGCCGCAGGAAGCGCGAGCGCGAAGCCGTGCTCGAACGCCTCCACAGTGGTGAATTGCTGCTTGCCGTCGGTACCCATGCGCTGATCGAAGACCCCGTGACGATGCCGCGGCTGGCGCTGGCCGTGGTCGACGAGCAGCACCGCTTCGGCGTGCGCCAGCGTCTGGCGCTGCGCGAGAAAGGCGAGGAAAACCGCCGCCCGCACATGCTGATGATGTCGGCCACGCCGATTCCGCGCACGCTGGCGATGACCCACTATGCCGACCTCGACGTCTCGGTGCTGGACGAGCTGCCGCCCGGACGCACGCCGATCCGCACCAAGCTCGCCTCCGACGCCCGCCGCGACGAAGTGGTCGAACGCGTGCGCCAGGCCTGCCTGGGCGGCCGCCAGGCCTACTGGGTGTGCCCGCTGATCGAGGAATCCGAAGCGTTGCAGTTGCAGACCGCGGTCAACACCTTCGAGGCCCTGGCCGACGCGCTGCCCGAGCTGCGCGTCGGTCTGGTGCATGGCCGGCTCAAGGCGGACGAAAAATCCACGACGATGAAAGCCTTCTCCGCCGGCGAAATCGACGTGCTGGTCGCCACCACCGTCATCGAAGTCGGTGTCAACGTGCCCAATGCCAGCCTGATGGTCATCGAACACGCCGAGCGCTTCGGTCTTGCCCAGCTACACCAGTTGCGCGGCCGGGTAGGGCGCGGCAGCGCCGAATCGGCCTGCATCCTGATCTACGCCCAGCCGCTGTCGCAGACCGGCCGCGAACGCCTGAAAGTGATCTACGAGAACACCGACGGCTTCGAGATCGCCCGCGCCGACCTGCGCATCCGCGGCCCCGGCGAATTCGTCGGCGCCCGCCAGAGCGGCCTGCCACTGCTGCGCTATGCAAGCCTGGAGAACGACACCGACCTGATCGAGCCCGCGCGTGCGCTCGCCGAACGCATGCTGCGCGACATGCCGGAGGCTGCGGAGCGCTTGATGCAGCGCTGGCTGGGTGGACGTGAGGCGCTACTGCGGGCGTAGATAGAAAAGCGCGCAGAGGATCTGCCTCTCAAACCCTGTCCAGCGGACTCACTACCCCCAACCCACCACGGTTGAGCACATGGGTATAGATCAACGTCGTCTTCACATCGGCATGGCCGAGCAGTTCCTGCACGGTACGGATGTCGTAGCCGCCCTCCAGCATGTGGGTGGCAGAACTGTGGCGCAACGCATGGCAACTCACCGGCAAGCGCTGCGGACGCTTCGCGCGCGCAAAAGCACCCAACTCGCCCAAGGGCTGCTCCAGCACCTGAGCGTAAAAGAACATCAGCGCATTCAGCGCCTGATTCTGCGTATTGGCCGCCACTTGCCCCTGCAGAAAAGCCTTCACCTGTGCCGCCTCCGCCTGCGCAGGATCGCGGCCGCCGATGAAGCGCAGATAGCGCTCAAGCCATCCAAGATAGGCTTGCTCAGTGCGAATCGAATAATTGCACTGCCGGATCACCGCTACCAGGCGGTCACCCGGCGTAAGCCGTGAACCGCCATCGTCATTTCCCGCGGGCAGGGAAGGGCGGACTGGCCATTGCGCGCGCAATCATTGGATGGCTTGCCCCCAGGGTACGCCCCCCTTCGCGCCAGAACGCCCAATCCACCTCGGTCGCTGCAGGCGCTCCACCATTGTCAACAAGTGGGGCACCGCATCAACCGCCTGCGTAAACTGCCACGCAGGCATTCCGTCTACCCTGCCCAGCTCGCCCAGCCAGGACTCCACAACCACCGCCGAGTGAGTGGCGAGGCGCTAGCCGTCAGCGGCCTTGACATAGGCCGCGGCGTGGCGGGCGTACCACTGCAGCGCCGTCGGCTTCACACCGGATTCGGCGAGTGAAAACCGGTACTTACGCCAGAAGCTGGCTACCGTGTCGGAGTAGTTTGACAAGGTCATGGACCTGGACTAACGTCATCGCCGATGCAGTTGGAAGCTATAGACGTAAAATGTTGAACGAATAATTTGGGGCGGGCAATATGTGGATTCCGTCTCCTACACTGTTAGGGCCCCGCAGTGACAACCTGAGGAACGGACACATGAGCAGCATTAAAGTTACCCGAGACTCTGTTTGTGCCGCAGACGACCAGACCAACCCTCTTACCCTCACAATTCAAGTGCCGGGCTCGGAGAGCTTGCAATCCCTTGTTACACGCATCATTTACCGCAACTTCCTGCAATTCTCTTCATCGCACTCAACCATCACCGGCTTCGTTTCAGGTCAGCCAATCGTTAGGGTTCATGCCAATTTTTCCTCTGGCCATCAGGCCGAGTTCTTAATTTCCCCCACATCTTCCGTCGAGTCATGCTTGCCAGATGGTCTGCTAGAGTTTGAGTGGGCGGGCTCTAACAATTCCCCAAGGGACTTCCCGTCAATACCTTTTTGCAGAGCTGCGGCCGCAGGCCGCAACAGCGCTTGATCACGCACCCATTTTCTTCTCCTGCTGATCACGGCCGAGCGTGATCGCTTTGTGACTGGCGCCATCGCAATGGACAAGGACAGAGCAGACTGCCTTTCCCCAATCGGCCTTGTTCGGCGCGGGTGTGCCGGGGCCATGCGACTAACCGCTCCGGCTGGCCTCAATCACTCGTCGGCGCGACCGGGGCGCGGGGATCAGCCGCGCACCCTCATTGGTCGGCCACCAGGTTAGCCAGATTCTCAGCCGGTCGGTCTGACCTGTTTTGCCTATCGCTTGCGCGCAGTCATGATTGCCTTACTCTGGAACGCGGTGCTTCAGCTTGCTGCTTGTTCGATCGCCGGTCCCCATTGGCGCCAGGCATTCGGATCGTAGTGTTCTCCCTTGGCCAGCACGGCCCACAACTGCCGCGCGTGTTTGTTGGCAATGGCGACCAGGGTCTTGTGATATCCGACCCGTGCATTCAAGCCCACGATCCACTGTTGCAATCGGGTGAGCGTCTCCGGACTGCTGCGTGCCTTGCGCAAGGTGGCCGCGAACACGCTGCGCGCGCCTTGTACGAGCAGACTTCGCAGGTAACGGTCACCGCGGCGGGTGATGCGTCCCAGCTTCGGTTTGCCCGCTGGAATACTGGCTCGGCGTGAGCCCCAGCCAGGCGGCAAACTGCCGGCCGTTCTTGAACATCCGCGCGTCGCCCACACTGGCAGTGACCGCATCGGCCGTCAGATTGCCAATGCCGGGCAATTCGCGCACCCGCCGGGCAGCCGCATCCTCGGCCTGCTGTGCGGCAATCTGCCGGTCACACTCGGTCAGGCGTTGATCGAGCGCATCGAGCTGATCGCGCACGCTCTGGATCAGATGACGCAGGATCATGGGCTGGGCGGTGTCGAACTCATGTTCGGCCAACCAGCGGCGCAGCTTTGTGGCCCCCGGTTCGACCACCAGACCGAACTCGGCCAGCACGCCACGAATACGGTTGAGCAGCGCCGTTCTCTCCTCGATCCAGCCCAGGCGCAGGCTGTGCCAGGCCAGGCGTTGTTGCTGGGTCTCGGTCTTGATCGGAATGAAGCGCATGCCCGGCGCGTGCAGCGCGGCCAGGATCGCCGCGGCATCGGCCCGGTCGTGCTTGACCGACTGGCGCTTGCGGTAGGCGCGCACGAAATCGGCCGCCATCAGCCGTGGCTCCAGGCCCAGGGCCGCCATCGTGCGGCCCCAGCAGTGCGCACCGCTGCACGCTTCCATTGCGACGACCGTGCCCGGCGCCAGCGTCGCAAGCCACGCCAGAAAGCCCGCACGGTTGAACTCGCGCGTCTCGATCATCCGCCCCGTGCCGTCGCCTACGCAGGCCACGAACACATTCTTTGCCAGATCCACTCCGATCGTCGTAGCATTCATTTGGACTTCCCCTTTCGCGTCTTCAGATTGAATGTCAGCAATTCAATCTTGGCACTTCGATGCCGGGCCGAACAGGCCAACAGCGGAAGTGGGAAGTCCCTTTGTAGTCATTCAACCCGGACGCGCTAAAGCGCGCCGGTTAATTCTGGCGTTAGGCCTACTTGGCGGTTCACATGAGTCCCGAAAGAGAAATCCGCTATGTCGTAGCGAGTGACGTAAACCCCAGAGATGGTATCGGCCTTGAAACCTACATCAACGGTGACCTAGTCATGGAGCTCTTCAGAGATGACTCTGAGCGGCGGACATACATGACTTTGTTCACGCGCCAACTAGACTTTGACGTTCTTGAGGCTTCCATTGAAAATTTCAAAGAACGCATAGACCCCAACTACATTGAGTATCAGGATGGGTCGGGATAGGTCTAACAATTCTTCAAGCCGACGCCGCTTCGCGGCGCGACTTAACTCAGGCGTTAGGCGTCTCATGGTGCGCGAACTGCCTTGCCCCTGCTGCGGCTTCCTCACCCTCGAAGAGGAGTACGGTAGCTACAGCATCTGCCCAGTCTGCGGATGGGAAGACGATTCTGTTCAACTCGCAAACCCATGCTCGGGTGGCGGAGCGAACAAGCAGTCTCTCGCCGAGGCTCAAAATTCCGCGCTACTCAAGTACCCTGTGGGAGCAGAAGTCGCAGCCAGCTTCCGCAGAGCGTCGAACCTGGCGCCCCCTAAATGCAGACGAGCTTGCAGCCGCAGAAGCCAAACGCATCATGAAGCAGTGGAATGCTCAAGCAGTGCTTCAAGAATCCGAGGCCTATTGGTCGCAGGTTTGATCCGATCATCCATGAACCAGCCGCCTAACCCTTCCATCATCCGGACGTCCAGCTGGCTGCGCCCGTCGGCCGCCGGTTATGTCAAACGTTGAGCACAGAGAGCATGAGCTGCGATCACTCAGTCTGGTTTCCACACAAGCGCTTATCACATGCAGAAGCTGGAGCGCTTCATGTCGCCCTCTGCGAGGGTGATACGTCCGGCGTTCAGCCTCACCCGGCCATCAACTCATTCTATGAAGAGCTCGTTGCGAAGCATCCGCAGATCAATGACATCTCTGATGATCAATTGGACGACCACGATTTATGTCCCTGGAGCGTTGCCTTTGATCGCTCGGAGGGGCACATCATCATGTGCTGCGTTTGGTCCAAGGCTGATTACGTCAGCTCTCTTCTCAAATCGCTAGCTGCAAAGCATGGGTTGGCTCTTTACGATCCTCAATCAGAGCTTGTTCACTATCCAGGAGAAACGGCGGTGGCGGCTAAGCCGTGGTGGAAACTGTGGTAACGCTTATGCCCAACCAATCACTCCAGCGGATCGCCTCCGGCGGCCGCTGAATTCAAGCGTTAGGTCACTATGCGTATTCCGCTAGACGCTATCGGAGCAATCCTAAACAGCGATAAAGCCGGGCATCGAGTGATGGTATGCGGTCTATGCGCGCTATCGCTCACTGGAGAGCTATTCGGACGCGGGGCTGTCTCGCTCTTTGGGAACTCGCAGGCCGTGGCCATGTACGTTCGAGACGCGATTTCGGCGCCCGACCCTGCTGAGCTTTGCGTTCGAGAGTCCACATCCAAGCCGCAGAAGACAGCATATGGTTTCTCGCTGCGTGCTCGGGCACGACGGAACACGTCCGTTCTTCTGGGCGTCGCATTACTCGTCCCCAGCACAGTTGGATCATCCGGAATCGCTCGACTTGGCTTTGGCAGGAGCAACTGGCATATCCAGCGGAACCGCACACACGATCGGAGCACTTCTTCTTCCCGACATCACTGGTTTCAATCTCCTTGACCTACGGCGCCCACGCTTTCGCAAGGGCCGCATTGTCCAGGGAGTACATTGCACCTGTGTTTCCGGGCTGCACCCTCGAGGAGGCCGCTGCACTGCCTGGTTTGGCACCGAGGATTTGCTCTTGCGGCGCCGCTATCGGAGCAGGTTCAACATGGAGGAGGTGCGCTTTGATCCACAGGCAAACCCTGTGCTCGCTCTGGAATTGTTCACGTCGTCTCCCTGACAAACCATATCTGGTGGAGTGGGTTGATGGCGGGATGCTCGGCTGCTGAAAGCCAAGGTCTTGCGCTACTTGCCGTCGGTCTAGTCCGGTACTACTCTGCGGCGTGAAAATTCATTCAAGCCGACGCCGCTTCGCGGTATGGTTTGATTCTGGTGTCAGCAAGCATGTCTGCCAAAACCTTATTTGTTCGTTGCCTGCGTATCCTGTGTGCCTTGATCGCTATTGCCTTTGGGGTGCTCGCATTTGCATCCGGACTCATCGGTAGCGATCCCATCAGCTTTGGCGGTTCAGGGAACCAGTACTACCGTATTGTTGCCACACCCTCTCCATATTTTTGGCTATGGGGCTTGCTGGGTTTTTCGGTTGGCGCAGCTCTTTTACTTTTCCCATGGCTTCGTCGCCGAAAAGGGGTTCTGTGACCTTTATAATTCGTTCAGCCTTGCTCCCTTCGGTCGCTGGGTACTTGGCGATAAAGCTGCGCGGCACTGATTGGCTCTACGTTAGGTGGCATGGAAAGTTTCACCATCGATTGTCGCGGGATTTCGGCTGAGGCGGATGGCATGAATATTGACTTCAAGTGGTCCCGGCTGGACTCTCTGGCGACGCTGGAGCTATACGAGATCATTAGTGCTCGCGAGTCAGTTTTTGTCGTCGAGCAAAATTGCCCTTACCAGGAAACCGATGGGATGGATCTTCATGCTTGGCATCTGTCCGCTTTCATGGATGGCGAACTGGCTGCGTATGCCAGGGTTGTCGATCCTGGGGTCAAGTACAGCGAACCCTCAATCGGCCGCGTCATGACTGTCAATAAGTTCAGGGGCCAGAAGATTGGCCGCCGCTTGGTGGAGGAGGCCATAAAGTTCACCGAGACAACTTTTCCGATGAGCGGTATCAGGATTGGCGCGCAGGTGTATCTGAAAAGGTTCTATGAATCGCTAGGATTCCGCTCAGTAGGGGAGGTTTACGACGAAGACGGCATACCTCATATCGATATGATCAGGCCAGGGAATTGTGTTGCGTAACAAGCCGTTCAAGCCGATGCCGTTTGCGGCAACGACTTGTATCGCCTGCTGCTGAGGCCCTGAATCCGGCGAGAGGTGGAAATCAGGTGGCGTGTTCCCGTCGTGGCGGCGTGTTTGTGGTGGTGCTACCGTGGCCCTGGTCCGAATAGCTGCAGGAGCGTCGCCATGCGCATCACAGTCAATCGAATCCGTCTCAAACCGGAACGCCGCAAGCGCGGCTGGTTGAAACAGACAGCTTCGGTTGCGTGGGCGTCGTGGCAGGCAGCAGCCATCATATTCTGTGCTCCCAGGCCTTCATGGCTTGCCACTATCCTGCAGAAATCATCGAGCCGCTCCTCAGGAAAAGGATTCCCTACATCTGGGTTTCCTCGCTGGAGGCCGCCAGCCACGCCTGGGGCCAAATCGTCCATCGGGCAGCCACTTGCGGTGGCACTCGGGAGGCTTTGGTGGAGGCCGGCGATCAATGGGCGATTCTGGCCGAAACAGGCGGCTGACATGACCACGCACAGCTATTGCATCGACGAAGCCCCAGGTTGAATCCGTTTCGAGCGCGAAGCAGACTGCTGGTCTGTGCATGATCTCTGACGTCATTCCATTGGAGATGCGGTGACTCGACAGCTTTGCTTTACATGCACGCGCGGCGGTGACATCCGGCAATTGACGCATCCGTGATTCAGGGCGAGTGAGCTGTCGGGCAATGCTCGCCAGAAGGTGGGTGCGGGCTGAGTCGGTTCTACGTAGAATCGCAAGACCCCAATCTGAAGATCTTCCGCAGCGCCAGACTGCCGGACAGCAGAGAGAAATCACGAGAATGGCCATTGATGATCCGGTGCATCGGCCCGAGGGCAGCGCCATCATGGGCGTGTCCGCAGGCGGAGCAGTCGAGCTGTCGGCTCTCCGTTTCGATCTGCTGTGCGGCATGGCGTGCCGTCTGCTCGACATGGCGGCGGCGACCATTCGTGTCGAAGGTACAAACAAGGTCTGGCATGCCGGCGGGCCGGCATCCAAAGCATATGTGGCGGATGGCCACAGTTTGGTTTCCTCAATTCCATTCGGCGAGGGATGCGCCGGCCGGTTTTCTCTGTTCGGCGCATCGTCCCGGGAATTCGACGCAAACGACCAACGCCTGTTCGAGCAGCTTGCGGCACTTGCCGAGGAACAGCTCCGGCTGTTCGAGCTGGCGCAGGAGGCGCTGCGACGGGAAAGCGATTTCAGGCTGCTGGCGGAGGCGTCGACCGATACGATCATACGGGGCAGCCTCGATGGCGTCCGCCTTTACATATCGCCATCCGTCGAGAATCTGCTCGGCTATGCGCCAGAAGAACTCATCGGGCGAAGGGCCATCGAATTGACCCATCCCGATGACGTGCCGGCATTCATGGAGCTGATGCGGGAGGTAAGGGACGGCCGCCTGGGAGTCGGCCGCAGCGAGCAGCGCCAGCGCCACAAGGATGGCTCCTGGGTATGGCTCGAAGCCTTCATCAGGCTGACGCTGGATCGCAATACCGGCCAGCCGGACGGTTACGTCACCACCGCACGCGGCATCGGCCATCGCAAGCAGCTGGAGGCGCGGTTGAAGCATCTGGCCGAGGTGGACGATCTGACCGGCCTCCCGAACCGGGCCGCCTTTTCCGCCAGTCTGGATCTGGCCATCGAGCGGGCGCGCCAGGGGGGCGGAAAGTTCGTGGTGTTCTACATGGATCTGGATGGTTTCAAGCAGGTCAATGACACGCTCGGGCATGCGGCGGGCGATGCGGTGCTGCGCGAAACCGCCGTGCGCCTGCAGGCTGCATTGCGCGAGTCGGACCGTGTGTTCCGCCTGGGTGGGGACGAATTCACGGTTCTGTCCGACGGCCGTGGCGGCGTGGGTGCCATGGCGTTGGCGCAGCGGCTGATTGTGGAAATCGCGCGGCCGTTCGCCGTCGATGCGGTCAGCGTCTCCATCGGGCTGAGTGTCGGGGCGGCGTGCGGGCCGGAGCATGGGCTGGAAGCAGGCCAACTGCTCGAATGCGCCGACCAGGCGCTGTACCGTGCAAAGAAGGCCGGCAAGAACACGGTCCGTATCTACGGTGTCGACGTGGGGGCGTGATCCGGGGAAGGAGACGGTGTTCGCGGGCAATGCGGATTAGAATGCCGCCTGTTCCCGCAAGAGATTCCATGCTTCCCTGTTCTCATCGCGAAACCTGGTCATCGACGCCACCGCGCGCCACGGTTCCGCCCGCACTGATCCCCTGGCTCACCGACCCCTCGTCGCTCACCGCCCGCATCCGCCGGCGCTGCGGGCGTTTCGGCGTCGAGGTGCTGTACCAGGGGCTGGGGCGGGCCGTGAGGGACGAAGCCGTGCTGCTCGGCCTGCACACGGGTGAGCGGGTGTGGGTGAGGGAGGTGCTGCTGATTGCCGATGGTGTGCCGGTGGTGTTCGCGCGTACTCTGCTGCCGCGCGGCAACGTGCGGGGGGCGTGGAACCTGTTCCACGGCTTCGGTGCCCGCCCGCTTGGTGCCGCGCTGTTCGCCGATCCGGCGATCGAGCGCGCACCGCTGGCCTGCGCCCGGCTCGATGCGCGCGATGCGCGTTATCATCGGGCCCGTTCCGTGCTGTCGGCGCGGCAGCCGCCGGTGGCGGTGGGGCGCGAGCTGTGGGGACGCCGCTCGCTGTTCCTGCGCCACGGCCGCGCGTTGATGGTGAGCGAGTTTTTCCTGCCTGCGATTTTCGATCTCCCCCGATGACCACGATGAGCTTCAGCGACAAGCTTCCCCACTATGCCCGCCTGATGCGGATGCACCGGCCGATCGGTACCTTGCTGCTGCTGTGGCCGACGCTGTGGGCGCTGTGGTTCGCTGCCGACGGCTGGCCGCCGCTGCACATCCTGGTGATCTTCGTCATCGGCACCTTCCTGATGCGTTCGGCCGGCTGCGTCATGAACGACTATGCCGATCGTGACTTCGACGGCCACGTCGAGCGCACCCGCGACCGCCCGCTGGCGACCGGCATGGTCAGCACGCGCGAGGCGCTGCTGCTGGCGGGCGGTTTGTCGCTGCTTTCCTTCCTGCTGATCCTGCCGCTGAATTCGCTGGTGATCTGGCTGTCGCTGCCGGCGCTTTTCCTGGCCGCCAGCTACCCCTTCACCAAGCGCTTCCTCGCCATTCCGCAGGGTTATCTCGGCATTGCCTTCGGCTTCGGCATTCCGATGGGGTTTGCCGCGATCCTCGGCGAAGTGCCGGCCATTGCCTGGGTGATGCTGCTCGCCAACGTGTTCTGGGCGATCGCCTACGACACCGAGTACGCGATGGTTGACCGGCCCGACGACCTGAAGATCGGCATCAAGACATCCGCGATCACCTTCGGCCGCTACGACGTTGCCGCGGTGATGCTGTGCTACGCGGCCGCGCTCGGCCTGCTGGCCGGCATCGGCATTGCCGCCGGGCGGGGCCCTGCCTGGTTCGCCGGCCTGCTGGTGGCGGCGGCGATTGCCGGCTATCACTACTTCCTGATCCGCGACCGTGACCGCGCCGGCTGCTTCAAGGCCTTCAACCACAACAACTGGCTGGGCGCGGCGGTGTTCGCCGGCCTGTTCATCGACGACCTGCTGCGCCATGCCTGAGCGGCATGCTTGCCGCCGCCGCTTTTTTCTCCTGGATGCCGACATGCACTTCATGACTTCCCTGAAAGCCGCTTGGCAGCAGCGCAACAGCCTGCTGTGCGTCGGCCTCGATCCCGATCCGACCCGCTTTCCCGCCCACCTGCAGGGACGGCCGGATGCGATCCTCGAGTTCTGCAGGCAGATCGTCGATGCCACCGCCGACCTGGTGTGCTGCTTCAAGCCGCAGATCGCCTACTTCGCTGCGCGCCGCGCCGAAGACCAGCTCGAAGCCCTGATCGAACACATCCATGCCCGCCATCCGGGCACGCCGGTGGTGCTCGATGCCAAGCGCGGCGACATCGGCAGCACCGCCGAGCAATACGCCGTCGAAGCCTTCGAGCGTTTCAAGGCCGACGCGATCACGGTCAATCCCTACATGGGCCGGGACTCGGTCGATCCCTATCTGGCTTATCCCGACAAGGGTGTGATCCTGCTGTGCCGGACCTCCAATCCGGGCGGCTCCGACCTGCAGTTCCTCGACGTCGGCGGCATCAAGTTGTACGAACACGTCGCCCGGCTGGTGGCGCAGGACTGGAATGCCAGCGGCAACTGCGGCCTGGTGGTGGGCGCCACTTTCCCCGCCGAGATCGCCCGCGTGCGTCAACTGACCGGCGACATGCCGCTGCTGGTGCCCGGCATCGGCGCCCAGGGCGGCGACATCGCCGCGACCATGGCGGCGGGGCGCAGCGCGGACGGCAGCGGGCTGATGATCAATTCCTCGCGCGCGATCCTGTACGCCGGCAAGGGCGAGGATTTCGCCACTGCTGCGCGCCAGGCCGCGCTCGATACCCGCGACGCGATCAACGCGCATCGCTGATCCTGGGATGCCCGCATGAAATACGACGACCTGCGCGACTTCATCAGCCAGCTCGAAGCCCGCGGCGAACTCAAGCGCATCACGCTGCCGGTCGATACCCACCTGGAAATGACCGAGATCGCCGACCGCGTGCTGCGCGCCGGCGGCCCGGCGCTGCTGTTCGAGAAGCCGCTGACGCGCGGCGTGCCGCAGGCCATTCCGGTGCTCGCCAACCTGTTCGGCACGCCGGAGCGGGTGGCGATGGGCATGGGCGAGGACGTCGCCGACGGCGACTGGAGCACGCCGCTGCGCGAAGTCGGCAAGCTGCTCGCCTACCTGAAGGAGCCGGAGCCGCCCAAGGGCCTGAAGGATGCCTGGGACAAGCTGCCGGTGCTGAAGCAGGTGCTCAACATGGCGCCGAAGGAAGTCCGTTCCGCCCCCTGCCAGCAGGTGGTGTGGGAAGGCGATGAAGTCGACCTGGCGAAGCTGCCGATCCAGCACTGCTGGCCGGGCGACGCCGCGCCGCTGATCACCTGGGGCCTGGTGGTGACGCGCGGGCCGCACAAGAAGCGCCAGAACCTCGGCATCTACCGCCAGCAGGTGATCGGCCGCAACCGCGTGATCATGCGCTGGCTGGCCCACCGCGGCGGCGCGCTGGATTTCCTCGAGCACCAGCGCGCGCATCCGGGCGAGCCTTTCCCGGTGTCGGTGGTGCTGGGTTGCGACCCGGCCACCATCCTCGGCGCGGTGACGCCGGTGCCGGACACGATCTCCGAATACCAGTTCGCCGGCCTGCTGCGCGGCGCCAAGACCGAGCTGGTGAACTGCATCGGCAACGATCTTCAGGTGCCGGCATCGGCCGAGATCGTGCTCGAAGGCCTGATCCACCCCGGCGACATGGCGCCGGAAGGGCCCTACGGCGACCACACCGGCTACTACAACGAAGTGTCCGAATTCCCGGTGTTCACGATCGAGCGCATCACCATGCGGCGCGATCCGATCTACCACAGCACCTACACCGGCAAGCCGCCCGACGAGCCGGCGATGCTGGGCCTGGCGCTGAACGAGGTCTTCGTGCCGCTGCTGCAGAAGCAGTTTCCCGAGATCGTCGATTTCTACCTGCCGCCCGAAGGCTGCTCCTACCGCCTGGCGGTGGTCAGCATCCGCAAGCAGTATCCCGGCCACGCCAAGCGGGTGATGTTCGGCATCTGGAGCTTCCTGCGCCAGTTCATGTACACCAAGTTCATCATCGTGGTGGACGACGATGTGCGCATCCGCGACTGGAAGGAAGTGATCTGGGCGCTGACCACGCGCATGGACGCGACCCGCGACACCACGCTGGTCGACAACACGCCGATCGACTACCTCGATTTCGCCAGCCCGGTGGCGGGCCTGGGCAGCAAGATGGGGCTGGATGCGACCAACAAGTGGCCGGGCGAGACCAGCCGTGAGTGGGGCACGCCGATCGTCATGGATGCCGAGGTCAAGGCCAGGGTCGATGCGATATGGGGTGAGCTCGGCCTGTGATGGCCGCCGTTGCGGCGTGATGCCATGCCGCAGTGGAACACCCGCTTACGTTTGATGCCACCCCTGGACTGAACGCCGAGGCGGGCAGGGGGTCGAAGTCGCCGTCACGGATGCCGCCAATCCCGCGCAGCACGTGCAACCGAGGAGAATCGATGAGCAATCCCGTTCCCGCCCCGCTGCCGATCGGGCAGCCGTCCGAGAACATGGTCACCGTCACGCATCTGGTCTATGCCCTGCATGCGTTCGCGGTGTTTTCCGCAGTCGTCGGGTCGACGATGATCATCTTCGGCTTCATCGCCAGCCTGCCGTCGATCGGGGCGGTGATCCTGAACTACTGGAACCAGACGGCGGTGCGCGATACCTGGCTGGAAAGCCATTTCCGCTGGCAGATCCGCACCTTCTGGTTCGCGGTGCTGTGGGTGGTGATCGCGGCCTTGATGGCCGTGACCGTCATCGGCCTGCCGTTCGCATTCGGGCTGATGCTGATCGTCGGCTTGTGGATTCTCTACCGCATCGTGCGCGGCTGGTGGGGGCTGCTGCAGCGCGCGCCGATGCCGATGCCGCCGCAGGGCTGAGGCCTGGCGCCAGGCCTCCGGCCAGCCTTTCTCAGGGCTGGCCGGCCCACACCCATTCCAGCAGTGCATCCTGCGCGGCGGCGCTGTTGGCGGCCTCGGGGTGGTTCACCATCATCACGACCACGTGGCGCCGGCCCTTGCTGTCCAGCAGGTAGCCGCCGATCGCGCGCACGCCGTTCAGCGTGCCGGTCTTGATATGAGCCTGGCCGCTGGCCGGGCTGTCGCGCAGGCGCTTGCGCGCCGTGCCGTCGAGGCCGGCGACCGGCAGCGCCGAGATGTATTCCGGCATCCATGGCCGGCGCCAGGCCAGCAGCAGCATGTTGCCCAGGGTGTCGGCACGGATCCGCTCGATGCGCGACAGGCCCGAACCGTTTTCGATCACCAGCCCATCGACATCGAGGCCGGCGGCGGCGAGTTGTTCCTTCGTGGCGCGGGCGCCCGCGGCAACCATGTCAGGGGCGTCGCTGGCCGGGCCGGCGACAAAAGCGCCGAGATCGGCAAGCAACTGGCGTGCGATGATATTGCTCGACCATTTGTTCATGTCGCGGACGATGTCGGCGAGCGGCGGAGATTCGTGCGTCAGCAGGCTGCGAATGCCGATCGGGGCAGTGCCGTCACGCACCTGGCCATCGAGCCGGCCGCCGGCTTCCGACCACAGCGTGGCGACCAGCGCGGCGCCGTATTCGGCGGGCGGCAGCGGTGCGGCGCTCCAGGTGCGCGGGCCGCAGGCTGCGGGCAGGCTGCCGCTGAGCACGAGGCGGCGGCCGGGTTCGAGCCGTGCTTCGAGCTTGTCGTGCCAGACGCCGCAGCTGCTGCCGGAGCTCTGGATGCGGTTGTCGATGGTCACGCCGGCAAGCGGCGGCTCGGCCACCACCGTCACGGTTTCGTTGGCCTTGCCGGGAAACAGCGCGAGCTGCAGGGTGTTGTAGTGCATCAGCAGGCCGTGCGGGCCGCTGTTGTAGGGGCGCAGGCCGCGGCCGTCGAAGGCGTCGGGGTCATGCAAGGGCAGCTTCAGCACGGAGGCGTCGAGCACGATGTCGCCGGCGATGCGGTCGATGCCCAGGCCGCGCAGACGCCGCAGCAGTTTTGAGATCCGCTCCTGATCCAGCACGGGGTCGCCGCTGCCGATGATGTACAGATCGCCGCCCAGCACGCCGCTGGATACGGTGGCATTGCTGGCGAGCTGGGTAGTCCATGTCCAGGCGGGGCCGAGCCGGTCCAGCGCGGCAAAGGCGGTGAGCAGCTTCATCACCGAGGCCGGGTTCATCGGCTTGCCGGCATTGAAGGCCATGCTGGGGCGTGCCGCGTCCACCGGCTGCACCCAGACCGATACCGCATCCTCGCTGATCCGGGCGCGCTCGAGCGCGAGTTTCACCGGCGGCGGAAATCCGTCGGCGGCGGAGGCAGGTGGCGCGAACAGGATCAGAACGCTGCAAAGCAGGCTCAGGTAATGGCAGAATCGCTGGAGTAGTGCACTGCAGCACGGTGCGTGCCGGAGAGGGCCGTGGCGCGTGACTGCACGACGATAAAATGGGGCCGATGGAGACTGTGATGAAAAAAGAATACGCCTGTGGGATTTCATGGGTGCAGGTGCCGGGAGCACGTGCTCCGGCCTGATTGCTGAGTATCGAGAATGAGTGGATTCGGACATTATGCGCGCACGGCCGACGAGCTGGAGCGCGAGATCTACAAGCGCGGCCTGGCGCTGGGACTGGATTGGGACGACCAGGCAAGGATGCGGGAACTGGCCCGGCAGGCGCTGAGCACGAAATCGGGAGGCGTGATGAAGCTTCTGCGCAGCCCGGTTCGCCAGGACAAGCTCACGGGGGAACTGTTCGCCCTGGCCGATCTGATGCTGGATACCATGCGCCAGAGTGCGCAGATCGGCGTGCATACCAGCGGTGGCAAGGCCTGGAAGGCCTTTGGCCGGGCGCTCTATCAGGAGTCCGAGCGCCTCGGTGATGGAGCGGCCGAACCGCTGGGCACCCAGCCCCCGTAGAAGCGGCTTCAGCCGGGGGCGCCTAGCCGGGGGCGCCTAGCCGGGGGCGCCCAGCCGGGGGCGCCCAGCCGCGAACAGGGCCTGATATTGTTCCGCGCGCTGTTTTCGCGGCTGAAGCTGCCTCTGGAGAGCCGCATCGCGGCCAAGGCCGCTCCTGCGCGGCTTGATCCGACCGATCGCTGGCCTTTCAGGCCAGCGGCTTCTCGTCCGCAAACAGCGCGGCCACGGTTTCACGTGCACGCACCAGATGCGCCTGCTCGCCATCGACGATGACTTCGGCGGCGCGCGGCCGGGTGTTGTAGTTGGAGCTCATCGTCATGCCGTAGGCGCCGGCCGACAGGATGGCCAGGAGGTCGCCTTCGGCAACGGCCAGCCGGCGTTCGCGGGCCAGAAAGTCGCCGCTCTCGCAGATCGGGCCAACGATGTCGTAGATCTGTGAATCGGCGCAGGGCGCAGCGACTTCGACGACTTCGTGCCAGGCGTCGTACAGGGCCGGGCGGGCGAGATCGTTCATGGCGGCGTTGACGATGGCGAAGTTCTTCGTCTCGCCGGGCTTCAGGTACTCGACCCGAGTCAGCAGCAGGCCGGCGTTGCCGACCAGCGAGCGGCCGGGCTCGAAGCAGAGTTCTTCCCTGCGGCCTTCGAATACTTTCAGCAGCGGCGCCAGGTAGTCGGCCACCATCGGCGGTGCTTCGTCGCGATAGCGGATGCCAAGGCCGCCGCCGAGGTCGATATGGTCGAGCGTGATGCCGTCGCCGGCGAGGCGATCCACCAGGTCCGCGACTTTCTGCGCAGCTTCCGCCATCGGCGCCGGGTCGAGCAGTTGCGAACCGATGTGGCAGGCGACGCCGCAGATGCGCAGGTTCGGCAGCGCCGCGGCGCGGCGGTAGAGCGTCTGCGCGTCGGCGAAGGCGACGCCGAACTTGTTGCCCTTGAGCCCGGTGGAAATGTAGGGGTGGGTCTTCGGGTCGACGTCCGGATTGACGCGCAAGGCCACCGGCGCCAGCACATCCAGCTCGCCGGCGATTGCGTCGAGGCGCTCGAGTTCGGTCGCGGATTCGACGTTGAAGCAGCGGATGCCGGCCTTCAGCGCCTGGCGCATCTCGTCCCGCGTCTTGCCCACGCCGGAGAACACGACCTTGCCCGCCTGTCCGCCGGCGGCCAGCACGCGTGCAAGTTCGCCGCCGGAGACGATGTCGAAGCCCGCGCCCAGGCGGGCGAACACCGACAGGATGCCGAGGTTGGAGTTGGCCTTCACTGCATAGCAGACCAGCGAGGGGCGGCCGGCCAGGGCCTGCTGCCAGGCTTCGAAGGCGGCGGTCAGCGCGGCCTTCGAATAGACGTAGGTCGGCGTGCCGAATTTTTCGGCGACCTGCGCCAGGGAGCACCCTTCGAGGGTGAGGATGCCATCCCGGGCGTGCAGGGTCGGAGTGGGCAGAGGGCTGAGAGGGGCGTTCGAAATGCTCATCGCGTCGGGGTCACTGGATCGGCGTGTATTGGCCTGGCCGTTCATCCTGGGCCTGTGGCTGGGAGGGTTTGCTATGATCGGCGCCCTGCGCGGGTTGGCCGGAGGCACCGGTCCCGGGCGCGGGCAGGTAAAGCGGGCCCTTGATGCCACAGGCCGACAGCAGCGCGCAGGCAAGCGCGATTGCAGTAAGTTTGGCTCGCATTGCCATCATTCACGAAAAACCGGAATGCTATCAGAAGGAATCCGCATGGAAGAGTCCGCATTCAACATGCTGGCCGAGGCCGAGCTGGCACACATCGAGAACGCCTTCGATGCCTGTGGTGCCGACATCGACATCGAGCCCAAGCCTGGCGGCGTGCTCGAGATCGAATTCGACAACGGCAGCAAGATGATCATCAACCGCCATACTGCTGCCCGCGAGATCTGGGTCGCAGCCAGGTCCGGCGGCTTTCATTTCCGTCCGATGGAGGGCACCTGGCGTAACACCCGCGACGATGGCGAGCTGTGGGCGATGCTGTCGGCGCTGGCGAGCGAGCAGGCGGGAGAGGCCGTCACCCTGGCCCGTCCGTACTGAAGCCGCGGACGGCCAGTCGCGGACGGCCGGTTGCGGACGGCCGGTTGCGGACGGCCAGCCCGCGCCGTTCATCGCCGGATCGGCACCGGCATGCGGTCTTCGACCGGAGCCGGAGCCTGCGCGGCAGGGATGGGTGGAGGCGGCGCAGGGGCCGGGGCAACAGGCGGGATGGCTTCTTCCGGCGCCTCCAGGGCCGGCCCCTGGTCTGATGCGAACATTTCCCGCAGCCAGTCCGGTGCTACCGGCGGCTCGGGAGGCTCGTATTCGGCGTACTGGTAGTCCGTGCGGCTGCCGTCGCCGGCCTCGACCTGGATCAGGCCGCCAGGGCGGGGGCGCCGGATCTCCGGAGTGCCTGCAAGCGCGGTGCGCATGTAGTCGATCCAGATCGGCAGTGCCGCAGCGCCGCCGGTCTCGCCTCGGCCCAGGTTGCGCGGCTGGCTGAAGCCAACCCAGGATACGGCGACCAGGTCGGGGTTGTAGCCACAGAACCAGGCATCCAGATAATCGTTGGTGGTTCCCGTCTTGCCGGCAAGGTCGCTGCGCTTGAGGCTGCGGGCGCGAGTGGCGGTGCCGCGCGTCACCACGTCCTGCAGCATCGAATCCATCAGCCAGGCGTTGCGCGGGTCCAGCACGCGCGGCGCGCTCTCACTTGCAACTGCCGGATTGGTGCGTGCGACCAGCTTGCCGTTGCCGTCGTAGATTTCCTTGATCACGTAGGGGTTGATGCGGTAGCCGCCGTTGGCGAACACCGCGTAGGCGCCGGCCAGTTCCCAGGGCGTGACGCTGCCGGCGCCCAGCGCCATCGGCAGATAGGGCGGGTGCTTGGCGGAGTCGAAGCCGAAGCGGCCGATGTAATCCTGGGCGAAGCGTGGCGTGATGTCCTGCAGCACGCGGATCGACACCATGTTCTTGGAACGGGCGAGGGCGTCGCGAATCGTCATCGGTCCGGCGTACCTGCCGTCGGAGTTCTTCGGTTCCCAGGCCTGGCTGCCGGTGACGCCGGGGGGGAAATACAGCGGTTCGTCCGCGACCACGTGGCCCGGGCCGTAGCCGCGCTCGAGCGCGGCGGAGTAGATGAAGGGCTTGAAGCTCGAGCCTGGCTGGCGCTGGCCCTGGGTGACGTGGTTGAACTTGTTGCGGTTGAAGTCGAAGCCGCCGACCAGGGCGCGTACGGCGCCATCGCGTGGATCGACCGCCACCAGGGCTGATTGAACCTCGGGAACCTGGCTGATTTCCCAGCTGTCGTTGCCGCTGCTGCGGATGCGGATGATGGCGCCGCGGCGAATGCGCCGCGTCTGCGGTGCCTTGTCGGACAGCATGGGCGCGGCGAAGCGCAGGCCGTTGCCGCTGATCCTGAACTCTTCGCCGCGGCGATAGACCGTGACTTCCTTGGCCGAGGCCTGCAGCACCACTGCGGCGAGGAGCTCGTCGTAGTCGCCGCGGCCTGCCAGCAGTTCGTCGAGTTGTTCGGGCGCGGCATCGTTCGGCGGCAGCTCGGCGAAGGCCTCGGGGCCGCGGTAGCCGTGGCGCCGGTCGTAGTCCATGACCCCCTTGCGCAGCGCAGCGTAGGCGGCTTCCTGGTCCTTGCGGGTGACGGTGGTGAAGATGCGGATGCCCAGTTCGTAGGCTTGGTCGCCGAACTGCTCGACTGCGATCTGGCGTGCCATCTCGGCAACGTAGTCGCCATGGATGGCGCTTTCCTGCTGCTTGCGGGCGACGGCCGTAACGCGCTGGCTGCGGGTCGGCGTGACGTCGGCGATGGCATTTTCGTAGTCGCTCGGCGTGATGATGCCGATCTCGGCCATGCGGCGCAGTACGTACTGCTGGCGCAGCGCGGCACGAGAGGGATTGACTACGGGGTTGAAGGCCGAGGGGGCTTTCGGCAGTCCCGCCAGCATTGCCGCTTCCGGCAGGGTCAGCTGCTCCAGGGTCTTGCCGTAGTAGGTGCGCGCTGCCGCGGCAAAGCCGTAGGCGCGCTGGCCCAGGTAGATCTGGTTGATGTAGAGCTCGAGGATCTGGTCCTTGCTCAGTTCATGCTCGATCTTGAACGAGAGCAGGATTTCATAGAGCTTGCGGTTGTAGGTTTTCTCGCGCGTCAGGAAGAAATTCCGTGCCACCTGCATGGTGATCGTCGATGCGCCTTGCCCGCGGCCACCGGTGGTCAGATTGGACAGTGCCGCGCGCGCGATGCCCATCGGGTTGACGCCGGCATGCTCGTAGAAGCGTTCGTCTTCCGCGGCCAGAATGGCGTGCTTGAGCAGCGCAGGGACGTCGGCAATGCGAACCACATCACGGCGCTCCTCACCGAATTCGCCCAGAAGATACCCATCCGACGTATATACTCGCAACGGGACGCGTGGCTGGTAGTCGGTCAGGGATTCCAGTGAAGGGAGATTCGGCCAGGCGAACAGCGCCATCGCTGCCAGCGTGGCAAGACCGAGAACCACCAGCGCCAACAGCGCCGCGATCGGATAGAGGACCCAGCGCATCAGCAGTCCAGGAAACGTCATTGGGGTGCGCATTATACGAGATGGCCCCGGAGCTGGCGGTTTCCAGCCGTTTCCTGGAGTGAAGCGTGATGCAGTTTGCTTTACACCTGCCGAAACTTATTGATACGATTTCAAGGCAAAAATCATATTTTGCCCGTAACATGAAGAAATGTAAGGACTTTCTTTGTGATTGAACTCCCCTTTTTCGGCTCTGCCGCAAGCCAGCTGGCAGGGCTCGATATTTCATCTTCATCGGTCAAGCTCGTCGAGCTGTCCGGGGGGGACAAGGAAGCTTACAAAGTCGAGCGCTATGCCATCGAGCCCTTGCCGCGCGATGCCGTCGTCGACGGCAACATCGCCAGCCTCGAGGCGGTCAGTGAGGCGGTGCGCCGTGCGCTGAGGCGTTTCGGCCCAGGCGTCAAGAACGTCGCCATGGCGCTGCCGGCCTCGTCCGTCATCACCAAGCGGATCATCCTGCCTGCCGGCTTGCGCGAGCAGGAGATGGAGGTCGCGGTCGAATCCGAGGCCAATCAGTACATTCCGTTCGCGATCGACGAGGTCAATCTCGATTTCCAGGTCATCGGCCCGGCGGCGGGCAGCCCGAACGAGCTCGAGGTGCTGGTCGCCGCTTCGCGCAAGGACAAGGTCGAGGACCGTGTCGCCGTTGCCCAGGCGGCCGGAGTGAAGGCTACGGTGATCGACGTCGAGTCCTTCGCGATCGAAGTCGCGCTCGACCTCGTCAGCCGGCAGTTGCCGAATGCCGGGCGGGACAAGGTGATCGGCCTGATCGACGTCGGCGCCAACGTGATGAATGTCAGCGTGTTCCGCAACCGGCAGCAGATCTATGTGCGCGAGCAGGCTTTTGGCGGCAACCAGCTGACGCAGGACATCGCCCGGCAGTACGGCATGAGCGCCGATGAGGCAGAGGCGGCCAAGCGCGCGGACTCGCTGCCCGATACCTATCGCCGGGATCTGATGCGTCCCTTCCTCGACAGTCTGGCGCTCGAAGTCTCGCGCGCGCTGCAGTTCTTCTTCACCTCCACCCAGTACAACCAGGTGGACCATCTCGTGCTGGCGGGCGGCTGCGCGACCATGCCGGGCCTGGCCGACGTCGTCACTGCGCGCACCCAGGTCGAAACCATCGTCGGCAACCCCTTCGCCGGCATGACCGTTTCCTCCAAGGTGAGGCCGAAGAGTCTGCTGGCCGACGCGCCTTGCCTTATGGTTGCTTGCGGGCTGGCCTTGCGGAGGTTCGACGAATGATCCGTATCAACCTGCTGCCGCACCGTGCAGAAAAGCGCAAGCAGCGCCGCACGCAGTTCTACGTGCTGTCGGTGGCGATGATCGTGCTGGGTGCGCTGATCGGTTTCCTGGTCCATTCGATCTACACCGGTTACATCGAGCGGCAGGAGGCGCGCAATGCCTTCCTGAAGGCGGAAATCGCCAAGCTCGATCAGCAAATCGCCGAAATCCGCCGTCTCAAGGATCAGATCGACTCCTTGCTGGTGCGCAAGAAGGTCATCGAGGATCTGCAGAGCACGCGCGCCGAGTCGGTCCACCTGCTCAATGAACTGGCCGGCGGCATACCCGAGGGGGTGTATCTGAAGTCGGTCAAACAGACGGGCAATCGCATCACCCTGGTCGGCTATGCCCAATCCAATGCGCGCGTATCGCACCTGATGCGCAACCTCGAGGACTCTCCCTTCCTCGAGCGGCCGACGCTGGTCGAGACCAAGGCGGCGGCGATCGACGACCGTCGCGTCAGCGAATTCAACCTCGGTATCGGAATCGAGCGTCCGAAGCTCGAAGAGCAGGCTGCCGAGGCCACCAGCAGCGCCACGCAGGCGAACAGGGGGCGCAAGTGAAAGCGGCTGACACGCGCAAGAGTGCGCGGGGGATCGACTTCAAGCGGCTGGCGCAGGACTTCAAGGGGCTCGATTCGAACGATCCGGGCATGTGGCCGCTGGCGCCGAGGGTGGCTGTCATGGCCGGGCTGCTAGCAGCGACCCTGGCTGCCTTCTGGTGGTTCGATTGGCAGGAACAGGCGGATACCCTGGCCCAGCGCGAACAGGAAGAAGTGCAACTGCGCGAGAGCTGGGTGGCGAAGAAGCGTCAGGCCGTCAATCTCGACGAGCACCGCCACCAGCTGGCCGAGATCGACAGGCAGTTCGGCGCCTTGCTGAAGCAGCTGCCCAATCGGGCCGAGATGGATTCGCTGCTGTCGGACATCAATCAGGCGGGGCTGGGCCGCGGCCTGCAGTTCGAGCTGTTCAAGCCGGGCAACAACGTGGTCAGGGAGTTCTACGCCGAGATGCCGATCGACATCCGCGTCACCGGCAACTATCACGAGCTGGGCGAATTCGCCAGCGACGTCGCCCGCATGCCGCGTATCGTCACGCTGAACAACCTCGCGATCAACACCGACAAGGACGGCCGGCTCAAGCTCGAGGCCAAGGCGATCACCTATCGCTACTTGGACGAGGAAGAGGTCGCCAAGCAGCGCCAGGATGCCAAGGCAGCGGCAGCCAAGGGGAAGAAACGATGAAGCGTGCGTTGGCCCTCGCCTGCGCCGCCGCGATGCTGGCGGCGTGCAGCAGCGGTGAGCAGGAGGATATTCGCGCCTGGATGGACGAGCAGGCCAAGGGCATGCGCGGCTCGGTCAAGGCGTTGCCCGAGATCAAACCGTTTCCGATCGTCGAATATGTCGGCAGCACCGCGGACGACCCCTTTTCCAAGGGGCGCATGGAGGTCGAGAAGCGGGTGGTCAATGCTTCGCTGCGGCCCGATCTGAATCGCCGCAAGGAGCCGCTCGAAGCCTATCCGCTCGAGTCGCTGCGCATGGTCGGCGTGCTGTCGCAGGGCAAGAGCAACCGTGCCCTCGTGCTCGCGGGCAAGAACCTGCATCAGGTCAAGGTCGGAGATTACATGGGACAGAACTTCGGTGTGGTCACGAGCATCAGCGAGAGTGGCCTAGCCCTGAAGGAGCTCGTCGAGGACGCGCAGGGCGACTGGGTCGAACGTGAAGTTCCGATAGTCCTGCAGGAACGGCAGGAGGCCGGGAGATGATGAAACACATTCGAGTTTGGGTGCTGGCCACGGCCTTTGTGGGACTCGCGCCGATGTCTGCCGCATTGGCCCAGGACGCGGTACAGGCCCAGAGCCAGACGAACCAGATCGAAGCGCTGGACGTCGCGCAGCACGACGACGGGATCTATCTGCGCCTGACGATGAAGGAAGCGCTGGCGAGCCCGCCGCCGAGCTTCAGCGTTGCCAGCCCCGCCCGCATCGCCTTCGATTTCCGCGACACCGGCAATGCGCTGGGGCGCAACATGCAGAACATCGAGCAGGGCGATCTGCGCAGCGCCAACATCATCCAGGCCGGCGACCGCACGCGGCTGGTGCTCAACCTGGTCAAGCTCAGTCCGTATGAGACGCGAATCGACGGCCGCAACCTCATCATCGCCATCCACCAGGGCAAGGCGCAGCAAGCGCGCGGCTCCGTCGTCGAGCAGGCGCAGGGCAACTTCGCCGAATCCCGGGTCGCAGCCGGCGGCGGCATGGCCGTGCGCGACATCAACTTCCGCCGCGGCGCCGAAGGCGAGGGGCGGGTCGTCGTCGATCTGTCGAGTGCGGATGCGGGCATCGATATCCGCCAGCAAGGCGGCAATCTGGTTGTCGAGCTCCTCAAGACTTCGCTGCCCGAGCATCTGCGCCGCCGCTCCGACGTGCTGGATTTCGGCACGCCGGTGACGTCGATGACGGCGCAGCAGTCGGGTGACAACGTACGCCTGACCGTGGTGCCGAATGGCTTGTGGGAGCACAACGCCTACCAGAGCGACAATCGCTTCGTGCTCGAAGTCAAGCGGGTGGTGGAGGATCCCAACAAGCTGGTTCAGGGCACGCGTGGCCAGTACCAAGGCGAGAAGCTGTCGCTGAACTTCCAGAACATCGATGTGCGCTCGGTGCTGCAGGTCATCGCCGACTTCACCGACTTCAACATCATCACGTCCGATTCCGTACAGGGCAACCTGACGCTGCGGCTGAAGGATGTGCCCTGGGATCAGGCGCTGGACATCATCCTGCAGGCCAAGGGCCTGGACATGCGCAAGAACGGCAACGTGATCTGGATCGCGCCGGACGATGAGCTGGTGGCACGTGAGAAGCTGTTGCTTGAATCGAAGGCGCAGATCGGCGATCTTGAGCCTTTGTTGACCGAGAGCTTCCAGATCAATTATCACAAGGCGAAGGAGATTCAGGCTTTTCTGAGCAGCAAGGATCAACTGTTTCTATCTAAGCGTGGTTCGATCAATGTCGACGAGCGCAGCAACAAACTGTTTGTGACTGACGTCGGATCGCGCCTGCAGGCGTTGCGCCGTGTCGTGCAAGAGATTGATATCCCGCCGCAGCAGGTGTTGATCGAAGCGCGCATCGTCGAGGCTGAGAAAACATTCACACGTGACCTTGGCGTGAGGCTAGGTGTGGGTAGTACGCGTACAGTCGGGGTCGGAGGCGGGGCTCGACTAGGTTTTGGAAGATCTTCCATAGGTACGGATGGTGGAACAAATACCTTCAATCCTGGTGAATCGACGAGTGGAGTTCAGGGGGCGAAATTTGGAAACTTGAACCTCACCCTGTTCAATAGCAGCATGACGCGGTTTTTGAACCTGGAGTTGAACGCTCAGGAAATTGACAACCGGATAAGGCAGGTGGCATCCCCGCGAGTTCTGACGGCGAATCAGATCGAGGCATCCGTTGAGCAAGGGGTGGAAATTCCCTACGAGGAAGCTTCCAGTTCTGGAGCTACGAGCGTCAGTTTCAAGAAGGCGGTGCTCTCACTCAAGGTTAAGCCGCAGATCACACCTGATGGCCGGCTGCAGCTTTCGATCGAGGTTAACAAGGACTCTAGGGGTGAGGACACCCCGGCCGGGCCTGCAATCAACACGAAGAAGGTGAAGAGCGAGGTCCTGGTGGAGAATGGGGGAACCGTTGTTATTGGTGGAATCTATGAAGAAGATGAAAGATCTGATGTTACACAGGTGCCGTTCCTGGGAGATCTGCCAGTCCTGGGACACTTGTTCAAGAACCGTGGCACATCGTCAGTGCGTCGGGAATTGATGGTCTTCATCACTCCGCGCATCGTCGCCGATGAGCTGACGCTGCGGTAAGCCGCTGCGCTGCTGATACAATGCCGGGGCGGGCATCCTGTGTGGATGCCCGCCTTTTTACCTTTTCATTTCGACTTCCGGCGAATCGCGCGTGAACTGCTTGATACTGATCGGCATGATGGGAGCCGGCAAGACCACGGTCGGCAAGGAACTCGCGCGCCGCCACAAGGTGCGCTTCGCCGATTGCGACCACGAGATCGTGGCCCGTACCGGAGTGAGCATCCCGACCATTTTCGAGATCGAAGGCGAGGAAGGCTTCCGCCGCCGCGAGACGCAGATGATGGACGAGCTGTCGCAGGAGTCCGACATCGTCATCGCCACCGGCGGCGGTGTCGTCACCACGCCGGCCAACCGCGAGCTGATGCGCGAGCGCGGCGTGGTGATCTACCTCGACGTGCCGCCTGCCGTGCTGTACGAGCGTACCCGCAACGACCGCAACCGGCCCTTGCTGCAGGTCGACAACCCCCGCCAGCGCATCGAGGAACTGTACCGCCAGCGTGATCCGCTTTACCGCGAGGTCGCGCACCTGATCGTTGGCGGCGGGCGCGGCAATCCCGGCACGATGGTGCGCATGATCGAAAACGGCTTGCAGAAACTCGCCCAGCAGAAACTGAAGAACACACCATGCGAACCCTGAATGTCGCCCTGGGCGATCGCGCCTACCCGATCCACATCGGCCGCGGCCTGCTCGATCGTGCCGACCTGATCCTGCCCTACCTGAAGACGAAGCGCGTCGCGATCGTCACCAACGACGTCGTCGGGCCGCTGTATCTCGGTCGCCTGCAGGCTGCGCTGGAAGCAGCCGGCGTGCGCGTCGCCTCGGTCGTGCTGCCCGACGGCGAGGCGCACAAGGACTGGCCGACGCTGAACCGCATCTTCGACATGCTGCTGGCCGAACGTTGCGAGCGCTCCACGACGCTGGTCGCGCTCGGCGGCGGCGTCGTCGGCGACATGGGCGGTTTCGCCGCTTCCTGCTACCAGCGTGGCATGCCCTTCATCCAGATCCCGACCACGCTGCTGGCGCAGGTCGATTCCTCGGTGGGTGGCAAGACGGCGATCAACCACCCGTTGGGCAAGAACATGATCGGTGCCTTCTACCAGCCCAAGCTGGTGCTGGCCGACATCGACACCCTGAACACGCTGCCGGCGCGCGAACTGTCCGCCGGCCTTGCCGAAGTGATCAAGTACGGCCTGATCCGCGACCCCGCTTTCCTCGAATGGCTGGAACAGAACCTCGAGCCCCTGATGGCGCGCGAGCCAGAGGCCCTGGCCCACGCGATCGAAGTCTCGTGCCGCAACAAGGCTGAAGTCGTTGCCGCCGACGAGACCGAGCAGGGTGAACGCGCGTTGCTGAACCTCGGCCACACCTTCGGCCATGCGATCGAGACCGGGCTGGGCTACGGCGAGTGGCTGCACGGCGAAGCGGTGGCCGCCGGCACCATGATGGCCGCCGAGCTGTCGCGCCGCCTGGGCTGGCTGGACGGTGCCGACCTTGCCCGTACTGTTGCCCTCTTCGAACGCGCGGCACTGCCGGTGCGCGGGCCGACGCTGGGCGCCGGACGCTACCTGGAGCTGATGTCGCACGACAAGAAGGTCGAAGCCGGCAAGCTGCGCCTGATCCTGCTGCACGCGCTCGGCAAGGCCGTGATCCACGGCGAGGCACCGCAGGCTGACATCGCCGCGGCGATCGAGGCCTGCTGCGGCTGAGTCCGGCAGTTTCCCGAAGCGAGGATGAGCGATGCTGCAGCTTGTACCCTATGCCGTCACCGAAAGCAACTCCCGCGGCCGCGCCCATGACGAGCCGGCACCGGTGGCGCGGGGCAACTTCCAGCGCGACCGCGACCGCATCGTCCATTCCACCGCCTTCCGGCGCCTCGAGTACAAGACCCAGGTCTTCGTCAATCATGAAGGCGACCTGTTCCGCACCCGCCTGACGCACAGTATCGAAGTCGCCCAGATCACGCGCGGCATCGCCCGCGAGCTGGGCCTCAACGAAGACCTCGCCGAAGCGATCGCGCTGGCCCACGACCTCGGCCACACGCCGTTCGGCCACGCCGGCCAGGATGCGCTGAATGCCTGCATGAAGGAATACGGCGGCTTCGAGCACAACCTGCAGTCGCTGCGCACCGTCGATGCGCTCGAAGATCGCTACGCGGGCTTCGACGGCCTGAACCTGATGTTCGAGACGCGCGAGGGCATCCTCAAGCATTGCTCGCGCACCAATGCTGTGCGCCTGGGTGCGCTCGGCCAGCGCTTTCTCGACGGTACCCAGCCTTCGCTCGAAGCGCAGCTCACCAACCTGGCCGACGAGATCGCCTACAACAACCACGACGTCGATGACGGCCTGCGCTCCGGCCTGATCACGCTCGAACAGCTCGACGAGGTGCCGCTGTTCGCCGAGCAGCGACGCGCGGCCGAGGCGCGCTGGCCCGGGCTGTCCGGGCGCAAGCTGATCAACGAAACCGTGCGCCGCATGATCCACCTGATGGTGATCGACCTGCTGGAGCAGACCCGTACCAACATCGCCGCTGCCGGCGTGGCTTCGCTGGACGACGTGCATGCCGCGCCGCGGCTGGTGGCCTATTCCGAGGCCTTGCAGCCCCGCCTGCGCGAGCTGAAGCTGTTCCTGCGCGAGCGGCTCTACCGCCATTACCAGGTGCTGCGCATGACCAACAAGGCGCGGCGCATCATTGGCGAGCTGTTCGCCGCCTTCATGGATGATCCCCACATCCTGCCGCCGCAGTACCAGGTCATGGCGCGCGAGGACAAGCCGAGGGCCATTGCCGACTACATCGCCGGCATGACCGACCGCTACGCGATGAAGGAACACCGCCGCCTGTTCGCCGTCGGCGAGATCTACTGAAGCAGGCGCCTGCAGGGGCGTCTGTCGTGCCTTGCAGGCCACCCGGGGTGAGCAGGACTTTGTCCCCGGCTGCTCCAGAAAAGTGCCTTTTTCTGGCCCGATTCCTGCTTTAAAAGGGTATGTCGCAGCGCAAAAAAAATCTTGAAGCCAGTGTTTCCGGGGCGTATAGTTTTTTTGTCAAGCGGATTCCCGCTGCCGATGACCAAAATGGTGCATGTAACAGTTCCAACTTGGTGCATCGGTCGATAAAGCCAGGATTTTTGCACCATTGTGGTGCGGTACATGAAGCCGGTGCGCATGCGCCCGGCTTTTTTGTGCGCGTTCGCTTTGTCTGGCGAGCCTTGGATGAGGCCGGAACGCGTGAACTCTTCTGTCGTTTTTGAGGAAAAGAAGATGGAACTGCCCCAAAAGCAGGGTCTGTACGATCCAGCCAACGAACATGATGCCTGTGGCGTGGGTTTCATCGCCCACATCAAGGGCAGGAAAACCCATGAGATCGTGCTCCAGGGCCTCGAAATCCTGAAGAACCTCGATCACCGCGGCGCTGTCGGCGCCGATCCGCTGCAGGGCGACGGCGCCGGCATCCTGATCCAGATCCCCGACCAGCTCTACCGCGAGGAAATGGCGAAGCAGGGCGTGACCCTGCCGCTGCCCGGCGAATACGGCGTCGGCATGGTCTTCATGCCCAAGGAAGCCGCTTCGCGCCTGGCCTGTGAGGAAGAGATCGAGCGTGCCGTCGTGGCCGAAGGCCAGGTCGTGCTCGGCTGGCGCGACGTGCCGGTCAACCCCGAGATGCCGATGTCGCCGACGGTCAAGGCCAAGGAGCCGGTGATCCGCCAGATCTTCATCGGCCGCGGCGCCGACGTGATGGTCACCGAAGCGCTCGAACGCAAGCTCTACGTCGTCCGCCGCCGCGCCGCCAACGCCATCGGCGCCCTTGCCCTGAAGCACGGCAAGGAGTTCTACATGGTGTCGATGTCGGCGCGCACGGTGAACTACAAGGGCCTGCTGCTGGCCAACCAGGTCGGCGAGTACTATCTCGACCTGGTCGACCCGCGCACCGTGTCGGCGCTGTCGCTGGTGCACCAGCGCTTCTCCACCAACACCTTCCCGAAGTGGGATCTCGCCCACCCCTTCCGCTACATCGCCCACAACGGCGAGATCAACACCCTGCGCGGCAACTACAATTGGATGCGCGCGCGCGAGAAGGGTGTGCATTCGCCGCTGCTGGGCGAGGACCTGCAGAAGATCTGGCCGCTGATCTACCCCGGCCAGTCCGACTCGGCCTCCTTCGACAACGCCCTCGAACTGCTGGTGATGAGCGGCTATTCGCTCGCCCACGCGATGATGATGATGATTCCCGAAGCCTGGGAATCGCACGCGCAGATGGACGAGAAGCGCCGTGCCTTCTACGAATACCACGCGGCGATGATGGAGCCGTGGGACGGCCCCGCCGCCGTGGCCTTCACCGACGGCCGCCAGATCGGCGCCACGCTCGACCGCAACGGCCTGCGCCCGGCGCGCTACCTCGTCACCGACGACGACCTCGTCGTCATGGCCTCCGAATCCGGCGTGCTGCCGATCCCCGACAGCAAGATCGTCAAGAAATGGCGCCTGCAGCCGGGCAAGATGTTCCTGATCGACATGGAGCAGGGCCGCATCATTGGCGACCAGGAACTCAAGGAGTCGCTGGCCAACGCCCGTCCCTATGCCGACTGGCTGCGCCGCATCAACATCAAGCTCGACACCCTGGCCGCGCCGGTCAACGGCGGCAGCGTGTCCGACGCCGAAGGCGGCCGCGTCGCGCCGCTGCTCGACCGCCAGCAGGCCTTCGGCTACACCCAGGAAGACATCAAGTTCATCCTCGAGCCGATGGGCAAGGCGGGCGAGGAAGCGACCGGCTCGATGGGCAACGACTCGCCGCTGGCGGTGCTGTCGAGCAAGAACAAGCCGCTGTTCAACTACTTCCGCCAGCTCTTCGCCCAGGTCACCAACCCGCCGATCGACCCGATCCGCGAGCAGATGGTGATGTCGCTGGTGTCCTTCATCGGCCCCAAGCCCAACCTGCTCGAGATCAACGAGATCAACCCGCCGTTCCGCCTCGAAGTGAGCCAGCCGGTGCTGGACTTCGACGGCATGGCCAAGATCCGCAATATCGCGCGCTACACGCAGAACAAGTTCCGCTCGGCCGAGCTCGACATCTGCTACCCGGTCGAATGGGGCAAGGCGGGCGTCGAAGCGCGCCTGGCCTCGCTCTGTGCCGATGCCGAGAACGCGGTGCTGGGCGGCTACAACATCCTGATCGTGTCCGACCGCAAGCTGACCGCCGAGCGCGTCGCCATTCCGGCGCTGCTGGCGCTGTCGGCGATCCACCAGCACCTGGTGGCGAAGGGCCTGCGCACCCGTGCCGGCCTGGTGGTCGAGACCGGTTCGGCGCGCGAAGTGCATCACTTCGCGGTGCTGGCCGGCTACGGCGCCGAGGCGGTGCACCCCTACCTGGCGCTGGAAACCCTGCAGCACCTCGCTGGTGATGCCGAATCGGCTGCCAAGTACGTCAAGCACTTCGTCAAGGCGATCGGCAAGGGCCTGATGAAGGTCATGTCCAAGATGGGCATCTCGACCTACATGTCCTATACCGGCGCGCAGATCTTCGAAGCCGTCGGCCTGCAGCAGGGGCTGCTCGACAAGTACTTCACCGGCACCACCAGCCAGGTCGAAGGCATCGGCCTGTTCGAGGTCATGGAAGAGGCGATCCGCCAGCACGAGGCCGCCTTCAGCGCCGACCCGGTGCTGCACGACATGCTCGACGCCGGCGGCGAATATGCCTTCCGCATCCGCGGCGAAGAGCACATGTGGACGCCGGACGCGATCGCCAAGCTGCAGCACTCGACGCGCTCGGGCAAGTTCGACACCTTCAAGGAATACGCCCGCATCATCAACGACCAGAGCAAGCGCCACATGACGCTGCGCGGCCTGTTCGAACTGAAGACCGCTGCCACCCCGGTGCCGCTGGAAGAAGTCGAGCCGGCCAAGGAAATCGTCAAGCGCTTCGCCACCGGCGCGATGTCGCTCGGCTCGATCTCGACCGAGGCCCACACCACGCTGGCGGTGGCGATGAACCGCATCGGCGGCAAGTCGAACACCGGCGAAGGCGGTGAGGACCCGATGCGCTTCAAGCCGCTGACCGCAGCGATCAAGCTGTCGCAGGTGATCGGTGAGAAGCGCATCGCGCGCGACCTCGACCTGCAGGCCGGCGACTCGCTGCGCTCGGCGATCAAGCAGGTCGCCTCGGGCCGCTTCGGCGTCACCACCGAATACCTGGTCAACGCCGACCAGATCCAGATCAAGATGGCCCAGGGCGCCAAGCCCGGCGAAGGCGGCCAGCTGCCCGGCCACAAGGTGTCGGAATACATCGGCTTCCTGCGCCACTCGGTGCCGGGTGTCGGCCTGATCTCGCCGCCGCCGCACCACGACATCTACTCGATCGAGGATCTGGCCCAGCTGATCCACGACCTCAAGAACACCAACCCGGTGGCCAGCATCTCGGTGAAGCTGGTGTCCGAGATCGGCATCGGCACGGTGGCGGCCGGCGTGGCCAAGGCCAAGGCCGACCACATCGTCGTCGCCGGCCATGACGGCGGCACCGGCGCCTCGCCGTGGAGTTCGATCAAGCACGCCGGTTCGCCGTGGGAGCTCGGCCTCGCCGAAACCCAGCAGACCCTGGTGCTGAACCGCCTGCGCTCGCGCATCCGCCTGCAGGTGGACGGCCAGATCAAGACCGGCCGCGACGTCGTCATCGGCGCGCTGCTGGGCGCCGACGAATTCGGCTTCGCCACCGCGCCGCTGGTCGTCGAAGGCTGCATCATGATGCGCAAGTGCCACCTCAACACCTGCCCGGTGGGCGTGGCGACGCAGGACCCCGAACTGCGCAAGCGCTTCTCCGGCCAGCCCGAGCACGTGGTCAACTTCTTCTTCTTCATCGCCGAGGAAGTGCGCGAACTGATGGCGCAGCTCGGCGTGCGCAGGTTCGACGAACTGATCGGCCGTGCCGACCTGCTCGACATGAAGGCCGGCATCTCGCACTGGAAGGCGCGTGGCCTGGATTACTCGCGCATCTTCTACCTGCCGCCGGTGCCTGCCGAGGTGCCGCGCCTGCATACCGAAGGCCAGGATCATGGCCTGGACGGCGCGCTCGACCAGCAACTGATCGCGCTGGCGAAGCCGGCGCTGGAGAAGGGCGAGAAGGTCAACATCGACCTGCCGGTGCGCAACATCAACCGCACCGTCGGCGCCATGCTGTCGGGCAAGGTGGCGGCGGCCTGGGGCCATGCCGGCCTGCCGAGCGACACCATCCACATCCGCCTCAACGGCACCGCCGGCCAGAGCTTCGGTGCCTTCCTCGCGCGCGGCGTCACGCTCGAGCTGGTGGGCGAGGGCAACGACTACGTCGGCAAGGGTTTGTCGGGCGGACGCATCGTGGTCAAGCCGAAGGCCGAGTTCCGCGGCGACACCGGCGGCAACATCATCGTCGGCAACACCGTGCTGTATGGCGCCACCGAAGGCGAGGTGTATTTCGCCGGCGTCGCCGGCGAGCGCTTCGCGGTGCGCAACTCCGGCGCCACCGCAGTGGTGGAAGGCGTGGGCGACCACGGCTGCGAATACATGACCGGCGGCACCGTGGTGGTGCTCGGCGAGACCGGCCGCAACTTCGCCGCCGGCATGTCGGGCGGCGTCGCCTACGTGCTGGACGAGGACGGCAGCTTCGAGCAGCGCTGCAACATGGCGCAGGTCTCGCTCGAACCGCTGCCGGACGAGATCGCCGCGCGCCAGGGCTCGGAATCGGGCGACGAGCTCGAATCCCACGGCCGGGTCGATATCGACCACCTGACGATGGGCGACGAGCTGATCCTCAAGGGCCTGATCGAGCGCCACGTCCGCTTCGCCGGCAGCGTCCGCGCCCGCGAGATCCTGAACAACTGGGCCGTCTGGCGGAAGAAGTTCGTCAAGGTGTTCCCGCATGAGTACCGTCGCGCGCTGTCCGAGATGGCGGAGCAGCGCGAAGCTGAGAAGGAGGCCGCATAAATGGGCAAACCAACCGGATTCATCGAATATCAGCGTCTGTCCGAGGCCTACGAGCCGGTCGACAAGCGGCTGAAGAACTACAAGGAGTTCGTGCTCCGCCTGACCGACGAGCAGGCCGCGATCCAGGGCGCGCGCTGCATGGACTGCGGCGTGCCGTTCTGCAACAACGGCTGCCCGGTCAACAACATCATTCCGGACTGGAACGACCTCGTGTATCGCAACCATTGGCGCGAAGCGATCGAGGTGCTGCATTCGACCAACAACTTCCCCGAGTTCACCGGCCGCATCTGCCCCGCGCCCTGCGAGGCCGCGTGCACGCTGAACATCAACACCGATCCGGTCGGCATCAAGTCGATCGAGCATGCGATCATCGACAAGGCCTGGGAAGAAGGCTGGGTCGTGCCGCAGCCGGCGGAGGTGAAGACCGGCAGGAAGGTGGCAGTGGTCGGCTCCGGCCCTGCCGGCCTGGCCGCTGCCCAGCAGCTGGCACGCGCCGGCCATGACGTCACGGTGTTCGAGAAGAACGACCGCGTCGGCGGCCTGCTGCGCTACGGCATCCCCGATTTCAAGATGGAGAAGTGGCTGATCGACCGCCGCGTCGAGCAGATGCAGGCCGAAGGCGTGCGCTTCCGCACCGGCGTGCTGGTGGGGGCGAAGGAAATGCCCGCCGGCATCGTCAACGACGCCACCGAGGTGATCAGCGCCGAACAGCTGCAGCAGGATTTCGACGCCGTCGTGCTGACCGGCGGTTCCGAAGTGCCGCGCGACCTGCCGGTGCCGGGCCGCGAACTCGGCGGCGTGCATTTCGCCCTCGAGCTCCTGATTCCGCAGAACAAGCAGGTCGCCGGCGACAAGCCCAACCCGATCTCGGCCAAGGGCAAGCACGTGGTCGTGATCGGCGGCGGCGACACCGGCTCGGACTGCGTCGGCACCTCCAACCGCCACGGCGCGGCGAGCGTGACCCAGTTCGAACTGATGCCGATGCCGCCGGTGCAGGAGAACAAGCCGCTGACCTGGCCGTACTGGCCGACCAAGCTGCGCACCTCGTCCTCGCACGACGAAGGCTGCGAGCGCGATTTCGCCGTCGCCACCAAGGAGTTCATCGGCAAGAACGGCAAGGTCAAGGCGCTGAAAGCCTGTCGCCTCGAATGGAAGGACGGCAGGATGGTCGAGGTGCCGGGCTCGGAATTCGAGATCAAGGCCGACCTGGTGCTGTTCGCGATGGGCTTCACCAACCCGGTGGGCGGCGTGCTCGAGGCCTTCGGCGTGACCAAGGACGCGCGCGGCAACGCCAGCGCCGCCACCGACGGTCAAGGCTGCTACACCACCAACGTGCCCAAGGTCTTCGCCGCCGGCGACATGCGCCGCGGCCAGTCACTGGTCGTCTGGGCAATCAGGGAAGGCCGTCAGTGCGCCCGTGCCGTCGATGAATTCCTGATGGGCGAGAGTCTGCTGCCGCGCTGAAATCGAGCGGCCATCAGTGATTGCGAGGCGGTCTGCGGATCGCCTCGCTGCATTTTGGCAAAGTGGGCGGCGGCGGATGTAATGCCTTGTCGCAATTGAACATGTTGCGTTGCCGCAGGTGCGGCCCTGGTTTCGGTTCACAGTGATGTTGCAGAGGTATTATTGCCGGCCAATCCTGACCGGGAGTATTGCCATGCCCTGTTCCATCACTCCGCCGCCTGCCCGTTCGTCCGCGATGCTGCGTGACTGGGCCTGTGCGATGGGCATCGTGGTGGCATGGTATGTGGCCGCGCAGGCCGGTATCGCCTTTGCCATCGGCGTGTCGCCCGGACAGGACGCCTGGCTGCGCGATCTGGCAGCCCATCTGCTGGCAGGGGCCGTGCTCTTTTCGATGGCACGCAGCGTGAAGCGCTTTGCGCTGGCGATGGTGGTGCTGTTTTCGGCCTTCACCGTGTCCAACGCGATCAAGCTCGCCGTACTGGGCGGACCGGTGATGCCGGACGATTTCATCGCGGCGAAGAATCTCTTTTTGTTGCTGGAAGGCTGGCAGTTGTGGGGCAGCGTGGCGATGCTGGCTGTGCCGCTGGCGGGCCTGCTGTGGATGTTCGACTGGAGGCGCCAGCGTGCCTGGATGGCCCTGCTGGCCGTGGTGTTCACGACCACGACGGTGGCAAAGCATCCCGAGCCGGTGACGGCCTGGATGGATGCCCGCTTCGGCGACTGGGTGTGGAATCAGCGCGGCAACTACGAGATGCGCGGACTGCCGATCCATCTGGTGCAGGAGGCGGCGCGCAACCTGTCGCGCCGGCTGCCGCCGCCGCAGATGGCCGAGGTCGATGGTGCGATGGGGCAGCTCGGGGTGAAGGCGCCCAGCGGTTTCCTCGAGGCGGCCCAGCGCCAGGATGACCGCAGCGGCCGCAATGTGCACATGATCGTGCTCGAATCCTTCTGGGACCCGACGCAACTGAAGGCCGCCGGCCTGTCGGCCGATCCCTTCGACCCCGGGTTCCGCAAGCTGTGGAAGGCGGCCGGCAAGTCGCGGGCGCTGTCGCCGGTGTTCGGCGGCTACACCGCGAATGCCGAGTTCGAGGCCTTGTGCGGTTTCCCGGTGCAGACCGACGCGGTGTTCTTCGAAGGCAGCCTGCGCCGCGACGTACCCTGCCTGCCGCGCCACCTGGGAGAAGCGGGTTACCGCAGCATCGCTTCGCATCCCAATGCCGCGCCGTTCTGGAACCGCATCAACGCCTATCGCCGCGTGGGCTTCGGCCAGTATTTTTCCGACCGCGACTTCGTGCTCGACGACATGAACCGCGAGTTCCTCAGCGATGCCTCCCTCTATCGCCAGGTGCTGGAACGCATCGGCCCGGAGCTGGAGGCCGGCCGGCCGCTGTTCAACTACGTGCTGACCTATTTCGGCCATCTCGACTATCCGCTCAACGAGGCCCGGCCGCCGGTCATCACGGCCAGCAGCGAAAACGAACTGGTGGCCGCGTACGCCAATACCGTCTACTACAAGTCCCGCGAACTGATGGATTTCCTGCGCGAGCTGCGCAGCCGCGACCCCGACGCCATCATCGTGATGTTCGGCGACCATCTGCCCTCGCTCGGCTGGAACTACGGCGGCTATACCGAATCGGGCCTGCTCGCGCCCGACCGCGGCGAATTCGACGACGAGATGTTCCAGACCATGGTGTCGACGCCGCTCATCGTCATCGACGGCCGCAGCGGTCCGGTGCGCACCGGCGACCTGCCGCTGTATGCCTTGCCGTCCCTGATTCTCGATCTGCTCGGCGACGAGCGGGAGTCCATGCTGCGCTTCGCCGCCCAGGCCGATGACGCAGTGCGTGTGAGGCCCCTGCCGGGCATGCATTTCACGCTGGAAGGGAAAGCGCTGACGGTGTGCCGGCAGGGCGAGGAAAAATCGGCCTGCGAGGCCTCGCATGCCTGGGTGGCGGCGGTTTCGGTGCTCGAGCGCGATCTATTCACCGGCGCGCAGCATGCGCTGCAGGCACCCGTGCGGCTGCGCAACCTGCAGACGGTGGAGCTCGAACTGGATGAGATCGGCGGCGAGCCGCTGGCCGATGGGCTGGGCGACGGTGTGGACAACGACGTCTGAGCTGCGTCCGCCGGTGTTTCGGCTTGGGCCGCCTGACGCTTTGCGCTGCAGCATGGAAAAGAGCGGATGCTGGCTACTGCTGTTCTCGCCAATCATGATGTGATGCAGCCCCTTCGGTTTGCCGGCCCTGATTGGGGTGGAATCCGAGATTCAAGGCCGTAAGTTCGGCGTTGATTCGAGCAGCGCGACGGCTGCCGGCGACACTGAAAAGTACGTTTGGTTCCCCTGTTGGCGGGAAGTTGTGTTGTTTTTTTTCTACTCAATTAGTAAGAATTATCGTTTGCGTTACGATCAGCTCTCCGTTCCACGGATTTTTCACAAAACAACAAAATAGAGAGTAGAGAGATGAACATGCGCAATTTCCAAACCTCCCGGCCACCAGTGAAGCTGAGCCGGGTGGCCGCTGCCATCGGCTTGTGCCTGGCGAGCACGGCTTCTTCGGCGCAGGACGCTGCCGCGACCCTGCCGACCGTGACGGTGCAGGACTCGGCCTACAGTCCGGTCAAGGTCGATAAGGCGCCGTCGGCCAAATTCACCGCGCCGCTGATCGACACGCCCAAGACCGTGCAGGTCATCAACGAGGAGATCATCAAACAGACCGGCGCCACCAGCCTGACCGAAGCCCTGCGCTCCAGCCCCGGCATCACTTTCGGCTCCGGCGAAGGCGGCAACCCGGTGGGCGACCGTCCGTTCATGCGCGGCAGCGACACGCAGAACAGCATCTTCGTCGATGGCATGCGCGACATCGCTGCCAGCTCCCGCGAGGTGTACAACCTGGAGGCGGTGGAAGTCATCAAGGGCTCCGACTCCGCCTACGGCGGCCGTGGCGGGGCGGGCGGCAGCATCAACCTGAGCACCAAGAAGGCCAGGAACGAGAACTTCATCACCGGCGACGTGGGCCTGGGCACCGACAACTACAAGCGTGCCACGATCGACGTGAACCGGATGCTGAGCGACACCGTCGGTTTCCGCCTGAATGCGATGGCGCACGACGCCGACGTGCCGGGCCGCGACGGCCCCGAGAACAAGCGCTGGGGCATCGCGCCGACGATCACCTTCGGCATGAACACGCCCACCGAAGTCACGCTGTCCTACGATCATCTGCAGACCGACGACATGCCCGACGGCGGTGTGCCCTTCGCCATCGGTCCGACCGCCGGGCTGACCTCGCCCACCACCATTCGTCCCACCACCGGCGGCGACCGTGAAAACTGGTACGGCCTGAAGCACCGCGATTTCCGCAAGGAAAAGGGCGACACCTTCACCGCTGCGATCGAGCACAAGCTCAGCGACACCGCCAAGATCCGCAATGCCACGCGCTACAGCCAGTCGACGCAGAAGTATGTGTGGACCCAGCCCGACGACAGCCAGGGCAATGCGGCGAACGGCCGGGTGTGGCGCCGCATGAACTCGCGCCACAGCGAAACCGACACGCTGCAGAACGTCACCGAACTGACCGGAGAGGCCACCACCGGCAGCGTCAAGCACCAGTTCGCCATCGGCCTGGAACTGGCGCGCGAGGAGTCGGATGTCGACAGCTACGGCCAGTTCGACGCCGCCGGCGTTGCCATTCCCAACAGCAACCAGTGCAAGGCGGGTGGTGCGCCCTACATGTGTACCAGCCTGTTCTCGCCCAATGGCAGCGATCCGTGGGGCGGCCACATGGTGCGCAGCCACAAGCCGACTCATTACAAGACCAACACCACGTCGCTGTATGCCTTCGACACGCTGACGCTCACGTCCGAATGGCTGATCAACGCCGGCATCCGCGTCGACGACTATCGCACCAGGCAGTGGGACGCCACGACGCGCTACAGCCGCAAGGACACGATGTTCAACTACCAGTTGGGCGTGGTGTACAAGCTGCAGCCCAATGCCAGCCTCTACGCCAGCATCGGCACCTCGAGCACGCCGGGCAATGCCTCCAATGGCCAGGGCAGCGAATCGATGGGCATCGCCACCGGCGGCGGCCGCTCGCCGACCCCGAACGCCGACGACCTGAAGCCGGAAAAGACCCGTTCCTACGAAATCGGCACCAAGTGGGACGTGCTGGACAACCAGCTGTCGCTGACGGCCGCCATCTTCCGCAACGTCACCACCAATGCCCGCCTGCGTGATTCCACCACCGGCCTGGCATCGATGGCCGGCGAGAAAGTGGTCGATGGCATCGAGCTGGGCTTCGCCGGCCGCCTGACGCGGCAGTGGGAAGTGTTCGGCGGCTACACCTACATGGACAGCGAGCAGAAGGACATCGGCAAGGATGCCCTGGGTCGCGGCAACGCCGGTACCGGCAAGGCCTTCCCCAGCACGCCCGAGCACAGCGCCAGCCTGTGGACGACCTACGCCTTCACGCCCAAGTTCACCGTGGGCGTGGGCGCGGTCGGCCAGAGCGACGTGGTGGGGACCTATGCGTACAGCACCAACCGTTCGCTCATCAAGAAGGGCACTTCGGGCTACGTGCGTTACGACGCGATGGCCAGCTATGCCTTCAGCCCGAACCTCAGCCTGCAGATCAATGGCTACAATCTGACCGACAAGCTGTATTACGCTTCGACCTACTCCACCCACTACGCCACGCCGGCAGCCGGTCGTTCGGTGGTGGCAGCGCTCAAGTTCACCTATTGATCGAGCGCATGGCCCGAACGGCCCTGCCCGCAGACAATGCGGGCAGGGCCGTTTTCCATTTGCAATGACACGACAGGTTTTCACGCCATGATGCTTCGCATACCCGCGCTGCTTTCCTCCGACGAAGTGCGCCAATGCCGCCAGGCGCTGGCGCAGGCCGAATGGCAGGACGGCCGCAAGACCGCTGGCCATCTGGCCGTCCAGGTCAAGAGCAACCTGCAGCTGCCGCTGGACAGTCCGGTGGCGCGCGGCATCGGCGAACTGATCCTCGACAAGCTGGGTGCCAGCCCGCTGTTCATGTCCGCCGCGCTGCCGCTGAAGGTGCTGCCGCCGCGCTTCAACCGCTACGAAGGCGGCGGCACTTACGGCAATCACATCGACAATGCCTTCTTCAACATTCCCGGTACGGCGATCAAGGTGCGCACCGACGTATCGACCACGGTGTTCTTCAGCGATCCCGACGAGTACGAAGGCGGAGAACTGGTCGTCGAAGACACCTACGGCCACCAGAGCGTGAAGCTGCCCGCGGGCGACGCCATCGTCTATCCCGGCACCAGCCTGCACCGCGTCAACCCCGTCACGCGCGGCACGCGCTACGGCAGCTTCTTCTGGACGCACAGCCTGGTCGCGTCCGCCGAGCAGCGGCGGCTGCTGTTCGACCTCGACCAGCAGATCCAGCAGCTCACCGTGCGTCATCCGGACGAACCGGCCTTGTCGGCGCTGTCGGGCACCTATCACAACCTGTTGCGCATGTGGTCGCAGGCATGAGCGGCGCAGCCATCCTCAACGCCCTGGGCGAGGCCGTGCGTCCGGCCCATGCACGCATTCCGGCAGACATCGAGAGCGCCTTCGACTATGAGCGCCACGCCGTCCATCACTTCGAGGCGATGGCATGGCGCCACATCCAGGGCGGCTCGGACCGCAACCTGACGCTGGCGCACAACCGCGCCGCCTTCGATGGCCTGCATCTGCTGCCCCGTCCGCTGGCCGATCTGCGGGGCGGCCATACGCGCCTGCAACTGCTTGGCCAAGCGCTGGCCCATCCGCTGCTGCTCGCGCCCGTCGCCTACCAGTGCCTCGCCCATCCCGAAGGCGAACTCGCCAGCGTGCGTGCCGCGATGGCGCTGCAGGCGGGTTACATGGCCAGCACCCTGTCCAGCCACACGCTCGAAGAGATCGCCGCCGCGGCGCGGGCCGCGATGCAGGAACTGGGCCACGGCGCGCCGCTGTGGTTCCAGCTCTATTCGCAGCCGGCGCGCGAACATACGCTGGCGCTGCTGCGCCGTGCCGAGGCGGCAGGCTACCAGGCCATCGTGTGGACGATCGACGCCTCCATCAAGCGCTCGGGTTTCGCCTTGCCGCCGGGAGTCGAGGCGGCCAATCTGCGCGGTTTTCCTTCCGCGCGCCAGACTTCCCAGGCCGGGCAGGGGGCGATCCTGCTGGGCACGCCGCTGGCCGACGCCGCCCCCTCGCTCGCCGATCTCGAATGGCTGCGGGCGCAGACCCGCCTGCCGCTGGTGGTCAAGGGCGTGCTCTCGCCGGCGGTGGCTGCCGAGGCCGTGGCGCGCGGCGCCGATGCGCTGGTCGTCTCCAACCACGGCGGCCGGGTGATGGACGGCGTGCCTGCGCCGATCGAAGTGCTGCCCGCCGTGCGCGCCGCCGTTCCCGGCACCCCCTTGCTGCTAGACAGCGGCGTGCGCTGCGGCACCGATGCGGCAAAGGCGCTGGCGCTGGGCGCGAGCGCGGTGCTCATCGGCCGCCCGCAGCTGCATGCGCTGGCGGTGGGCGGCATGCTTGGCGTCGCGCACCTGGTGCACCTGCTGCGCACCGAACTGGAATTGGCGATGGCGCAGCTCGGCTGCGCGCGGCTGGAGCAGATCGGCGCCGAGGCCGTCTGGCGCGGCCGCTAGCCTGTGCCGGACGCAGCACGGCGGCGTGTCGGCGCGTGGTTCAGCGCAGCTGGGCGCCGGCCAGTTCGCCCAGCGTCATCAGTGCGTGGACGTGGCGGTCGCTGAAGGGGTAGCAGCCCGACAGGCGCAGGTGGCGGTCGTAGCGGCCCGAGGGCGAATAGAGCTTGCCCGGCGTCATGCCGATGCCGCGGCGCAGGGCGAGATCGAACAGGCGGTTGGTGTCGCAGCCTTCGGGCAGTTCGACCCACACCAGGAAGCCGCCGCCGGGCCGGGTGGCGCGCGTGCCAGCGGGAAAGGCGTCGTGGATCAGGCCGCGCAGGCGCTCGGTCTGGGCGGCGTAGGTGCGGCGCAGGCGGCGCATGTGCTGGGCGTAACCGCCGCTTTCGAGGAAGCGGCCGATCGCTTCGCACAGCAGCGCCGGCTGCGCCACCGAGGCGCAGAACTTGAGCTCGGCCAGCTCGCGGCCGAAGCGGCCGCCTTCCAGCCAGCCTATCCGCATGCCGGGCGCCAGCGTCTTGGTGTAGGACGCACAGACGATGATCCAGCCGTCCCGGTCGAAGGCCTTTGCCGCCGGCTGCAGCGGCGTGCTGAACTGCAGTTCGGCGTACAGCGCATCCTCGATCACCGGCACCTGGTAGTCGTGTGCCAGCTCGGCCAGGCGGCGCTTGTTGGCAGGGCTCATGCTGGTGCCGAGCGGGTTGTGCACCGTCGGCATCGTCACCACTGCCTGCAGGCGTTCTTCCGACAGCAGCAGTTCGAGCGCGTCCAGCGACAGCCCGCCTTCCGGGTGGGTGGGGATCTCGATCGCCTTCAGGCCCAGGCGGTCGAGCAGCGGAATCAGGTTGAAGTAGGTCGGCGATTCGAGGCCGACGGTGTCGCCGGGCCGGGTGGTGGCGCGAAGCGCCAGTTGCAGCGCTTCCATGCAGCCGTTGGTCAGCAGGATGGCTTCGGGCTGCAGCTGCATGCCGAGCTCGGTGGCGTGGCGGCATATCTCGCGCCGCAGCAGCAGCGAGCCGGGCGGCAGCGAATAATCGGTGAGCAGCTCCGGATGGCGGCGGGTCAGCTCGGCGACGATGCGGCCGAGCTTTTCGCCCGGATAGAAATCGCTGCCCTTGGGGCAGGCCAGCGACAGGTCGATGGTGTCGGGGCGGGTCTGAGCCGCCAGTACGGTCGCGATGCGGCTCAGCACGGTGCTCTCGGCCGCCATCGCCGAACTCGGCTCGGCCACCGCGGCTTGCAGGGCGGGAGGCACGGCCAGCCGGGCGCGGACGAAATAGCCGGCTTGCGGCCGCGCGTCGACCAGGCCCTGGGCTTCGAGCTGGCGGTAGGCGGCGAGCACGGTGTTGATGCTGATGCCGCGGCTGGTGGCCGCTTCGCGCACCGACGGCAGGCGCGCGCCGGCAGCGAGGCGGCCGTCGCGGATGGCTTCGCGCAGTTCCTCGGTCAGCGCCTGGTAAAGCGGCGGAGGCAGGAGCGCTGGAGAGTGGGTTTCAGCGGGCACAGTACACGCTGCTTTTGCTGGATACAGTTGGTGTGGTTTTTTATCTGTGACCACTATAAATCCATTTTACTGGCGCTGTAACCATGAGCCGCCGATTCGTATAGTTCCTCCTCGATGCCCACAAGGAGAACGCCATGCTCGACCTGCCGCTGATGACCTACGTGGCCACGATGTCGGTGACGCCGGGGCCGAACAACATCATGCTCGCCGCCAGCGGGGTGAATTTCGGCTTTCGCCGCACGCTGCCGCACATGCTCGGCGTCAGCGTCGGCAGCAGCCTGCAGATGCTGATCGTGGCCAGCGGCCTGGCCTGGGCCATGGCCTGGCTGGATGCGCTGCGGCCGCCGCTGGTGGTCGTGGGCTGCGGCTACCTGCTGTGGCTGGCCTTGCGCCAGGCCCGTGCCGGCCAGCCGGGCAGCGGCGGACGGGCGAAGCCGCTCGGTTTCCTGGGCGCGGCGATGTTCCAGTGGGTCAATCCGAAGGCCTGGATGATGGGGCTGAACGCCGCGATCCTGTTCCTGCCGCCGAACGCGGGCTGGCAGGCGGCAGCCGGGCTGGCGCTGGTCTGCCTGGTGGTCAATCTGCCCTGCATCGCGCTGTGGGCGGGGGCGGGCGCACGCTTGCGCGAATGGCTGCAGCAGCCGGCGGCGCTGCGCATTTTCAATTACACGATGGCCGTGCTGCTCGCCGCGACCGCAGCATGGATCGCTGCGGACGAGGCGGGCATGTTTGCCTGACTCACTGCTTCTGCACGATGGCGCTGCCGCCGCCGTGGCGCAGCGGCTCGCTGACGGCGGTGACGGTGCCGTCGGTGTTGAAGCGGATGCCGTTGGCGGCGCCGATCTGATCGCTTTCCTTCCAGGCGTGGCCTTTCGCTTCCAGCGCCCTGGCCTGCGCGCTGCCCGGGAAGTTCAGCAAGGTCTCGACCTGGGTGGTGCCGGCGTTGCGCTGGCTCATGCGCGGCGCAGCGAGCGCGTCGGCCAGGCTCATGCCGAGGTCGACATGATTGACGATGGTCTGCAGCACGGTGATGATGATGGTCGAGCCGCCGGGCGAGCCGATCGTGAAGGCAGGGGCGCCGTCCTTCAGCACGATGGTCGGGCTCATGCTGGAGCGCGGCCGCTTGTAGGCTTCGGCGACGTTGGGGTGCGGGCCGCTGAAGTCGAAGTCGGTCATCTCGTTGTTGAGGATGAAGCCGCGCCCCGGCACGACGATGCCGCTGCCGCCCCAATCCTCGATGGTGAAGGTGTAGGCGACGATGTTGCCTTCGCGGTCGGACACCGTGAAGTGGGTGGTGTGCATCGACTCGTGCGCGAGCGGCCGCGGAGCCGGGCGCAGCGGTACCGACAGGTCGGTCTGGAACGGGTAGGGATCGCCCGCCTCGACCTTGCCCGCCGCGGCGACCGGGCCGATGGCCGTGGCGCGTTGACGCGCATAGTCCTTGGACAGCAGGCCGTCGCGCGGGACATCGACGAAGGCTTCGTCGGCGACGTAGGCGTTGCGGTCGGCGAAGGCCAGGCGCGAGGCCTCGAGGTAGAGATGCTCGGCTTCGGCGCGCGGCAGGCGGGACAGGTCGAAAGTCTCCAGCATGTTCAGCGCCAGGGCGATGGCGATGCCGCCGCTGGACGGCGTCGGCATGCCGTGGATCTCGTAGCCGCGATAGGTGGAGCGGATCGGCTGGCGGACGCGGGCCTCGTAGTCGGCGAGGTCGGCCATGCTGATATGGCCCGGAATGACGCTGACGCCGGGATTGGCCGGCGGGTAATTCACCGCGGCGACGATGCTGGCGCCGATCGGTCCCTCGTAGAAGGCCTTCACGCCGCCGCGGGCGATGTCGCGATAGGTCTGCGCCAGGTCCGGGTTGCGGAAATGCGTGCCGACCGGCAGCGCCTTGCCGTCCTTCAGATAGAGCGCCGAGGTCGTGGAAAAGCGCGCGAACTTGGCCTCGTTGCCCTTGTTGAGGCGGTGGAAGTTGCCATCGATGGCGAAGCCCTGCTCGGCGACGCGGATCGCCGGCGCGAGCACCTGTTCGAAGCCCATCGTGCCGTAGCGCGCCAGCGCGTCGTGCCAGCCGCGCACGGTGCCGGGCACGCCGACGGCCAGGCCGTTGGGGACGGCAGCCTCCCATTCCATTTCGCTGCCGTCGGCATTCAGAAAGACCGCCGGATGGAAGCGGGCGGGCGCCGTTTCGCGGTGGTCGAGCGCGATCACGCGCTTGTCCCGCGCCGAATAGATCAGCATGAAGCCGCCGCCGCCGATGCCGCAGCTGAAGGGGTCGGTGACGCCGAGCGTGGCGGCGGCGGCGACCGCGGCGTCGATCGCGTTGCCGCCGGCATCGAGGATTTCCATCGCCGCCTGGCTGGCATGGTGCGAGATGGTGGCGACGGCGCCGCCATGGCCAGTGTCGACTGCCTGTTTTTCGGCGGCCTGCTCCGCCCAGGCGCCGAAGGCAGCCATCATCAGGGCGGTGGCGACAAGCTTGCGGGTGGGATTCATGTCATTGCTCCATCGTGCTGGAGCAATGACGTTAGCACCCGGCGGAAAACTGCTTCAAGGAGGGACAACCCGGGCGGATGGCCCCCGGACGGGCGGGCTCCGTCGAGATGCGGGTGCAGCCGGGCAGGCCGCACCCGCGTGCTGGATCACAGCCCCAGTGCTTCGGCCGTGTAGCGCGCGATCATGCGCTCTTCGTTGGTCGGCACCACCGCCACGGCGACACGGCTGTCGGCGGCATCGATGCGGCGGGCATGATCGGCATTGGCCGCGGCGTCGATCTTCACGCCCATCCAGGCCGCCAGTTCGGCCACCTTCCGGCGCACCGGCGCGGCATGCTCGCCGATGCCGCCGGTGAACACCAGCGCATCCAGGCCGCCGGCCGCCGCCGCCAGCGAACCAAGCTCGCGGGCGATGCGGTAGCAGAACAGATCCACCGCTTCCCTGGCCTCGGCGGCGTCGGAGGCGAGCAGGGTACGCATGTCCTGGCTGATGCCGGAGACGCCGAGCAGGCCGGATTCCTTGTACAGCAGGTTGGTCAGGGCCTTGGTATCCATGCCCTTCTGCTCCATCAGGTAGAGCATCACGCCGGGGTCCAGGCTGCCGGTGCGGGTACCCATCATCAGGCCCTCGACCGCGGTGAAGCCCATCGTCGAGGCCACGCTCCTGCCGTCGCGCAGCGCGGTCATCGACGCGCCGTTGCCGAGGTGGGCGATGACGACCGCACCCCGGGCGCGCTCGCCGATGATGTCGGGCAACTGGCGGGCGACGTAGTCGTAGGACAGGCCGTGGAAGCCATAGCGCTTGATGCCTTCGGCCGAGAGCTTCCGCGGCAGCGCAAAGGCCTGGGCCACGGCCGGCTGGGTGCGGTGGAAGGCGGTGTCGAAGCAGCCCACCTGCGGGATCGACGGCATCAGTGCCGCCACCGCACGCACGGCGCGCAGGTTGTGCGGCTGATGCAGCGGCGCCAGCGGGATGAAGTCTTCCAGTTCGTCGATGAGCCTCGCGTCCAGCACCACCGGTGCGCTGTAGCGGTCGCCGCCATGCACGATGCGGTGGCCGGCGGCGGCAATTTCAAGGTTCGGATTGTGCGCCGTCAGCAGCTTGAAGACGTGGTCGAGCGCATCGCGGTGCTGTTCGCCCTGGCTGCCGCTGGCGTTCACCGCTTCCTGGATGCGCTGGCCGTCGGCCGTCTTCAGCGTGATTTCCGGGGTGGCGCCGATGCCTTCGACCTGGCCGGAGACGGCCGGCGCTGCGGCGACATCGCCGTTGATGGCGTAGAGCGCGAACTTCAGGCTGCTGGAGCCTGCATTGAGGATGAGGACCGCCTTCATGCTTTCAGCATCTCCCGCTTCTTGTGCGCCATCAACTGCACCACGGCGCACGAGGCGGCGCGGGTTTCGGCGGTGTCGGCACGGCTGGTCAGCACGATGGGCACGCGCGCGCCCAGCACCACGCCGGCCATCAGCGCGTTGGCGAGGTATTCGAGCTGCTTGGCGACCATGTTGCCGGATTCGAGGTCGGGCACGACCAGGATGTCGGCATTGCCGGCGACCACCGACTTGATGCCCTTGGTCCTGGCGGCGACCAGCGACACCGCGTTGTCGAAGGCGAGCGGGCCGTCGAGCAGGCCGCCCTTGATCTGGCCGCGGTCGGCCATCTTGCACAGCGCGGCGGCTTCGATGGTGGAGCGGATCTTGGAGGTGACGGTCTCGACCGCCGACAGGATCGCCACCTTGGGCTCGGGCAGGCCGAGCATGTGGGCGAGTTCGATCGCGTTCTGGATGATGTCGACCTTGTCCTCCAGCGTCGGCTCGATCATGATCGCCGCGTCGGTGATCATCAGCGGATGCGGGTAGGTCGGCACGTCGGCGAGGAAGACGTGGCTGATGCGGCGGCCGGTGCGCAGGTTCTTGACCACCTGGCTCATCATCTCGTCGGTGTGCAGCGAGCCCTTCATCAGCGCTTCGGCCTCGCCGTCGCGGCACATCGCGACAGCCCTTTCCGCCGAGGCGTGGCTGTGCTCGGTGTCGACGATGCGGAAGCCCTTGATGTCGATGCCGTGTTCTTCGGCCACTGCGCGGATCTTGTTCTCCGGGCCGACCAGGATCGGGTCGACCAGGCCGGCCTTGGCAGCCTGCACCGGGCCGGACAGCGATTCCTTGTCGCAGGGATGCGTCACCGCGATCGGGATCGGCGACAGGCCTGCCGACACCGACAGCAGGTGGCGGTAGCGCAGCTCGCGGTCCGAAATGGTGACTTCGGGCAGCACGACGCGGGTGCGCTTGATCTTCTGCGTCGGCGCCATGACTTCGGCGATGCCGTCGATGACCTTCAGCCCGTCCTGGTTGACCGCCAGGCAGTCGAAGATGATGTGGTGGTTGTGCTCGAATTTTTCCTTGCAGGTGACGGTGATCGTCAGCGTGTCGCCGATCGTGATCGGGCGCCAGAAGTTGAGCCCCTGCGAAACGTACACCGTGCCGGGGCCGGGGAATTCGGTGCCGAGCACGGTCGAGATCAGCGTGCTGCCCCACATGCTGTGGCCGACCACTTCGCGGAACTGGCTGGAGCGGGCGTATTCGACGTCAACGTGGGTCGGATTGACGTCGCCCGACATGGCGGCGAACAGGTGGATGTCTTCCGGGCGCAGGGTGCGCACCAGCTGAGCGAAGTCGCCGACCTGGATCTCGTCGAAGGTGCGGTTCTGGATGAACTGGGTGTCGGAATGTTCCATGGCGGATCCCTGATTTATATGTGCAGTGCAGCATGCGATTCTAGCCCCTGCCTGTGACGAATATAAGTGGAAAAGTGCGGCTTTTGTGCGTTGCGTCAATTTATGTGGGATTTGGTGGCGTTCGGCTGGGGTTTTCACGCATTTGCCATGCAATCCCTCACATTTCAGGCTGTGCCGCAGTGGTACACTCCGCGCCACTCATCAACCCGCTGGAAGATTTCCATGGAAGTCGTCGTTCTCGCCGCCGGTCAGGGCAAGCGCATGCGTTCGGTTCTGCCCAAGGTTCTGCAACCCATCGCCGGCAAGCCGATGCTGGCTCATGTGCTCGATGCCGCCCGTACCCTCGATGCCCGGCGCATCTGCGTGGTCTATGGCCATGGCGGCGAAGTGGTGCGCGAACACCTCGATGCCCCGGATCTGGCCTGGGCGCGCCAGCAGCCGCAGCTCGGCACCGGCCATGCCGTGCAGCAGGCCCTGCCGCACCTGACCGACGGCGACATGGCGCTGGTGCTGTACGGCGACGTGCCGCTGATCGGCGTGCCCACGCTGCGCCGCCTGGTCGCGGCAGCCGGCGGCGAGCGCCTGGCGCTGCTGACGGTGAAGATGGACGATCCTACCGGCTATGGCCGCATCCTGCGCGACGAGGCCGGCCGGATCACCCGCATCGTCGAGGAAAAGGACGCCACCGACGAAGAGCGCAAGGTGCGCGAAGTCAACACCGGCATCCTCGTCGCCCCGGTCGCCCGCCTGCGCGGCTGGCTCGGCCGCATCGGCAACGACAACGCCCAGGGCGAGTACTACCTCACCGACATCATCGGCCTCGCCGTGGCCGACGGCGTCGAAGTCGTCAGCGAGCAGCCCGATGCCTTCGCCGAGACGCTGGGTGTCAATAACAAGATGCAGCTCGCCGAACTGGAGCGCATCCACCAGGGCAACATCGCCCGCCGCCTGATGGAAGAGGGCGCGACCCTGATCGATCCGGCGCGCATCGACGTGCGCGGTTGCCTGAGCATCGGCCGCGACGTCGAGATCGACGCCAACTGCGTGTTCGAAGGCTCGGTGGAACTGGGCGACAACGTGCGCATCGGCCCCAACTGCGTGATCCGCAACGCGCGCATCGGCGCCGGCTCGCGCATCGAAGCCTTCAGCCACATCGACAGCACGACGATGGGCCAGGCCTGCGTGATCGGCCCCTACGCCCGTACCCGGCCGGGTACCGTGCTGGGCAGCGACGTGCATCTGGGCAACTTCGTCGAGGTCAAGAACAGCGTCATCGCCGACCATTCCAAGGCCAACCACCTGGCCTACGTCGGCGACGCGGACATCGGCAGCAAGGTCAACGTCGGTGCCGGCACCATCACCTGCAACTATGACGGCGCCAACAAGCACCGCACCATCATCGAGGACGACGTCTTCATCGGCTCCGACACCCAGCTCGTCGCGCCGGTGCGCGTCGGCCGCGGCGCCACGCTCGGCGCCGGCACCACGCTGACCAAGGACGCGCCGGCGGGGCAGCTCACCGTCACCCGCGTCAGGCAGATCAGCCTCGAACACTGGAAGCGCCCGGTGAAGCAGCCGCGCTGAGCGCCTGCTTCCCGTCATCGCCAACGAATCACACTTTCAAGGAAGCCCCGCCATGTGTGGCATCGTCACCGCCATTGCAAGCAACAACGTCGTCCCCGTCCTGCTGGAAGGGCTGCGCAAACTCGAATACCGCGGCTATGACTCGGCCGGCCTCGCCGTGCTGGCGGGCGAACTGACCCGCCTGCGTTCCGCCGGCCGCGTCGCCGAGCTCGCCGCGCTGGCCGACGACAGCAAGCTGTCCGCCGACATCGGCATCGCCCACACCCGCTGGGCCACCCATGGCGTGCCGTCCGAGCGCAATGCCCACCCGCACATCTCCGACGGCCTGGCGGTGGTGCATAACGGCATCATCGAGAACTTCGAGACCATCAAGGCCGACCTGCAGGCGCGCGGCTACGTGTTCACCTCCGACACCGACACCGAGGCCATCGCCCACCTGCTGCACAGCAAGCTGCAGACCACGCCCGAGCTGTTCGAGGCGGTGCGTCTGACCACCAACGAACTGATCGGCGCCTACGCCATCGGCGTGCTGGCCGAAAACGAGCCCGACCGCGCCATCGTCGCCCGCCGCGGCTCGCCGCTGCTGCTGGGCGTGGGCGAGGACGGCATGTACGCCGCTTCCGACACTGCCGCGCTGCTGCAGGTCACGCGCAAGGTCGTCTATCTGGAAGACGGCGACCTGGCCGAACTGCGCCGCGACAGCTACCGCGTGGTGCTGGCCGACGGCTCGCCGGTCGAGCGTCCGGTGCATCTGTCCAGCCTGTCGGCCGACGCGGTCGAGCTGGGCCAGTTCCGCCACTACATGCAGAAGGAAATCTTCGAGCAGCCGCAGGCGCTGGGCAACACGCTGGAAATGATCGCCGGCGGCGCCGGCATCTCCCCGCAGCATTTCGGCGCGCGTGCGGCCGAAATCTTCGACGGCGTGCGCCGCGTGCTGATCCTCGCCTGCGGCACCAGCTACCACGCCGGCTTCGTCGCGCGCTACTGGATCGAAGCCATCGCCAAGCTGCCGGTCACGGTCGAGATCGCCAGCGAATACCGCTACCGCGAATCCGTGCCCGACGCCGACACCCTGGTCGTCGTCATCTCGCAGTCGGGCGAGACCGCCGACACCCTGGCCGCGCTCAAGCATGCCAAGTCGCTCGGCATGGAGCGCACGCTGGCGATCTGCAACGTGCCGGAATCCGCCATCGTGCGCGAAACCGCGCTGCGCTTCATCACCCGCGCCGGCCCCGAGATCGGCGTCGCCTCGACCAAGGCCTTCACCACCCAGCTCGCCGCCTTCGCGCTGCTGACGCTGGCGCTGGCCAAGATCAAGGGCCGCCTGTCCGAAGCCGACGAGGAACGCCACCTCACCGCGCTGCGCCACCTGCCGGTCGCGGTGCAGAAGGTGCTGGAGCTCGAGCCCGAGATCGAGAAGTGGGCGCAGCGCTTCGCCGGCAAGGAGCACGCGCTCTTCCTCGGCCGCGGCAGCCACTGGCCGATCGCGATGGAAGGCGCGCTGAAGCTCAAGGAAATCTCCTACATCCACGCCGAAGCCTATGCCGCCGGCGAGCTCAAGCACGGCCCGCTGGCGCTGGTGGACAAGGACATGCCGGTCATCGCCGTGTCGCCCGCCGACGAACTGCTGGAAAAGCTCAAGTCCAACCTGCAGGAAGTCCGCGCCCGCGGCGGCGAACTCTACGTCTTCGCCGACGCCGGCAGCGAGATCCCCGAGTCCGAAGGCGTGCACATCCTGCACATGCCCGAGCACTACGGCATGCTGTCGCCGGTGCTGCACGTGATCCCGCTGCAGCTGCTGTCCTACCACGCCGCGCTGGTCAAGGGCACGGACGTGGACAAGCCGCGCAACCTGGCGAAGTCGGTGACGGTGGAGTAAACCGGGCGGGGTCGAGCGCCGGTGCTGAAGCCGATTCAGCGCTGGAGCCGAAAGCTGCTTCCGGCCTGTGAAAACGCCTCGCATTTTTTGCGAGGCGTTTTCGTTTCATGGCTCTGGAAAGGAAGTGCCGCCACGCCGGACGTTGACATCCGGCTCGTGACGCGGGCGGCGGTCTTGGGGTCCTGGTCCAGGCTTGTCAGCGCCCGGCCACGCCCCATGCCAGCACCGCCAGCCCCAGCAAGGCCGGCGCGGCGAAGCGCAGCGGGCGCGGCCTATAGCTCAGCATCAGGCCGATGCCGACGCTGGCCACCGATAGATAGCCCAGCCAGGCCAGGCTGCCGATGGAGGGGCCGCGTGCGGCGAGCGCCGGCGGCAGCGAGGCCAGCAGCAGGATCCAGCCGGCAGCGGTCAGCGTGTGCCGTGCTGCCGGGGTGGGGTGGCGGCCGAACACCTGTTTGGAGTGGCGTTCGGTGCCCAGGGCGATGGCACTGAAGGCGGCGAAGGCGAGGGCGAAGGCGAGAAAGTCCAGTGTCAGCATGTTCATCCGGCCTGCTCCGCGGTACGCAGCGCCGGGGCTGCGGCAGGAGTGGAAGGAGGGGTATCGGCCATGGGGGCATCCGCCGCAGCCTTGGTCGGCGCGGGCGCTTTCGCCGGGCGGGCCTTGTTCGGGCGGGCGCGGGGCACGTGCCGGATCACGCCGCGGGCGGCAAAGAACAGCAGCAGGCCGCAGGCGAATACCGTCAGGTCGAAGCCTGCCACCTGCCACTGGCCGTTCGCCAGGCTTTGGCCCAGGTGGGCGCCGCCGCTGAAGGCATTGAGCAGCGGCAGGGCGGTGAGCAGCGCGCCGGCGGCGACGAGCTGCTCGATCCACGCCCGCTTGTGGCGACGGAACAGGGCATGGACCAGCGTGAGCCCCCACACGCTGAAGAACGTGCGGATTTCCCACAGGTTGCGCTCGGCCTGCTCGACCGGAATCAGGCGGTTGGCCCAGAAGTAGGTGGCGATGGCGATCATCAGCCCGGCGACGGCGGCGATGTTGAGCACCTGCACCAGGCGGTGGCCGCGCGGCACGGGTTCGGTCGACGGTCCGTCCTTGGCGCGCGACACGACCCACAGCACCAGGCCGCTGGCGACCATCAGCGAGCCGAGCACGCCCGACAGGAACAGCAGCCAGCGCGGCAGCGGCGAGGCGAAGCGGCCCAGGTGGACGGCGCTGAGCACGTTCTGGATCGCCCGCACGGTGGACGGCTCGGTGGATGGCGGAGCTTCCATCAACTCGCCGCTGACGCCGTTGAACACCAGGCGTTCGGTGGCGCCGCGGTTGGCGAGGCTGTCGCCGCGCGCCTGGCGCAGTTCGATGATGGCGCCGGCGTCGCCGGGATGGGTGACGGAGATGCTGCCGACGCCAGCGTCCGGCCAGCGCTGTGCCGCCTCGGCGAGCAGCGGGGCGATGGGCGCGAGCGGCGCTGCCTGTCCGGTGGCGCGGGGTGCCGGCGCGGCGTTGGCCATGCCGCGCAGCTCGCGGCCATAGGCGGCGCTGTCGTCCGGATAGGCGGACGACACGGCCGAGGGCATCAGCATCGAACCCAGCAGCACCAGCCCGGAAAACGTGATGACGATGTGGAAGGGCAGCGACAGCACGCCGCTGGCGTTGTGCGCATCCAGCCACGAGCGCTTGCCCTTGGCCGGGCGGAAGGTGAAGAAGTCGCGGAAGATCTGGCGATGGACGATGACGCCGGTGATGAGCGCGATGAACATCGCCATCGTGGCGATGCCGACGATCCAGCGCCCCCAGACGCGATCCATGCCGTACAGCTCGAAATGGAAGCGGTAGAGGAAGTTGCCGCCGGCGGTCTGGCGGGCCTCGATCAGTTCGCCGGTGGCGGGGTCCATGATGGCGCGATGAACGCCGGGCTGCTGGCGGCCGCCGCCTTGTGCGGCAGGGGCTTGCGGGGCTGCGGCCGGCCGGGCTGCCGGCGTCTCGCCCTCGCCTCCCTCGTCCGCTTCCGCGCCGCGGCCTGCCCGGCGGTTGCCGTCGGCAGTACGCGGGCCATTCCGTTCGCCCTGCGCGCGCGCTGCGGCTGGAGCCGATTCGGCCGCTTCGCGCGCGGCCTGGGGCCGTCCGTCCGCACGTGCCCCGCTGCCCTGGGGGGGGCCGCCGCGCGTGTCGCCGCCGCGGCTTTGCGGATCCTGAGCCTGCTCGGGCTGGGCTTCGCGCCAACTCAGGCTGACCACGTTGCTGCGGGGGCTGGGCAGCGAGATCGACCATTGCTGGGCGCCGCTGCCGACGCGCTCCAGGGTGCGCAGCGCATTGGCGGCGGCCTGGCCGTCGTTTTGGGCGCGATGCAGCTCGGGCTGCATCCACAGGGTGATCTCGTTGCGGAAGAAGGACAGGGTGCCGGTCACGAATACCGCGAACAGCAGCCAGCCGAGCAGCAGTCCGGCCCAGGTGTGCACCCAGGACATGGACTGGCGGAAGTAGCGTGGCTTGTCGAATCTCATGCTGCACCTCCGGGGGCGGCCAGCCATTGCCAGGCGGCGAATACGGCTGCGGCGATCACCAGGCCGGCGGCCGCGCGCAGCAGCGTGGCGGCGGCGAACACCCAGATCACCGCGAGGGTGTAGATCAGGAACGAGAGCATGATGGCGGCCATCACCGCGTCGGTGCGCGGCAGCGGCAGGCCGACCGCGAATGCAGCGGCGGCCAGCGCAGCGACGCCATAGCTGCCGAAGACGGCCATGATCGAGCGCAGGGTGATGTTGAGGCTTGGCCGATGGTCGGCGAAGCAGGTGGAATAGGTATCGGCGGTATCGGCGGGTTTCATTGTCGTTTTCTCTGGTGGTGATATGTCGGCACGGCGGTGCGCCGGGCTGGAGGCATGCGTCAGCTCGAGTCGGCAAGCACGCCCAGTTGTCGCCATGCGGGCAGCAGAGTGCGCTCGAACGAGGCAAGCTGCCCTGCATCCGCGGCTTCGGGGTCGAGAGCGCGTACCGCGGCCAATAGCGCTTCGCCGCGCAGCGAAGGGTCGAGATCGCGAGCGTGCGCGGCCAGCATGGCGGGCCGCTCCACCGGCAGGCCGGAGCCGAGAGCCGGTGCTGCTAGCCAGCCGTGGCCGTGGCCTGCGGCGGCCGCGCGCCACAATGCGCGGTTGAGCCTTTGTGCCGGCGCGGCGGCTGCCGTTGGCAAGGCGGGGTGGAGATGACCCGCCCACAGCAGCATCTGGCAGGCCTGATTGAGCATGCCGCCGTGGCCGGCATAGGCCGGCAGGGCCAGCAGGCTGCCGAAGGAGGCCGGCCCGCTGGACAGGGCCTGCAGCAATGGCGAGAACATCTGCGCCGGCCCGTCGACCGGGCCGATGCGGGTATCGAAGCGCAATGCGCCGCCAGCAGGCGCGCCCGGCAGGGCGGCGAACTGCCGTGCCTGCAGCGCCTGGCGATGTTCGGCCGGAGTGAGCGGTTTCGGTCCGCGCTGGTAGATGTCGCGGCGCAGGGTCTGGTTGCGGGCGATGTCCTTGGCCGTTTCGCGCAGCGCCGCATCGCTCAGGGCGCCGATCGTCGCCTGCGTGCCGCCGGGCAGCGAGACCGCGTCGATGTTTTCCAGGGGCGTGGCGCTGCCGATGAAGCTGCATCCCGCCTGCTCCGCTGCCCCCAGCACGTCGGCCACGTGCAGCGGCTCCCAGTGGTCGCCCAGGAACTCGTGCGCCAGATGGCCTGGCGGATGCATCATGACTTGGTCGAGCTGCGCCCCGAGTTCCGGCACGACGGCGAACTGGCCGGCGCCGCCGTCGCGCAGCTTGCGCATCAATGCCAGCCCCGAAGCCAGGCCCGCCGTGGCGCCGGCGATCTCCGCGCTGCGCCGGAGCATGCGCTGCATCGCCATCATCGGCGCGCTGCCGGGTTGGGTCATGTAGGCCATGCAGACGATGCCGCCGGGCTTGAGCCAGCGTTCGACGATGCGCATCACCGCGCGCCGGTTGTCGGCCGAGATCCACGACAGCACACCGTGCATCACGATGAAATCCAGTTGCGGCAGTGCGCTGTCCTCCGCGCCGGCGAGTTCGGCGAAGCTCTGCTGCAGAAAATGGGCGTTGTCCAGTTCCGCTTGCCCGGCCAGCCCGCGGGCGTGTGCGATCGCCGCCGGGTCGAAGTCCACGCCATGAAACGTTCCGCCGGGATTGGCCGCAGCCGATATCAGTGTGGTCAGGCTCGGGCCGCAGCCCAGTTCGCACCAGGTGTAGGGAGCGCTTGCGTCCGGCGCGCGATGTCCCAGCGCGGTGGCGACTGCAGTCAGCCAGGCCGGCGTCAGTTCGCGATGGAAGAGCGCCGGATAGGCGAGCCCGGTGTGGTAGCCGTCGGTCCGCGCTTTCATCGTGCCGCTCCCGCCATCCAGCGCAGGGTGAGGGCGAGCGACGCAGGCAGCATGGGGCCGTGTTCCAGGTCTGGCAGTTCGCGGTACTGCGCGTCGAGCCCGGCCACCTTGTCCAGCCGCGAGACGAGGGCCGGCACGGCGTCGGCGGGCAGGACGGCCGTTGCGCGCTCGCGTTCGGCCAGGCGCGCGGCGGAAGGGGCAGGGCGCGTCCGGCGGCCTTCGGCGCCGCCCCGGAGTACCAGCAGGTGGGCATGCCGGCCGGCGAAGCTGCGGCCGAAGCCGTCTTCGAGCGTCAGCAGATGGCCGCCGCGCCACCACAGTGCAGGGCTGGCGGCAGCATAGTGGCTGAACGCGGCGGGCTGCGTGAGCAGGGTGTGGAGCACGAACAGGCCGCCATAGGAGTGCCCCCATATGCCCTGGCGCCCGGCATCGAGCGGGACGCGCGCGGCGAGCTCGGGTCTGACCCGGGTCTGGATGAAATCGAGAAAACGCCCGGCGCCGCCGTTCGACCGCGTGGGGTCGAGCGGATCGGTCTGTGGCCCTTCGCCGGGCAGCGGCGGCGTGTAGTCGTAGGCGCGGGCGACGACGTCGAAGCGCAGCGGCGTGTCGTAGCCGATGGCGACGATCACCGGCGGATCGGCCGTGGCCAGGGCGCCCAGCAGTTCGTCGTCGAGCGCCTCGATGGCGGCATTGCCATCGAGCAGGAAAATGGCCGGATAGCCTGCTGGCGGAGGTGCCAGGCGTGGGCGCGCGATCTGGATGCGGTAGCGGCGCTCGCTGCCCGGGGCTTCCAGCATCAGTGTCTCGAAGGTGTAGTGGGCCGAGCCCCGTTCCGCGATGTCCGGCTCGGGACCGCGTTCGAGGCTGGGCTGGGCGATGGCCGTGCCGCCGCACAGGGCGAGAACGGCGGACATCAGGACGAGGGCGAAACGCATCGCATGCATGCAGGGGCGGCCGAAAATCAAAAAGCGTCCGGCTTTCGCCGGACGCAGGACAGCGCAATGCCTGGGGCTTTGCGGCTGCCGGTTCAGAATGAGGCGGTCAGCGTTGCGTAGTAGGCGCGGCCGGGTTCGTTGTAGGTGTTCGCGCCGGCGGAACTGCCGTTGCCTTCGCGGTACAGGCGCTTGTCGAACAGGTTGCTGATGCCGACGCGGCCCTTCAGGGTCTTGCTGAAGGTGTAGCCGGCGCTGATGCCCCACAGGCTGTAGGCTTCGCGCTCGTTCAGCGAATTGCCGGTGGCCGTTCCGCCGGTGCTGATGTTGGTGGTGCGCGGCTTCTGCTTGCCGTAGAAGGTGCCGGTGACGACGAAGGAGAGCTTGTCGGTGGCCTGCCAGTCCATCGTGGTATTGACGGTGTATTTCGGAATGATGGACAGCGGCTGGCCGTTCTTGTCGTGGTGCTTGTCCATGTAGGTGAAGTTGTTGATCCAGTTGATGTTGTGCGCGACCGGGATCAGCAGGTTGCCTTCGACGCCGGCGATGGTGGCGTCGGTGGCGTTTTCCCACTTCAGCACCGAGCCGGTGACGAGCCCGCCGGTGTTGTAGTTGATCTCGCCGGAGGTGATCTTGTTCTTGTACTTGTTGTGGAAATAGGTCAGGCCCGCGTTCCAGCCGTTGGCGGTGTAGTTGATGCCGATTTCCTTGTTGACGCTGACCTCCGGATCGAGATCGGGGTTGCCCAGCACGTAGCATGGGCCGGTCATGCCGATCGGGCAGCCATTGCCCATCGTGTTGTACAGATAGTTGGGGTTGATCTGGTACAGGTTGGGGGCCTTGAAGGCGCGGGCGACGCCGCCCTTCAGCGTGAACTCGGGCGTCATCATCCACGACGCATTGAGGGACGGGCTCCAGTTGTTGCCGAATTCGCTGTGGTGGTCGAAGCGCAGGCCCGGGGTCAGGATGACGTCCTGGGTGAGTTCGATGTTGTCTTCGACGAAGACCGAGGTCAGCGTGGCCTTGGATTCGGTGTCGCGCTGGTCGGCGGGGACGACGCCGGGCCAGTTGATGCCGCCGGAGACCGCGTTCTGCACCGAGCGCGGATCGTCGAGCTTCGTGTTGTTCCATTCGACGCCTGCGGTCAGCACGTGGTTGACGCCGAGCTTGAAGGGGATATCCACCTGGCCGTTGAGGGTGAGGTTGTCGAGCTCGCTGGTGAACTTCTGGTTGCTGTTGATGTTGCCCTCGCCGCCGCCCGCCGAGCCTTCGCCGAGACGGCTGTTGCGCGTGTTCTCGTACTGGATGTAGCCGCTCGACTTGCCGAAGGCCCAGTCGCCCTTGTGCGTGATCGCATAGGTGCGGCGGGTCATGGTGTTGGTTTCCTTGCCGAGGAAGGTTGCCGGGTTGGTGCCGGTAGCCTGGTTCGGGTCGGTGGCGCTGGAGCCCAGGTTGGTGTCGCCGGCGTAGATGTTGCCCTGGCGGGAATAGCCGTAGTCGAAGTCGATCGTCTGCCCCTGCACCGGCTTCCAGCGCAGCGTGGTCTTGATGTCCTTGTTCCTCACCCCTTCGCGGCCGGCGGCAGTGCTGCCGACGGTCTCGTCGAGGTTGATGTCGGGCGCGTCGGCATCGGTCTTGTTGTAGTTGCCATAGACGCGGAAACCGAACTGGTCGTTGATCGGGCCGCTGGCGTTGAAGTTGATGCGCTGGGTGTCGCTCTCGTCGGAATCCTCCGGCTGGTTGGTGTATAGCGACACCGAGCCGCGCAGCTTTTCCGGGATGCCCTTGGTGATGAGGTTGACCACGCCGCCGGCCGCGCCGCTGCCGTAGCGCGCTGCTGCCGGGCCGCGGATGACTTCGATGCTCTCGACTTCCTCGGCCGGCACCCAGTTGCTGTCGCCGCGCGTGTCACGTTCGCCGTTGCGGCTGTAGCGCACCGAGTTGCGTGACGTCACCGGCTTGCCGTCGATCAGGATCAGGGTGTTTTCCGGGCCCATGCCGCGCAGGTCGATCTGGCGGTTGTTGCCCCGTGCGCCGCTGGCGGCGTTGCCGGTGAGATTGACGCCCGGCATGCGGCGGATGATGTCGGACAGGTCGTTGGCCGGCGGGCGCTTCTCGATGTCCTCGGCGGTGATGACGGAGACCCCCGGCGCCTGCTTCAGCGTTTCCTCGGCGGTGCCGAGCACCTGCACCTCGGCGAGCGTGGCATCGGCTTCCGCCGTTTGCTGGGCGAATGCGCTGTGTGCGGGAAGGCAGACAAGGCCGATGGCGGCGACGAGCGGCTTGAGACGGAACGAGGTGAAGGAATTGGGAGAGGAGCGGCGCATCGTGTTCTCGTTGTGCGGGGGCGATGAAAAATTCAGGGCATCGGTTCCATGGCATTGCTGCCGCCGGAGTCGTGCCAGAGGATAAATAAAATAATGATAATCATACCTATTCAATATTTTCATATTTTGTCTGAATGTGTCAAAACTGTGGCGATCTGGCTTGACCTCCTGAGGTGCGGGAATTCCCGCGCGGACGTCTTCATGCCTCGCTGCTGGCGTCATGTCCGTGTGCCGGACAGGATGTCCGGCGGCAGGCCGGGGGCAGGATGAAAATCGTGCCCGGCAAAAGCCGGGCGCGAGGCAGTGCAAGGCGGGCCGGGCTGCCGCGCCGGCTCAGAACGAAGCGGTCAGCGTTGCGTAGAAGGTGCGGCCGGGCTCGTTGTAGGTGTTCGCGCCCTGGGCGGAGCCTGACGAGGCGCGATAGAGCCGTTTGTCGAACAGGTTGTTGACGCCCGCGCGCAGGTTGAAGGTCTTGTTGAACTGGTAGCCCGCGCTGAGGCCGTACAGGGCGTAGGCGCTGCGGACCTTCAGGCCGTCGCCGGTGACGGTGGTGTTGTTGGCCGGGTTGCGGTCGCGCGGTTCCTGCTTGCCGTAGAAGGTGGCGGTGGCCAGTACCGAAAGCTTGTCGGTGGCCTGCCAGTCCAGCGTGCTGTTGATCGTGTAGCGCGGAATCACCGACAGCGGCTGGCCGGTGTTCTTGTTCTTGCTTTCGATCATGTAGGTGAAGTTGTTGCGCAGCATCAGGATGCGGCCCATATCGCCCAGCAGCGGCACATCCAGGTTGCCTTCGAAACCGCGGATGATGGCCTTGCCGGTGTTGGTCCATTCGAAGGGACGTACCAGCGAGCCGCCGATGTTGATGAATTCGGGGATGTCCTGGTCGCCCATGTCGGCGATGATCTTGTTCTTGTAGTCGTTGTGGAAATAGGTCAGGCCCGCGCCCCAGCCGGCACGGTTCCAGGCCACGCCCAGTTCCTTGTTGATGCTGATCTCGGGGTCGAGATCCTCGTTGCCGAAGATGTAGCAGGGGCCTTGCACGCGCGTGCCGTCGGGCAGGTAGGGGCAGCCGTTGCCGCCGGTCTGGTACAGGTAATTGGGATTGGACTGGTAGAGGTTGGGCGCCTTGAACACGCGTGCGATGCCGCCCTTGACGGTGATCTCGGGCGTTGCTTCCCATGATGCGTTCAGGCTGGGGCTCCAGTTGAGGCCGAACTTGTCGTGGTCGTCCAGGCGCAGGCCGGGGGTGACCACCCAGTTGCCCAGCGCGATGTTGTCCTCGACGAACACGGCGCGCGTGTCGGACTTGCTGATCGCCGTCGGGTTGTTGTTGAGGGTCTGGCCGCGGGCGGTGGCGTAGGGATCTTCCAGCTTTTCCTTGCGGTATTCGAAGCCGACGGTCAGCATCTGCCGGATGCCGCCGATCTCCAGCGGCGTGTTGAACTCACCGTTCAGGAAGTACTGGTCCAGCTGGTTTTCCGAGGGCTTGGCATTGGCGCTGATCGAGCCTTCGCCGCCGCCCGCCAGGCCTTCGTTCAGGCGGCGGTTGGTCGTGCCCTCGTAGGCCAGCGTGACGCGCGAAGTGCGGCCTTCGCCGTAGTCGCCGCGGTGGGTGACGCTGCCGGTGCGGCGGTACATGGTGTTGGTCTCGGCGCCGGAGTTCGCCAGCTCCTGCATGGCGGCGTTGCTGCTGTCGAACAGGCGGTCGCCTGCGTAGATGTTGCCCTGGCGGGAGAAGCCGGCCTCGAATTCGAGCACGTGGCCTGCGGTCAGGTCCCAGCGCAGCAGGCCGTTGATGTCGCGGTTGCGCACGCCTTCGCGCCCGGCGGGCGGCGTCGCGTTGGGAACGACGGCCGAGGCGTTGATGTCGGGCTCGTCGGCATCTGTCTTGGCGACGTTGCCGTACAGGCGGAAGGAAAACTTGTCGGCCAGCGGGCCGGCGAGGTTGAAGCCGAGGCGCTGGGTGCTGGAGAAGTCCTTGTCCTGCGGCACCAGCGTGTACAGGGTGACCGCGCCGCTGAGGGTGTCGCTCGGGCGCTTGGTGATGATGTTGATCACGCCGCCGGCGGCGCCGGAGCCGTAGCGCGCGGCGGCGGGGCCGCGCAGCACCTCGATGCGCTCGACGGCGCTGGCAGGCACCCAGTTGGAGTCGCCGCGCGTGTTGCGCTCGCCGTTGCGGCCCATGCGTACCGAGTTGCGCGAGCTGACCGGCTTGCCGTCGATCAGGATCATGGTGTTTTCCGGGCCCATGCCGCGCAGGTCGATCTGGCGGTTGTTGCCGTAGGCGCCGGAGGAACTGTTGCCTGTCAGGTTGACGCCGGGCATGGTGCGGATCAGTTCCGACAGGTCGTTGGCCGGCGGACGTTCGGCGATGTCTTCCTCGGTGATGACCGAGACGCCGGGTGCCTGGCGCAGTTGTTCTTCGGCGGTACCGAGCACCTGTACCTCGGCGAGCGTGGCGTCCTGGGCGAATGCGGTGTGCGAGGAGAGGCAGGCAAGGCCGATGGCTGCTGCCAATGGCCTCAGACGGCGTGGAATGAGGAGGCTGGGGGAAGCGTGATGCATCGTCGTTCTCGCTGGCGGAAGTAAAAATACGCGGCACGGCAACGCCACCAGCATGACTGCGGGTAGAATCGTGTGCCCGGATAGATAAAGAAATAAGAATCATAATCATTAATAACTGTAATTGTTTGTCAGAATGTGGAAAATGTGTGTCATGACTGTGCCGTTGCGCGAATGTGCCTGTCCGCAAGGCGCGCGCCGGGCAAGCCATCGGCGGATACCCATGGACAACGGCACTTCCCTGCTCGAACGCTCCCGTCCGAAACCGGCCGCGGCGCGGCATTCCGGATGAATCATCGTGCCGACTGACGCTCCACGCATCCTGCTCATCGATGACGATCCCGAGATCCGCTCCTTGCTGACCAGCTACCTGGGCCGCTATGGCATGGAGGTGAGCACGGCTGCCGATGCCTGTACCGGCCGCGGCCTGCTGGCGCGCGAACGTTTCGATCTGGCGCTCGCCGAGGTCATGCTGCCGGACGAGGACGGGCTGTCGCTGTGCCGCTATCTGTATGAGCACTTGAAGCTGCCGGTCATCCTGCTGTCGGTGCTGGCCGATCCGGCGGACTGTGTGGCGGCGCTGGAACTGGGCGCCGACGACTACATCATCAAGCCCTTCGATCCGCGCGAACTCGTGGCGCGCATCAAGACCGTGCTGCGCCGGATGCGCAATGCGATGCGCAGCGCCGAAGCCATTGCGCCGGCAGCGAGCGAGGCGCGCTATCTGAGCTTCGATGCCTGGACCCTGGATATCAGCCGGCGCGCGCTGTCGCATCGGGATGGCCGCATCGTCGAACTGAGTGCAGTCGAGTTCCGCCTGCTGCTCGTCCTGGCCGAGCATCCCAACACCGTGCTGAGCCGCGAACGCCTGCTCGACCTCACTCATCGTGATGAGCACGGCGCCTTCGACCGCAGCATCGACACCCAGGTCAGCCGTCTGCGCAAGAAGATCGAGGAGGACCCGCGCCGCCCGCGCCTGTTGCGCACGGCCTGGGGCGACGGCTACCTGCTGTCGGCCGAAGTGACACGCATGAGTGCCTGAGCACGCTTCCGCTGGCGAAGAGCCTGTCCGCCGCTTCGAGCCTGCTGAAGCGGGTATTCGGAAATGGTGAATCTGCTGCGGGTGTGGAAAAACTAAACTGCTTCCGTTCGGGGCATAGGCCCGGACATCAGAACAAGGAGGATGACATTGAAGATCCTGGTACCCGTGAAACGCGTTGTCGATTACAACGTGAAGGTTCGCGTCAAGGCCGACGGCAGTGGCGTGGATATTGCCAACGTCAAGATGAGCATGAACCCGTTCGACGAGATTGCGGTGGAAGAGGCGGTTCGGCTGAAGGAAGCCGGGGTGGCCACGGAGGTGGTGGCGGTGAGCTGCGGCGTGGGGGCGTGCCAGGAGACGCTGCGCGCGGCGCTGGCGATCGGCGCCGACCGCGCGATCCTGGTCGAGACGGATGCCGAGCTGCAGCCGCTGGCGGTGGCCAAGCTGCTGAAGGCGGTGGCCGACAGGGAACAGCCGGCGCTGGTGATTGGCGGCAAGCAGGCGATCGACGACGACGCCAACCAGACCGGGCAGATGCTGGCGGCGCTGGCGGGCTGGCCGCAGGCGACGTTTGCCTCGAAGCTGGTGATCGCGGACGGCAAGGCACAGGTCACGCGCGAGATCGACGGTGGGCTGGAGACGCTGTCGATCGCGCTGCCGGCGGTGGTGACGACGGACCTGCGGCTCAACGAGCCGCGCTACGCGACGCTGCCCAACATCATGAAGGCGAAGAAGAAGCCGCTCGACACGCTGAAGCCGGAAGAGCTGGGCGTGGACGTGGCGCCGCGGCTGCAGACGCTGAAAGTGGCCGAACCGCCCAAGCGCAGCGCGGGAGAGCGGGTGGCGGACGTCGCCCAACTGGTCGACAAACTCAAGAACGTTGCGAAGGTGATCTGAACATGGCCATTCTCGTCATTGCCGAACACGACAACCAATCGCTCAAGGCCGCCACGCTCAACACCGTGACCGCGGCGGCCAAGCTGGGCGGCGACATCCACGTGCTGGTGGCCGGTGCCGGCTGCGGCGCGGCGGCCGAGGCGGCGGCGAAGATCGCCGGCGTGGCCAAGGTACTGGCGTGCGATGCGCCGCACTACGAAGCGCAGACGGCGGAGAACGTCGCCGAACTGGTCAAGGGCCTCGCGCCGAACTACAGCCACGTGCTGGCGCCGGCGACGCCGAACGGCAAGAACATGCTGCCGCGGGTGGCGGCGCTGCTGGACGTGGCGCAGATCAGCGACATCGTCGCCATCGAAAGCGCCGACACCTTCGTGCGCCCGATCTACGCCGGCAACGCGCTGGCGACGGTCAGGAGCGCCGACGCGATCAAGGTCATCACGGTGCGCACCACCGCCTTCGATGCGGCCGCAGAAGGCGGTGCCGCCCCGGTCGAGGCGCTGGCGGCGGGAGCCGACCTGGGCGTGGCGGCGCTGGTCAGCCGCGAGCTGACCAAGAGCGAGCGCCCCGAGCTGGGTGCGGCCAGGATCATCGTCTCGGGCGGCCGTGGCGTGGGCAGCGGCGAGAACTACCACACGCTGCTCGAGCCGCTGGCGGACAAGCTGGGGGCGGCGCTGGGCGCGAGCCGTGCGGCGGTCGATGCGGGCTACGTGCCCAACGACTACCAGGTGGGCCAGACGGGCAAGATCGTGGCGCCGCAGCTGTACATCGCGGTGGGCATCTCGGGGGCGATCCAGCACCTGGCGGGGATGAAGGACTCGAAGGTGATCGTGGCGATCAACAAGGACCCGGAGGCGCCGATCTTCCAGGTGGCCGACTACGGCCTGGTGGGCGATCTGTTCGAGGTCGTGCCGGAACTCACCGCGGCCGTCTGATCCAGTCATGCCGTGGCGGCAGGGCCGCCCTGGTTTCGCTTTGTCCGGAGACCCGTCTCCCTCCCTCTCCCCGGGTTTCCGGTACGAGCTTCGGCCCTGCGCAGCACCATGCGCAGGGCCGGTTTTTTTGTCAGGAGTGTGGTCTGGGCTGCTTGCCGGCCGCACGGCTTGCGGCATGGCCGGGGTAGTTCATGATGCTGTCGATCAAGGCCTGGGTGTAGCTCGGCAGCGCGTCGCTGCGGCGCGACAGCACGTGGCGTTCGCGCACTGCCCATTCCTCGTCGAGCGGCTTGACCGAGATGTTCATGGTCCTGAGGTTCCGCAGCGCGGCGGACTCGGGGACGATGCCGATGCCGACCCCGGCTTCCACCATCCGGCACAAGGATTCGAAGTTGCTCACCTGCACCCGCATGTGCAGCCGCCGCCGCGCGTTCAGCATCAACTGGTCGACGAAGTGCTGCAGGGTGCTGCCCTGGTGGAGGCCGATGTAGTCGTAGCCGATGACGTCGGCGAAGCGGACCTTGTCCTGTGCATCGAGTTCATGCCCCGGGGTGACGGCCAGCACCAGGTGGTCCGAACTGAAGGTATGGATGTCGATGCCGTCGGCCGCGACCGGCCCGGAGGTGATGCCCAGGTCGGTGGTGCCGTCCAGCACGCCGCGGATGATCTCGGCGGTGGGGCGCTCCTGCAGGTTGACGTCCACCTTGGGATGCGCGGCAAGGAAGGTGGCGAGCACTTCGGGCATGAACTCGACCACGGCGGTGGTGTTGGCGAACACCCGGATGCTGCCCTGCACGCCTTCGCCGAAGCGCTGCAGTTCGGACTTCATGTGCTCGATCTCGCTCAGCACCGTGCGCGCATGCCGCAGCAGGCTCTGGCCAGCCGGTGTCAGCGCCACGCCGCGCGGCGTGCGGTACAGCAGCCGCACGCCGGCATTGGCTTCCAGGTCCTTCACCCGTGCGCTGACGGCGGGCAGCGACAGGTGGTTGCGCTCCGCCGCCCGGGTCAGGCTCTTGGTTTCCGCGATCAGATTGAAGAGGGTCAGGTCGCGCAGGTCGATATTCATGCTGTGGTGCCGGCTGTCGGTGAACCAGAGGGTATCGCCTGAGCGTGCCGCCGAGACTTCATTTGTCCTTAAGGCGGGGTAAAGGAATGGCGAATTGTGATCGGGCAGCGCCGGGCGGATCATGTTCCCACATAAAAACGTATGAGCAAAAAAGGAGGGTTTATGGAGGCAGGGGCCAGCAGCAGCAACGCCGATCTGTCGGCATGGGTGGGGCGGGAAGAGATCCGGACCGACCGCGTCGATCTTCGCATCGCGCAGGCCCTGGCCGCGACGCTCGACCATGACCCTGCTGCGATCGGCGAAGGCGATGCGCTGGCGCCGCTGTGGCACTGGGTTTATTTCACGCCCAATGCCCGCGCCAGCGAGATCGGCCCCGACGGCCATCCCCGCCGCGGCGGCTTCCTGCCGCCGGTCGAACTGCCGAACCGGATGTGGGCCGGGGGCCGGCTGAGCTTCGTGCGTCCCTTGCGTGTCGGTGAAAGCCTGCGCCGGCTGTCCCGCATCCTGAGCTGCGAGCGCAAGTCGGGCCGGACCGGCGACCTCGTCTTCGTCACCGTCGAGCACACCCTCTCCGGCGCTGGCGGCGACACGGTGCTGGTCGAGGAGCACGACATCGTTTACCGCAACGCCTCGCCCGGCGGCGGCAAGCCGGCGGGCGAGGCCGTGCCGGCGGAATGCGATTTCCGCAGCACCATCGATCCCGATCCGGTGCTGCTGTTCCGCTACTCGGCGCTGACCTTCAACGGCCACCGCATCCACTACGACCATCCCTACGTGACCGGGGTCGAAGGCTACCCCGGCCTGATCGTCCATGGCCCGCTGACGGCGACCCTGCTGCTCGAGGCCTTCCGCGCAGCCCATCCGGACAAGCGCGTCACGAGCTTCTCGTTCCGTGCCGTCGGGCCCTTGTTCGATACCCAGCGCTTCGACGTCTGCGGCCGCATCACCGGGCCAGGCGGCGCCGAGCTCTGGACCGACGAGAACGGCCGCATGACGATGAAGGCCACCGTCGGCTTCGAGTAAGCCCCGCCCGGTTTCCCCGTTTTCCTTTTTCACCGACCGATGCGCTTCGGCAATGAAGCGCAGGGAGTTGCTTCGCCGCGATTCCCCCGCATACAGACAGGAGACAGCCATGTCCGCCATGAACGCCCCCGACCAGCACCAGGACATCCGCGATGCCGTGCGCAGCCTGTGCGCGGAATTTCCCGATGAATACTTCCGCAAGATCGACGAGCAGCGCGGCTACCCCGAAGCCTTCGTCGATGCCCTGATCGGCGCCGGCTGGCTGTCGGCGATGATTCCGGAGGAATACGGCGGCTCCGGCCTCGGCCTCACCGCGGCCTCGGTGATCATGGAAGAGATCAACCGCTCGGGCGGCAACTCCGGCGCGGTGCATGGCCAGATGTACAACATGGGCACGCTGCTGCGCAACGGCAGCAAGGCGCAGAAGGAGAAGTACCTGCCGGACATCGCCGCCGGCAAGCTGCGCATCCAGTCGATGGCGGTCACCGAGCCGACCACCGGCACCGACACCACCAAGATCAAGACCGTGGCGGTGAAGAAGGACGGCCGCTACGTCGTCAATGGCCAGAAGGTCTGGATCTCCCGCGTGCAGCACTCGGACCTGATGATCCTGCTGGCGCGCACCACGCCGCTGGCCGAGGTGAAGAAGAAGTCCGAAGGCATGTCGATCTTCATCGTCGAGCTGAAGGACGCGATCGACAAGGGCCTGACCGTCCGGCCGATTCCCAACCTGGTCAACCACGAGACCAACGAGCTGTTCTTCGACAACCTCGAGATTCCCGAGGAGAACCTGATCGGCGAAGAGGGCAAGGGCTTCAAGTACATCCTCGACGGCCTGAACGCCGAGCGCACGCTGATCGCCGCCGAGTGCATCGGCGACGGCTACTGGTTCATCGAGCGCGCGGTGAAGTACGCCAACGAGCGCGTCGTCTTCGACCGCCCGATCGGCAAGAACCAGGGCGTGCAGTTTCCGATCGCCGATGCCTTCATCGAGATCGAGGCCGCCAACCTGATGCGCTTCAAGGCCTGCGAGCTGTTCGACGCCCACCAGCCCTGCGGTGCCCAGGCCAACATGGCCAAGTACCTCGCCGCCAAGGCCTCGTGGGAAGCGGCCAACGTCTGCATGCAGACCCATGGCGGCTTCGGCTTCGCCAACGAGTACGACATCGAGCGCAAGTTCCGCGAGACCCGCCTGTACCAGGTGGCGCCGATCTCGACCAACCTGATCTTCTCCTACGTCGCCGAGCACCTGCTCGGGCTGCCGCGTTCGTTCTGAGTCCAGAGGAGCTTGCACGATGACCGATCGGAACACGCCCGCCGAGGCGCTGTGCGCCTTCGTCGCCGGCCTGCGCTACGAGCACCTGCCCATGCCGGTGGTGGAACGCTGCGAGGAGCTCTTCCTCGACTGGCTCGCCTCGGCGCTGGCGGCGAAAGGCATGCACCCGCTGCCGCAGTTCGAAGCCTTCGCCCGTGCCATGGGGCCGGCCGACGGGGCTGCCGAAGTGCTGGCCAGCCGCGGCCGCAGCTCGCCGTATTTCGCCGCCTGGGTGAATGCGGCGTCCTCGCACCTGGTGGAGCAGGACGACCTGCACAACAGCTCGGTGCTGCATCCGGCGACGGTGGTGTTTCCCGCCGCGCTGGCAGCGGCGCAGGACGCGGGCGCCTCGGGCGAAGAGCTCATCGCCGCCTGCGTCGCCGGCTACGAGGCGGGCATCCGCATCGGCGAATTCCTCGGCCGTTCGCACTACCGCATCTTCCACACCACGGCCACGGTCGGCACGCTGGCCGCCGCCGTTGCCGCCGGCCATGTGCTGAAGCTGACGCCGGAGCAGATGAGCAACGCCATCGGTTCGGCCGGCACCCAGGCCGCGGGCCTGTGGGAATTCCTGCGCGACGCCGCCGACTCCAAGCAGCTCCACACCGCGCATGCGGCGGCCAGCGGGCTGGCGGCCGCCTATCTGGCGCGCGATGGCGTGACCGCGGCGCGGCGCATCCTCGACGGCGACAAGGGCATGGCCGCCGGCATGTCCTCCGATGCCGATCCGGCACGCCTCGGCGACCGGCTCGGCAGCCGCTGGGCCCTGCTCGAAACCTCGTTCAAGTTCCACGCCTCCTGCCGCCACACCCACCCGGCGGCGGATGCGCTGCAGGCGGTGATGCAGCGCGAAGGCCTGGCGCCCGACGACATCGAAGCCGTGCTGACCCGGGTGCACAAGGGCGCGATCGACGTGCTCGGCGTCGTCGATGTGCCGACGACCGTGCACCAGGCCAAGTTCTCGATGGGCACGGTGCTGGGCCTGCTCGCGGTGCACGGCGATGCCGGCCTCGAGAGCTTCCGCGACCACGCGCTGAGCGACCCGGCGGTTGCCGCCTTCCGAGACAAGGTCAGCATGGCGCTCGACGACGAGGTCGATGCCGCCTATCCCAACCGCTGGCTGGGACGGGTCGAGGTCAGGACGAAGTCCGGCGCCTGCTTCGCCGGCGCGATCGACGACCCCAAGGGCGACCCGGGCAACACCTTGTCGCGCGCCGAACTGGCCGACAAGGCGCGCCGGCTGGCGGCCTTCTCCGGTGCCGCCAGCCGGGCCGAGATCGATGCCCTGATCGAGCAAGTGTGGCAACTGCATGCCGCGCCGCGCATCGGCGCGCTTCTTCCATCTGCATGAGAGACGGACCGACCATGACCGATATCCACAAGCCGCAAGCGGGCTCGCTGCCGCTCGAAGGCGTGACCGTCGTCTCGCTCGAGCACGCCGTCGCCGCGCCTTTCGCCACCCGCCACCTGGCCGACCTCGGCGCCCGCGTGATCAAGGTCGAGCGTCCCGGCGTCGGCGACTTCGCCCGCGCCTACGACCATCGCGTCGATGGCGAGGCTTCCTATTTCGTCTGGGCCAACCGCTCCAAGGAAAGCCTGACCCTGGACGTCAAGCAGCCCGAGGCGCAGGAGATCCTGCACAAGCTGCTGGCCAAGGCCGACGTGCTGGTGCAGAACCTCGCGCCGGGCGCGGCCGCGCGCCTAGGCCTGTCCTACGAGGCGCTGGCGCCGCAGAACCCCGGCCTCATCGTCTGCGACATCTCCGGCTATGGCGACGGCGGCCCCTACACCGAGAAGAAGGCCTACGACCTGCTGATCCAGAGCGAGTCCGGCTTCCTGTCCGTCACCGGCTCGCCCGAGGAGCAGGCCAAGGCCGGCATCTCGATCGCCGACATCTCCGCCGGCATGTATGCCTACACCAACATCCTCGGCGCCCTGATCCAGCGCGGCAGGACCGGCCGCGGCCGCCGCATCGAGATCGCGATGATCGACTCCATGGTCGAGTGGATGGGCTTCCCGCTGTACTACGCCTACAAGGGCCAGGAGCCGCCCAGGCGCTGCGGCGCGGCGCACGCCACGATCTACCCCTATGGCCCGTTCCGCTCGGGAGACGGCCGTACCGTGATGCTCGGCCTGCAGAACGAGCGCGAATGGGCCGTGTTCTGCGACAAGGTGCTGAAGGATCCGGCCGTCGCGGCCGACGCGCGCTTCGCCAGCAATGCGCAGCGCGTGGCCAACCGCGATGCGCTGCGGAGCCTGATCGAACAGAGCTTTGCCAGCCTCAGCGCCGAAGAGGTGCTGGCCCGGCTCGACGAAGCAGGCATCGCCAATGCCAACGTCAACAGCATGAGCGACATCTGGGCCCATCCCCAGCTCCAGGCGCGCAAGCGCTGGACCACGGTGGATTCGCCGGTCGGCCCGCTGCCCGCGCTGCAGCCGCCGGGCATGGGCGGCGAGTATCCGGCGCGCATGGACCCGGTGCCGGCGCTCGGCGCCCATACCGATGCGATCCTCGCCGAGCTCGGTTATGGCGGCCGTGTCGCCGACCTGCACGCAAGAAAGGTGGTGTGATGAGCCGCAACAATCCCGATCTGGCGCGGGCGCGGACGCTCCTGTTCGTGCCGGCCAGCCGCCCCGAGCGCATCGCCAAGGCTTTCGCCACCGGCACCGACGTCGTCATCGTCGACCTGGAGGACGCCGTCGCGCCCGCCGACAAGCCGGCTGCGCGCCAGGCGCTGCTGGCCTGGCTCGATGCCAACCCGGATGCCGCGGTGGTGGTGCGCATCAACGCCGCCGGCACCGCCTGGCATGAGGACGACCTGCAGGCCTGCCGCCATGCCGGCGTGGCCGGTCTGATGCTGCCCAAGGCCGACAGCGCGGCGCAGATGCGGCATGCCCACGCCGGCAGCGGCAAGCCGGTGCTGGCGATCATCGAGACCGCGCTCGGCCTCGATGCGCTGCGCGAGATCGCCGGCGCCGGAGGCTGTGCCCGCCTGGTGTTCGGCAAGCTCGATCTCGCCGTCGAACTGGACCTGGTGCCGGACGAGTCCGATCCCGAGGAGCTCGTCTTCCTGCCCTGGCGCGCGATGCTTGTGCTCGCCAGCCAGCGTGCCGGACTGCCGGCGCCGGTCGATGGCGTATTCACCGTGATCGGCGACGCCGAGGCCTTGCTGCGCTATGCCCGGCGCGCCCGCCGCCACGGTTTCGGCGGCCAGTTGCTGATCCATCCCAACCAGGTGCAGGGAGCGGCATCCGCCTTCACCCCGTCGGACAGTGAAATCCAGTGGGCGCGCGCGGTGCGGCAGGCCGCGGCGGCCGCGGGTGGCGGTGCCGCGGTGGTCGAGGGGCGGATGATCGACGCCCCCGTCATCGCCCGCGCCGAGCGTGTCCTGGCCGTGGCCGCCAGCTTCGGCCTTTGATGTCCAGTGTTTGCAGTCGTTTTTACAACAAGCAGGAGGAGACCATGAGCAAAATTTCCCAACTTCGCCGTACCCTGATCGGCACCGCCCTGGCGCTGGCGCTGGCACCCATGTCGACGCTGGCCGTCGCCGCGGACCCGATCGTCATCAAGTTCAGCCACGTCACGGCGCAGGACACCCCCAAGGGCAAGGGCGCCGACAAGTTCAAGGAGCTGGCCGAGAAATACACCAATGGCGCGGTCAAGGTCGAGGTGTATCCGAACAGCACGCTGTACAAGGACAAGGAAGAACTGGAAGCGCTGCAGCTCGGCGCGGTGCAGATGCTGGCGCCCTCGCTGTCGAAGTTCGGCCCGCTGGGGGTGCGTGAGTTCGAGGTCTTCGACCTGCCCTACATCTTCGATGGCTACGGGGCTCTGCACAAGGTGACCAAGGGCCCGGTGGGCCAGCAGATGCTCGGCTTGCTGGAGCCGCGCGGGATCAAGGGCCTGGCGTACTGGGACAACGGTTTCAAGGCCTTGAGCGCGAACAGCCCGATCCGCAAGCCGGAGGATCTGCGCGGCAAGAAGCTGCGCATCCAGTCCTCCAAGGTGCTGGAGGAGCAGATGCGCGAAGTGAGGGCGCTGCCGCAGGCGATGGCCTTCTCCGAGGTCTATCAGGCGCTGCAGACCGGTGTCGTCGATGGCACGGAGAATACGTTCTCGAACTACTTCACCCAGAAGTTCCACGAGGTGCAGAAGCACATGACGGTGTCCGACCACGGCTACATCGGCTATGCGGCGATCACCAACAAGAAATTCTGGGACGGTCTGCCTGCGGACGTGCGCAGCCAGCTCGAGAAGGCAATGGCCGAGGCCACCGACTATGCCAACAAGATCGCCAAGGAAGAGAACGAGCAGATGCTGGAAGCCATCCGGGCGTCGGGCAAGACGGAAGTCCATGTCCTGAGCGAGGCCGAGCGCAAGGCCTTCATCAAGGCGCTGGTGCCGGTGCACAAGAAGATGGCGTCGCGTGTCGGCGCAGACACCATCCAGGCGATCTACGAAGCCACCGGATTCGATCCGGACAAGCTCTGACCGGCTGAGCCCGGCTTGGCCTGACCAGGCCGTTCCGCCCCGCCGCAGTCCTGGACGGGGCGGAGCCGTGGGCAAGGTGCCGGCCATGGCGCCACAATGAGGCCTGCGCAAGCTCCAGGAGATTTTTCGATGAAGATCGATGCACTGGACCATCTGGTCCTCACCGTGGCGGACATCGACACCACGATCGCCTTCTACGTCAGTGTGCTGGGCATGGAGGCCGTCACCTTCGGCGAGGGCCGGCGCGCGCTCGCGTTCGGCAGCCAGAAGATCAACCTGCATCCCGCGGCTGCGCCGATCCGGCCCCATGCGCGCACGCCGCAGGCGGGTTCGGCGGATCTGTGCTTCCTGACTTCCGAACCGCTGGACGAGGTGATCGCCCATCTGCAAGCCTGCGGAGTGGCGATCGAGGAGGGGCCGGTGCCGCGCACCGGTGCGACCGGGCCGATCCGGTCCGTGTACTGCCGCGATCCGGACGGCAATCTCATCGAGGTGGCCAATGTCCAGTCCGCCTGAGCAGGCACGGATCGAGGGCGCTGCGGCCGCCGAGACCGGGGCCGAGCCGCTGCTGGCGCCGCCCAGCTTCCGCAATCCCTTCCTCGACCTGCTCGGCGCCGTCGATGACGGCGTCGGGCCGGGTTGGGCGCGGGTCGCGCTCGATGCGCGGCCGGAACTGACCAACATGCACGGCAAGGTCCACGGCGGCGTGCTGATGGCCCTGCTCGACACCACGATGGCGCGGGCGGCGATGGCGCGCCAGGGCTTCCGCCTGTCGGTGGTGTCGATCGGCGTCACCACCAGCTTCCTGCGCCCGGGCAGCGGCCGCCTGCTGGTCGAGGGCCGCGCCATCGGCGGCGGGCGCTCCACCTGCTTCTGCGAAGCCGAGATACGCGATGCCGAAGGGCACATCGTCGCCAAGGGCGTCGGCACCTTCAGGTACCGCAAACCGCCGCAGGGCGGCATGAACCCGCCGGAGTCCATCGAATGACGGTCAGCGGCCGCCCGGCCGGGTGCTCGGCAGGGGACTGACGATGTTCGTCTCGCTGAGCATCACGCTGGCGATCCAGATCCTCGCCACCATGGCGGCGCTGACCGTGCCGGTGCTGGCGCCGGAAGCCGCGCGCACCACCGGCCTGCCGGGCGCGCTGGTCGGCGTGTTCATCGCCCTGGTCTATGTCGGCGCGATGCTGTCCTCGCTGGCGAGCGGCGCGCTCGTCGGCCGCTACGGCGCGATCCGCGTCAGCCAGGCCTGCCTGCTGCTGTCCGGCGCCGGCCTGGCCTTCGCCGCCGGCGGCACGGTGTGGTCGATGATCGTCAGCGCGCTGCTGATCGGCTCCGGCTACGGGCCGATCACGCCGTCGAGCTCCCACATCCTCGCCCGTACCACGCCGGCGCACCGCATGGGATTCCTGTTCTCGGTGAAGCAGACCGGCGTTCCGCTGGGCGGTGCGCTGGCCGGCCTGGCCGTGCCGCCGCTGGTGCTGCTGTGGGGCTGGCAGGGCGCCGCGCTTGCGGTGGGGGCTGCCTGCGCCCTCATGGCGCTGATCGCCCAGGTGGTGCGCACCGGCTTCGATGCCGACCGCGATCCCCGGCGCAAGGTCTCGCTCGGCGGCGTGATGCGTCCGCTGGCCGAGGTCTTCGCCCATCGCGACATCCGCAACCTGGCGTTCTGCACTTTCTTCCTCAGTGCGATGCAGTTGTGCCTGACCACTTACCTGGTGACCTATCTGACCGCGGAATACGGCGCCTCGCTGGTCACCGCCGGCTTCGTGCTGTCGCTGTCGCAGTTCGCCGGCGCAGGCGGGCGCCTGCTGTGGGGTTATGCCGCCGACCGCTGGAAGGCGCCGAACCTGGTGCTGTGCCTGCTCGCGTTCGCGATGGCGCTGGCGTCCTTGATCACCGCGATGTTCGGGCCGGACTGGCCGCTTCTCGTCGTCATCGTCGTCAGCATGGTGTTCGGCGCCACCGCGATCGGCTGGAACGGCGTCTACCTGGCCCGTGTCGCCCAGCTTTCGCCGCCGGGCCAGGCCGGCATGCTGACTGGCGGCACGCTGTTCTTCACCTATTTCGGCGTCGTGCTCGGCCCGCCCGCATTCGCCGCGCTGGTTGGTATCACCGGCTCGTTCGCGGCGGGTTATGCGGGGATCGGCGGGGTGATCCTGCTGGTCGGGGCGGTGCTGCTGTATGCCGAACTGAAGGGGAAGGGCGGCCGGTAACGGCGGCCGCTTTTTTTCCGGGCCTGGCCCGGGGATTCAGTTCCGCATGCGGGTACTCAGGGCGCGCATCACCGCGCGCCATCCTTCTGCGGTTTTTTCGTCGTTGGCGGCGAACACGTCGGCCAGCAGCTTCAGCTGCGTTTCCGTCAGCTGCCGTTCCAGCTCGGCGCCATCGGCGCTCAGGCTCAACTGCTTGACGCGACGGTCGTGGGCGGCCGTCGAAGCGTCGATCAAGCCCATCTCGATCAGTTGGCGCAAGGGCGTGTTCATCGCCTGCTTGGAAACGCCCAGGGTTTCGCGCAAGGCATTCACCGCGATGCCCGGATTGCGGCCGACGAAATAGAGCAGGCGGTGATGCACGCGCCCAAGCCCGCGCTCGGCGAGGATGCGGTCCGGGTGCGAGGTGAAGGCGCGGTAGGCGAAGTAGAACAGCTCGATGGGTTCGAGCAGTTCCGGGTTTTTTAGGTCAACCATGTTGACATGTTAGTCAGCCCTGCTTAGGCTGTCCATAGGTCAACTAAATTGACGTAATTTGCCATGAACCTCGCTTCCTCGCCGCGCTACTCCCGCCGTGTCGCCGATCTGCACGCTTCGCCGATCCGTGAAATGCTCGCCGTCATCGACAGGCCGGGCATGATCTCCTTTGCCGGCGGCCTGCCGGCCGCGGACAGCTTTCCGACCCTGACGCCCGGTGCCGCGCCGTCCGGCTGCCTGCAGTACGGCGCGAGCGAGGGCGACGGCTTCCTGCGCGAGCAGGTCGCGGGCGAGCTGCGTGCGCTTGGCCTCGATTGCGCCACGGAGCAGGTCCTGATCGTGTCCGGTTCGCAGCAGGGGCTGGATCTGGCCGCCAAGCTCTTCATCGACGAAGGCACGATGGTGGCGGTCGAGTCGCCGACCTATCTCGCGGCGCTGCAGGTCTTCCGCTTCTTCGGGGCCGGATTCCGCTCCTTTTCCGCTGCCCGGCCCGAGGCCATCGCCGCGGGCGCGGAGAAGCCTGCTTTCGCCTATGCGATCCCGACCTTCCAGAATCCGTCCGGCCACTGCTACAGCCGGGCCGAGCGTCAGGCGCTGGCCAGCGCCTGCGACGAAGCCGGGATTCCGCTGTTCGAGGACGATCCCTACCGCGACCTGGCCTACGACGCCTGCGAGCGCACGCCCGTGTGCAGCATGCTGGAGAAGGCGCCGTGGATCTACCAGGGTTCGTTTTCCAAGAGCCTCGCGCCCGGCCTGCGCCTCGGCTATCTGGCGGCATCGCGCGAGCTGATGCCCTGGCTGGTGCGCCTGAAGCAGGCCGCGGACCTGCACAGCAACCGCATCAGTCAATGGCTCGTCGGCGAGCAACTGGCGGCACCGACGCGCGGCGAACGCCTGGAGGCCTTGCGCGACGGCTACCGCAGCAAGCGCGATCTCTTCGACGCCGCGCTGCGCCGCCATTTCAGCGGGCTGGCCGACTGGCAGCTTCCGCCCGGCGGCCTGTTCTTCTGGCTGCAACTGCGCCGACCGGTCGATACGCGCACGCTGCTGGCGGAAGCGATCAGCCGCAGCGTCATCTTCATGCCCGGTGAGAACTTCCATGCCGGCGGCGACGAGGGCATCGGCACCCTGCGGCTGAACTTCAGCCTGGCCTGCGAAGAGGAGATGGAAACCGGTCTGGCCCGGCTGGCGGAGCTGTTCCGGCAGGGGTGAGCAGTCGGCCCAGCCCCGGCCGGAGCTGTTTACCACTCCACGCCGATCTTGCCGAAATGCTGCCCGCTCTGTTGGTGGGCGAAAGCTGTGGCGAGGTCCGTGTATGAAAACACCTGGTCGATGACCGGCCGCGCTTCCATCAGCTCGAGCGCGCGGACGAAGTCCTGCTGGTCCTGCCGGCTGCCGACGATCAGGCCTTCGATCCGGGCGTGCTTGGCGAGCGCCAGCAGGATCGGCAGATTCGCATCGATGCCGGACAGCAGGCCGATCATGGCGACGTGGCCGCCGACCTTGAGCGCGGTGAGGGACTGCGCCAGCGTCGCCGGGCCGCCGACTTCGATGACGTGATCGACGCCGAAGCCGCCGGTGAGCTCCAGCGCCTTCCTGCCCCATTCCGGCTCGCGCCGGTAGTTGATCGTCAGGTCGGCGCCGAGCGCGGCCACTTTCGACAGCTTCTCGTCGGACGACGAGGTGGCGATCACGCGCGCGCCCATCGCCTTGGCGAGCTGCAGCGCGGCGATCGAGACGCCGCCGGTACCCTGCACGAGCACGGTGTCGCCGGCCTTCAGCCCGCCGTTGACGACCAGCGCCCGCCACGCGGTGAGGCCTGAAGTGGTGATGGTCGCGGCTTCGCGGTGCGTCCAGCCGCGCGGCGCGCGGGTGAAGGCGCTGGCAGGGCGCACGACGTGCTCGCAGGCCATGCCCTGGATGCCGTCGCCAGGGGTGTGCATGAAGCCGCCCACCTGCGGCGTCGCCGGCCCGGCAGGCCAGATAGGGAAGAAGGTCGATACCACGGCGTCGCCGGGCCTGAATTCCGTCACGCCCTCGCCGACCTCTTCCACGGTGCCGGCGCCGTCCGACAGCAGGATGCGGCCGTCCTCGGTGGGCACGGCGGCGCAGGCGACGAGCAGGTCGTGGTAGTTCAGCGAGCCGGCCTTGATCGCGACGCGGATTTCGCCCTTGCCGGGCCGGCCCGGATCGGCGACCTCGGCCGCGGCGATGTTGGCCAGGCCGCCGGGGGCCTTGAGCGTGATTGCCTTCATGTCTTCCTCGCAAGCGTGAAGTAAGAAGGCAAGCTTAGCAGCAGAGCATGGCCGTGCGCCGCCCGTGTTTCACTCCCAGGCCAGCGCGCCGCCGGTCTGGTATTCGGTGACGCGGGTCTCGAAAAAGTTCTTCTCCTTGCGCAGGTTGGCCTGCTCGTCCAGCCAGGGCAGCACGTTCTCGGCGCCGGGGAAGGGCTCGGCGAGGCCGAGCTGGCGGGCGCGGCGGTTGGCGATGTAGCGGAACTGGCCCATGTGCTGGGCGGCGGAGTAGCCCAGCATCGGTTCGCGCAGCAGGTAGCCGGAATAGGCGGCTTCGGCCGCTTCGGCTTCCTGCCACAGCAGCGAGACTGCCTGCGGGTCGAGTTCCAGCTCTTCCTCGGCGATCAGCGTGCGCACGGCGCGGATGCCGAAGGCGCAGTGCAGCACTTCGTCGCGCATGATGTACTGCAGCTGCTCGGCCGTGCCCTTCATCAGCCCGCGCCGCTGCAGCGCGAAGATCGGCGAGAAGCCGTTGTAGAACCAGCAGCCCTCGAAGATCGCGGCGAAGAACAGGTAGGAGAGGGCGAACTCGTGCAGGTTGTCGCGGTTGCGGAGGTCGAAGGCCCCGCCAGGCCCACTATCGGCGCGCATCACCCGCTCCAGGCGGCGGTTGGCGAGCGCGATCTTGCCGTGGATTTCGGGCACGACGCGGTAGCGGTTGTAGATTTCCTGCTGGTCGAGGCCGAGGCTTTCGATGCAGTGCTGGTAGGTCCAGGTGTGCAGGGCTTCCTCATAGACCTGGCGGGCCTGGTAGATCTGCAGCTCGGGCGCGGTCATCTTCTCCATCACCGCCAGGCCGATGTTGCGCATCGCCAGGATGTCCGAGGTCGTCAGGTAGGACAGCACGTTCTCGAACACGTGGCGCTCGGCCGGCGCCAGGCGGTGGTGGTAGTCATGGACGTCCTGTGCCATCGAGATTTCCAGCGGTGTCCAGTGGTTCTTGTTGGCGTTGAGGAAGAACTCCCAGGCCCACGGATACTTGAAGGGCGCGAGCTGGTTGATGTCACCCTGGCCGTTGACGATGCGCTTGTCGGAGACGCGCACCGGCGCCAGTGCGCCCGGCCGCGCCTCGGGCGCGAGCATCGCGGGGTTGCGCGCGGCGTCCGCATCCAGGCCGGGGCGCGGCGCGACCGTCGCTGTGGCAGCCATCGCTGTGGCAGCCATTGCTGTGGCAGCCATTGCTGTGGCAGCCGTCGATGCGCTACCTGTCGCAGTCGGTGCGGCAGCCGCCGCCGCGCCTGCCGGCGTGGGCACGGACGACGGCGTGCACGGAGCGGGCGTGTCCCAGTCGTTGAAGTTGAACGCGCTCATTATTGGCAGGCCTCGCAGTCGGGATCGAGGATGGAGCAGGCCTTGGGCGCGGCGCTGCCGTAGCTGGCGACCGGCACGGCTTCCGGCTGGGCCGCGGCGGTGCTGGCGCCGGCGCCGGTCTTCTCCATCGCGGTGGCGCCCAGGGTGCGCAGGTAGTAGGTGGTCTTGAGGCCGCGTTGCCAGGCCAGGCGGTAGAGTTCGTCGAGCTTGCGGCCGGAGGCGCCGGCGACGTAGAGGTTCAGCGACTGCGCCTGGTCGATCCACTTCTGGCGGCGCGAGACGGCTTCGACCAGCCACTGCGGCTCGATCTCGAAGGCGGTGGCGTAGCGCGTCTTGATGTCGGCCGGGATGCGCTCGATCGGCGCCAGCGAGCCGTCGAAATACTTCAGGTCGGACGCCATCACCGGGTCCCACAGGCCGAGCGCCTTCAACTCGCGCACCAGGTGGGCGTTGACCACGGTGAACTCGCCCGACAGGTTGGATTTGACGTACAGGTTCTGGTAGTCCGGCTCGATCGAGGCCGACACGCCGACGATGTTGGAGATGGTGGCGGTCGGCGCGATGGCGACGCAGTTGGAGTTGCGCATGCCGTAGCGGGCGATGCGCTCGCGCAGCGGCGTCCAGTCGAGCGAGGACGAGCGGTCCACTTCGAGCAGCGCGCCGCCTTCGCTGGCGCGGCCGCGCGCTTCGGCGAGCAGGGCGAGGCTGTCCTGCGGCAGGATGCCGCGATCCCACAGGCTGCCGCGGAAGCTGGAATAGCGGCCGCGTTCCTCGGCCAGTTCGGTCGAGGCCCAGTAGGCGGCATGGCAGACCTGCTCCATCGAGCGGTCGGCGAATTCGACTGCGGCGTCGGAGGCGTAGGCCAGCCCCATCACGTGCAGTGCGTCGGCGAAACCCATGATGCCCATGCCCACCGGACGGTGGCGCATATTGGCGGCGCGCGCCTTGGGCGTGGCGTAGTAGTTGAGGTCGACGACGTTGTCGAGCAGGCGCATCGCGGTGCGCACGGTGCGCTGCAGCTTGTCGCTATCGAGCTGCCATTCACCTTCGGCGTTGCGCGCCAGGTGGGCCGGCAGGTTGACCGAGCCGAGGTTGCACACCGCGGTCTCGTCGTCCGAGGTGTTCAGCGTGATCTCGGTGCAGAGGTTGGAGCTGTGCACCACGCCGACGTGCTGCTGCGGCGAGCGCAGGTTGCAGGCGTCCTTGAACGTGATCCAGGGATGGCCGGTCTCGAACAGCATGGTCAGCATCTTGCGCCACAGCTGCACCGCCGGCAGCTTCTTGCTCAGGCGGATTTCGCCCGACGCCGCGCGCGCCTCGGCGGCGACGTAGGCGGCCTCGAATTCCTCGCCGTACAGGTCGTGCAGCTCGGGTACGTCGGCAGGCGAGAACAGCGTCCATTCGGCGTTGTCGAGCACGCGCTTCATGAACAGGTCCGGGATCCAGTTGGCGGTGTTCATGTCGTGGGTGCGGCGGCGTTCGTCGCCGGTGTTCTTGCGCAGTTCGAGGAATTCCTCGATGTCGAGGTGCCAGGTTTCCAGATAGGCGCACACCGCGCCCTTGCGCTTGCCGCCCTGGTTGACCGCCACCGCGGTGTCATTGACGACCTTCAGGAAGGGGATCACGCCCTGGCTCTGGCCGTTGGTGCCCTTGATGCGGCTGCCCAGCGCGCGCACCGGCGTCCAGTCGTTGCCCAGGCCGCCGGCGAACTTCTGCAGCATGGCGTTTTCCTTGATCGACTGGTAGATGCCTTCCAGGCTGTCGGCGACCGTGGTCAGGTAGCACGACGACAGCTGCGAATGGCGGGTGCCGCTGTTGAACAGCGTCGGCGTGCTGCTCATGAAGTCGAAGGAGGACAGCAGCAGGTAGAACTCGATCGCGCGCGCTTCGCGGTCGATCTCGTTCAGCGCCAGGCCCATCGCCACGCGCATGAAGAAGGTCTGCGGCAGTTCGATGCGGCGGCCTTCCACGTGCAGGAAGTAGCGGTCGTACAGCGTCTGCAGGCCGAGGTAGTCGAACTGCAGGTCGCGCTCGGGCTTCAGTGCCGCCGCCAGGCGGGCCAGGTCGAAGTCGGCCAGCCGCGGGTCGAGCAGCTCGGCATCGATGCCGAGCTGGATTGCTTGCGGGAAATAACCGACGTAGCCGCCTGAAGGGGCGGCCATGTCGGCCTGCGAGGCTTCGTGGCCCAGCACCTCGACGCGCACCGCCGACAGCAGCAGACGCGCGGCGACGTGGGTGTAGTCGGGCTCGCGCTCGATCAGCGTGCGCGCGGCCAGCACCAGCGACTGGCGCACGGCGGCGACCGGCACGCCGTCGTAGAGGTTGTGCAGCGCATGTTCGAGCACGGTGTCGGCGGACACGTCGGCCAGCCCTTCGCAGGCTTCGCGGCAGGTCGCCAGCAGCGCGGCGCGGTCGAGCGGACGGCGCTGCTCGCCATCGACGACGTGCAGCACCGGCGCGTCGCCTGCGGCGTCCATGCCGGCGGCCTTCTGTGCGGCGCGTTCGGCGGCGCGGCGTTCGCGGTAGAGCACGTAGGCGCGGGCGACGTCGTGTTCGCCCGAGCGCATCAGCGCCAGTTCGACCTGGTCCTGGATGTCCTCGATGTGCAGCATGCCGCCGTCGGGCAGGCGGCGGGTCAGCGCGCCGACCACGGCTTCGGTCAGGCGGGCGACCAGATCGCGCACGCGCGAGGAGTCCGCGCCCTGGCGGCCTTCGACGGCGAGGAAGGCCTTGCTCATGGCGACGGAGATCTTGCCCGGGTCGAAGGCGACGACCGCACCGTTGCGGCGGATGACTTCGAAAGCGGCCAGTTGCGGGTCGATGCGATGGAGGGAGTCGGGATGTCGGTCCATGGGATGTCCTGTCTGAAGGGGGAATGGGGGTGTTCAGGTCTCGGCGCCGGCGGGGGCTGCGATGCTGGCGGAAAGCTGCAGGGTCAGTGGCGCGGCGAGCCTGCCGCCGGGGCGGCAAAAGCCATGGAGGATTGCCATGTGGTGCACGGCGGGGCTGATGCTGTGGCAGACGACGCAGGTGGCGCCCGACGACTTCGCCAGTTCGATGACGTGGCCGAACAGCCTGTGCCCCAGCCCGCGGCCGCGATGCGCAAGGGTGACGCTGAGGCCGAAATCGGTCTCGCCGCCGCGTATGCCGACATGGGCCAGGGCGATGATTTCGCCGCTGGCTGAGCAAAGGCCGTGCAGGTGATCCCGAATGAAGTCGAGGCGGGTGACGTAGCTGGCGATGCCGTCGTCGCGGATGCCGTAGCCGAAGCGCAGCATGCGGTCATCGGCGTCCAGCGAGAGCAGGTGGGCGAGGACGCGCGGAATGTCGGCAGGGCCGAAGCGGGTCAGCGGCGCCATGTCGATGTTCTCGTGCAGGAGGAAGCTGGCGCTGGCTGCCGCTGCGCCGGGAGGGTGATGTCTGGCATGGTGGCGATCCGGTATCGGCGGGGCGGATCGCTGGCAGACGGAGGCGAGCGCCGGCCGCACGGCTGTGCCGCGCGGTGTTGCCGGTCCGTCAGGAAAGCGAGCAAGCGAAATGGTATGAGCCATGCCTCTTGTCAGGGACACCCCGCCCCAAACTGTTGAAGTGGATGCGCATGGCAGGTCTTCTGGCTCTCGGGTCCTCGTCTTGCGCCAGCCTTCCCGGAATTCATCCAGTGGCATGTGGGGGCGCAGGACTCGCCGATTACAGCTGCGGGGGCAGCTCCGGAATTCGCGCGCAGGGGCGCGGCACCGGATTCCCTTTTCATACCTGCCGATACCGGCAGGCAACCATGAGCGAGGCCGGATTATCTGTCTTCGCCGTCGCGGGGGCAAGGCGGATGCGGGCCTGACGGGCTCGCTTGAGATGATCAGTATTTACTAATATATTTGTATCCCCAATGCCCGCCTGGCTTTGCGCCGGCGGGTGCATTTCCAACCCGTTTCAAGCTGGACGATTTCCGACTCATGACTATCGATTGGGCAAATTTCACTCCGGGCACGGCGCTCGCCGGCGGCGTGCTGCTCGGCTTCGCCGCGGTGCTGCTGCTGGTTCTCAACGGCCGCATCGCCGGCATCAGCGGTGTCGTCGGCGGCCTGCTGCAACACGGCGCGGCGGGCGACAAGGCCTGGCGGCTGGCCTTCGTGCTCGGCATCGTGGCTGCGCCGCTGCTGTACCAGACGTTCGCCGCGCTACCCGAGATCAGCATCGAGGCCGACTGGGCGACGCTGGTGGTTGCCGGCCTGCTGGTCGGCTTCGGCTCGCGTCATGGTTCGGGCTGCACCAGCGGCCATGGCGTCTGCGGTCTGTCGCGGCTGTCGCCGCGCTCGCTGGTGGCGACGCTGAGCTTCATGGCGACCGGCTTTGCCACGGTGTACGTCGTCCGTCACCTGCTGGGCTGAGGCGCGCACATGAAAACGATCGTTGCCTTGGTGGTCGGCCTGTTGACGGGCATCGCCCTGATCGTCGCCGGCATGAGCAACCCGGCCAAGGTGCTGGGTTTCCTCGATCTGGCCGGCGCCTGGGATCCTTCGCTGGCGCTGGTGATGGGCGGTGCGGTGGGCGTGGGGCTGGTGGGCTTCGCGCTGGCGCGCAAGCGAAAGCTGTCGGTGCTCGGCGAGCCGATGCAGATTCCCACGAACCGGAGCATCGACCGTCCGCTGGTGCTCGGCAGCGCGCTGTTCGGCATCGGCTGGGGGCTGGCCGGCATCTGCCCGGGGCCGGCGCTGACGCTGCTGGGCGCGGGCGCGCCCAAGGGCGTGGTTTTCGTGCTGGCGATGGTCGCCGGCATGGCGTTGTTCTCGCTGGTCCAGCGCCGGAGTTGATCCCTGCGTGCGCCTCGCATGGGGCGCGTCGTGTGTCACAGGATGGGGTGCCTCGGCCCCCCCCCCCTTCAGACCGGTCTGCCGTCAGGGTGCCAGCCGCTGCTTCAACCAGCTGCCGTCGTCCTGCAGGCGGTAGGCGATGCGGTCGTGCAGGCGCGATGCGCGGCCCTGCCAGAACTCCCAGTAGTCCGGCACCAGGCGGTAGCCGCCCCAGTGCGGCGGGCGGGGCGGATTGAGGCCGAACTTGAGGCCGTATTCGGCGGCTTTCGACACGATCGTCCCGCGCCCGTCGATGACCTGGCTCTGCGGCGAGGCCCAGGCGCCGATGCGGCTGCCGAGCGGGCGGCTGGCAAAGTAGCGGTCGGACTCCTCGTCCGCGACCTTTTCCACGCGGCCTTCAATGCGCACCACGCGCTCCATCTCCACCCAGTGGAACTGCAGCGCGGCAAACGGGCGGGCCTCGAGTTCGCGGCCCTTGCGGCTCAGGTAGTTGGTGTACCAGACGATGCCGTGCGCGTCGTAGTCCTTGATCAGCACGATCCGCGTTGACGGGCGGCCGTCCTCGCCGACGGTGGCCACCGTCATCGCATTCGGCTCGGGAACGCCGTGTGCGAGCGCTGCCGACAGCCAGCTCTCGAATTGCCGCAGCGGCTCGCCGGGCAGTTCATGTTCGTCCAGCGCGCCCTGCTCGTAGCTCTTGCGCAGATCGGACAGGGGGATGTGCTTGCTCATGCTCGATTCCAGGGCGTATCGATGAAGCCGGACGGCGCCGGTGGGGCCGTCGGAATGCCCGGATTGTACGTCGTGGTGGCTGTTTTCCCGCCTGAATGCTGGATAATCGCTCCCTTTGCAGACAAAACAGGTACCTTCCGGCCACGCTGGCCGCGCGGGTACTCGCCGACATGAGCCTTGCTACCGCCGACCCTACGCCCGCCATTGCCCGCGGTGCGCGCCGCCAGTGGCTGCGTTTCGTGTTGCCCTTGTTGGCCTTGTCCCTGTTGATCGGCGCCATCGGGGCCGTGGGCTATCGTTACCTGGGCGACGAAATCCGGCGCGAGACGCACCGCACGCTGGCCGTCATCGCCGAACAGAAGCGCCAGCACATCGAAGACCGGCTGCACAAGGCGCAGATCGATGCCGGGCTTTATTTCTCCGGCCATTCGCAGCTCGAAACCCTGTTCGGCCGCTGGCTGGATGGCGGGCGCCAGGACGGCGAGGCGCTGGCGCGCATGCGGGAGCTGATGCAGGAGGCGGTCGTTGCGCGCGGCTGGGCAGGCGTGGCGCTGATCGATGCCGCTGGCGAGCAGGCTTTTGCGGTCGGCGATGCCGACAGCCGGGCGCATGCCGAGGCCATCCGCGACGTGTTGCACACACCGCGCGTGGTGCTGGTCGACTTCTACCTCAATGCGCAGGGCGAGGCGCGTTACGGCGTACTGGCGCCGGTCGGCCGGCCTGGCGCGGCGCCGCGCGGGGTGGCCTACCTGACCTGGCGCGCCGACGAGACGCTGTTTCCGATGGTCGAAACCTGGCCGGTGCCGACCCGCACGGCCGAGACCTATCTGGTGCGCCGGGATGGCGGCGGCGTGCGTTTCCTGACGCCGCTGCGCCACCGGAAGGATGCTGCGCTGGTGCTGACCTTGCCCCTGGGCGATGCCGGCGTGCCGGCGGTGAGAGCGGCGAGGGGTGAGTCCGGCATCCTCGAGGGTGGACGTGACTACCGCGGGGTGCCGGTACTGGCCTATGCCGCCGCCGTCGGTGGCACACCCTGGCTGATGCTGGCCGAAATCGACGAGCGCGAGGCCTATGCCGGCATCCGCACCATGACTTGGGCCACCTCGCTGATGACGGCCCTGGGCCTGCTGCTGGTGTATTCGTCGGCTTACCTGTTGTGGCGGCGCGGCCTGCAACGACAGGAACTGGCAGCCTTGCGCGCACAGCGTGCCGCCGAGGCGCGCTTCAGGGTGGTGTTCGAGCAGGCGCCGCTGGGCGTGGTGCTGCTCGACTCGAGGAGCGGCCGCATCACCGAGGCGAACCAGCGCTTTGCCGACATCGTCGGCCGCAGCCCGGCGGAACTGGCCGGTGTCAGTCCGATTGCGCTCACGCATCCGGACGACATCGAGCAGAGCACGACGCAGCTCGCCCGCCTGACCGCCGGCGAGATTGCCGGCTACAGCCTGGTCAAGCGCTACCTGCGGCCCGACGGCTCGGTGGTGTGGGTGAGCCTGAGCTTCGCCCCGGTGCAGGTCGAAACCGAGCAGGCGCCGCGCCATCTCGGCATGGTCGAGGACATCACCGTGCGGGTGGAGATGGAAGAGCGGCTGCGCGTCAGCGAGGCCCGTCACCGCCAGCTGGCGGACGAGGCCGCGGCGGCCAATGCGGCCAAGAGCGAATTCCTTGCGCACATGAGCCACGAGATCCGCACGCCGATGAACGCGGTGCTCGGTCTTGCCCAGGTGCTGGCGCGCGATTCGCTGACCGACAGTCAGCGCGACATGGTGGGGCGGATCCGCAGCGCCGGACAGTCGCTGCTCACCATTCTCAACGACGTGCTCGACCTGTCGAAGATCGAGGCCGGCCAGTTGCGCATCGAGCCATGTGCCTTCGACCTCGCGGCGCTGCTGGCGAACCTGGACAGCCTGATGGGCCTGGAAGCGCACCGCAAGGGATTGGCGCTGCGGGTGCAGATGCCATCGCCGCCGCCCGGGCCGCTGCGGGGCGACGGCCTGCGGCTGGAGCAGGTGCTGTTCAACCTGGTCGGCAATGCGATCAAGTTCACCGAGCGCGGCGAAGTCGCGCTGAAGGTGAATGTGCTCGAAGCGGATGCGGAAAGCCTGCGCCTGCGCTTCGAGGTGCGCGATACCGGCATCGGCATCGCCGCCGAGGCGATCGGGCGGCTGTTCGCTCCCTTCAGCCAGGCCGATGCCGGCATCGGCCGGCGCTTCGGCGGCACCGGCCTGGGGCTGTCGATCTGCAAGCGCCTGGTCGAACTGATGGGCGGCACGATCGGCGTCGATAGCCAGCCCGGCATCGGCAGCACTTTCTGGTTCGAGCTGCCGCTGCAGCGGGCGGCCGAAGGCGAGTCGCCGGCAGTGGCCGAGACGCGGCCGGCAGCGCCTGCCGGGCCGCGGCTGCAAGGGGCGCATGTGCTGGTGGTGGACGACAGTGCGATGAACCGCGACCTGGTCGAGCGTGCGCTGGCGCTGGAAGGTGCCACGGCGACGCTCGCCGCCGACGGCCAGCAGGCGCTGCAGCTGCTGAAGACCCGGCCCGACGCTTTCGATGCGGTGCTGATGGACGTGCAGATGCCGGTGATGGACGGCCTCAGCGCGATGCGGGCGATCCGCGATGAGCTGGGCCTGACCGATCTGCCGCTGATCGCCTTCACCGCCGGCGTCAACGATGCCCAGCAGGCGGCGGCGCACGGCGCCGGCGCCAACGACGTGCTGGCCAAACCGATGGATCTGGACGAGATGGCGGTATTGCTGGCTCGCTGGATCGGCCCGGAGCGGGTCCAGGCGAGTACGGCCCAATCGCCAGCCGGCATGCAGCTGCCGCCAGGGGACACGATGGCGGCGGCTGAGACGGCAGGAGGAGCGGAGGTGGGGGCGAGCGCGGACGCCTTCCCCGCGATTCCCGGTATCGATCACGAGCGCGCCGCGCAGCGCCTGGGGCGGGACAGGGCGATGTTCATCGGCCTGCTCGAATTCTTCATCGAGGACAACGCCGACGCCGCGGCGCAGGCGCGCCGCGAGCTGGCCGCGGGCGAGCGCGAGGCCGCCGCCCGCCGCATGCACACGCTGCGCAGCAATGCCGGCTTCATCTGCGCGATGGAGCTGATGGAGGAAGCGGGTGCGCTGGAGAAGGCGATCGGGCAGGGTGAAGCCGACGTCGATGCGCGGCTGGCCGCGCTGGGGCAGCGCATCGAGGCGCTGGTCGAGGCCATCGCACCCTGGCGCTGAACCCGCGTGCCGGCCGCCGGAAGCGCGGCCAGCACGCATCCGCGGGGCGACTCGCGGATAATGACCTGTCCCCGACCCACCTCCCGCAGGAGCCGACCATGGAAAAGATCGTCTTTCTCGACCGCGACACGCTGGCGCCGCAGATCCGCGTGCGCAGCCCCGGCTTCGCCCATGACTACGTCGAATATGCGCGCACGGCGCCCGCCGAACTGGCCGGGCGCCTGAACGGGGCGACGATCGCGATCACCAACAAGGTGCCGCTGCCCGGCGAGGTGCTCGAGCAGCTGCCCTCGCTGCGCATGGTCGCGGTGGCGGCGACCGGCACCGACCAGGTCGACAAGGCCGCCTGCCGGCGCCTCGGCATCGCGGTGGCCAACATCCGCGGCTATTCGGTGAATTCGGTGCCCGAGCATACCTTCGCGTTGTTGCTGGCGCTGCGGCGCAGCCTCGTCGCCTACCGCGACGACGTGCTGGCGGGGGAATGGCAGAAGTCCGGCCAGTTCTGCTTCTTCAACCATCCGGTCCGCGATCTCAGCGGCGCCCGGCTGGGCATCATCGGCGAAGGCGACCTGGGCCAGCGCGTCGCCGCCATCGCGCGCGCCTTCGGCATGCAGCCGCTGTTCGCCGCGCACAAGGGCAAGCCGGGCTACGGCAGGCTGTACACGCCGTGGGAGGACATGCTGGCGAGCAGCGACATCATCACGCTGCACTGCCCGCTGACACCGGCGACGCGCGGCATGATCGGGCTGGCGGAGTTCCGCGCGATGCAGCGCAAGCCGCTGCTGATCAACACCGCGCGCGGCGGCCTGGTGGACGAGCATGCGCTGGTGCAGGCGCTGGACGAAGGCCTGATCAGCGGCGCGGGCTTCGACGTCGCCGACGGCGAGCCGCCGGCGGCGAACAGCCCGATGATGCGCATCGCCGGCCGCCCCAACGTGATCCTGACTCCGCACGTGGCCTGGGCGTCGGACGAGTCGCAGCAGACGCTGGCCGACCAGTTGATCGACAACATCGAGAATTTCGTCGCCGGCAGGCCGAGCAATCTGGTGCAGGCCGTCTGACGGCTTGCGGTGTCCCCGCCTCGCGCAGGGGCTGCCGAAAGCCGGTCCGCGCAGGCAGGCGTGAGGCCGGGTTTTCAGCGTTCGCCGTCGGGAGCGTCGTGGTCCTCGGCCGTGTCGCCGGCAAAGAAGCGCCCTTCCAGCTCTTCCAGTCCCAGCGTCTGCAGCATCGTGCGCAGGCGTTCGGCGGCGCGGCGGCGCGGCAAATCCCTGTAGCTGGCGATGATCAGCTCGTTCTTCATCGAGTGCTCCCAGCCCACCAGTTCGGTGACGCTGAGCTGGTAGCCGTGCGATTCGAGCTGCAGGCAGCGCAGCACGTTGGTGGCGTGGCTGCCGAACTCGCGCGTGTGGATGGGGTGGCGCCAGAGTTCCGCGAGCGGGTTCCGCAGCGCCTGCTGCTTGTTCTTGCGCAGCACGGCGGCGACTTCCGCCTGGCAGCAGGGCACCAGCACGATGAAGCGCGCCTGCTTCTCCAGCGCGAAGCGGATCGCGTCGTCGGTGGCGGTGTTGCAGGCGTGCAGCGCGGTGACGACGTCGATCCGGCCGGGCAGGCGGTCCGAGCCGATCGATTCGGCCACGCTCAGGTTGTGGAAGCGCATGCCGCCGGAAAAACCCAGCTTGTCGGCCAGCCGGCGCGAACTCATGACCAGTTCGTCGCGGGTCTCGATGCCGTGGATGCGGCCGGCCGGCGCGTGCTGCTTGAAGAACAGGTCGTACAGGATGAAGCCGAGGTAGGACTTGCCCGCGCCATGGTCGACGAGCTGGATGTCGGGCCGTGCCGCCAGCGCCTCGGCCAGCAGCGGCTCGATGAACTGGTACAGGTGATAGACCTGCTTGAGCTTGCGCCGGCTGTCCTGGTTCAGCTTGCCGTCGCGGGTCAGGATGTGGAGCTGCTTGAGCAGCTCGATCGACTGTTCCGGGCGGATTTCGGGATGCTGGGCGCTCATTGGCGGATGTCGCTCCATTCTGCGGCGGTCAGCGTCTGCAACTGTGCCGGCGTCAGCGGGAACACCGAGAACGGCGTGCCGGCTGCCGCCCACAGCCGGGTGAAGCGCTGCAGCTCGGTGTCCAGCAGCAGCTTCACGGGTTTGGCATGGCCGACCGGCGAGACGCCGCCGATGGCGTAGCCGGTGGCCTCGCGCACGAAGTCGGCGTCGGCGCGGCCGATCTTCTCACCGACTAGCGCGGCGACCTTGGCTTCGCTGACGCGGTTGTCGCCGCTGGCGACGACGACGACCGCCTGGCCGCTTTCCTTGCCGCGGAACACCACCGACTTGGCGATCTCGGCCACGCTGCAGCCGATGGCCGCGGCGGCTTCGGCGCTGCTGCGGGTGGGCTGCTCGAATTCGACGACCTGCGTCGTCACGCCGGCATCGGCGAGGTATTGCTGGGTGCGGAGGGCGGTGGGGTGCTGGGCGGGTTTCATGTGAGGCGCACGGGGTGATTGGCGAAAGCGTGCAAGGATAAGGCGAAACGCCGCGTGTTTCAGTCCTTGCTCGTCCGCTCGCCGTCGGCCGCATGCCGTGCTTGCGCATCCGGCTGTTTGCTGCGACTGCCCAGGTCGGAATCCTCGATCCATTCGCGCCACACCGCCATCAGCACCGCCAGCACCACCGGCCCCAGGAACAGGCCGACGAGGCCGAAGGCGGCCAGGCCGCCGAGCACGCCGAACATCACCAGCACGAAGGGAATGCGGGTGGCGTTGCTGATCACCAGCGGTCGCACCAGGTTGTCGACCCAGCTGACTACCAGCACGCCCCACAGCAGCAGGCCGATGCCGGCGGCGGTCTCGCCGCTGATCAGCAGCCAGGCGCCGATCGAGCCCCACGCGAAGGGCGTGCCGAAGGGAATCATCGCAATCAGCGCGGTGACCGCGCCGAGCAGCACCGGCGCTGATATTCCTGCCCACCAGTAGCCCAGGCCGGCGACGAAACCTTGCGCCAGCGCGGTGGCGACCAGGCCCCAGACCACGGCTTTCGTCATCGACCCCACCGCCGCCAGGTAGTCGTCCACCCGCGCGCCGAGGAAGCGCTGCAGTACCTGATGCACCTGCTGCAGCAGGCGCTCGCCGTCGCGATAGAGGAAGAACACGGTGATCAGCGCGAAGCCGAGCTTGGCCGCGTTGCGGCCTACGTCGCCGATCAGCGCCACGATCAGGTCGGCACCCTGGCGCACCCAGTCGGTCAACTGGGCGCGGAAGACTTCGGGGTCATGCGTCAGCTCATCGAGCATCTGCTGAAGATCGTCGCCGATCCACGGCAGGTTGCGGACGAACTCGGGCAGGGCGAGCGTACCGTGGCGGATTTCGGTGGTGATGGCGGCGATCGCCAGGCCGAGCTCGTTGCGCAACAGGCTGCCCAGCCACAGCGCCGGCAATATCACCGCGGCGCTCAGCAGCAGGCTCATCAACAGCGCGGCCACGCCCGGATGATGGGGCATGCGCTGCTGCAGCCGGCGATGGAGCGGCCAGGTCGCGTAGGCAATGATGACCGCCCATGCAACCGGCACGATGAAAGGCTGCAGCACTGCATAGCCGAGTACCAGCAGTGCGCCGAGCAGCAGGCCGAGGATGATGCGGCGGACGATTTTCTCGGCGACCTGGTCGATCATGGCGGGGGTTCCGGAGGTATGGCGATGCGGTCATCTGCCGTCGTCGACGGCAGGCGCCATCGTCATACGGGCGGATTGTCCGACATTCGGAGCGGCATGTGTGTTCCGGAACGGGAACGCGCTGCGGTGTGCAAGGAGCGGGGGAGTGGGACGTTTGAAGCAGCGGGCGGAAAAGCGGGAATCGCTTGGCGAGCCGACGGACCGATGTGCTTGTCGCGCGGCGGCTGGCCGGCCCGATACCCTGGAAAGAGCCGGAATGGGGCGATGGCCGCCGAGGCAAGCGCTTCGGCGTAGGTGGCTATGGGCGGCCGTTCAACCCCGGGCTCGTCTGCTCCAGATGGCCAGCGCGAATCCGAGGCCGAGCAGGGCCAGCGGGTTCGGTTCCGGCACCGGGTTCGGGGCATTGCCGAACCTGAGCGACAGCATGCTTCCGTTCACGTAGCTCAAGCCGCTCCAGTTCAGCAGAATCCTGTTTCCGTCGATGCTCACCCTGCTCGCGTCGAATCCGCTCAAGCTGCCATCCACCATGATCGGGGTGGTCAGATCGAGCAGGTCTGCCGAGGTCAGGATGATTCCATTGAATGGCGTGCTGTTCCATGTCGGGTTCGACAGCACGGTTTCGAAGGTCACGGTGAGCCCGGAATCCGCAAGGTCCACGAGCAGGGACGTCACTCCTTCCACATCGCCGACGGTTTCGACGCCGGAGCCGACCGTGAACGTCGATGATGAAAAGCTGACGTCCGGATAGATCGTGCCGATGTCCGGATGATGGTATGCAATGCCGAAGGTCTTTCCGATCAGGCCTGCAAAAGCGGTGCCCGAAACGCACAAGGCCAGCACGCCCGCCGCGAAGGATTTCCTTATGGACATGAGCATCTCCCTGCCATTGGTGGTGGTGCGCATCACTGCCGAGCTCGCTCCCAGCGATGGCAAGCGTATGAAGCATATTTGGTGCCGATAACATATTCGGGTGATTTGTTGTTGATTTTCAAGATGTTTGCCATGCAGGTGTGTGCTGGCGGCAGGCATATGTAAAGAATGCCGACAAGGCGCGCCGCGCCGACATGCCCGCCTCCCTGTCTGGCACACTCCGGCTTGCGATATCGAGTCCGGCCATCAGGCGCAATGCTGCTGCGAGTCGTGGAAGTCGTTCTGCCCGGATTTGTCCTTGAGCCTGAAGCCTGACAATGTCTGTGTTGCTGGCTGCCACGCCGGAGTGGGAACGCCGATGGAAAACGAATCGAAACGCCCGAGAAACTGGTTCTCACAGGGCGGCGAAGCCTATGCGCGTTTCAGGCCGACATACCCGCCGGAACTCGCGCGCTTTCTGGCGGGCCTCGCTCCGGGCCGGGCGCTGGCAGTTGACGTGGGCTGCGGCAGCGGGCAGCTGACGGGGCTGCTCGGGGAGCATTTCGGCATGGTGCTGGGCCTCGATCCGAGCGCGGCGCAGCTTGCCAGTGCCGTGCCGCATCCACAGGTCGGCTATGTCTGCGCTGCCGCCGAGTGCCTGCCGGTTGCGGACGGCGGCGCCGATCTGATCACCGTGGCGCAGGCGGCGCACTGGTTCGACCTGTCGCGTTTCTACGCCGAAGTCCGCCGCGCCGCCGCTCCGGGCGCGGTCCTGGCCTTGCTCAGCTACGGGGCTCCCCGCCTGGATGAGACGCTGAGCGCGCGTTTCGGGCGCTTCTACGCGGATGAAATCGGCCCCTTCTGGCCGGCCGAACGCAAGCTGGTGGATGGCGGTTATGCCGATCTGCCTTTTCCTTTCGACGAACATGCCGTGCCGCCGATGGAAATCCATGCAGCCTGGAAGCTGGAAGAACTGCTTGGCTACATCTCGACGTGGTCTGCCGTCCGTAAGGCGCGTGAGGCGGGGCGCGAACATCTGTTGACCGCGTTTTCCGTCGATCTCGCCGAGCTGTGGGGAAGCCCGGGGCTGCGTCGGCACGTTCGTTGGCCCATCCGGATGCGCTTGGGCAGATTGTGAGGGTGTTTCAGACAGTCAGGCAAAGGAGTAAGCGGCCAGGAAAGAGGGGAGGCGAATCACCGCATGTCGGCCTCTTTTACATCGGCATCGATGTTCCAAATCAAGGTAGGGTCATGTCCAAATAAATACAAGGACATATGCCGTCGTGGGGCTGTGGGCATGAAATTTGCATCGCTCGACGCCGTGGCCGATACCGGCCGCCGTGTTTGCCGCCCGTGCCGTCAGGCTGCCCTTTCATGAGTGAACCCCGGACATGAACCTCATTGCCAAAGCCTCCCGGGCTGCTGCCGTTTCGGCCCTTGCTTTCGCCGCACTCGGAGCAATACCCACGCTTGCCCATGCCGTCGTGCTGCAGATCGATGCCAGCCGGAGTTCGGTCACCTATACCCCGGGCGGTTTTCCGCTGTGCGGGTCGGACGGCACCTGCGGCACCCTGCCGCCGCCGCAGACCTTTGCGCTTTCCGGCAGCCTCGACCTGCTGCAGGAAACCGTTTTCGTGACCACGTCTTTCTCCCCGCTTGATGGCTACGAGCAGGAGCAGATCCGTTTCGATTCGTCTTCCATCGACAGTGGCGGCGCGTCGGCGGCCGGATTTGTCTTTCCTGGCTACTTTGCCGTCCGGACGGGGCAAGGTTTTGCGGCGAGCGAAAACTGGTGCTCGTGGCTTGCATCCTTTACATGCTTGATGGGGTATTCCGGCAGCTATGCGGGGGCCTTCGACGGTACGACGCTGTCGATGACCGGCATCGACTATGCGGGAGACGGCACCTTCCCCAGTAGATTCAACTTCACCCTCGTCGCCAGGGTGGGTCAGGCCAGCGACGTACCGGAGCCCGGTGTGCTCGCCTGTCTTGCGATGGGCATGCTCGGACTGGGGATGGTGAGGAGGCGAACCGCCGCTCTTCGTCCTTGATTGGCGGGCGAGGCGGGTTGCGCGGATGTGGCTGGACGCTCGTGGGGAAATCGCGCTCTGCACTGAGCGGTGCGCGCGGCGGAGGGCCGGCCCGGCGCCTGTCCAGGATGGATGCATGTTCGACAGAACAGGCCGTCGTGGGCAAGAATTGAAGGATGAGCCAAACAGTCCTGAAGCAGCGCAGTAGCGATCATTCCAAGAACAGGCTTGCCAGCGTTGCCGTGGCACTGCCGTCCGCATTGTTGCTGGCGATGCTGCTGGAGGCCGCGCTGCTGGCGGTCGGCCTTGCCGGCGATCCGTGGCGGGACGTGGCAATTCTTGCATTCGCGCTTTTCCTGCCCTGTCTCTGGGCAGGTGCGCGCATCGGTCCCGCCCTGATCGCACGTTACGATGATGAAGCGCTGAGGCCTGAACCTCCGACTGAACCGGAGCCGCAACGGGCCGGGCCACCGGATGTGGCGCAGCAGCGGGCGTGGCAGGCGCTCGAATCCTGGTGCCAGTCCGGCATGGGAACCGGGCGCACGCCGTTCTGGCGCCCGTCCTTGCTGCCCGATGTGCCCGAGCGCTTCAGCCTGGCCGTGATGGTGGGGGAGGCCGGTGCAGGCAAATTGCGCCTGGCCGACGCCTTCGCGCGCCACATCGATCGCAATGCCGAACTGGAAGCGCTGTCTGCCGAGTCGAGGCTGAAGGGCTTGCGCCTCAAGCTGGCGGTGAAGTGGCACGAGCTTTGGTGGTGGCGAAAGCGGCATCCGCGCCAGCCCTGGGATTGCGGCTATCTGGTGGATGACTCTGCGGTTGCGGCAAGGCTGGCGGATTTCAGGCCGCGCCGGCCCACCTTGATCATCGCCGACAGCTTGTCCGACGCAGGTCTCGGGCGGGCATTGCAGACACTTTGCGCGGCGAAGATGAATTACCGCCATCCTGTCCGGCTGCTCGTGATCGATGCCAAGGTGCCCGGTGTGCTGGAGCTGCATTTCGATGCCGGCACTCGGCGTTGGCAGACATCTCTAGGCGGGCTGGGCGAGGTGCCCGTGATCGAGTTCGCGGTGCCGCATGAATTACGGGAGGATCGGCATGGATGACGGCTTTCATGTCTATGAGCCAGCCAAGGGGCATGGTCTCAAGCACGATCCGATCGCCTCGATCGTCGCGCCCCGGCCCATCGGCTGGATTTCCACGCGTTCCGCGGAGGGCCGGGCGAATCTGGCGCCGTACAGTTTCTTCAACATCTTCAACTACACGCCGCCCATCGTGGCGTTCGCCAGCGTCGGCTGGAAGGACACCGTTCGCAATGCGCAGGCGACGGGCGAGTTCGTTGTCAACCTTGCCACGCGGGCGCTGGCCGAGCAGGTGAATATGACGAGCGCCAGCGTGCCGGGCGATGTGGACGAATTCGAGCTTGCCGCCTTGGCCGCCGCGCCTTGCCGCCTCGTCGCGGCGCCTCGCGTTGCGCAGAGCCCGGTTGCCCTGGAGTGCCGCGTCACGCAGGTGCTGCAGCTTGCTGATGCCGATGGCCGGCAGATCGATACCTGGATGGTCCTCGGGGAGGTGGTCGTGGTGCATATCGCGGCTGCACTGGTGCGCGATGGCATCTATCGGACGCAGGATGCCTGCCCCATCCTGCGTGCAGGTGGGCCGGCGGACTATTTCGAAATCTCGCCGGACCGCCTGTTCCGGATGCACCGGCCGAAGTGAATTCATGATGGAACCCGTTCCCGCCGCAAGGATCTTCACGCTGCTCGAGCCCGGTCCGGTCGTGCTCGTCACGACGCGCCATGCAGGCAGGAGCAACATCATGACCATCTCGTGGACGATGGTCATGGATTTCACGCCGCGCTTTGCGATCTGCACCGGCGCGTGGAACCATTCGTTCATCGCACTGGAGAAAGAGCGCGAGTGCGTCATTGCCATCCCGCCCGCCGACATGCTCGATACCGTGATCGGTATCGGCACCTGCTCGGGGGCGGACACCGACAAGTTCGAGCGCTTCGGCCTCACTCCGGTCAAGGGCAGGTACGTGCGGGCCCCATTGGTCGCCCAGTGCCTCGCCAACATTGAATGCCAGGTTGCCGAGATCATCGCTCCGCATGGCATCGTCGTGCTTGATGGCCTGGCCGCGTATGCCGATCATCAAAGGAGCGAGCAGCGCATGCTGCATGCCGTTGGCGACGGCACGTTCGTTGCCGATGGCGAGCGTTTCGACCGCAGGGAGGCGATGCGGTCGAAGCTGCCTGATGGTGTTTAGACGCCTGTGAAACGTGACCGCCAATGCGCGCAAGGCGCCGGAAATCTGCCGGGTGGTCGAGGCGTGCAAACGAAAACGCCCAGCCGGGAACGGCTGGGCGCTGAATTTTGGTGGTGATGGGCAGAATCGAACTGCCGACCTACGGGTTATGAATCCGTCGCTCTAACCGTCTGAGCTACATCACCAACAGAGCGCGCAAATATAGCGGGTCCGAGGAGCGGGCGTCAACAGCCGCAGAAATCGCGATCGTGGGCCATACAGACGGCCGGATCGTGCAGCCGGGTCTTTCCCATCTGCGTAGCGTTTGATTTATAAAGGGTTTTGCGTTGACATGGCGTTCTTCATGGGTGAAAATCCCGCGCTTGTTCACGTAGCCTGCCGGTCATTGCCGGCTGATGTCTTGCGCAAGATTCCCTTCTCACTTCTGTTGCTGTCGCTGGCTGGGGCGCCTGGTTCGGCGGCGCACGCGGCGCCATCGCGGGCGTTTCCGGAAGATGCCCGCAAGACCACGATGACTTTCGCCTCTGCGGGCACCGTGCTGGTCGATGACGAGCCGGCCGCGCTGAGTCCGAGCGCGCAGATCCGCAACACCTACAACCGCATCGTGCTGCCTTCGCACATCCGCGGCGAATACAAGGTGCGCGTCAAGTTCGACAAGCATGGGCAGGTGCATCGGGTGTGGATCCTCACGCCCGAAGAGGCTGCCGTTCCCGATCCCAAGCGCTAGCGTCTCCCCCGATTGACGCCGTGACTGAATTTTCTCGATGAAGAAACTCTACATCCGCACCTTCGGGTGCCAGATGAACGAGTACGACTCCGACAAGATGGCGGACGTGCTCGCGGCCGGCGAAGAGCTGGTCAAGACCGACAACCCTGAAGAAGCGGATGTGATCCTGTTCAACACCTGCTCGGTGCGCGAGAAGGCGCAGGAGCGGGTGTTCCACGATCTCGGCCGGGTGCGGCTGCTGAAGCAGGCGCGGCCCGATCTGATCATCGGCGTCGGCGGCTGTGTGGCGAGCCAGGAAGGCGAGGCCATCGTCAAGCGCGCGCCGTATGTGGACGTGGTGTTCGGCCCGCAGACCCTGCACCGGCTGCCGAAGCTGATCGAGGCGCGCCGCCGCACCGGCCGCTCGCAGGTCGATATTTCCTTTCCCGAGATCGAGAAGTTCGACGCCATGCCGCCGGCGCGGGTCGAAGGCGCCAGCGCCTTCGTGTCGATCATGGAAGGCTGTTCCAAGTACTGCACCTTCTGTGTCGTGCCCTACACCCGCGGCGAGGAAGTGTCGCGCCCGCTCGACGACATCCTGACCGAGATCGCCGGTTTGACCGCGCAGGGCGTCAAGGAAGTGACCCTGCTCGGCCAGAACGTCAACGCCTGGCGCGGCGAACTGGTGCGCGAAGCGGGCGAGGAGGGCGACTTCGCCTTCCTGCTCGAATGCGTGGCGGAAATGCCCGGCATTGAGCGCATCCGCTACACCACCTCGCACCCGCGCGAGATGACGCAGCGCCTGATCGACTGCTACGCCACCATCCCCAAGCTGGTGTCGCAGCTGCATCTGCCGGTGCAATCCGGGTCGGACCGCGTGCTGGCGGCGATGAAGCGCGGCTATTCGGTGCTGGAGTTCAAGTCGGTGGTGCGCAAGCTGCGCGCGGCGCGGCCGGATCTGTCATTGACCTCGGATTTCATCGTCGGCTTCCCCGGCGAAACCGAGGCGGATTTCGACAAGACCATGAAGCTGATCGACGACATCGGCTTCGACGGCTCCTTCAGTTTCGTCTACAGCGCCCGCCCCGGCACGCCGGCGGCCGATCTCGAAGACACGGTGCCGCAGGAAACCAAGCTCGCCTGGCTGGCCCGGCTGCAGAAGCGCATCGACGAGCAGTACCAGGCCAACAGCCAGGCCATGGTCGGCAGCGTGCAGCGCATCCTGGTCGAAGGCGCTGCGCGCAAGAACGCCGACGAAGAGCTGATGGGCCGCACCGACAACAATCGCGTGGTCAACTTCGCCGCACCGTCGCTCAACCGTGACCGCCTGATCAACCAGTTCATCGACGTGCGCATCACCGCCGCCCTGCCGCACAGCCTGCGCGGCGAAATCATCACGCGGGAATCCTGAATGGCGAAAACCCTGGAAGTCTTCTTCGAGCCGGCGGACAACGCCCGGCTCGCCAAGCTGTGCGGCGCGCTCGACGAGAACCTGCGCCAGATCGAAAACGCCTTCGACATCACCATCGCCCGCCGCGGCGAGCAATTCACCCTGCACGGACACCCGGCCCAGGTGCTGCGCGGCGAGATGGCGCTGAAGCACTTCTACGAGCGCACCGAAAACGAGCTGAGTTTCGAGGAAGTCCAGCTCGGCCTGGTCGAGATCGCCAACCGCGGCGAATCCACCGTCGATTCGCCTGTGCTGATGACCCGCCGCAGCGAACTGCACGGCCGCACGCCGCGCCAGGTCGAGTACCTGAAGAACATCCAGGAGCACGACATCACCTTCGGCATCGGCCCCGCCGGTACCGGCAAGACCTATCTGGCGGTGGCCTGCGCGGTCGATGCCTTCGAGCGCGAACTGGTCGAGCGCATCGTGCTGACCCGCCCGGCGGTCGAAGCGGGCGAGCGCCTCGGCTTCCTGCCCGGCGACCTGGCGCAGAAGGTCGACCCCTACCTGCGTCCGCTGTACGACGCGCTCTACGACCTGATGGGCTTCGAGCGCGTCGGCAAGCTGTTCGAGCGCAGCCTGATCGAGATCGCTCCGCTGGCTTTCATGCGCGGGCGCACGCTCAACAACGCTTTCATCATCCTCGACGAGGCGCAGAACACCACGCCCGAGCAGATGAAGATGTTCCTCACCCGCATCGGCTTCGGCGCCAAGGCGGTGGTCACCGGCGACCTGACCCAGGTCGACCTGGTGCGCGGCCAGCGTAGCGGCCTGAAGGAAGCCCAGCAGGTGCTGGGCAACGTGCGCGGCATCGCGTTCACCGAATTCCGCAAGGAAGACGTCGTCCGTCATCCTCTTGTCGCACGCATCGTCGAAGCTTACGACAACGAGGCTGCCCGCCAGGAGCTGGCCAAGGCAGTCCGCAACCAACAACAGGATGAGGAAGGGAAGAATGCCGAAAGCGGCGAACAAACCCGCGGCTGAACGCCGCATTCTTGCCGTCGGCGCCGACGGCAAGGCCCGCCGGATCGAGGCCGAGCGGCTGGAGATCGAGCTGGGCGATGGCCGCCGTCTGCTGTTGAGCCTGCCGGAGCAGCCCTGGGGCGACCTGGAAGTCGAAGCCGAGAGCAGCCGCGACGAGGCCGTGCCGCAGCTGACCGTGCAGCCCAGCGCCAGCAACGTGCTGACGCTGCGTGTCGACCTGCTCCACGGCTGGGAAGCAGTCGAGGAGGCTGGAGAAGGGACCGAGCCCTTCGAGTCTGCCAAAGCTGTCCAGTCCGCAGCAGCGCCGCGCAGCGATGCGCCGCCGGTGCTGAAGATGAAGGTGCAGAAAGCCGTCGATGGCGCCGACAAGGCCGCCACGCCCAAGAAGCATGCCATCCGCCGCTGGGCGCAGGCCGCGCTGCTGCGTGATGCCGAGGTCACCGTGCGGCTGGTGGGCGAGGCCGAGGGCCGCGAACTGAACCGCGCTTTCCGCGGCAAGGACTATGCGACCAACGTGCTCACCTTCGTCTATGGCGAAGGCGAGGCGATGCCTGGCCTGCCCGATGGGGCGCCTGGCGGCCCGCTTTCGGGCGACCTCGTGCTGTGCGTACCGGTGGTGGTACGTGAGGCGGCTGCCCAGGGCAAGACGCTGGAGGCGCATTTCGCCCATCTGGTGGTGCATGGTATGTTGCATCTCCAGGGCCATGACCACGAGATCGAGGCCGAAGCCCTGGACATGGAAAAACTCGAGACGGATATCCTCGGAGGCCTCGGCTACGCCGACCCCTATGCCTGATCGCAGGCAGGGCGGCGGCAAGCCGGCATGTGCCGCCCGCGGAGCCGCCATCCACCGACATGGATAGTCCCGGAAAACCTTCATTCATAGACCGCGTCGCCGCGCTGCTGTCGCGCGAACCGGAAGACCGCGACGACCTTCTCGCCCTGCTGCAGGCCTCCTTCGAGCGCGACCTGCTCGACGCCGATGCCTTGTCGATCATCGAAGGCGCGCTGCAGGTGTCCGACATGCAGGCCCACGACGTCATGGTGTCGCGCGGGCAGATGGACTGCGTGTGCCTCGACAGCCCGGTCGAAGAGATCGCCGGCTTCGTCGTCGACACCGGGCATTCGCGCTTCCCGGTGATCGGCGAGGGCAAGGACGACATCGTCGGCATCCTGCTGGCCAAGGATCTGCTGCGCCATTTCGCCGGACGCGAGTTCGATCTGCGCGGATTGTTGCGGCCGGCCGTCTTCATTCCCGAATCCAAGCGCCTCAACGTGCTGCTGCGCGAGTTCCGCGCCAGCCACAACCACATGGCGATCGTCGTCGATGAATACGGCGGCGTCGCCGGGCTGGTGACGATCGAGGACGTGCTGGAGCAGATCGTCGGCGAGATCGAGGACGAGCACGATCTCGACGACAGCGGCGACAACATCCGCCTGGCCTACAACGGCCGCTACCGCGTCAAGGCCACTACCGCGATCGAGGACTTCAACAAGGCTTTTTCGGCCGGGTTCTGCGACGACGAATACGAGACTGTCGGTGGCCTGCTGATGCGCCGCTTCGGCCGTCTGCCGCAGCGTGGCGATGTGATCGAACTGGAGGGCCTGCGCTTCCAGGTGCTGCGTGCCGACATCCGGCGTCTGCATAGCGTATTGGTCGAAGTGCTGCCGCCTCCGCCACCATCGTCCTCATCCGGCTCCGGCGCGGCGGAAGCCTGATGCGCGTCCGCCTGCCAATCGCCCTGCTGGCAGGTGCTGCCAGCGTGCTGGCGTTCGAGCCGTTCGGCTGGTTTCCGCTGATGTTCCTCAGCCTTGCCATGCTGGCGGGGCTGCTGGCGCGCGCCGGTGGGCCGCGCGAAGGCTTCCTGATCGGTTTTGCCTGGGGCTGGGGCGCCTTCATCGCCGGCGTGTCCTGGCTGTATGTCGCGCTCAACCGCCATGGCGGCATGCCGGCGCCGCTGGCCGGGTTGGCGATTGCGCTGTTCTGCGCCTACCTCGCCCTGTATCCGGCGCTGGCGGGGGCGGTGTTCGTGCGGCTTGGCCCGGCCTGGCGAAGGGCAGGGGCGCTTTCCGCAGCGGCGCTGTTCGGCGCACTCTGGCTGCTCGCCGAATGGCTGCGCGGGGTGGCCCTGACCGGTTTCCCCTGGCTGGCCGTCGGCTATTCGCAGACCCCGCCCAGCCCGCTGGCGGGCTATCTGCCGGTGCTCGGTGTTTACGGTGTCGGCGGCTTGCTGGCTTTCCTGTCCGCCCTGCCTGTTCTGACGGGGTGGAAAAAGACGAGTGCGGCCAGGCGGTGGCCCGGTGCGCTGGCCGTACTGATGGTCCTGCTGGCGGCCGGCGCCGGCTTGCGCGGCCAGGCCTGGACCGTACCCGTTGGCCGAGCTGTCGATATCGCATTGGCGCAGACCAATTTCGACCAGAGCCTGAAATGGGATGCCGGGCGCTTTGGCGACGTGCTGCGCGACAATTTCGCCCTGGTGCGCGACGAGTTCGGCCGCGCCGATCCTCCGGCCATCCTGGTGCTGCCCGAAACCACGCTGCCGACCTTGCTCGACATGCTGCCCGAAGGCTATCTGGAAGCGCTGGCCGGCTTTGCCAGAGATGCGGGAAGCGATCTGGTGCTCGGCGTTTTCCGGCGCGACGAGGCCGGCCGCATCTACAACGCCGCGCTCAGCCTCGGCAGCGCTCCGGTGCAGCACTACGCCAAGCAGCACCTCGTGCCTTTCGGCGAGTACTCGCCGCCGCTGTTCGGCTGGTTCTACCGCCTGGCGAGCATCCCGATGTCCGACCAGACCCGCGGCGCGGCCGACCAGTTGCCGATGGCCCTCGGCGGGCAGCGCATCGCGCTCAACATCTGCTATGAAGACCTGTTCGGCGCCGAGATCATCCGCGCGCTGCCGCAGGCCACGCTGATGCTCAACATCTCGAACCTGGCCTGGTACGGCGACTCCTTCGCCCAGCCCCAGCATCTGCAGATCGCCCGCGTGCGCGCACTGGAAACCGGCCGGCCGATGCTGCGCTCGACCAATACCGGCATGACGGCGCTGGCGCAGCCCGACGGCCGGGTGACGGACCTGCTGCCTGCTTTCGAGCGCGGTGTGCTGCGTGTCAGCGTGCAGGGCTACGAGGGCATGACGCCTTATGCCCGCTTCGGCAACGGTCCGGCCCTGCTTGCTGCGGTGGCGCTGCTGCTTGCGCTGGTTATGCTGCGGCGAGCCGGGCACCTGCGCGGATGATGACCGATCGGCTGGTGCCATAATCCCGGCCTGCCCATGACTCCTCTTGCCGGCGCTGCCGCGCCATCGTCCAGATGATGAACGACAAATCCATCCGTTTTGCCCTGTCCGTGGCCGCACTGGCCGCGATGCTGGCCGTGCCGCCGTCCGCCGTTTCGGCCGCAAATGCCAGTGAGGAAGCGCCCGCGCCGCGTCCGGCGCTGACGGTGAGTGTGGCGCAGCCTGAGCGCATGCTGTTGCCGCAGCGGCTGGTGGCCAATGGCGACGTCGCCGCCTGGCAGGAAGCCAGCGTCGGCGCGGCGATCGGCGGGCAGCGGCTGGTCGAGGTGCGGGCGGATGTCGGTGACGTGGTGCGTGCCGGCCAGGTGCTCGCGGTGTTCGACGACGAGATGCCGCGTGCCGAAGCCGGGCAGGCGCGGGCGGCGCTGCTCGAGGCCGAGGCCGGCGCGGCCGAGGCTGCAGCCAATGCCGGGCGGGCACGGGCGCTGCGTGCCAGCGGCGCGATGAGCGAACAGCAGGTGATGCAGTTCCTGACCGCGGAAAAGACCACGGCCGCGCGCATCGCCTCGGCAAAGGCAACGCTGGCCGCGCGTGAATTGAACCTGCGCCACACCCGCCTGCTGGCGCCGGATGACGGTGTGATTTCGGCCCGCAGCGCGACCGTGGGCGCGGTGGTGGCGAGCGGCACCGAATTGTTCCGCATGCTGCGCAAGGGGCGCCTGGAATGGCGCGCGCGCCTGACCGAAGCCGAAATCGGCCGCGTCCGTATTGGCCAGACGGTGGCGCTGACGCTGGCCGACGGCAGCCGTCTGAGCGGCAGCTTGCGCATGGTGGCACCGACGGTCGATGCGCAGACGCGTTTCGGTCTCGTCTATGTCGACCTGCCGGCGCGCGGCGCCGATGCCGGGCTGGCGAAGGCGGGCATGTTCGCGCGCGGCGAGTTCGAGCTGGGCGAGGCCGAGGCGCTGACCGTGCCGCAGCAGGCCGTGGTGGTGCGCGAGGCCTTCAGCTACGTGTTCAGCGTCGGCGAGGACAGCCGGGTCGCGCAGCTGAAGGTGCGCACCGGCCGGCGCGTGGGCGACCGCGTCGAGATTCTCGATGGCTTGGCGGCCGGAGTGCGGGTGGTGGTGGCCGGCGCCGGCTTCCTGAACGACGGCGACCTGGTGCGCGTGGCCGACTCCGCCGGCGCTCAGCCAGCCGCCGCGGCGACGGCCGGTACCCCGGTGGCCGGCATTCCGGTGGCCGGCACCCCGGCGGCACGCTGAGGATCACGGGCGATGAACGTTTCCGCGTGGTCCATCCGCAACCCGATTCCGGCGGCGATGCTGTTCGTGCTGCTCAGTTTTGCCGGCCTGCTGTCCTTCGGCGCGATGAAGGTCCAGAATTTCCCCGACATCGATCTGCCCACGGTGACGGTGTCGGCGGCGCTGCCGGGGGCGACACCGTCGCAGCTGGAGAACGACGTCGCGCGCAAGATCGAGGACTCGATCGCGACCCAGTCCGGGCTCAAGCACATCTACACCAAGGTGCAGGACGGCAGCGTGCTGATCACCGCCGAGTTCCGCCTGGAGAAGCCGGTGCAGGAGGCGGTGGACGACGTGCGCTCGGCGGTCGCCAGCGTGCGCGCCGACCTGCCGGGCGATCTGCGCGATCCGGTGGTGAACAAGGTCGATCTCGCCGGCACGCCGGTGCTGGCCTTCACCATCCGCTCGCCGCGCATGGATGACGAGGCGCTGTCGTGGTTCGTCGACCACGAAGTGTCGCGCAAGCTGCTGGCGGTGCGCGGCGTGGGTGCGGTCAACCGTGTCGGCGGCGTCACGCGCGAGATGCGTGTCACGCTCGATCCGCTGCGCCTCGAAGCGCTGGGCGTGACCGCCGCCGAGGTGTCGCAGACGCTGCGTGAAGTGCAGGTGGAGAGCGCGGGCGGGCGTGCCGACCTGGGCGACGGCGAGCAGCCGGTGCGCACGATGGCGAGCGTCGCCGATGCCGAGGCGCTGGGTGACATCGAGCTCGCGCTCGGCGGCGGCCGCACGCTGCGCCTGCGCGAAGTGGCGAAGGTGGAGGACACCGTGGCCGAACGGCGCTCGGCGGCATTGCTCGACGGCAAGCCGGTGGTCGGCTTCGAGGTCGCGCGCAGCCGCGGCGAGAGCGAGGTCGAAGTCGGCGCCGCGGTGCAGGCAGCGCTGGCCGAACTGCGCCAGGCCCGTCCGGACGTCGAGATCACCGAGGCCTTCAACTTCGTCGCGCCGGTGGAAGAGGAATACCACGGCTCGCTGAAGCTGCTGTATGAAGGCGCTGCGCTGGCGGTGATCGTGGTGTGGCTGTTCCTGCGCGACTGGCGGGCGACGCTGGTGTCGGCGGTGGCCTTGCCGCTGTCGGTGATTCCGGCTTTCCTCGGCATGTATCTGCTCGGTTTCTCGATCAACGTCATCACCTTGCTGGCGCTGTCGCTGGTGGTCGGCATCCTGGTGGATGACGCGATCGTCGAAGTCGAGAACATCGTGCGCCACCTGCGCATGGGCAAGACGCCCTACGAGGCGGCGATGGAGGCGGCCGACGAGATCGGCCTTGCGGTGATCGCCACCACCTTCACGCTGATCGCGGTGTTCCTGCCCACGGCCTTCATGAGCGGCGTCGCGGGCAAGTTCTTCAAGCAGTTCGGCTGGACCGCCTCGCTGGCGGTGTTCGCCTCGCTGGTGGTGGCGCGGGTGCTGACGCCGATGATGGCGGCCTATCTGCTCAAGCCCATCGTCGGCAATCACGACGAGCCGCGCTGGCTGGCCTGGTACTCGCGCTGGGCCGAGCGCTGCCTGCGCCACCGCGCGCTGACCATGCTGGCCGCAGCGGCTTTTTTCGTCGGCTCGGTGCTGCTGATCCCGTTGCTGCCGACCGGCTTCATTCCGCCCGACGACAACTCGCAGACCCAGGTCTATCTGGAACTGCCTCCGGGCGTGACACTGGCGCAGACCCTCGACGTGGCCGAGCAGGCCCGTCGAACTGGTCGGCGGCGTCGAGCATGTGCGCAGCATCTACACCACCATTGGCGGCGGCAGCGCCGGCGGTGATCCGTTCGCCCCCAAGAGCGCCGCCGAAGTGCGCAAGGCGACGCTGACGGTGCTGCTGTCGCCGCGCGCCGAGCGGCCGGTCAAGCAGCTGATCGAGCGGGATATCCGCGCCGCGCTGGAAACGCTGCCCGGCGTGCGCAGCAAGGTCGGGCTGGGAGGCTCGGGCGAGAAATACATCCTGGTGCTGTCCGGCGAGGACGCGGCGGCGCTGCAATCGGCGGCGCTGGCGGTCGAGCGCGACCTGCGAACCATTCCCGGCCTGGGCAGCATCGCCTCGACCGCCAGCCTGATCCGTCCCGAGATCGCGGTGCGGCCGGACTTCGCCCGTGCCGCCGACCTGGGCGTGACGAGCCGCGCCATCGGCGACACCTTGCGTGTCGCCACCGTCGGCGACTACGACATGGCGCTGGCCAAGCTCAACCTGTCGCAGCGCCAGGTGCCGATCCTGGTGCGGCTGGACGAATCCGCGCGCGAGGACCTGGCCCTGCTCGAACGCCTCGCCGTGCCGGGCTCGCGCGGCCCGGTGATGCTCGGCCAGGTCGCAAAGCTGGAAGTGGCCGGCGGCCCGGCGGTGATCGACCGCTACGACCGCTCGCGCAACATCAATTTCGAGATCGAGCTGTCCGGCGTGCCGCTGGGCGAGGTGACCACGGCGGTGGCGCAACTGCCGTCGGTACAAAACCTGCCGCCGGGCGTCAGGATCATCGAGATCGGCGATGCCGAAGTCATGGGCGAGCTGTTCGCCAGCTTCGGCCTGGCGATGCTGACCGGCGTGCTGTGCATCTACACCGTGCTGGTGCTGCTGTTCAAGGATCTGCTGCATCCGGTCACGATCCTGATGGCGCTGCCGCTGTCGCTCGGCGGCGCCTTCGTCGCGCTGCTGGCGGCACAGAAGAGTTTCTCGATGCCTTCGCTGATCGGCCTGATCATGCTGATGGGCATCGCCACCAAGAACTCCATCCTGCTCGTCGAATACGCCATCGTCGCCTACCGCGACCACGGCCTGTCGCGCGCCGAAGCGCTGATCGACGCCTGCCGCAAGCGCGCCCGCCCGATCGTCATGACCACGATCGCGATGGGCGCCGGCATGCTGCCGATCGCGATCGGCTCCAGCGCCACCGACGGCAGCTTCCGCTCGCCGATGGCGATCGCGGTCATCGGCGGCCTGATCACCTCGACCGTGCTCAGCCTGCTGGTGGTGCCGGTGGTGTACACCTATGTGGAGGACTTCAAGGGGTGGGCGATGAGGCTCTTCCGGCGTTCATGAACCACGGAGGGCTTGGCCGGAGTGGATAGAAATATCGGCCGGGATGTCCATGCAGCGGTCAGCAGTGCGCCCCTGAGGCCGGAATCCCAGTAAAATTCCGGACTTTGCGTTCTTCGTGCGGCCTTTGCCGCCCCCCACCGATCAAGGCGCCATGTCCGTTCAGAAACCCACCTTCCAGCAAGTCATTCTCACGCTCCAGCATTTCTGGGGCGAACGCGGCTGCGTGCTGCTGCAGCCCTACGACCTCGAGGTCGGCGCCGGCACCAGCCACACCGCCACCTTCCTGCGCGCGATCGGCCCGGAGCCGTGGAATGCCGCCTACGTGCAGCCTTCGCGCCGGCCCAAGGACGGCCGCTACGGCGAGAACCCCAACCGCCTGCAGCACTACTACCAGTTCCAGGTGGTGCTGAAGCCGTCGCCGCTGGACATCCAGGAGCTGTACCTGGATTCGCTGCGCGCGCTGGGCATCGACCCGATGGTGCACGACATCCGCTTCGTCGAGGACGACTGGGAGAACCCCACGCTGGGCGCCTGGGGGCTGGGCTGGGAAGTGTGGCTGGACGGCATGGAAGTCACCCAGTTCACCTATTTCCAGCAGGTCGGCGGGCTGGACTGCAAGCCGGTGCTGGGCGAGATCACCTACGGCATCGAGCGCCTGGCGATGTACCTGCAAGGCGTCGAGAACGTCTATGACCTGGTGTGGTCGATCGCGCCCGACGGCCGCAAGGTGACCTACGGCGACGTCTACCACCAGAACGAAGTGGAGCAATCCACCTTCAATTTCGAGCACAGCAACGTCGACTTCCTGTTCTCGCTGTTCGCCAACTACGAATCCGAAGCCAGGCGCGTGATGGAAGTCGGCCTGGCGCTGCCGGCCTACGAGATGGTGCTGAAGGCCGCCCACACCTTCAACCTGCTCGACGCCCGCGGCGCCATTTCGGTCACCGAGCGCGCCGCCTACATCGGCCGCATCCGCAACCTGTCGCGCGCCGTGGCGCAGGCTTATTTCGAATCCCGCGAAGCCCTCGGCTTCCCGATGCTGAACGCCGGCAAGGAGGGCGTGTGATGACCAGCGCGACCCTGCTCGTTGAACTGCTGACCGAAGAACTGCCGCCCAAGGCCCTGCCGCGCCTGGGCGAGACCTTTGCCGGCAAGATCGCCGAAGGCCTGAAGGCCAAGGGCCTGGCGCCGGCGGATGCGGCTTTCCGCGCCTTCGCCAGCCCGCGCCGCCTCGCCGTGACGGTGGCGGACGTGGCCGCCGAAGCGGCGGCGAAGGAAGTCACCGAGAAGCTGATGCCGGTGTCCGTCGCGCTCGACGCCGACGGCAAGCCGACGCCGGCGCTGCTGAAGAAGATGGAAGCCAAGGGCATCCCGGCCGAGGCCGTGGCCGGCTTCGAGCGCCGCATGGACGGCAAGGCCGAGGCGCTGTTCCACACCGCCACGGTGCCGGGCGCGAAGCTGGCCGAAGTGCTCTCCGCCATCGTCCAGGACGCGATCAAGGCGCTGCCGATCCCGAAGGTGATGCATTGGGGCGACGGCGACGCCACCTTCGTGCGTCCGGTGCACAAGCTGACCATGCTGCACGGCGCCGACGTGGTGCCGGGCCGCGTGCTCGACCTGGAGTCGGGCCGTACCACGCGCGGCCACCGCTTCATGAGCCGCGGCGACATCGACATCGCCACTGCCGACGCCTACGAGCCGACGCTGCTGGCCGAAGGCAAGGTGATCCCGCGCTTCGCCGAGCGCCGCGACGACATCGAACGCCAGTTGCTCGCCGAAGCGGCCAAGCAGGGCGCGCTGCTCGGCGAATACGCCGACCTGCTGGACGAGGTCGCGGCGCTGGTCGAGCATCCGACCGTCTACGTTGGTGAGTTCGAAGCCGAATTCCTCGCCGTGCCGCAGGAATGCCTGATCCTGACGATGCGCGCCAACCAGAAGTATTTCCCGCTGTTCGACGGTGCCGGCAAGCTGCTGCACCGCTTCCTGATCGTCTCCAACATGCGGGTGGCCGATCCGTCGAACATCGTCAGCGGCAATGCCCGCGTGGTGCGCCCGCGGCTGTCGGACGCACGTTTCTTCTTCGAGCAGGACAAGAAGCAGCCGCTGGCCGCCCGCCTGGCGAGGCTGGCGCCGGTGGTGTATCACAACAAGCTCGGCAGCGTGCTGGAGCGCGTCGAGCGCCTCGAAGCGCTGGCCGGCGCGATCGCCGCGCAACTGAAGGCCGACGTGAGCGCGGCGAAGCGCGCCGCGCGCCTGGCCAAGGCCGACCTCGTCACCGACATGGTCGGCGAGTTCCCCGAGCTGCAGGGCATCATGGGCCGCTACTATGCGCTGGCCGACGGCGAGGGTGAAGTCGTCGCCGACGCCATCCAGGCCCACTACCAGCCGCGCTTCGCCGGCGACGCGCTGCCGGCCGGCAACGTCGCCGCCGCCGTGGCGCTGGCCGACAAGCTCGACGCGCTGGTCGGTTTCTTCGGCATCGGCATGGTGCCGACCGGCGACCGCGACCCCTTCGCGCTGCGCCGCGCCGCGCTCGGCGTGCTGCGCATCCTGATGGAAACGCCGCTGCCGCTCGAGCTGCCCTGGCTCATCGATACCGCCGCCGCCGGCTTCAAGCCCGGCCTGCTGACTGCCGAAGGCTTCGCCGCGCAGTTGCAGGACTTCATGTTCGAGCGGCTGAAGAACCTGCTGCGCGACAGCGGCCGCGACGGCGCGGTGATCGATGCCGTGCTGGCGCTCCGTCCGGCCCGCATCGACCTGGTGCCGGCCAAGCTGGCGGCGGTGGAGGCCTTCCGTGCGCTGTCCGAAGCCGACGCCCTGGCTGCCGCCAACAAGCGCATCGTCAACATCCTGAAGAAGGCCGAAGGCGAATTGGGCGAGCCGGACATCGCGCTGCTGCAGGAAGAGGCCGAGAAGGCGCTGTTCCATCGCGTGGTCGAAGTCGCCCCGCTGGTGCGTTCGCACGTCGCCAACGAGGACTACACCGAGGCGCTGCGCGTGCTCGCCGGCCTGCGCGGCGCGGTCGACCGGTTCTTCGAGGACGTCATGGTGATGGCCGAGGAGCCGCTGACGCGCCAGAACCGCCTTGCCCTGCTGGCCCGGCTTGCCGGGCTGATGAACCAGGTGGCGGACATCTCGCGCCTGTCCGCCTGATTTCCAACAGGGAGCGCCCGCCATGCCGATGAAGCTCATCATCCTCGACCGCGACGGCGTCATCAACGTCGATTCGGACCAGTTCATAAAGTCGCCCGAGGAGTGGAAGCCGATTCCGGGCTCGCTCGAAGCCATCGCCCGCCTCAACCAGTGGGGCTGGCGGGTGGTGGTGGCCTCGAACCAGTCTGGCGTCGGCCGCGGCCTGTTCGGCATGGACACGCTCAACGCCATCAACGACAAGATGGTGCGCAGCCTGGCTCAGGTGGGCGGGCGGCTGGATGCGATCTTCTTCTGCCCCCATGCCGCCGATTCGCCTTGCGAATGCCGCAAGCCGAGGCCCGGCCTGTTCCTGCAGATCGCCGAGCGCTTCAATGCCGACCTTAACGGCGTGCCGGCCGTGGGCGACAGCCTGCGCGACCTGCAGGCGGGCGTCAGCGTCGGCTGCGAACCCTATCTGGTGTTGACCGGCAAGGGTGAGGCGACACGCGAGAGTCCGGATCTGCCGCCTGGCACCCGGATTTTCCCCGACCTCGACGCCGTGGCCACCGAACTGACGTCTTCGCGCTGACGATCCCTCCCGAACCGCCCGCCGGCGCGTCGTCCGGCGGGGCCATTTCCAGAGTCCCGACCGTGCATCTGATCCGCTCCTTCGTCTTCGCCATCCTGCTTGCCCTGGTCACGATCCCGTACGCGCTTTTCGCAATCATGATCTTCTGGCTGCCGCCGATGACGCGTCACCGCCTGATCACGACCTGGGTGCCGATCATGATGTGGATCATCAAGCACGTGCTGGGCATCCGCTACCGCATCGTCGGCGCCGAGAACATGCCCGCGGGGCCGGCGGTGGTGTTGTCCAAGCACCAGTCGGCTTGGGAGACGATCGCGCTGCAGCAGATATTTCCACCGTTGTGCTACGTGCTGAAGAAGGAAGTGCTGAAAGTGCCGTTCTTCGGCTGGGGCATGGCGAGCATTCCCGGCATCGCCATCGACCGCGCGGCGGGCAAGGATGCGCTGGCCCAGGTGGTGGAGCAGGGCCGCGAGCGCCTCAAGGAAGGCTTGTGGGTCGTGGTCTTCCCCGAAGGCACCCGTGTGGCGCCGGGAACGACGGGCCGCTACAAGCCGGGTGGCGCCATCCTGGCCAAGCGCGCCGGTGTGCCGGTGGTGCCGGTGGCGCACAACGCCGGCGAGTTCTGGCCGCGCAATGCCTTCATCAAACGGCCGGGCGAGATCATCGTCAGCATCGGTCCGGTGATCGAGGTCAAGGGCGTCAAGGCCGACGAGATCCACAAACAGGCCGAGGCCTGGATCGAGGCCGAGATGCGGCGGCTGTTTCCTCACCACTATGCGGATGAGCGTGCGCCTGAGCAGTGAGCCTTGAAAGTGGCTTCTGCATGAAAGATTCGCGGCTAAAGTTGTTCCTACGGAAGCCGAAGGCCCCCTGGGAGCAGCCGTCGATGTAGTCAGGCCTGTATCGATGGGACCGCATTCCCCGCGTACCGTTGCGCTACTGATAGGTCGCGCTGCTTCTCGTAGGAGCGGCTTTAGCCGGGCGCCTAGCCGCGACGACCCACTCTATTCGCGGCCAAGCCGCAGTTGGGGATCAAACCGGTAGAGCGCGCAAAACTTGCGGTCAACGCAAAACGGCCCCGCATCGCGGGGCCGTTTCGTTGCAGCTTTTGTTGCCGGAGAAGCTTAGGCAGCCTTCTTGGCAGCGGTCTTGGCGGTGGTGCTCACGGCCTTGACGGTGGCGTTGGTCGCGGCGGCCACGTTGGCTTCGGCGATTTCGGCGACTTGCTTGGCAGCCTTGCTCATGCTGTCGTAGGCGCTGTTGGCGGCGGCGATGGCCGACTTGACGGCGGCGACGGCGACGTCCGAACCGGCGGGAGCCGACTTGGCAGCCTTGTCCAGAGCGGAAGCAACACCCTTGTTCAGCTCGGCGACCTGGCCTTCGAAGACCTTCGAGACTTCTTCCTGGCTTTGCGAGGTGATTTCGTAGACGCTACGGGCGTAGGCAACGGCCTTCTCGACGATCGGCTGAGCCAGCGAAGCTTGCAGGTTGACCAGTTCTTGCACGTCCTTGACGGCCAGCAGAGCCTTGGTGTTGGCAACGCCGTCTTCCAGGATCGAACGGGCGGTGTTCAGGTTCAGGGCGGCCAGGCGCTCGGCGCTGGCGAAAGCGGCGTTGGCCAGGGTCAGCAGGGTTTCGACGTTGGCTTTGTTGGCGGCGGCGAATTGCTCGGGGGTGACGAAGTTGGACATGGAGATCTCCTGATAAAAATTGGGTCATGCAGAAACATCGGACTTTCTTCAGTGCCGCGATGTTGCGTTGCAGCATGGACTGAATTATAGGGATGCCATTTCCCCTGTCAAGCAGTATTTTGTGCATTGCACAATGGTGATCCGATAACCTTCATCTATCGCCATCGGCGGCTGTCCAGCTGCCGGTGGCCCGGGGCAGCATCATGCCGTAGCAAGCTTACGTGAGCATGACGGCGGGAAGGGGAAGCTTCCGGCTGTTTGAGGTCGTCGGCAGGGCGTGAACGTGAAGCGACCGCCCGGAGGCGGTCGCATGTTTTGCTGCGTTGCGGTCAGCGGACTTCAGTCGTGCTTGAAGCTGGGCTTGCGCTTCTCGACGAACGCAGCCATGCCTTCCTTCTGGTCGTTGAGCGCGAAGGTGGAATGGAACACGCGGCGCTCGAACAGCAGACCTTCGCTGAGGCTGCTCTCGAAGGCGCGGTTGACCGATTCCTTGATCATCATGACGACCGGCAGCGAGAAGCCGGCGATGGTTTCGGCGGCTGCCAGGGCTTCTTCCAGCAGTTTGTCGGCGGGCACGACGCGGGACACCAGGCCGGCCTTTTCGGCTTCGGTGGCGTCCATGAAGCGTGCGGTCAGGCAGAGGTCCATGGCCTTGGCCTTGCCGACCGCGCGCGGCAGGCGCTGGGTGCCGCCGGCGCCGGGCAGGATGCCGAGCTTGATTTCGGGCTGGCCGAAGCGGGCAGTATCGGCGGCGATGATGATGTCGCAGGTCATCGCCAGCTCGCAGCCGCCACCGAGGGCGAAGCCGGCGACCGCGGCGATGATCGGCTTGCGGCAGGTCTTGACGCGTTCCCAGTTGCGGGTGATGTAGTCGCCCTTGTAGGCGTCCATGTAGGAGTAGCTCGCCATCGCGCCGATGTCGGCGCCCGCGGCGAAAGCCTTGTCGGAGCCGGTGATGACGATCGCACCAATGCCTTCGTCCGCTTCGAAGACGTCGAGGGCGGCGCCGATTTCGTCCATCACCTGGTCGTTCAGTGCATTCAGGGCCTTGGGCCGGTTGAGGGTGATCAGGCCGACGCGGCCACGGGTTTCGGTGAGGATGAGTTCGTGATTCATGCTGTCTCCAGGCAGGTGGAAGGTGCCGGCTTACGGTTGAGAGGCCGGCTTGCTATCGTTCTTGGGCTGGATGACCGCGCGCACGCGCCCGTCGCCGCTCGGCTTGCCGCCCGGTGCATTCTTGGCGAGATAGTTCTCGGTGATGGCATCGTATTCGATGTAGGCGCCGCGGACTTCGTCGCCACCGCTGGTGACGCGCGCACGGTTGAACAGCCGTGCCTTCTCGTTGCGGCTGTCGTACTCGATGCGTTCAGCTTCGCCGTTGACGTATTCGCTGGTGCCTTCGCGCCTTTGGCGGAAAGTGGCGAGCTTGCTGCCGTCCGCGGTGGCGACGCCGTTCTGGAAGCCAGCGGCGTCCTGGGTGACGACCAGCTTGTCGCCCTTGATCAGCAGGGTGCCCTGGGTCAGGACCACGTTGCCTTCGAACACGTGCACCTTGTTGCGGTCGTTGACCGTCATGCGGTCGGCCTCGATGTTGACCGGCTGCTGGCGGTCGGCGCTTTCGGCCAGGGCGGGCCTGGCTACGGCAGCCAGGACAAGGAAGCACAGCGGAATCAGGGAGCGGAAAGTCGGGGTGTTCATGAAGCGGGTCCTTGGCGGCGCGGCATGTTGACGTGCACCTGGCCGATGAGTTGGAGCGTGCCGAACAGGTTGTCGGCGCGCATGCCCTGTGCGTCCGCACGGGTGGTGCCGCGCGTCAGCTGCACGGGGGAGTCGGTGAGCGCCCGATGGCTGTCGGGCCATACGGTGAGCGTCTCGGAGTCGAGCGCCAGGGCGGGATCATTCGCCACCGCAGGGCGGCGTACGCGCACCTCGCCCTGCATGTCGACCTGTTCGCCGCCCGGCGAGACTTCGGCATGCCGGGCAGTGATGTGCGTCTCGCGGCCTTCGTTGATCATGCGCAGGCGCGGCATGTCGAGCCGGGTGATGTCGCCCTGCGGGAAGTGGGTGAGGCGGTCGGCGAACAGCTCGTAGCGCTGTACGCCGTTCGCGCCATAGCCGACCACGCGGGTATGTTCGGCGGTGAAATCCGGCCCGGTCTGTTCCGCCGCTGCGGCGGCAGGCTCATCGACGCGGGTGATGCGTTCCAGCCACAACGAGGCGCCGGCCAGCAGCGCGAGCATGATGATGGGGTATATGCGATAGCTGTTGACCACTCAGATTACCTTGGCCTGCATGAGGTCGTGGGTGGTGAGCGCGCCGACGAGGCCGCCTTTCGCATCCAGCACCAGCAACTGGCTGATCCGCATGCGCTCCATCAGCTCCGCCGCTTCGGCTGCGAGCGCCTCAGGGCCGATCGAGCGCGGATTGCGCGTCATCACGTCGGTCAGCTTGGTGCTGCGCACGTCGCAGCCCTTTTCCAGCGCGCGGCGCAGGTCGCCGTCGGTGAAGATGCCGATCGGGCGCGAATCCGCGTCGCACACCGCGGTCATGCCCATGCCGCCCGCGGTCATCGCCAGCAGGGCCTGGGTCAGCGGCGCATCGCTTGCGACCATGGGTACGGCTTCGGCCGGGCGCATGACGTCGCCGACGTGGGTCAGCAGGCGGCGGCCGAGGGCGCCGCCCGGATGGGAGCGGGCGAAGTCGTCGGCGCCGAAGCCGCGCGCGTCGAGCAGGGCCACGGCCAGCGCATCGCCCAGCGCCAGCGCGGCGGTGGTGCTGGCCGTGGGGGCGAGGTTGAGCGGACAGGCTTCCTCGGCGACGATGGCTTCGAGATGGATGTCGGCCTGCTGTGCCAGCGGCGATTCCGGGCGGCCGGTGATCGAGATCAATTGGGCGCTCTGGCGCTTGACCAGCGGCACGATGGTCAGCACTTCCTCGCTGGTGCCCGAGTTCGACAGTGCGATGACGACGTCTTCGGGTGTGATCATGCCCATGTCGCCATGCGCGGCTTCGGCCGCGTGGACGAAGTAGGCGGGCGTGCCGGTGCTGGCGAGCGTGGCGGCGATCTTGCGTGCGATGTGCCCCGATTTGCCGATGCCGGTGACGATGACGCGTCCGCGCCGCTGCAGGATGAGCTGGACGGCGTGTTCGAAAGCCGTGCCGAGGCGGTCGGCGAGCGCGGCGACGGCGGCGGCTTCGATTCGGAGCACGCGGCGGGCAAGCGCGAGCGTGGGGCTGTCTGCGGCTTCGGTCATCGGGAGGGGCTTTTACCTGGGTCGGTTGCGGACTCCGCCGGTATGGCGCAGTGCCGACGGTGGCCCGCAATTGTATAACAGTCGGTGGGTTCGCAGAGGGCCCGGGAAGCCAGGCCGGGCCCTCCGTTCCGGTCAGGCGCCAGCGCCTCAGAGGCTCGCGCAGACGGTGTAGCTGGTGCCGTCGTCCAGTGGCGTCGAGCCCGAAACGGGGGTGAGCGAGCCGCTGCCGTCGTCGAGTCCCGCACGCATCGAGCCTTCCGCCGGATTGCCGTCGTCCAGCGCCAGGTCGAGCTGGCGCACGAGTTTGCCCGGGATGCCGCTGGAGCAGGTCAGGATGCTGCCCCGGATGCCGAGCAGGCTGCCGCCGCGCTGCACGCCGAGACGGCCGCCCACGGCATTGCGCGGGAGATAGTCCGGGTTGGCCGTGTCGCTGCTGCCGGTGGCGAAGCCGGCGAGGCGAACGTGTTGCCAGAAGCGGAAGGAGTCGCTGGCGCCGGTGTCGTCCCAGTTGCCGTCGATCAGGCCATTGCCGTTGCCCGGGCTGGTGCACTCGTCTCCGCCGGGGCAAAGATGAAGGCGGGCGCTGGCATCGTCGCCCGGCAATGCGCGGAAGCGGTCCTGGTAGGCATGGACCAGGGTCGGCAGGCTGCGGAAGTCCTGTGCGAGATTCTTGACCTTGGCGCTGTCGATCAACTCCTGGCCCTTGAGGACGCCGCCCAGGAGCAGGCCAATGATGAGCAGTACGACGGCTATTTCGACCAGCGTGAATCCGGTTTGATGGGTTTTCATCGTTGTCGCCTCCTGTCGCGTGGGTGGGTGGAGCAAGGTGCCGCTTGACCGGTGCCGCCTTACAGGCGGCCGGCCTGGGCGAGACGGGCGATCAGCAGCGGACGCCCGATCCAGACCAGCATGTCGTCGAAATCGGCTGTCGGTTCGCCGGCCTGGTATCCGGGATTGGTGGCGGAATAGATGGCATTGCGGCCATCGGCGTGGCGATTGGCGCCGATCGAGAAAACGATCGCGACGGCCTGGGAGTCGCTGACCGTGATGCGGCGGCCGTCGTGCGCATGGATCTGGAGGTTGCTGGCCGGCACAGTTGCGGCAGAGATGAGCTGGTCGGTGAAGTTGCGATCCGCGCGATAGCGCCAGTGGCCTTGCCAGGGCGCGTCGATGGCCGTGCGTTCGCTGCCCCAGGCGTCGGTGGCGGGCATGCCAAGGGTGCGCCACGGCAACAGCCCCTCGGCAGCGGTGTTGCATGGCGGTGGCGCTTCCTGGCCGTAATCGGGGTGAGCCGGGTCTGGCTCTATGCTGGGGCAGGGCAGGCGGCCGTGGATGATGGCAAAGCCGGTCAGTGCCTGCTGGATGTCGCGCAGGCGGTCGAGCGTCGCCTGGCGGTCGCGGGCTTCGATGCGGCTGGCGAGCGGTACCAGCATGCTGCCGGAAAGCAGCGCGAGGATGATCAGCACGACGGCGAGTTCGGCCAGCGTGAAGCCGGCCTCCCGGCGTGGACGCGCCTCGGCCGCGGATGGGCGCGTGGCGGTACTGAAGCGGGTGGGGGCTCTCAAGTCAGGCATCGGACGACATCCTGGCTGGCGGGGCGGAGTGGATCGGTGACGCGGAATGCGGCGATGCCGTGGAATTCCGCAATGCCGAGGGCGAAATGGCGAGGGTTGTCGTCTTCGAGGTATTGCGCGACATCGGCCCGTTCGGCGGGTGTGCTGCGCCGCTGGCGCCGATCGCCCGTGCGGATCCTTTCGCCGCCGAACAGCAGTACGGCGCGGCAGGTTCCGGTGTGCGGCGCATCCGGGGCGATGACGGTGATGCAGGTGCTGCCGTCCTTGCACAGGGCGACATGGAACTGGTCCCGCCAGTTGTCGTGGGCGGAGTCGGCGGGAGCGGCAATTCCGAGTTCCGCTGCGCCTGGGAGCGGACCCGTCAGCAGGCTGCCATGTGGCGTCTCGTGCAGATGGCGGGCAACGAAGTCCGCGTCGGTGAGCCGCGAAGCCAGGTGGGCTGCGGCGGTGCTGCCGATGCGGTCGATGCGGGCGGCAAAGTCGCTGCGCCGGCGCAGTGCGTCGTAGATGTCATCGATGCCCAGCCAGGCGATGAGGTCGTTGCGCGTAGTGCTGCCAACCTGTCCCTGACGGACGTCGGACACCGCAATGGATGACAGGCCGCTGTCCGCTTCGATGAAATCACCGGTCTCGCCTGTGGAGGCGCCGCTCGTGCAAGGGGTGTGGCTCGCGCCGTGGCGATGCTGGCCGTCGAGCGGAGGTCCCGGAGCGAAGATCACCGCAACGGCGAGTTCGTCCTGCGACGCGGCGGGCAGGGGGTGGCCGTCGCCTCGCCACAGCCTGAACTGCCCCGGGCTGTCCCAGTTTAGCGATAGCGCCTTCGGATTGTGCTTGACGCTGCCGGACACCGCATACCACAGGCATTCGCCCCAGCCGTCCTGCAGTTGCGGCAAGGCCAGGGTCCGCCATGGCAGGCGGCCGATTGCGGCGACACCGCGCGAGGCGCAGGCGCCGAGCGCCGTCGAGCCGGTGTTGCCGCTGTCCGGGCAGGGCAGGTAGCCCTGGCCCTGGCCCGCATGGCTTTCGTCATAGCTGATCGCATAGCCGAGCAGGGCTTCGCGCGCCTGCGAGAGCGCTGCGATGCTGCGAGCCTGGGCACGGGTGCGGAATCGGGCCTCGAGCTCGCCCTGGGCGAGCAGTCCGCCTGCGCCGAGCAGGGCAGCGAGCGCAAGGGCGGCAACCAGGCCATGTCCGGCGGGCTTCATTCCGGCTGCCTCGCGGGCTGGACGTCGGCCATGGCTTCTGCCGAAGCACGATGCGGGTCGGCACCCCCTTGCCAGCGGTCGCCGGTGCGCAGCCGTTGGCGGGGATCGTGCGCGGGAATCAGTTCCAGGGCCGGGAAGGGCGCGGTGCGCAGGCCTGCCGGCAGGGGGCCGGGTTGTCCGTCCAGCCACAGAATCGTTTCACCGCTCGAGTGGCGCAGAAAACCGTCGATGCGCTGGGGCGGCGCGGCCGGAGGGCTTGCCGGCCTGACGGGTCTGGGAGGCGGCGGCGGTGGCGGCGGCAGGTCCAGCATGCGGCGTTCGGCGGGGGTGAAGAACAGGCGGCCGAAGGCAGCATCGGCGTGGGAATCCCCGGAGGTATCGGTGGGCGTGTGTGATGCGCTCCAGGCCTGCACCAGCGGCGTGCAGGCGATTAGCACGAGCAGGCGGAGGCTCGATCGGTGCGTGGGGCGTTTGCGCAGAGCAGGTGGAAGCCGGGGCGGCATCATCTTGCGTTCGCTCCGGATGGCAGTGAAATCGTCAGCCAGTCGAGCCGGCAGCGGGCATGCACCTGTCCGGCGGTAGCTGCATCCAGGCGGGTCAGCGTGCAGCTGCGGGGCAGAACCACGGCGCCGGGAGTAGTGGCCAGCGCGGCGATCAGCGCCGGTAGCCGGCCTTCGTGTTGCAGCGGCGCATCGATGTCCAGGCCATGGAGGAGGATACGGGGTCCGTTCGGGTCCGTCCCGCCGGCTGCCGGCCGGGGAGGCGCGAAGTGCAGCTCCTTGCTGGCAACACCTTGGCGTTCGAGGCCACGGGAGGCCTGGGCTGCCCATATGCCCGGGCTGGGCGGCTGCATCGCGCCGAGCGCGGCGAGGGTGTTCCAGTGTCCGAGTGCGGCATCGAGTGCGGGCTGCAGCTGCTGCAGTGCCTCCAGTTCGCTGCGGAGACGGGCATGCTGGCGCTGCGCCGCCGACAGCCTTGCCAGGGCGTCGTCGCGCATGCTAGCCGTGCCGATGAAGGCGGCGACGCCGGCTATCGCGAGTGCGAGGACAAGCAGCACAGCAGCGTTGCGGGGCTCGAGGATGGTCGCCATGGTTTTCATCGCTGCGGCTCCAGCAGCAGTTCGATGTGCGTATCGCCAGCAGGATCGCGCTGCGTGGCGAGGTGCCGTGCGCCTCGTCTGCCAAGCAGGGCGACGAAAGCATCGACCGCTGTGCGCCCGGCGTGGCTGTCCGGGGCATCTGCGGCGAAGCTCAGCCTGACATTGACTAGATGGGAGCCGGTGTCTGCCGGCGCGGGAGACCAGTCCAGGGTCTTGAGCGTGAGGCCGGGTGTCTGGTCGAGGATGTCCGCGATCGGGCGGAGAACGGCCAGCGGCAGGATGGCTGAGGACTGTTCCTGGGCGACCTGCTTCACGGTGTCGATGATCTGGGCTGGCGGTGCGTCGAGCCCGGCGTGGATGGCTGCCAGCTCGGTCAGGTCGTGCTGGAGGCGGGCCGTCTCGCGTTGCAGCGCGGCGTGGTGTTCGTGGGCTTCTTCCGCCGCCAGCCAGTGCATGCCCGCCATGCCCGTGCCGCCGGCAGACAGCAGCAGACCTGTGCCGAGCGCCAGGCTGCGGGCATGGCGCGAAATGGGGTGTGCGTCCGGCGAGAGTCCGGGCCAGCCGAGTTTGCGCGGGGCGCGTGCCAGCCAGTTCAGCAGCAGTTCGCTGCTGTCGGTGAATGCCATGCCGGTTTCATGGAAGTCATGTCTGGACAGGTCGAGCGCCTGGAGTTTCGCTTCGGCCCCGCGGGTCGGCCCGGCGGAAAGCACGGCGATCTGGAGGCTGCCGGCGGGATGTTCACCGGTCTGCAGCTGCAGGCTGTTGGCGTAGTGCAGCGTGCGTTCGATTTCGTGCTGCCATCCGGCACGGTCTGGGCCGTTGCTGCTGCTTTCCACCAGCCGTGACAGCCGCGCGATGTGCCCATCGACCAGCGTCAGGCGCATGCCGGCGCGGCTGTGGCTGACGATCAACCGGGCGGCGCCGCGCAACGCATGGGCGATCAGTTCGCTGGCCGGCACCAGCCGCTCGCAGCCGCATCCAGCGTCGCGCAGTGCGCTCGTCCAGACATCGACGCCGGCAGGCCGGGCGAGGCCGCTGAAGAGGATGAGTTCGGTATTTGCCTTGCGGTCGATGTGCAGGGTGTCGGCCCTGGCATAGCAGGCTTGCGGATACCAGGCTGCAAGGCGGCGCCCTGTCAGGGCGCGGCGATCGGCACCGCGGGTGCGTGGCAGGGTTTCGGTTTCGTGGCTTTCGTCGGCAAGATCGACCAGGAGGCGGTAGCGTGCTTTGCGGGGCTGGCTTCGGAGCCAGTCGATGAAAGCGCTTCGCTCGCCGGCGGCGAAGCTGGCGAGGCCGGCCGGCGGGTGCCCGCCGCCCTGGAATGCTTCCAGGCCGAGTGCGTCGATGCGGAGCAGGACCAGGCTTGGCATGGCTGGCTCATACTGGAAGATGGGTGATGATGTCGTAGATGGGGCCGAGTACTGCGCTGGCGATCCACAGCAGCAATACGCCCATCGTCACTGTCAGCAGCGGTTCGATTGCGGCCTGCAGGCGGCCGGTGGCATTGGCGACGTCGCGCCGGTAGAGGGTGGCGATATTGCCGAGGGCGCGGTCCAGGCCGCCGGTCTGTTCGCCCACTCCGAGCATGCGTTCGACCAGCGACGGGAACAGGCCGGTTGCTTCGAATGCGGCGGATACCGCATGGCCTTGCTCGATTCGCTCGGTCGCCCTGCGCAGCGCCTTGCGCAGGGCGAGATTGCCGGTGATGTCCTGAGTGATGCGCAGAGCGTCGATGATCGTTATGCCGGCGCTGTAGAGCGTTGCGAGTACGCCGGCGAAGCGGGCAAGCGCGAGTTTGGTCAGGATTTCGCCGACGACGGGGAGCCTCAGCAGCAGGTGGTGCAGGCGGGTCCGGGCAGTGTCGGAGCTTGCCAGGAACCAGCGCGTGCCGGCCACGGCCAGGACGGCGATGCCTGGCAGCAGCCAGCCGGCTTGTGTCACCGCGTGCGACAGTCCGATCAGCAGCCGCGTCTGCAGTGGCAAGGCCTGGCCGCTGCTGTGGAACAGTTTTTCCAGTTCGGGGACGACGTGGACCAGGGCAACGGTCACGGCGAGCAGCATCAGGCTGGCGACGATGGCCGGATAGATGGCGATGCGGCGGGCGTAATTGGCAAGCTCCTCTTCATGTTCGAGCGCGGCGCCGATGTCGCGGATGGTTTCGGGCAGGCGGCCGGCCTGCTCACCGGCATGCAGCAGGGCGACGGTGGCGGGGGGAAATACGCCGGGCTGGCGGGCGGCGGCAGCGGACAGCGGCTGGCCGCGCTCGATGTCGGCAAGCAGGGTGATGACTGCGGTGCGCATGCGCGGATGGGCGGTGGCGTCGCGCAGTGCGGCGAGGCTTTCGAACGGCGGCACGCCGGCCGCCAGCAGCTGCTCGAGATGGAAGCAGAAGTGGATCAACTCGCGGCGGGGTATCCGCCTGCTGCCCGGCAAGCCGAAGTTGAATCTGGCTTCGCCGTTGATGAAGGAGAGGCCTCGTTCCCGCAGCCGGCACTCGAGGTCGTTGAGATCGGCTGCGTCCAGGCTGCCGCGCAGCAGTCGGCCGTCAGTGTCCATCGCGCGATAGCTGAAGGTTCTCATGCCGTGTGCTCCCGTTCGGCACCGAGGCCGTCGAGAGCGACGACGCGGGCCAGTTCGTCCAGCGAAGTGCTGCCGTCGAGTACCCGGCGCAGGCCGTCGTCGGCGAGGCCGGCGTGGCCGCGGCGGCGCAGCAGGGCTCTCAGCATGCCGGTACGGGCGCCGGCGCCGATCTGCTCGTCGAGTTCCTCGTCGATATGGAGCAGTTCCATGATCGCGATACGGCCGCGGAAGCCGCGAAACTCGCATTCGGCGCAGCCGGACGGGGAGAACAGCAGTGGAGCCTGTTCGGCAGGCAGGCCGAGCCGACGGCATTCGGCAGGAGATGCGGTGGTTTCGAGCCGGCAGTGCGGGCACAGCCGGCGCACCAGGCGCTGGGCGATGATGCCCGACAGATTGCCGGCCAGCAGGTCGGCGCGCAGGCCGATGTCGAGCAGGCGCGGGATGGCGCCGAGGGCGGAGTTTGCGTGCAGGGTGGCGAATACCTGATGGCCGGTGAGCGCGGCGCGCAGCGCCATCTGCGCCGTGTCGGCATCGCGGATCTCGCCGATCAGCAGGATGTCCGGGTCCTGGCGCAGCAGTGCGCGGACACCGTCGGCGAAGCCGAGGCGGGTGGCATCGCCGATGGGGGTCTGGCGGATCTGGGCGAGCGGGTATTCCACCGGATCCTCCAGCGTCATGATGTTGACGGCTTCGGTGTTGAGGTGGTTGAGGACCGAATACAGCGTCGTCGTCTTGCCGCTGCCGGTGGGGCCGGTGACGAGGATCAGCCCTTCCGGGCGGGACAGCATGAGGTCGAGCGTGTCGCGCTGGGTGCTGCCGAGGCCGAGTGCATCGAGCGGGACGATGCCTTTCTCGCGGTCCAGGATGCGCAGCACGATGTTCTCGCCGTGCAGTGTGGGCTGGGTGGCGACGCGGAAGTCGATCGGCCTCCCGGCAACGGCCAGCGAGATGCGGCCGTCCTGAGGACTGCGCGATTCGGCGATGTCGAGTCCGGCCATGACCTTGAGGCGCACTGCCAGCTCGGGCCAGAAGGATTTGTGCAGGGCGCGGACCTGGCGCAGCGTGCCGTCGATGCGCTGGCGGATGCGCAGATAGCCGGCCTCGGGTTCGAAATGAAGGTCGGAGGCACGGTTGGCGACGGCTTCGGCCAGCATCGCGTTGACCAGGCGCACCACGGCCGGGCCGTCGTCGCGGCCGCCTGCAGAGGCATGGCGGGAGCTGCGCTGCTCGATTTCGCGCACGATGTCGTCAATCGTTATGGCCTGGCCATAATGGCGCTCGATGGCGCGTTCGAGCTGCACGTCGGCGGCGACCCGCAACTCGAGACGGATGCCGGCGCCGAGTTCGGCGCGCAGACGGTCGAGCGCCATGAGGTTGTTGGCGTCGGCGATGGCGACGACCAGGGTGCGTTCGGCTGCGCGGTATTCGAGGGGCAGCAGCTTGTGCCGCCTGGCGAGGGGTTGGGGAACGAGCGACAGCGCAGCAGGATCGGGGATGATGTTGGCAAGATCGACGCTGGGGTGGCCGCAATGGGTGGCGAGAGCGTCGCGCAGTGCAGTGTCGCTGACGAAGCCGAGCTCGACCAGAACCTGGCCGAGCGGGCGTTTGCGCTGCTGCTGTTCGTGCAGCGCGATGCGTAACTGGTCGGCGCCGATCAGACGGGCGCCAAGCAGTACCTGGCCGATCGGCAGGGCGGCGTTCATGGACGGTGCTCCGTTTCGCTGGCGTCGTGGCTCGGCACCAGCAGCGGGCGCATCGGTACCGACGGGAAGTTGCGCTGGCCGGGCGAGGGCCGGGAGACGAGGAAGTCCGGCCCGGGAAGCTGGCCGGCATAGCCGGCGTAGTCTCCGCTGGTGCTCGGGTCGTCGATCAGCAATGGCCGCAGGAAGATCAGCAGTTCGGTGCGGCGCACGGCGTTGTCGCGGCGGGTGAACAGCTCGCCCAATACCGGGATGTCGCCGAGCAGCGGAATGCGGCCGGTGTCGTGGTCCACACGGTCTTCCATCAGGCCGCCGAGCACGGCGATCTCGCCGCTGCGCAGCCGCAGCATCGATTCGATCTCGCGGGTGCGTATCTGCGGCACACGGTTGGGGATGTCGCGCAGCGAGGGGTTGGGATCGTCGCGGAAACCGGAGATGCCGGAAATGGTCGGCCGCACGTTCAGCGTGATCTCGCCGCTGGCGCTGATCTGCGGCGTCACCGACATCACCATGCCGACCGAGACGGATTGGGGCGTCGTCGTCGCGGTGACCTTCTCGCGATCGCTGTCGCCGTATTCGGTGGTGGTGGCATCGACGAGGAAATAAACGTATTCCTCGACCACCTTGAGCATTGCAGTCTGATTGTTCAGCACCGACAGGCGTGGGCTCGAGAGCACCTTGACGGTACCGAAGGTTTCCAGCAGCTCGAGTCTGAAGTCGGTGTTGGCCGAGGCGTAGCTGATGGTCGGCGCACCGCTGCCGGCGCTGCTTCGCGGGCTGATGTTCCAGCCGGGCAGGCCGAGGCGGCTCCAGTCGATGCCCTGGACGTAGCCGTCGGCCAGTGCGACCTCGACGATGGTGGCCTCGATCATGACCTGCCGGCGCGCGGCGCGCTGCACCTGATCGATGAAGATGGCGAGCTGTTCGTGCTGGCGGGCCGTGGCCCGCACCATGACGATGCCGCTCTCCCTGTTGACCATGATGTCGCCATCTCGGCAATCGTCGTTCTTGCCGGCGCAACGGGACGGGCCCGCTGAGACGTCGTCAAGGATGGCGCGGATGTTGGCCTGGATCGACTGCCAGAAGTCGTTGCTCGAGCGGGTTTCGATCTGGGTCACCGAGGTGTTGCCGGCGCCGTCGCCATGGCTGCCGGCGCTGCTGGAACTGGTGGAGATCTGCGTGCTGGTGGCGACGGTGCCGCGCATGCTGCGGCTGAGATTGACGTAGTCGAGCGTGTAGCCGTGCAGGAAAGGCGTGTCCGGCCGCACGCTGAGGTGCCTGCCGGCGATCTCGTAGCGGATCGGGGCCTGGCGGGCGATGCGGGCGAGGATCTCGCCGAGCGGCTGATCGATGGCATTGAGGGTGACGCGGCCGTCGATGCCGCCGTGCAGGTCGAGATCGAGCCGGGCGTCGCGGCCGATCGCCAGCAGCAGCTGGTGGACCGGAATGTCGTGCACCGAGATCGAATAGGTCTTTTCGCGCCTGGTCGATGTGGCCGGCAGCGGTTGTGCCGGAGTTTCGGCAGGTATTGACGATGGAGGCCTGGTGATCGTCGGCGGCAGCTTGGAGCCTGCCGCCGGCGAAGGCATGGGTGGGACGGGGAGATGGCCTTGCGGAGCCTGATGCACGTCGAGCTGCGTGCATGCGCCCAGCAGGATGCTGAATGCAAAGGGCATCATCGGGAGGGTGGTGGCGGCTCGATGGTTCATGCATTCATGCTAGATGAATTTATGACATAAGAAAATACTCCTATGGCATTTTTTGATGCTGCTGCGGAAAGCTGGCTGTTGTGCCGGCGCGGGCTAATCGACTGTTGCATTGCGACAAATTGCCGGGAAGCAACGTCGGCCTCTGCTAGAATGATCGGTTCTCGAACAAAAGAATCTGCTTCCGTGGCCCCTGCAGCCGAGCGCGATGCGCCTCTCGTTTCCCTTCGCGACGTCCGATTCGCCTATGGCGAACGGTCGGTGCTGCGCGGCATCGACCTGGAGGTGCATCGCGGCCAGGTGGTGGCGATCATGGGCGGCAGCGGCTGTGGCAAGACCACCTTGCTGAGGCTGATCGGCGGGCAGTTGAAGGCGAGTTCGGGTTTGGTGGAGGTTGCCGGGCGCAATGTCGGCGAGCTCGGCGGGGCCGAGCTCTACGCGATGCGGCGGCGCATGGGCATGCTGTTCCAGTTCGGCGCGCTATTCACCGATGCCACCGTGTTCGACAACGTCGCCTTTCCGCTGCGCGAGCACACCGATCTGCCGCCGTCGATGATTCGCGACCTGGTGCTGATGAAGCTGCAGGCGGTGGGGCTGCGCGGTGCCGCTTCGTTGCGGCCGGGCGAGCTGTCGGGCGGCATGGCGCGGCGGGTGGCGCTCGCACGCGCGGTGGCACTGGACCCGATGCTGATCCTGTACGACGAGCCGTTCGCCGGGCTGGATCCGATTTCGCTCGGCATCATCGGCCAGTTGATCCGCCGCCTGAACGATGCGCTCGGCGCCAGTTCGGTGATGGTCACGCACGACGTGCATGAATCGCTGGAGATCGTGGACTACATCTACTTCGTGTCGGAAGGGCGCATCGTCGCGCAAGGCACGCCGGACGAGATCCGTGCCTCGACCGATCCTTTCGTCCACCAGTTCGTCAATGCCGAGGCCGACGGCCCGGTGCCTTTCCATTATCCGGCAGAGCCGATCGACAGCCTGCTGGGCGGGAGGGGCGCATGAGCGGTCTGTTCTCCGGCATGGTCGCCGGACTGCGCCATGTCGGCAAGCTGACGATAGACGGCATCTGGCGCCTGGGTTTCGCCACCCGCTTCATGTTCGCGGTGCTGCTGGCCTCGGGCCAGTCGCTGACCCGCATCCACCTGACGATCCGCGAACTGTATTTCAGCGGCGTGCTGTCATTGCTGATCATCAGTGTGTCCGGCCTGTTCGTTGGCCTGGTGCTCGGCCTGCAGGGCTACGACATCCTGCAGCGCTACGGCTCGGCCGACGCGGTCGGCGTGATGGTGGCCCTGTCGCTGCTGCGCGAGCTGGGGCCGGTGATTGCGGCGCTGCTGTTCGCCAGCCGCGCAGGCTCGGCCATTACCGCCGAGATCGGCCTGATGAAGACCACCGAGCAGTTGAAGGCGATGGACATGATGGCGGTGAACCCGATCGCGCGCGTGGTGGCGCCGCGCTTCTGGGGCGGTGTGCTGTCGATGCCGCTGCTGGCGGCACTGTTCTCGGCGATGGGGGTGTTCGGCGGCTGGCTGATCACCGTCGTCGTCATCGGTGTCGATGACGGCGCCTTCTGGTCGCAGATGCAGGCGGCGGTGGAATTCGATCACGACGTGTTGAACGGCGTGCTCAAATCGTTTGTCTTCGGCATCGTGGTGTCGCTGATCGCGGTATTCGAGGGCTATGACTGCGAGCCCACTGCCGAAGGCGTGTCGCGCGCGATCACCCGTACCGTCGTGACTTCGGCGCTGGCCATCCTGGCGCTCGATTTCGTACTTACCTCTTTCATGTTCCGGGGTTGATGATGAGTCGCACCGCACTCGACCTGTGGGTCGGCATTTTCGTTGCCATCGGCTTTGCCGCGCTGGTCTTCCTGGCGATGAAGGTCGGCAATTTTTCCGGCATCAACGGCAGCGAGAGCTACCGCGTGGAAGCCGCCTTCGACAACATCGGCGGGCTGAAGGTGCGTGCGCCGGTCAAGAGCGCCGGCGTGCTGGTCGGCCGCGTGCAGGGCGTCCGCTTCGACACCGAGAGTTATCGGGCCGTGGTGCAGCTGGATATCGACAGGCGCTTCGAGTTTCCGGCGGATACTTCGGCATCCATCCTCACTTCCGGCCTGCTTGGCGAACAATATGTGGGTCTCGATGCGGGCGCCGATGTCGAGCCGCTTAAGGATGGTGACCGTGTGATGATCACGCAATCCGCCGTGGTGCTGGAAAAACTGATCGGCCAGTTCCTGTTCGACAAGGCGGCTGAGCCGACTGCGCAGTAACACCACGGAACAACGCTGGAGAACGACGACATGAACGCCAGAGTCCCCGACTTTCCTGCCTCTCTGCATCGGCCGCTGGTTGCCATCAGCCTGTCGGCGCTCCTGCTTGGCGGCTGTGCCACGACCGGCAACCCCTCTGATCCGCTCGAGGGCTACAACCGGGCGATGTTCAGCTTCAACGAGCAGGTCGACAAGGCGGTCGTCAAGCCGGTGGCGCAGGCTTACCAGTTCGTGCTGCCGGACGTTGCCCGGACCGGTTTCGGCAATTTCATCGCCAACCTCGAAGACCCCTGGATCGCCATCGACAACCTCCTGCAGGGCAAGCCGGCCGATGCCTTGTCCGACCTGATGCGCTTTGCCTTCAACTCGACTTTCGGCCTGCTCGGCGTGATCGACATCGCCACGCCGATGGGACTGCCCAAACATGACGAGGACCTGGGCCAGACACTCGGGAGCTGGGGCGTGGGCGAAGGCGCCTACATCGTGCTGCCATTCTTCGGGTCGCGCACCGTGCGCGATACCGCTGCGCTGCCGGCCGATTATCTGGGCCAGAATCCGTGGCAGATCGACCACGTTCCGACGCGCAACAGTTACACCGCATTGCGCTTCACGCACATCCGCTCGACCTTCCTCGGCACCGAGAAGACAGTGGATGAGGCGACGACCGACAAATACGCCTACATCCGCGATTTCTACCTTGAACAACGCCGTTACAAGGTTTCGGATGGAAACGTGACGCGCGAGTACGAAGATTTCGAGGATTGAGCGAGCGTGACGCCGATCGTCCCGCCAGTGTGCAACCCCATACGGAAACGCGACATGAACTTCTTCAACAAGCTGCTTGCCCTGTTCTGCCTTCTTGCCGCCGGGCTGATGCCGGCGGCGCAGGCCGTAGCCCAGCAGGGGCCGGACGCGCTGGTGCGCGACGTGACCAACGAAGTGCTGGAAATCGTGCGTACCGACAAGGCGATCCAGGCCGGCGATCCCAAACGGACCATGGAGCTGGTGGATGCCAAGGTGCTGCCGCACTTCGATTTCCGCCGCATGACCATGCTGGCGGTCGGCCCCGACTGGCGCAGTGCCTCGGCCGAGCAGCAGTCGCGGCTGACCGATGCCTTCCGCACCCTGCTGGTCCGTACCTATTCCAATGCGTTGACGCAGTATCGCGACCAGACGATCGACTTCAAGCCGACCCGCTTCGGCGAAGCCGACAAGCGCGTGCAGGTCCGCACCGAAGTGCGCCAGACCGGCGCCCAGCCGATCGGCATCGATTACATGCTGGAAAAATCCGATGCGGGCTGGAAGGTCTTCGACGTCATCGTCGCCGGTGTCAGCCTAGTCACGAACTACCGCAGCAGTTTTGCCCAGGATGTGCGCAGCGGCGGTATCGACGGCCTGATCAAGTCGCTCGAGTCGAAGAGCCGCGCACTTGAAGCGGAGCAGAAGCGTTCATGAGCGATGTGCGTGCGGCCGTGTTCGCGCCGCAGGGTCCCTTGACCATGCAGAGTGCTGCAGCGGCATTGGAGGAGGGGCGCCGCCTGGCCAAGGCCGGCCCCTTGGTGGTCGACCTCGCCGCCGTGCCGGCTGCCGATTCGGCAGCGCTGGCGCTCATCCTCGATTGGCTGCGCACCGCTCGCGAAGCGGGGCACCGCATCACGCTTCGTGGCCTGCCGCCAGGGCTCTCCAGCCTCGCGGCACTCTACGACATCGATACCCTGCTGCCGCTGGAGCCTGCTGCATGACGGTGCCGGCCATCCGGATCAGCGCCGTCACCAAGCAGTACGGAGCACTGAAGGCGTTGGGCGGCGTCGATCTCGAAATCGGTCAGGGCGAGTTCTTCGGCCTGCTGGGACCGAACGGCGCCGGCAAGACCACGCTGATCTCGGCGCTGGCCGGCCTGGTTCGGCCCGACGGCGGCTCGCTCGAGATCATGGGCCACGACGTCGTGCGCGACTACCGCAATGCGCGGCGCAATCTCGGCGTGGTGCCACAGGAGCTGGTGTTCGACCCCTTCTTTTCGGTGCGCGAGCTGTTGCGCATCCAGTCGGGCTACTTCGGCATCCGCGGCAATGACGACTGGATCGACGAGATCCTCGCCAGCCTGGATCTGACGCACAAGGCCGACGCCAACATGCGCATGCTGTCCGGCGGCATGAAGCGGCGCGTGCTGGTGGCGCAGGCCCTGGTGCACCGGCCGCCGGTGATCGTGCTCGACGAGCCCACCGCAGGCGTGGACGTCGAACTGCGCCAGGGGCTGTGGCAGTTCGTGCGCAAGCTCAACCGCGACGGCCATACCATCGTGCTGACCACGCATTATCTCGAAGAGGCGGAAACGCTCTGCGGCCGCATCGCGATGCTAAAGGCCGGCAGGGTCGTTGCGCTCGACACCACCGGAAACCTGCTGCGGCGCTTCGCCACCCACAGCCTGCGCGTCAGCGTGGACAGGGCCGAGGCGGCCGTCGCGCTCGGCGGTTTGGCGGTCGAGGATGGCTGGGTGGAGTTCGCCTTCGAGGGCTACGACAAGCTCGAGGCGCTGCTTGCCCGCCTGCGCGAAGCCGGCGCCGGTCTGCGCGAGATTCAGCTGGGCGAGCCGGATCTCGAGCGGGTCTTCGTGGAGGTCATGCACCGTGCCTGAAACGCGCCGCGGCGCGACGCCGCCGCGCATCGAGCCGATGGCCGCCGATGCGCCGCTGACGGGGTTCCGTACCCTGCTGTACAAGGAAGTGCTGCGCTTCTGGAAAGTGGCTTTCCAGACCGTCGCGGCGCCGGTGCTCAATGCACTGCTGTTCCTGCTGATCTTCTCGCACGTGCTCGACCGCCATGTCACCGTGTATGGCGACGTCGCCTACACCAGCTTCCTGGTGCCGGGCCTGGTGATGATGTCGGTGCTGCAGAACGCCTTCGCTAACAGCTCGTCCTCGCTGATCCAGAGCAAGATCACCGGCAACATCATCTTCGTGCTGCTGCCGCCGCTGTCCTACCGCGAGTTCTATGCAGCCTACGTCATTGCCTCGGTGCTGCGCGGGCTGTTCGTCGGTGGCGGGGTGCTGCTGGTGGCGATGCCCTTCGTCGACCTGGGCATCGCCAGCCCGCTGTGGGTGCTGACCTTCGCCGTGATGGGCGGCGCGATCCTGGGTTCCTTCGGCGTCATCGCTGGCATCTGGGCCGACAAGTTCGACCAGCTCGCCGCCTTCCAGAACTTCCTGATCATGCCGCTGACGATGCTGTCCGGCGTCTTCTACTCGATCCATTCGCTGCCGGGCTTCTGGCAGGATGTATCGCACTTCAACCCGTTCTTCTTCATGATCGACGGGTTCCGTCATGGCTTCTTCGGCCAGTCGGACACCTCGCCCTGGCTGTCGCTGGCGGTGGTGTCCGGATGTTTCGTATTGCTCGCGGCGCTGACCCTGGCCCTGCTCGCGCGGGGCTACAAGCTGCGCTCATAAAGGATGAATCATGTTTGAAGCTAGCGAAATCAAGCGCCTGATCGAACAGGGCATGCCCTGCGAACTCGTCGCCATCGAAGGTGACGACGGCGTGCATTTCACCGGCATCGTCGTCAGCGCTGCCTTCGAAGGCAAGCCGCGCGTGCGCCAGCACCAGGCGGTGTATGCGACGCTCGGCCGCCTGATGGGCAACGAGATCCATGCGCTGCAACTGCAGACCTTCACGCCCGCGCAGTGGGAAGAAGGCCGCGGCGACCTGGGCATGTGAGGCCGTGATGGACAAACTGCTGATCGAAGGCGGTAGCCGCCTGTCGGGCGAGGTCGCCATTTCCGGCGCCAAGAACGCCGCGCTGCCCATCCTGTGCGCGGCGCTGCTGACGAGCGAGCCGGTGAGCTTCACCAACGTGCCGCAACTGAAGGACATCGGCACCCTGCTGGCGCTGCTGGCGCAGATGGGGGTCAAGGTCGCGCGGGATGGCGACACCGTCACGCTCGATGCCTCCGGCCTGAACAACCCGGTCGCGCCCTATGAGATGGTCAAGACCATGCGGGCATCCATCCTGGTGCTCGGTCCGCTGGTGGCCCGCTGCGGCGAGGCGCGGGTGTCGCTGCCCGGTGGCTGCGCGATCGGCGCCCGGCCGGTGGACCAGCACATCAAGGGCCTGCAGGCGATGGGGGCGGATGTGCGCGTCGAGCACGGCTACGTCCATGCCAGGGTTCCGCGGCTGAAGGGCGCACGGCTGTTTACCGACATGGTCACCGTGACCGGCACCGAGAACCTGATGATGGCTGCGGCGCTGGCCGACGGCGAAACCGTGATCGAGAACGCCGCGCGCGAGCCCGAGATCGTCGACCTGGCGAACTGTCTGGTATCGATGGGCGCACGGGTGTCGGGCGCCGGTTCGGACGTGATCCGCATCCAGGGCGTGGAGCGGCTGCATGGCGCGACCCATCGCATCATGCCCGACCGCATCGAGACCGGCACCTACCTGTGTGCAGCCGCGGCCACCGGCGGCTCTGTGAGGCTGACCGGCACCAGTTCGTGTTACCTGGATGCCGTCATCGACAAGCTGATGGACGCCGGCTGCGAAGTCGTTTCCGAACGCGATGCGATCCGCCTCGATGCGCCGGCCCGGCTCAATGCCGTCAGCTTGCGCACCGCGCCCTATCCGGCCTTCCCGACCGACATGCAGGCCCAGTTCATGGCGATCAACTGCGTCGCCAAGGGCGTCGCGATGATCCGCGAGACCATCTTCGAGAACCGCTTCATGCACGCGGTCGAGCTTCAGCGCTTGGGCGCGGACATCCGCATCGACGGCAACACCGCGGTCGTCCAGGGTGTGGACAGGCTGCAGGGTGCGACCGTGATGGCGACCGACCTGCGCGCTTCGGCCAGTCTGGTGGTGGCCGGCCTGGTGGCCGAGGGGGAAACCGTGATCGAGCGCATCTACCACCTCGATCGCGGCTACGAAGGGCTGGAGGCGAAGCTAGCCGCGCTCGGCGCCAAGGTGCGGCGCCTGGTCTGAGTGGGCAGGCGCCTGCAGCAGCGATCAAACGCCGCCGCTGAGTGGGTGCTCAGCGATCGAGGAGCTTGGAGCGCACCCGGAGATCGCTCAGAGATCGAACTGGCCGTTCGCTTCGGGCTGCCAGGTCACTTCCAGCACCTTCAGGTGCAGTTCCTTGCCGTCCGGGGTGGTCCAGTCGATCGACTGGCCGGTGGACAGGCCGAGCAGGGCGCTGCCGGCCGGCGAGAAGATCGATACCCGGCGCGCTTCGGCGTTGGCGTCCTTGGGGTAGGCCAGGGTCAGTTCGTATTCACGGCCGGTGCCCTCTTCCAGGAAGCGGGCGCGGCTGTTCATCGTGATGACGTCGGCCGGCATCTCCTCGGGCTCGCGTACGTCGGCCCGTTCGAGCTCTTCGCGCAGGCCGTCGAGGTCGCTGCGGCTGCGGAAGGCGGGGAGGGTCAGCAGGCCCTCGAGGCGTTCGAGGTCGCTGCTGGAAACGATGATTGGCGGCTTCATGATGTCGTCCTGCGTGACGTCCTGCGCTGAAGACCTTGCGGACCGCGCGGACATGCAAAAGAAAAGGCCGAACTGCCGCTCGCAGTTCAGCCCATCGGGTTTGCCCTTGTGGCTACCCATTTGGACGAAGGTTAACAGAAGCGGTGCCGGGTTACAATGTCGGCCCGTTCGACCAAGGCTTTTCACGTGTCCAGCATCACGCTCGCCCTGTCCAAGGGGCGCATCTTCGAAGAGACGCTGCCGCTGCTCGCGGCCGCCGGCATCGTGCCGACCGACAACCCCGAATCCTCGCGCAAGCTCATCATCGGCACCAACCGGCCGGACGTGCGCCTGGTCATCGTGCGTGCCACCGATACGCCGACCTACGTGCAGTACGGCGCGGCCGACCTCGGCATCGCTGGCAAGGACGTGCTGCTCGAACACGGCGGCGCCGGCCTGTATCAGCCGCTCGATCTGAACATCGCCTGCTGCCGCCTGTGTGTGGCGGTGCAGAAGGGCTTCGACTACGCAGCGGCGACCCGCCCGGGTGGGCGCATCCGAGTCGCCACCAAGTACATCAATGCCGCCAAGGCGCATTTCGCCGGCAAGGGCATGCATGTCGACCTGATCAAGCTCTACGGTTCGATGGAACTGGCGCCGCTGGTCGGCCTGGCCGATGCGATCGTCGACCTGGTATCGACCGGCGGCACGCTGCGCGCCAACAACCTCGAGGAAGTCGAGGACATCATGCCGATCAGCTCGCGCCTGATCGTCAACCAGGCCTCGCTGAAGCTCAAGCGCGAACTGCTGCAGCCGGTGCTCGACGCCTTCGCCGGCGCGATCAAGCCCTGAGGAACCGTTCATGAGCCAGACGCCCATCCGCCGCCTCGACGTGCGCGAGCCCGAATTCCTGTCCACGCTGGACGCCCTGCTGGCCTTCGAGGCCGAAGCCGACGAGCGCATCGACGGCGCGGTGACTGAGATCCTGCGCGCGGTGCGCACCACCGGCGACGCCGCGGTGGTCGAATACACCCGCCGCTTCGACGGCCTCGAGGTGAATTCGATGGCGGCGCTGGAGCTGCCGAAGGCCGAACTGCACGCCGCGCTCGACGGCCTGTCTTCGGTCCAGCGTGAGGCGCTGACGATCGCCGCCGACCGCGTGCGCATCTACCACGAGCGCCAGAAGGGCGAGTCCTGGGAGTTCGAGGAAGCCGACGGCACCCGCCTCGGCCAGAAGGTCACGCCGCTCGACCGCGTCGGCCTCTACGTGCCGGGCGGGCGGGCGTCCTATCCGAGCTCGGTGCTGATGAACGCGATTCCGGCCAAGGTCGCCGGTGTCGGCGAACTGATCATGGTCGTGCCCACCCCGCGCGGCGAGAAGAACCCGCTGGTGCTGGCGGCGGCGGCGATCACCGGCGTCGACCGGGTGTTCACCATCGGCGGCGCGCAGGCGGTGGCGGCACTGGCCTATGGCACGCAGACCATTCCGCAGGTGGACAAGATCGTCGGCCCCGGCAACGCCTACGTCGCCGAAGCCAAGCGCCGGGTGTTCGGCACCGTCGGCATCGACATGGTGGCCGGGCCGTCCGAAGTGCTGATCATCGCCGACGGTTCCGGCCACGCCGAGTGGGTGGCGATGGATCTGTTCGCCCAGGCCGAGCACGACGAGCTGGCGCAGTCCATCCTGCTGTGCACCGATGCGGACTTCATCGACGCGGTGCATGAAGCGATCGACCGGCTGCTGCCGACGATGCCGCGGCGTGAGACCATCGCCAAGTCGCTGGCCAATCGCGGTGCGCTGATCCGTGTTGACAGCATCGAGCAGGCCTGCGCGCTGGCCAACCGCATCGCGCCCGAGCACCTGGAGCTGTCGCTGGACGATGCCGAGGCCTGGATCGATCATATCCACCACGCCGGCGCGATCTTCGTCGGCCACTGGGCGGTTGAGGCGCTGGGCGATTACTGCGCGGGCCCGAACCACGTGCTGCCGACGATGCGCAGCGCACGTTTTTCGTCGCCGCTGGGCACCTACGATTTCCAGAAGCGCACCAGCATCGTCAACATTTCGCAGGCCGGCGCCCAGCATCTGGGCAAGGTCGCGTCCATCCTCGCGCATGGCGAAGGTCTGCAGGCCCATGCCCGCTCGGCCGAAATGCGTTTGAAAGTCTGATGTTCGCTCTCCCTGAAGGCATTTGTGACACCAGGAGCTTCAGGAGAGAGAACGAGAGCCGGTGATGTGCGGGGTATTCGCGGCGCAGGCGAGGACTGTCCGAGCCGAGCGTAGCGACGGCGAGTTCCGCAGCCTGCAGAGCGAATACCCCGCGCAGCGCCGGCGGATCGAAGGCACTGCCGCCTCTTAGTCGTTTCCAGCTTGCAGTTGGTGCGCTGTGGCCCGCCCGAGTCGCCCGGGGTATCCCTTCTGGGGCTGCGGAACTCGCCCTGCGGGCTCGGACAGTCCTCGCCCTGCCAGGGATGCCCCGGACGACTCGGGCTGCTTTGGTGCAGTTTTTTTGGGGGGGATGCCGCTCTTCCGTTTCCGGTGGCGGCTTGTCTTCCTCAGCTTCCGAGGATTTCCTTCAGAGCCTCGACCAGAAGGGCGCACTGTTCGTCCGTGCCTACCGTGATGCGCAGGAACTGGTCGATGCGCGGCGCCTTGAAGTGGCGCACGATGATCGCGCGCTTGCGCAGCTCGGCCGCCAGCTCGGCGCCGTCGCGCTGCGGGTGGCGGGCGAAGATGAAGTTCGCCGCGGACGGCAGCACTTCGAAGCCCAGCGCCTGCATCTGGCCGACCAGGGCTTCGCGGGTAGTGATCACCTTGCGGCAGCTTTCCTGGAAGAAATCCTCGTCCTCGACCGAGGCCACCGCACCCGCGATTGCCAGGCGGTCGAGCGGATAGGAGTTGAAGCTGTTCTTGACCCGCTCCAGGCCCTCGATCAATTCGGCGTGGCCGGCGGCGAAGCCGACGCGCAGGCCGGCGAGCGAGCGGCTCTTGGAGAAAGTGTGCACGACCAGCAGGTTGGGGTACTTGTCCACCAGCGTGATCGCGCTGTCGCCGCCGAAGTCGATGTAGGCTTCATCCACCAGCACCACCGCGTCCGGGTTGCCGGCAACGATGCGCTCGACGTCGGCAAGGCTCAGCAGGCGGCCGGTGGGGGCGTTGGGGTTGGGGAAAATGATCGCGCCGGGCCGTTCGCCGTCCTGCGGCAGGTAGTCCTCGACGCGGACCGAGAAGTTGTCGGCCAGCGCTACCGCGCGGTGCTCGATGCCGTACAGGCCGCAATACACCGGGTAGAAGCTGTAGGTGATGTCCGGAAACCACAGCGCACGGTCCTGCTTCAGCAGCGCCATGAAGGCGTGCGCCAGCACTTCGTCCGAGCCGTTGCCGACGAAGATCTGCGACGGTTGAAGGCCGTGGCGGCGGGCCAGCGCGGCTTTCAGCGCGTCGGCGTTCGGATCGGGGTAGAGCCGCAGGCTGTCGTCGGTGGCGGCGCGGATCGCGGCCAGGGCTTTGGGCGAGGGGCCGTAGGGATGTTCGTTGGTGTTGAGCTTGACCAGCTTGTCGAGCTTGGGCTGTTCGCCCGGAACGTAGGGGGTCAGGCCGTGGACGACGGCGCTCCAGAAGCGGCTCATGTTCTGTCTGCTGTGAGGGGTTCGAAGGCGGGTCGGAAACGTCTCGCGCCGTGGCTGCATCCACGCCGTGAGCGGTGCTCGATCGGCAGCCTGAGCGCGCCCATTCGGGTGGCCATTGGAGGCAGCCATTTTGCCGGGCGATGTTATCATGGCCCGAACCTGCAACTCTTGAGCCTCACAGCATCCATGCGGCAAGCCGAAGTCACTCGCAACACCCTCGAAACGAAGATCTCCGTGCGCATCGACCTCGATGGCACGGGCAAGGGAAAACTGGATACCGGTGTCCCCTTCTTCGATCACATGCTCGACCAGATCGTGCGCCACGGCCTGATCGACCTCGACATCCACTGTGAGGGCGATACCCATATCGACGACCATCACACGGTGGAGGATGTCGGCATCACGCTGGGACAGGCTTTCGCCAAGGCCGTCGGCGACAAGAAGGGGCTGCGCCGCTACGGCCACGCCTACGTGCCGCTCGACGAGGCGCTGTCGCGCGTCGTGGTGGATTTTTCCGGCCGGCCCGGCCTGCATTACTTCGTGGATTACACCCGCGCCCGCATCGGCAACTTCGATGTCGACCTTGCACGCGAGTTCTTCCAGGGCTTCGTCAATCACGCCGGCGTCACGCTGCACATCGACAACCTGCGCGGCGACAACGCCCACCACCAGTGCGAGACCGTGTTCAAGGCCTTCGCCCGCGCGCTGCGCATGGCGGCCGAAGTCGATGAGCGCGCGGCGGGGACGATTCCTTCCACCAAGGGCGCGCTCTGAGCAAACACTTTCCGCGGCCGTGCGAAACGGTCGCCATCCTGTACGAAAGCGAGTCAAGCCGATGACCACCGTGGCCATCATCGATTACGGCATGGGCAATCTGCGCTCGGTCGCCAAGGCGATCGAACACGTGGCGCCCGGCCATGATGTCTTCGTCACCTCCGATCCCGCGCGCGTCGCTGAAGCCGAGCGGGTCGTCTTTCCGGGGCAGGGGGCGATGCCTGACTGCATGCGCGAACTGGATGGCCGCTGCCTGCGCCAGGTCGTGCTGGATGCGGCGGCGAGCAAGCCTTTCCTGGGGATCTGTATCGGCCAGCAGATGCTGTTCGAGCACAGTGCCGAAGGCGACGTGCCCGGCCTGGGCATCCTGCCGGGCGACGTGCAGCGTTTTCCCGAGCAGAAGATGCTGGCCGCGAACGGTGGCCGCCTGAAGGTGCCGCACATGGGCTGGAACGAAGTGTGGCAGCGCGAGCAGCATCCGATGTGGGACGGCATCCCGGACGGCGAGCGTTTCTACTTCGTGCACAGCTATTTCGTCGTGCCGGCCGATGCTGCGCTGACCGCGGCGGACACCGACTACGGGGTTCGCTTTACCAGTGCGGTAGCGCGGGCTAATATCTTCGCGGCCCAGTTCCACCCCGAGAAAAGCGCTGCGGCCGGCCTGCGCCTGCTGGCGAACTTCATCCGCTGGCAGCCCTGAGCACCGGCCCAGGCTGCCTCTTCCATAGTCCCATCCATTCCAGAACCGGTATGCTGCTCATTCCCGCCATCGACCTCAAGGACGGTCACTGTGTTCGCCTGAAGCAGGGCGAAATGGACGACGCCACGGTGTTTTCCGAAGACCCCGGCGCCATGGCGCGCCACTGGCTCGACGCCGGTGCCCGCCGCCTGCATTTGGTCGACCTCAACGGCGCCTTTGCCGGCAAGCCGAAGAACGGCGCCGCGATTCGCGCGATCACCGACGAAGTCGGCGAGGACATTCCGGTGCAGCTCGGCGGCGGCATCCGCGACCTCGACACCATCGAGCACTATCTAGACAACGGCATCAGCTACGTCATCATCGGCACCGCGGCGGTGAAGAACCCAGGCTTCCTGCACGATGCCTGCGGCGCCTTCCCCGGCCACATCATCGTCGGCCTCGACGCCAAGGACGGCAAGGTGGCGGTGGACGGCTGGTCCAAGCTGACCGGGCACGACGTCGTCGATCTGGCGAAGAAGTTCGAGGACTACGGCGTCGAAGGCGTGATCTACACCGACATCGGCCGCGATGGCATGCTGTCCGGCGTCAATATCGAAGCCACCGTGCGGCTGGCCCAGGCGCTGCGCATTCCCGTCATCGCCAGCGGCGGCATCACCGATTTGCGCGACATCGACGCGCTGTGCGCGGTCGAGGACGAAGGCATCATGGGCGCGATCACCGGCCGTGCGATCTACGAAGGCACGCTCGACTTCGCCGCCGCCCAGGCCCGCGCCGACGAGCTGCGCGGCACCACCGAATGACTTTCTCCGCCGAGTACCGCTGATGCTGGCCAAGCGCATCATCCCCTGTCTGGACGTGAGCGCCGGACGCGTGGTCAAGGGCGTCAACTTCGTCGAACTGCGCGATGCCGGCGATCCGGTCGAGGTCGCCCGCCGCTACGACGAGCAGGGCGCCGACGAATTGACCTTTCTCGACATCACCGCGAGTTCCGACGACCGCGACATCATCCTGCACGTCGTCGAGCAGGTCGCCGAGCAGGTCTTCATCCCGCTGACCGTCGGCGGCGGCGTGCGCGCGGTCGAGGACGTGCGCCGCCTGCTCAATGCCGGCGCCGACAAGGTCAGCATGAACACCGCGGCGGTGAATAACCCGCAACTGGTGCACGACGCCTCGAGCAAGGTCGGCAGCCAGTGCATCGTGGTGGCGATCGACGCCAAGCAGACCGCGCCGGGCAAGTGGGAAGTCTTCACCCACGGCGGGCGGCGCAACACCGGGCTGGACGCCATCGAGTGGGCGCGCAGGATCGAAGCGCTGGGCGCGGGCGAGATCCTGCTGACCAGCATGGACCGCGACGGCACCAAGAGCGGCTTCGACCTCGCGCTGACGCGCGCGGTGTCGGACGCGGTGCGCATCCCGGTGATCGCCAGCGGCGGCGTCGGCACGCTCGACCACCTGGCCGACGGCGTCTCCGAAGGCCGCGCCGATGCGGTGCTGGCGGCGAGCATCTTCCATTTCGGCGAACACACGGTGCGCGAAGCCAAGGAACTGATGCGGGCACGCGGGATCGAGGTGAGACTGTGAGCGCGAATGCGGCCTGGCTGGATGAGATCAAATGGGACGATGACGGCCTGGTGCCGGTGATCGCGCAGGAAGCGTCCAGCGGCGACGTGCTGATGTTCGCCTGGATGAACCGCGAGGCGCTGCAGCGCACGGCGGAAACCGGCGATGCCATCTACTGGTCACGTTCGCGGCGCAAGCTGTGGCACAAGGGCGAGGAGTCCGGCCACGTCCAGAAGGTGCTCGAGATGCGCATCGACTGCGACAACGACGTCGTGCTGCTGAAGATCGAGCAGGTCGGCGGCATTGCCTGCCACACCGGGCGCCATAGCTGCTTCTTCCAGAAATATTTTGCCGATGGCCGCTGGGAGGCCGTCGAACCGGTTTTGAAAGACCCGAAGGAGATCTACAAGTGATCGATATCGAAGTGCTGCACCGCGTGTCCGAGATTCTGGCCGAGCGCAAGAAGGCCGATCCGGATTCGTCCTATGTCTCCAGTCTGTATGCCAAGGGTACCGACACGATCTGCAAGAAGGTTGCCGAGGAAGCCGCCGAGACCATCATGGCGGCCAAGGACAAGGACATGCTGCATCTGGTGTGGGAGGTGACCGACCTGTGGTTCCATTCGCTGGTGCTGCTCGCGCATCATGGCCTGTCGGTCGACGACGTGCTGGCCGAGTTCCGCCGCCGCGAAGGCGTGTCGGGCATCGACGAGAAGAAGTCGCGGACGGCGCAATGAGCGAGTGCATCTTCTGTCGCATCGCCCGCGGCGAGATTCCGTCGAAGAAGGTCTATGAGGACGAGCACGTCTTCGCCTTCCACGACATCAATCCTGCGGCGCCGGTGCATGTGCTGGTGATCCCCAAGAAGCACGTCGATTCGATGGCGCAGCTCGGCGAGGAACACGAGGCGGCAATGGGGCGTCTGATGGTGGCGGCAGGACGCATTGCGCGCGAGCAGGGTTGTACCGACGGTTTCCGCACCATCGTCAACACCGGCAGGGTGGGACTGCAGGAGGTGTATCATCTGCACCTTCACATTCTGGGTGGCCCCAATTCCTTGCCGCCCATGTTGAAGCATTGAGGAGAGCGGTATGGGTTCATTTAGCATCTGGCACTGGCTGATCGTGCTGGTCATCGTCCTGCTTGTGTTCGGGACGAAGAAGCTGCGCAACATCGGTTCCGACCTGGGTGGCGCGGTCAAGGGCTTCAAGGACGGCATGAAGGAAGGCGATGCCGACGCCGCCGCGCAGCAGAAGATTGCCGAAGGGCAGACGATCGAAGGCGAGGCGCGGGAAAAGGTCGAACAAGTCCGCTTCCTGAGTCTTGCGATCAGACGGAGGGGGCGCCCATCAGGGAGCGCCCCTTTGTTTTCGTGCGGCACGTCCACGATGTGCCTCCATAACGGCGAAACATGTTCGATTTCGGTTTTTCTGAACTCGTGGTGATCGGGGTGGTGCTCCTGATCGTGGTCGGCCCCGAGCGCCTGCCCAAGGTTGCACGCACGGCCGGACACCTGCTCGGGCGGCTCCAGCGCTACGTGTCGGACGTCAAGTCCGACATCCAGCGCGAGATGCAGCTCGAAGAGCTGAAGAAGCTGCAGGAGCAGGTCAAGCAGCAGGCTCAGGAACTGGAGAGTTCAGTGCGCACGGGTGTCGCCGGCGTCGAGAATCAGCTTGGCGGCACGGTCGATGAACTGCGTTCCACGCTGCCGGATGCGGCGTCCCTGAAGGCTTCGACCGATTCAGCTGCGGCGCCTGCCGCGGTATCGGAAAAGCAGCTCGATCTCGGGCTCGATGCCAAACCGCAGGCCAGTACGGCGGACAAGACCCAGGCATGAGCACCCAACAAGAAACTTTCATCTCCCATCTGATCGAACTGCGCGACCGCCTGATCCGCGCGCTGATCGCGCTGGTGATCGTGTTCGTCTGCCTGATGCCGTGGGCGGGCGACATCTACGACATCCTCGCCAAGCCGATGATGGACACGCTGCCGGCGGGAACGAACATGATCGCCACTGGCGTGGTGACGCCTTTCTTCGTACCGGTCAAGGTCACGATGATGGTCGCCTTCGTGCTGTGCCTGCCCTGGGTGCTGTACCAGGCCTGGGCCTTCATCGCGCCGGGGCTGTATGCGCACGAGAAGCGCATGGCGCTGCCGCTGGTGGCCGGCAGCACGCTGCTGTTCATTGCCGGCATGGCCTTCTGCTACTTCTTCGTGTTCGGCATGGTGTTCAAGTTCATCGCCGAATTCGCCCCCAAGAGCATCGTGCCGGCGCCGGACATCGAGCAGTACCTGTCCTTCGTGATGTCGATGTTCCTTGCGTTCGGCATCACTTTTGAAGTACCGGTGATCGTGATCGTGCTCGCCAAGGCCGGCATCGTCAGCGTGGCGAAACTGCGCGAGGCGCGTCCTTACGTCATCGTCGGCGCCTTCGTGGTCGCGGCCATCGTCACGCCGCCCGACGTCGTCTCGCAGCTGATGCTGGCGATTCCGATGTGTCTGCTTTACGAACTGGGCATCATCCTCGCCAACTGGATGACGAAACCGGCGCCGGCTGCCGCCGCTGCAGAGAACGGCTACGTTCCGCCGTCCATCGAGGAGATGGACAAGGAACTGGATCGGATCGAGGCCGGCGAGGGCGCCGACAAGCGCTGAGCACGGGGTACGGGAGACCGCCCAGATGGCGCCGCAGGCGAGATCCAGCAGCACGTGGCAGGCCCGATGCCATGATTGACAGGTTGCGCCTGCGCGCCAGCTGCGCAGCCCGGCTCATCCTGTCCGGCGGCCCTGGTGCCGTCTCTGAATCGTCCGTGGCCGGAGACTTCAGCGGTTGGCAGGAGGAGTAGGGCGGCGGCCGACGGCCACGTCCAGTTCCACTTCCTTGTCGCCGCGCAGAACACGGAAGCTGGCTGTGTGTCCAGGCGGCAGCGCGGCAACCAGGTCGAGCATCGTGCGTTGATCGCGGACGCTGCTGCCATCGACGGCGATCAGGACGTCGCCAGGCTGGATGCCGGCGCGGTCGGCGGGGCTGGCGCGCAGCACGCCGGCGATCAGGGCGCCCTGCGTGCCGCGCAGGCCGAAGGATTCCGCCAGCTCGGGGGTGAGGTCCTGGATCTCGACGCCCACCCAGCCGCGGGTGACCTCGCCGGTGGCGACGATCTGTTCGAGCACGTTGCGGGCGATGGAGATGGGGATGGCGAAACCGATGCCGAGCGAGCCGCCGGAGCGCGAATAGATCGCGGTATTGATCCCCACCAGATTGCCGATGCTGTCTACGAGGGCGCCGCCCGAGTTGCCCGGATTGATCGCGGCATCCGTCTGGATGTAGTTCTCGAAGGTGTTGATGCCCAGCTGGCTGCGTCCCAGCGCCGAAACGATGCCCATCGTCACTGTCTGGCCGACGCCGAAGGGATTGCCGATCGCCAGCACGACATCGCCCACGTTCAGGGCATCGCTGCTGGCCAGGGTGATGACCGGCAGCTTGTCGTCGGTGTCGATCTTCAGCACCGCGAGGTCGGTCTCGGGGTCGCGGCCGACCTGGCGTGCGCTGAACTTGCGTCCGTCGTTGAGCGCGATCTCGATCTGATCCGCGGTTTCGATCACGTGGTTGTTGGTGATGATGTAGCCGTCGGGGCTGACGATCACGCCCGAACCCAGGCCCGAAGGGCGCTGGCTGGGGCCGTTGTTCTGACGTTCGCCGAAGAAATGGCGGAACATCGGGTCGTCGAACAGCGGATGGCGCGTACCGACGCCCGCCTTGCTGGTGAAGATATGGACGACCGCAGGCATCGAGCGCTGCGCGGCCGTGGCGTAGGAGCCGGATGCCGGGGTACGTGCGCCGCTGTCTGCGGGGGCTTCCAGGATGGCGACGACGGAGGCGGGTGCGGTGTCGCGCAGCCACTCGGGCTTGAGTGTGCTGAGGACGAACAGGCCGGCGACGCTGATGGTCACGGCCTGGGCGAAGATGAGCCACAGACGGCGCATAATGTAAGGAATTCTAAGACGATGGAGCCTGGTGGGCAGGATGCTTGGCCAGGCAGGAACGACAGGAGGCCGCATGCAACTTGGTGAGCTCACGACGCGTCTGGACGCACTGCTCGACGCTCCGCGCTTCAAGGATTATTGCCCAAACGGTCTGCAAGTGGAAGGACGCGCCGAAGTGGGGCGGGTGCTGTGCGGAGTGACCGCCAGCCAGGCGCTGGTCAACCTTGCGGTGTCCGGCGGATATGACGCCGTATTCGTTCATCACGGCTATTTCTGGAAGGGCGAGGATGGGCGCATCACCGGCATCCGCCGGCAGCGGCTGAGGAGTCTGCTGGCGAACGACATCAGCCTGCTCGCCTATCATCTGCCGCTGGATGCCCATCCCGAATATGGCGACAACGCCCAGCTCGGCAAGCTGATGGAATGGGTGCCGGAAGGGCGCTTTGCCGATCAGGAGCTCGGCTGGCTGGGCTGTCCGGCCACACCGGGGGAGCCTGCCGGGCAGATCGCTGCGGCACTGGCCGAGCGGCTGCAGCGCGAGCCGCTGCTGGTTGGCGACGCCTCGCGGCCGGTGCGGCGGGTGGCGTGGTGTTCCGGTGGCGCCCAGGGCTACTTCGAGCAGGCGATCGCGACGGGCGCAGACGTCTTCGTGTCCGGCGAAATTTCCGAGCAGACCGTGCATCTGGCGCGCGAAACCGGCATTCCCTACATCGCTGCCGGCCATCACGCCACCGAGCGCTATGGCGCGAAGTCGATCGCAGCCTGGCTGGAGGAAGAACTTGGACTGACGGCGGATTTCATCGATCTGCCCAATCCGGTCTGAACCAGCCGTGCGCGATTGGTTAGAATCCGTTTCTCCATACGCCCGCGTACGTGAAAGAAGATGCCCCTGCCTGACAGTACCGCGCCGCGCCGGCGCGTCCACACTCGCCGCATCGAACTCGAGGGTTTCCTCCGCGAGGATGGCCTGTACGATCTCGATGCTTCGCTGACCGATGTCAAGGACGTCGATTATCAACTGGCATCAGGCCTGCGCCCGGCTGGCGTGCCGGTCCATCTGATGCGGCTGAGGATCACCTTCGATGCAGCCTTCAACATCCTCGACGCGGTAGCCTGTTCGGATGGCGTCCCTTACGTCGGTCATTGCGACACCATCGGGCCGGCCTACCGGCAGTTGATCGGGCTGAATCTCGTCCGTGGCTTCCGCCGCACCATTGGCGAAATGTTCGCCGACGTCCGGGGCTGCTCGCACATGACGGAGATGCTCAACTCGCTGCCGACTGCGGCGATCCAGACGATCGCCACCTTCATGCGGGACAACGAGGACTCAGGCGAGAAGCCTTTCCAGCTCGACCGCTGCCATGCCCTCGATACGTCGGCGGAAGCCGTGCGCCGCTACTATCCCAAGTGGTACCGGAAGCCCGGTGCGGCAGGCTGAAACGCACCGTATCCGCGCACAGTGCACTGTGCAAAACTGGTTATAATTATGGAGTCTTGCGGCAGGCGAGCGCTCGCGCCTGCATGTCACGAGGCTGGGCCGGCTCCGCTGGCCTAGGCGGCGGGTGGCGGTCGAGGGAGACGACGCCTGTCGTGGAGCGGGATGCTCCGAAGCATGCCATCAACCTGTTTGCGACGGGCCTGCCGTCGTGACTTCGAACGAAGGGCAACCATGAAGATTCATGAGTATCAGGCAAAAGAAGTTCTAAGAAAGTTCGGCGTCGTGACGCCCCGTGGCATCCATTGCACCAGCGTAGAGGGCGCGGTGAAGGCTGCCGAAGAGCTCGGTGGCAATTTCTGGGTGGTCAAGGCCCAGATCCACGCCGGCGGCCGCGGCAAGGGCGGCGGCGTCAAGCTCGCCAAGTCGCTCGACGACGTGCGCAAGTACGCGGGCGAAATCCTCGGCATGCAGCTCATCACCCACCAGACCGGCCCCGAAGGCCAGAAGGTGCGCAACCTGCTGATCGAGGAAGGCGCTGACATCCAGCACGAATACTACGTGGCCGCGCTGACCGACCGCGCCACCCAGAAGGTCGCCATGATGGCCTCCTCCGAAGGCGGCATGGACATCGAGGAAGTCGCCCACAACACCCCCGAGAAGATCATCAAGGTCTTCGTCGATCCCGCCGTCGGCCTGACCGACGCGCAGGCCACCGAACTGGCCCAGGGTATCGGCATGCCGGCGAACTCGATGGCCCAGGCCGTCAACACGCTGAAGAAGCTCTACGCCTGCTACATGGAAACCGATGCCTCGCTGGCGGAAATCAACCCGCTGATCCACGAGAGCAACGGCACCGTGAAGGCGCTGGACGCCAAGTTCAACTTCGACTCGAACGCGCTCTATCGCCACCCCGAGATCGTCGCCTACCGCGACCTCGACGAAGAGGATGCCGACGAGATCGAGGCCTCCAAGTTCGATCTGGCCTACATCAGCCTCGACGGCAACATCGGCTGCCTGGTGAACGGCGCCGGTCTGGCGATGGCCACCATGGATACGATCAAGCTGTTCGGCGCCGAGCCGGCCAACTTCCTCGACGTCGGTGGCGGCGCGACCACCGAGAAGGTCACCGAAGCCTTCAAGATCATGCTCAAGAACCCCAAGGTCAAGGGCATCCTGGTCAACATCTTCGGCGGCATCATGCGCTGCGACACCATCGCCCAGGGCGTGGTCGCCGCGGCCAAGGAAGTGAACCTCTCCGTCCCGCTGGTGGTGCGCATGAAGGGCACCAACGAAGATCTCGGCAAGAAGATTCTCGCCGAGTCGGGCCTGCCGATCATCGCTGCCGACACCATGGCGGACGCCGCGACCAAGATCGTCGCTGCGGTCAAGTAAGGAGAGCTTCGAATGTCCATCCTGATCAACAAAGACACCAAGATCATCACCCAGGGGATCACCGGCAAGACCGGCCAGTTCCACACCGAGAAGTGCATCGAGTACGCCAACGGCAAGAACTGCTTCGTCGCCGGCGTGAACCCGAAGAAGGCCGGCGAAAAGATCTTCGACGTGCCCATCTACGCTTCGGTCAAGGAAGCCGCCGCCGGCACCGGCGCCACCGTGTCGGTCATCTACGTGCCGCCGGCAGGTGCCGCCGACGCCATCTGGGAAGCCTGCGAAGCCGACCTCGATCTGGCGATCTGCATCACCGAAGGCATCCCGGTTCGCGACATGCTGGTCGTGCGCAACAAGATGAAGGCCAAGGTTGCTGCAGGTGGCAAGGAAACCCTGCTGCTCGGCCCCAACTGCCCCGGCCTGATCACGCCCGACGAAGTCAAGATCGGCATCATGCCCGGCCACATCCACCGCAAGGGCCGCATCGGCGTGGTGTCGCGTTCCGGCACCCTGACCTATGAAGCCGTGGCGCAGCTGACCGAAATCGGCCTGGGCCAGTCCTCGGCGGTCGGTATCGGCGGCGACCCGATCAACGGCCTCAAGCACATCGACGTGATGCGCATGTTCAACGACGATCCGGACACCGATGCGGTGATCATGATCGGCGAGATCGGCGGTCCCGACGAAGCCGAAGCCGCCCAGTGGTGCAAGGCCAACATGAAGAAGCCGATCGTCGGCTTCATCGCCGGCGTCACCGCGCCGGCCGGCAAGCGCATGGGTCACGCCGGTGCGCTGATCTCGGGCGGTGCCGACACCGCCGATGCCAAGCTCGCCGTCATGGAAGAGTGCGGTTTCAAGGTCACGCGCAACCCGTCGGAAATGGCCAAGCTGCTGAAGGCGATGCTTTGATCGCCTGAGCGCCCGACCAGAAAACGCCGGCCTGTCCGGCGTTTTTTTTGCTTTAGAATGTCCCTGCACGGCCAGCGAAACTGCGGGCCACGAACATCAAAGCGGGTACAGGCAATGCCGAAGTTGATCCTCAGCATGGACGGACTCGTCCTCAAGGAGATCGAGCTCACCAGGGAGCGGATTTCGATCGGGCGCAAGCCGGACAATGACATCCAGATCGACAATCTGGCAATCAGTGGTCATCACGCGGTGATCACCTGCATCCTCAATGACGCATTCCTCGAGGACCAGAACAGCACCAACGGCACCTACGTCGAACGGCCAGCCGGTGAAGAAGCATGTGCTGCATCACAACGACGTCGTCGAACTCGGCAAGTACCGGATCAAGTATCTCGTCAGCGCGCCGCCGGCCGGCCAGGCGGCTGCCGACATGATCGAGACTGCTGCGCTGAAGGCCTTCGAACTGCCTGCGGCGGAAGTCGATAACGGGCCCAGAGCCAATCCTGGCGCCGGACCCAGTGAAACGCAGATCGTTGCCGCCGGTGCGCTCGAGCGTGCGGAAAAGGCGGCGGCGGCCGGCGCCGGCCGCATCGGCGTGATCCAGGTATTGAGCGGCGCCAACAGCGGCCGCGAACTGGAACTGACCAAATCCCTGACCACGCTGGGAAAGCCGGGCCGGCAGGTAGCCGTCATCGCCCGCCGTCCGCACGGCTACTTCATCACCCATGTCGAAGGCGCCTCTTTTCCCCTGGTCAATGGCAAGCCGATCGATGCCCAGGCGCATCCGCTGAAGGATCACGACATCATCGATCTTGCTGGCGTGAAGATGGAATTCTTCCTGCGTTCCTGAGCCCGACAAGCGGCGCTGGGGTGCCGTGATTTTTTGCCTACCGATGCCTTCGGTGGAGTGATAAGGTTCCTCTCGACGAAACAACTGGGAATCGTAACGGCTTGCGCCCTGAACGGCGTGCCGCGATCGGGCATGAAACTGACGGTGCTGGGGTGCAGTGGAGGGATTGGCGGGGCGCAGGCGCGCACCACTGCGCTGCTCGTCGACGATGACATCCTCATCGACTGTGGTACCGGAGTGGGGGATCTGCCCTTCGAGGCGTTGTGCAGAATCGACCACGTCTTCATCACCCATGCACACCTCGACCACATCGCCTCGCTGCCGCTGCTGATCGACTCGGTCGGCGAGCTGCGGACCACGCCGCTGATCGTGCATGCGCTGCCTGAAACCATCCGCATCCTGCACTCGCACATCTTCAACTGGCTGGTGTGGCCGGACTTCTCGGCGATACCGGACAGGAACCATCCCTTCATGCGTTTCCAGCCCCTGAAAGTGGGGGAAACCGCGCGGCTCGGCGCACGTGCCGTCACTGCCCTGCCGGCCCAGCATACGGTGCCGATGGCTGCGTTCTGCCTCGACAGCGGCGAAGGGCAACTGGTGTTCTCCGGGGATACCACCTACTGCCCCGATCTCATCGCCGCCATCAATGCGCAGCCGGCGCTGCGCCACCTGATCATCGAAACGGCTTTCGCCGACGAGCAGCAAGGGCTTGCGCTTGCCTCCCGCCACCTGTGCCCGAGCATGCTGCTCGAAGTGCTGGCCGAACTGACGGGACAGCCGGAAGTGCATGTCACCCACCTCAAACCGGGCGTGGATGACCGCATCATGGCTCAGATCGCGGAGGGAGACTCGCCATTGAAGCCCCGCCGCCTGATGCAGGGCCAGGTGCTGCACTTCTGACTGTTACAGCTGGCGGTTAGAATCCCGGTTTGAAAGCCTGCTCCCGGAGATTCCCATGTACCGCATTGCCCCCAGTCTGCTGTCCGCGGATTTTGCCTGCCTTGGCGACGAAGTCCGCAAGGTCGTTGCTTCCGGCGCCGACTGGATCCATTTCGATGTGATGGACAACCACTACGTGCCCAACCTGACCATCGGGCCGCTGGTCTGCGAAGCCATTCGCCCCCACACCAGCGCACCGATCGATGTGCACCTGATGGTCAAGCCGGTCGACCGCATCATCCCGGATTTCGCCAAGGCCGGCGCCAACATCATCACCTTCCATCCCGAGGCGTCCGAGCACATCGACCGCAGCCTCGGCCTGATCCGCGACTCCGGCTGTCAGGCCGGGCTGGTGTTCAACCCGGCCACGCCGCTGCACCACATGGACCACGTCATGGACAAGCTCGACGTGGTGCTGCTGATGAGCGTCAACCCCGGCTTCGGCGGGCAGAAGTTCATTCCCGAGACGCTCAACAAGCTGCGTGCCGCGCGTGAGAAGATCGATGCCTACGCAGCGCGCAGCGGCCGCCGCATCCTGCTCGAGATCGACGGCGGCGTGAAGACCGACAACATTGCAGAGATCGCCCGTGCCGGTGCCGACACCTTTGTCGCCGGTTCGGCCGTGTTCGGCGCCGGCAGGGACGAGGACCCCAACCGCTACGACTCGATCATCGGCGCGCTGCGCGGCGAACTGGCCAGGGTGGCGGCATGAGCGGGGCGGCGCGCTTTTCGCCGCGGGCGGTGCTGTTCGACCTCGACGGCACCTTGCTCGACACCATCGGCGACCTGGCCGACGCCGCCAACCTGATGCTGGCCGAGCTGGGCCGGCCGCAGCGCCCCCAGGACGAGATCCACCGCTTCGTCGGCAAGGGCATCCCGAACCTGGTGCGGCGCTGCATGACCGAAGACACGGCCGCGAGCGAGTCCGAGATCGACGCCGCCGTCGACGTCTTCCGCCGCCATTACGCGCTGGTCAATGGCAGGCGCGCCACGATCTATCCCGGCATCGAAGAGGTGCTGCGGGCGCTCGATGCGCGCGCCGTCCGGCTCGCCGTGGTGACCAACAAGGCCGAAGCCTTCACGCTGCCGCTGCTTGACCGCATGGGCATCGCCGGCTACTTCGACACCGTGGTCAGCGGCGATACCCTGCCGGTCAAGAAACCGGATCCGGCCATGCTGCGGCTCGCCTGCGAACGCCTCGGCGTCGCTCCGGCAGAGGCGCTGATGATCGGCGATTCGGCCAACGACGCACTGTCGGCGCAGGGGGCCGGCATGCCGGTGCTGCTCGTCAGCTACGGCTACAGCGAGGGTGTGCCGGTGGACACCATCGAATGCGATGGGCTACTATCGGACGCGCGTCAACTGCTGGATCGCATCGTTCCGGCACAGTAGCCGGCTTGGGTTTCCGACGATCCGGGCCAGACGCGTTTCTCCAGGCACTCCACTTTTACTCGACATCGTGATGCTCGCACTCCGGGATCGCTTCCTCGCCGCTTCCGCAACCGTCCAGCAAGGCTGGCGCGGCGGCTGGCGTTGGCCTTTGGGCCACTAACGCGACTTCCCCCCGCGGGGTTCCGGCTGCGCCTTGCGCGCCTTCTCCGCCTGCTGCAGCACCTTCCGATCGAATCGACCCCCACGTGGAGCCCCCATGCTCGAACAGGAATTCAACGCCCTTGCCTCGCAGGGCTACAACCGCATCCCGGTCACGCTCGAGACCTTCGCCGACCTCGACACGCCGCTGTCCATCTACCTGAAGCTCGCCAACGAGCCTTACACCTACCTGCTCGAATCGGTGCAGGGCGGCGAGCGCTTCGGCCGCTACTCCTTCATCGGCCTGTCCTCGCCGACCCGCATCGAAGTCTATGGCCGCTCCGCGCTGCTGCTCACCGGCAACCGCCTGGTCGAGCGCCGCGACTACGGCGACCCGCTGAACTTCGTCGCCGAGTTCATGAACCGCATCAAGGTGCCGCCGCGCGAGCACCTACCGCGCTTCGCCGGCGGCCTGGTCGGCTACTTCGGCTACGACACCGTGCGCTACATCGAGCCGAAGCTGGCGCAGATCGAGAAGACCGACACCATCGGCACGCCCGACATCCTGCTGCTGCTGTCCGAGGAAGTCGCCATCGTCGACAACCTCAGCGGCAAGCTGACCCTGGTCGTCTATGCCGAACCGGAAGTGCCCGGCGCCTTCAAGCGCGCGCAGAAGCGCCTGCGGGAACTGCTGGCGCGGCTGCGGGCGCCGGTGCGGATTCCCGAGGAATGCCGCGCCGAACCGGCAGAGGCGGTGTCGAGCTTCGGCGAGGACGCCTTCAAGGACGCGGTGCGTCGTGCCAAGCAGTACATCGTCGACGGCGACGTCATGCAGGTCGTGCTGTCGCAGCGCATGAGCAAGCCCTACGCGGCCAGCCCGATGGCGCTGTACCGCGCGATCCGCTCGCTGAATCCGTCGCCCTACATGTTCTATTTCAACCTCGAGGACTTCCACGTCGTCGGCGCCTCGCCCGAGATCCTGACCCGGCTCGAGGACGACGTCGTCACCGTGCGCCCGATCGCCGGCACGCGCAAGCGCGGCGCCACGGTGGCGGAAGACCTCGCGCTCGAGAAGGAGCTGCTGGCCGACGCCAAGGAAATCGCCGAGCACGTGCAACTGCTCGACCTCGGCCGCAACGATGCCGGCCGGGTGTCGCAGACCGGCTCGGTCAAGGTCACCGAACGCTTCAGCATCGAGCGCTATTCCCATGTGATGCACATCGTCTCCAACGTCGAAGGCAAGCTCAAGGACGGGCTCAACGCGCTCGCCGTGCTGCGCGCCACCTTCCCGGCAGGCACGGTGTCGGGTGCGCCCAAGGTCAGGGCGATGGAAATCATCGACGAACTGGAACCGGTCAAGCGCGGCATCTACGCCGGTTCGGTCGGTTACCTCGGCTTCCATGGCGACATGGACCTCGCCATCGCGATCCGCACCGCGGTCGTCAAGGACGGCCAGATCCACGTCCAGGCGGGCGCCGGCATCGTCGCCGATTCCGATCCCGATTCCGAGTGGGAGGAAACCCGGAACAAGGCGCGCGCGATGCTGCGCGCCGCAGAGATGGCCGAAGGTGGGCTGGACACCCAGGTGCAGTGAGGAGCGCGAAATGCTATTGATGCTGGATAACTACGATTGAGGTCCACTGACCTCCATCAACGTCCACTGAATTCATGTAAGTCCATGTTTTTAAAGGATTGATAGTCCATCAAGCTCTTTCAAAAGCTGGACAAATCCAGTGCTGATGTGTGTAATGGAGTGTGTAACGGGCTAAATTGGAGGCGTTATACACATGGCACTCACAGCACTCAACCTTCTCTCGGCGCGCAAAGTGGAAACGGCGCAGCCGAAGCCCAAGGTGTACCAACTCCGAGATGGAGGCAGTCTCTTTCTGCGCGTACAGCCCAATGGCTCCAAGCTCTGGTGGTATCGGTATCGGCTAGGCGGTGCTGAGCAGGTGTACTCGATCGGGGTGTACCCAAAGGTCACGTTGGAGGCCGCTCGCGCTGAACGTGACCGAGCAAAGGCGTTGGTCAAGAAGGGGCTCGATCCCATCGTGGAGAAAAAGGCGGCGATGGCCCTCCAGGCCGACACATACGAACGCACGTTCGATGTCGTTGCTCGGGAATGGATCACAAGCAATGCCCACTGGAGCGAGTACTACACCAACCAGGTCACCACCTACCTGGAAAAGGACGTTTTCCCCCGGATCGGCAAGTTGCCGATCAGCTCCATCAGGGCTCCCCATCTGCGTCCCATCATCAAGGACGTGGCTGCTCGTGGCGCGAAAACTGTGGCGATACTCATCCGCCAGTGGTGTGGACAGATCTTCAGCTATGCGGCTGCCCAAGGCCTCTGCGAATACGATCCCGCTTCCTTGCTCAAGGGACTGGTCAAGCGTCCTCAAGTGCGTCACAACCCTCCGCTAACGTGGGCAGAGATTCCGGATTTTCTGAACCGGGTGGACAACGAAGGGGGATATCGAACGACCGTGCTCGCCCTCAAGTTGATGGCCTTGACCTACGTGCGCACAGTCGAGTTGCGCAGGGCGTCATGGGAAGAGTTCGATCTGGACAATTCCATGTGGTCGATTCCTGCCGATCGCATGAAGATGCGGCGTCCTCATATGGTGCCGCTGTCGCGACAGGCGGCGGTCGCGCTAAAAGAACTTCATGCGCTGACTGGCGGCGGAAAGGTATTGTTTCCGAGCTACCGGAAACCGGGACAGGTGATGTCGGCCACAACGCTCAATCAAGCTCTCAAGCGTATGGGCTATGGCGGGCGGTTTTCGTCCCACGGCTTTCGCTCGACCGCCACGACGATCCTTGGATTGCTGGGGTATCCGGAAAAGCGGGTTGATCTCCAGCTCGCACACTCCAAGAAGAATAAGGACTCCTCGCGTGCCCCCTACGACCATACGAAGTTCGTCGAGTCGCGCAAGGTGATCATGCAGGACTGGGCCGACATCCTCGACGCATTGCAGGCGGGGAAAAGCGTTGAAGACGTCACGAAGGCGTTTGGTCCCATGTCGAAGCGTAGAACTGCACTACTCCGGGTCATCGAGCGCGAGTGATGTGCCGTGCAGCCGGCTAGGCGCTCCTTAAGGACGACTACTTTGCATCATGCTTGGCCACTTCCAGCGCTCTGCGCTCGAATCGCTCCGAAGGGGAGTCGGCTTGCGCATGAGGCCGCTGCAAGTACGTCACGATCTCGTAGGGACCGTCGGCGAGCGGTTGCATGGTGATTCCCCAGCCGTGGGCACGCTCGATGCGCGATTGCGCAGATACCCCGATGCCGTAGCCGGCCGCAACCCATAGCGCCATCATCTCGAAAGAAGCCACCCGCTGGACGTTCTCCTGGTCCACCGGCATGAGGGAGGCCAGCCTCTCATCCAGCAGCGGGCAAGCCTCTGCCTGCCAGCGATAGATGGGATAGTCCTGGAGATCGGCGATGGTGAGTTTCGCTTGGTCAGATAGGCGGAACCATGGCGGCATGGCGATGGCCAAGTTCTCGGTCCACAAAGGTTGCGTCTTGAGTGCCGGGTCGCTGGCCCCTTGAAGCGATAGCCCTGCGTCGTAGCGGCCTTCACGAAGTCCCTGAAGCAGTACGTCACCTGCAACCTCGAAAAACGCGAGCGCGACGTCTGGTTCGTCCGCGCGTTGTCGTGCGAGAAGCGCCGACAGGTGCGATGACGGTACACCCGGTGCTACGGCAAGTCTGAGACGGGGGGAGCGACTGGTGGCGTCGTGCATAGGAGCCCCCAATAAGAGAATTGGTTAAGAAAATAACTCGACATGATACCCATGAGTTAAATTTAACGTGGTTAAATTCTAGTGACTGCTCGACGCTTCTGCTAATGCAGAAGCGTACTGTTCAACGAGGCCGTCCCCCAGGCACAACCCGATATGAAGCCGAGCCAGCCCTGGCTTTCGGGAAGGCCGTGCGCGCGTTTCGTATGGATCAGGGCGTTGCTCAGGAGGAACTGGCTTCGATGGCCGGGATCGAGCGCTCGCACATGGGCAAGATCGAGCGAGGGGAACATTTGCCCTCGCTGGCCGTGATCCTGAAAGTTGCCGCAGCGCTCAAGATAACCGGCACCGAGTTGATGGCTGCAACGGAACGCAATCTTCATGCCGATGCAGACTAACGCGAGCTTGACTTCTATCCGTCCGCCTGCGAGCGCAGGCGGGTAATGAAGCGCTCCAATGCAGGACACGGTGCGTCACTGCGGGCCCGAAGCAAATAGGTGGTAATCACGGCTGAATCCGCGGCCAAAGGGCGGGCAATGACGTCCGCGCGTTGGCTGACCGCAAGCCTGGCCGCGGTCGTGAAGCCGAGACCGTACCCAGCCCCTACCAACGTGAGCATCATGTCCAAAGAGGATGCGTGCTCGACCACATTGGGTTCTCGCTCCAGCGGCCGAAGCAGCCGTGTCAGTTCGCGGCAGTAGCCTTCGCACACGTGAGGGTCGCACAGTACGAGCGGATAGGACGCAAGCTCTGAAAGCGGCACCTCCTTATGAGCAAGCAGCGGATGTCGCGCGGGTACGGCCAAGATCAGCGGGTCATGCCATATAGGCTCTGCGATGATTTCCTCGCCGACCTCTGCGGTATGGGCGAACCCGATGGTGAAGTCGCCCGATCGCAGTCCACGAAGTTGCTCTGATAGCGGCACCTCGGCCAGTCGAATTTCAATCTCAGGTTCTTCCTCGCGACAGTGGGCGAGGAAGGCGGACAGGCGCTGGTCAACAGTGCCATCGGATACGGCGATGCGCAGGCTTCCTTGTAAGCCTGCAGCGATAGCCTTGACGTTTTCCCGGGCTTGCTCCAGTGCCGAGAACACCCTTCGCACGTCTTGCAGGAAGGCCGACCCGGCTGGAGTCAGACGGGTTCCTCTCCGATCCCTGTCAAAGAGGATTGCACCCAGTTCATCCTCAAGCTCCTTGATGGCTCGGGACAGCGGAGGTTGTTCGATGTGCAGGCGCTCGGCCGCTCTCGTGAAATGCAACTCCTCGGCCAACACAACGAAGAATCGAAGATGTCGCAGTTCCATGCGTTGCACTCCTAGTGAATACTCGACAGTGCCTTACGTATGGCAATCGAGGTATGCAAAGAGCGCCTTCTGTCGAAGCGCTTCCCTATGGCGCTTGCTGGCGCCCCGTATCCAGCGTCAACAAAGCGGAACGTGTACCCGGAACTGCAAACGCTGGCTGCAAAAGGAACCATTCACCGAGTGTTCCAAAATTCGAGACCGTTGAATACCTAATTACCGCTTAAAGTGCCTATTAGCTGTACTAATTAGTAGGGGTGATACTTCAACGGAAATATCCGAACTGTTTCAAGCCTCCAAGGTCATGGCGGCACTGCCGATACACCTGCTGCTCTGCAAGGCCGCGGGATACATGAGCGGCGGCTGCCGCCGGTGACCGTATCTGTGGCCGCAGCAAAGGCGAAGAATCGCGTGCGCAGTTCAGAGAGTGCAGCGTGTCGGCCGACGAAAACGCTGTGCGGACCGACACGCTCCACTTTGCTTACTTAAGGAACGTTGTGACCGGCTGCTTGGATCAGCCCGTACCATTCGCCGCGAGTGAGCGGAATGTTGGAGCCTGCCGCAGCCTCGACAACGCGCTTGGGCGTGGTGGTTCCCAGCAGCACCTGGAAGCCCGCGGGGTGGCGGGTGATCCAGGCGACCGCGATGGCGCTGGGGGTGACCTCGTACTTCTTGGCCAGCCGGTTGAGTTCAGCATTGAGTTTCGGGTAGTCGGGCGAGTCGAAAAACACCCCGTCCTGAAAGCCCTTCTGGAACGGCGACCACGCCTGCGGGGTGATCTTGTTGATCCGCATGTAGTCGACGATGCCGCCCCCATCGCGGGTGATCGAATCGTTCTGTCCGGCCATGTTCGACGACAGGCCCTGCGCGATGATCGGCGAATGCGTCACCGAAAGCTGGATCTGGTTGGCAACAATCGGCTGCTTCACCGCAGTCTTGAGCAGATCGATCTGACGGGGCGTGTGGTTGGAAACCCCGAACATGCGAACCTTCCCGCTGGACTCCAGGTGGTCGAACGCGCGGGCGACTTCCTCCGGCTCTACGAGCGCATCGGGCCGGTGCAGCAAGAGCACGTCGATGTAGTCGGTGCCAAGCGCCTTGAGCGAACGCTCGGCGGCCCCCACGATGTGCTCATACGATTGGTCGTAGTGCCACGGCTTGTCGACGATGCCGCTCTTGGTCTGCAGGATGATCTGTTCGCGCTCGGAACTGCTGAGCTTGAGCGCCTCGCCGAACCGGCGTTCGCACAAATGGGTGCCGCCGCCAGGGTGGTTGAAGCCATAGAGGTCGGCGTGGTCGAAGAAGTTGATGCCCGCCTCGCGCGCAGTTGCGTAGAGCGTACGAATCTGTTCGTCGGTGAGGCTGGCGATGCGCATCATGCCCGCGATGATGTTGGGCACCTGCCTGTTGGTCGTTCCTAGTGGCACGGTTTTCATGGAGTTCCTCGTTCGGGTGGTGGTGGGAGACGGGCCGGGCCCGGATGTACCGGATGCCTGGCTGGCGAAGACGGGCTGGGCCAAAGCGACGCCTGCGCCGACTGCGCCAAGCCCTGCAATGAAGTTGCGTCGGGATACCATCAAAAATCTCCTTCTATGACTGGCAACGTCGTGATTCGGTTGTCACGCATGCCTGAAGGCATGCATGGCTGCTGCGTTCGTCGGCGGCTTTGCCATTCAGCTCGCGGCCGCCAGGCCGAGACGGCGGCGTAGTTCAGCGGCGCCCAAATGGGCACGGAATCCTGGTCCTCCGGGCTGGAACGAAGCCGCTGCCACCAGGTTGCCGACGATGACCGGATCGCATCCGGCGTCGTGCACCAGCTCCTCGGCCACCTTCATGGCGTCCGCGTCGTCGCTGGCGAGCGGCATCCCGATGCGCCCGCCGACCCGCGAGGCCGACGTCTCGACCACCGTGGCGTCCACGGCGCTGAACGCGCGTACCAGCCGCGCACTTGGCATGTACTTCACGACGGTCTGAGCAACGCCCAGTTCGCGCGCCTCGCGGTACACGTCGGCGCTGTTCGCGCCCCAGGGATTGGTGGAGTCCAGCACGATCTTCCCTCGGTAGGCGCTGTGCAGATCGCGCCCGACCTGGGGCAGCGCCTCAAAGGGAACGGCCAGCAAGAGCACCGTACCGAATTCGGCCGCCTTCAGCGGCTGCCCGACCGAAGCACGCGGCCCCAGCTCGCGGGCCATGGCTTCCAGTTGCGCGGGATGCCGCGAAGAAAACATCACCTCGTGCCCGGCCTTCACCCATAGTCGGCCCACGGTGCCGCCCAGTGAGCCGGCGCCGATCACGCCGATGCGCATCGGCGTGGCCGCGAAGGCGCGGCTCGCTGGGAAGAGCCAAGGCATGGCGGCCAGGACGCCAAAGGCTTTCAGAACAGAGCGGCGGGAGGGCTTCATGGTCACGTCCTCAATCGGGCGAGAGAGTGTTGGGACTGTCCGGCTGCGGTTCTTGCTGTTCCTGCGCTTGGTGGGTCCGCCCTAACCAGACGCTCAGGCCCAGCCAGACGGCCGACAGCGGCACCGCGATCATGGGAATCTGCGCGAGGGTCAGGCCCAGGGCCATCAGGCCCGCATAGCCCCAACTGGCGATCTGGTCACCGCCCCGGTACACCACGGTGTCGATGAAGTTCTTGGCCTTGTAGCGATCCTCGCGGGCGCTGGAGGTGAACAGGATTTCGCGGGCGGGCCGGGCCAGCGCGAAGTTCGCCACGCGCCGGGCCACCTGCGCGGCCACGATGACGGCGACGCTGGGGCTGGCGGCCAGGGCCGCGAAGCCCAGCAGGCTCACCAGGGGCAGCACGCACAGGGTCGCCACGATGCCCACGGTCGCCATCATCCGGCCCGTGATGAAGAGCTGGAACACCAGCGTCACCGCGTTGACGATCAGGTCGATGTTGGCGAAGAACGCCGTGCGGGCCGCCCGGTCGGGGAACGAGGCCTGCGCGATGCTGGCCTGCTGGAAGTACAGGAAGGTCGAGGTGACCGAGTACAGCAGGATGAAGATCGCCAGCCCGCCCAGATAGGGCGAGCGCAGCGTGTGCACCATGCCCGCGAAGATGCCGCCGCCCAGCGGCTGATCCGCGTTGTTGTCGCGCCGCGCGGCGTGCTGGAACGCCGGCGCGATGCGTGACAGTCGGCGCGAGGCGAGCACCGCCAATTCCAGGAACACAATGGCGATCGCCATCAGCCAGGAGCGATCCAGGTGCTCGACCAACCCGGACGTGATGGCCGAGCCCAGCAGACCGCCCGCCGTGGCGCCGGCAGCGAACAGCCCGAACAGCCGCTTGCCCTGCTCGCTGTCAAAGAGATCCACCATGAAGGACCAGAACACCGACACGACGAACAGGTTGAACACCGAGACCCAGATGAAGAAGGCACGGCCCACCCATACCTGCCACTGCGGATCGGTGAAATGCAGCAGCAGCGCGAACAGCACCAGGTTCACCGCAAAGAAGCGGTAGGCCACGGCGATGAACTGCCGGCGCGGCAGGCTGCGCACCGCCAGCGCAAACAAGGGGCTGGCCACCAGCATCGCCAACAACGTGCCGGTGAACAGCCACGGCAGGTTTTGCACGCCACCGGCCACGCCCAACTCGTCGCGGATGGGGCGCAGCACGTAGTACGCCAGGAACAGCGCGATGACATACAGCATCGACCACAGGACGGCTGGCGCTTCTTCCGGGTGCACGCTCACCAGACGCTGCCATACGGGCGGGGAGGAAGGCTTCACTACCTATTCCTCCTCGGAGCCCGTAGCGACTCGGCGCTGTGTGTTCGCTGCATTGCTCTCCCACCATGCGACGAAGGATTGGGCGCGGCCATCCAGGTAGATCGGTTGGCCGATCTCCGGCGTCCACAGGGCGTAGCTGCGCCCTCGCGCGGCGGCCGCAATGCGCTTGAACGGGTCATCCCAATCGTGCGGGGCAATCGAGAATCGACCCACATGTCCTGGTGTCAGCACCCTCGTGCGCAGGTCCTCGGCGGCCTGTGCCGCCTGCTCGGGGTTCATGTGGACATTTGCCCACCGCGGGTCGTACTGGCCTGTGTCGACCGTCACCCAATCGAACGGGCCGAGTCGTCGCCCGATCTCTGCGAAATGCGGCGCGTAGCCCGAGTCGCCGCTAAAGAAGAGACGATGCTCGGAAGACACCAGCGCATAGCCGACCCAAAGCGAACGGTCACGGTCAAAGGTGCGCCCGGAAAAGTGGCGAGCCGGCGTTGCGTGGATCGTCAATCCCGCGGCCAACGAGAGCTGGTCGTACCAGTCGGCCTCGTGAATTTTGCTGGCGGGGTAGCCCCAGCGCTCGAAGTGGGCTCCGACGCCCAATCCCGCGACCACATGGCGAATCTTGTTTCTGAGCGCCACGATGGTTGGATAGTCGAGATGATCATAGTGATCGTGGGAGATCAGCAGGAAGTCGATATCGGGAAAATCATCCGCCGTGTAGAGGCTGGTGCCCTCGAATGCCAGGTTCGCCCTCGGTATGGGGGCCGCGTTCTCGCTGAACACCGGGTCGATCAAGATGCGCTGACCGGCCAGTTGCACGTAGTACGAGGAATGACCCAGCCAGACCACCACGTCTTGCTTCACGTCCAGCGCTTTGATGTCCGTCTTCACGGCAGGCGTCGGACCCGGAGGGCGGGGATGACCCTTCTCGGGCTGGAATCGCTCCAGGAGCATCGAAAGCTCCGACTGGTCCGTGGTCTGCAGTGGGGTGTCGATCTGATTCACGAAGATTCCCCCGGAATAGTTGGGGGAGTGCTGTATCTGGGACAGTCGGTTGCCCTCCGGCAGTTGTCCGAACAGGGGGTGCTGCAGGAATGCGGCTGCAGCGACTGCGGTGACAACCAAAAGCGCTGCCAGTGATAAAAGGATTCGGGGCCAACGTTTCTTCATGTGAACCTGCACGGGCACTGGATGGATCGGGTTGGCTCTGGCCGCTCAGAAGCCCCTTGGTCGCGGGGACGGCATGCCGTGGCGCGCTTTCACCCAACCGCGAACCGATCGGATGGCCTTCAGTCGGACGTCAGGCTTTCTAATTGTGTCCCGATGATTGCCTGTATGCAGCCTCTTAATATGAATGCAGCCATGAATGATCTTGATAAATCATTTAGCCAAGCATCCGTTGGAACGCGAGCTGCTCAAAGGCTTTGCATAGGGTATCGATGACCTGGAGCTGTCTGTGCCTGCCCTCAAGAACACAGATGCGAAACCAGCAATGCAGTGGTAAGGTCTCAATACTAGGATGAAGAGAATTCATAGATCATGCAGGAGAACCTACTTCGTGACTCGTTCCGGGGCCTGACGGCCTTCGTGGCGGTCGCCCGCGAGCGCAGCTTCACCCGAGCGGCTGCGCAGTTGGGGCTGTCACAGACGGCGGTGAGTCATGCGGTGCGATCGCTGGAGAAGCGGCTTGGAGCACGCCTGCTGGAGCGCAATTCGCGCAACGTGTCGCCGACGGTAGAAGGCGAGCGGCTCTTGGCGACCGTCGCGCCGCAGTTGGAGGAAATCGATGCGGAGCTGACGACGGTGTCGGAGCTGCGTGATCGCCCGGTGGGGTCGATACGTATCACCGCGCCCGAGGACGCCATCCGCCTGGTGTTGATGCCCCGGCTCAAGAAGTTCATCGCCAAGTACCCCGACATCAAGATCGAGTTATTTGCCGACACGGCGTTCGTGGACCTGGCAGCAGGAAAGTTCGATGCTGGCGTGCGACTTGGAGAGTCCGTCGCGCAAGACATGATCGCGGCACGCATTGGCCCCAATCTTCAGTTCACGGTCGTGGCCACCAAGCGGCATTTCAATGACCACACCATTCCGCAGCGCCCGGGCGATCTGGTGCACTACAACTGCATCAATTTTCGCCTGAAGACCCACGGCGATTTATGGGCTTGGGAGTTTGAAAAGGCCGGCCGGCAAGTCAACGTCCATGTCGATGGACAGTTCACCTTCAACAGCGTCTACGACTGCCTGGACGCAGCGGTTGCCGGGCTGGGTGTGGCCTATGTCCCGAAGGAATTGGCCCAGCCCTACGTGAAAGCCGGGCACCTGGTTCCTGTGCTGGAAGACTGGTGTCCCCTCTGGTCCGGCTTTCATCTCTATTACCCCAGCCGGCGCCAGCCTTCGGGAGCGATGGCACTGGTCATCGCGGCGCTTCGCTACGAACCGTAGAACATGGCTCGCCCGACAGGCCGGCAAAGGCTCGTTCTTTCAGGCTCGCGACGTTCGTACCACGCACAGCAGAGCGATCGCTCCGAAGAACATTGTGATCCCGGCAAGGCCGAATCCCAATGTGGGTGAAATCAAGGTCCACACCGAGCCCACCACCGCGCTCGACACGAATTTGGCTGTACCGTTGACCGTTCCGAGAGCCCCATAGCTCATCGTCAGTGTCCCAGGCTCCACCATGTCGGCGGTGACGGTGGACTCCAGTGCTTCCTGCACGGCGACATACAACCCCGCAATCACAAAGATCACGGCGAGCAGAAGCAGGCTGTCAATGCCAGTCCAGAACGCCAATGCGGCCAGTACGGCGGTCGCCGCGCCCAGCCCGTACCCTGCGACCAGCAGCGGCAGCGAGCCCATACGATCTGCCAAGGCACCAATCGGGTAGGAGGCGAGCACTTGCACCACGTTGCGGCCGACATACAGCAGTCCGGCAATTTGGGCTGCTCGGACAACGCCCAGCGTTGGCGTCAGCAACTGCGTGGCGGCCAGGATCAGCAGGCTGTGCGAGAAGTCGCCCAGGCCGAACAAGCCCACCGCACCAAGGTAACGCTTGAACCGTGCGGGCAGCGCACGCAGCGTCCCAAAAAAACGTAGACCAGGGTTGGATGATTGCTGTGGGTCGTTGACCAGCAAGAGAAAGGCCAGCACTGCCAGGGCGCCGGGAATGACCGACAGCCAGAGCACAAGCCGGAATGGACTTGCGGTGTCGCTCCAATGCAGCGCTTGCGCCCAGCCGAGCACGGCCACGCCCAGCAGCGGCCCGACGACCGCGCCGACGGTATCTGCCGCGCGATGAAACCCAAACGCGCGGCCGCGCGTTTGCGGCGACACGGCCTGGATGACGATGGCGTCGCGCAGCGGCCCACGCAGCCCCTTGCCAAACCAGGACACCAGCCGCCCGATCAGCAGCAGCGGCCAGCCCGCGGCCAGCGCGATGAGAACCTGGCCGATGGGGGTGAGCGCATAGCCGACCAGCACCAGCGCCTTGCGATGGCCGAGCTTGTCGGCAATGTAGCCCGACACCATCTTGGTGAAGCTGGCCAGGGCATCGGCGGCTCCCTCGATCAATCCGAGCGCCGCGGCCGGCACGCCCAGCACTGCGAGGAAGCCGGGCAGGATGACGGTCGTTGTTTCGTAGCAGAAGTCGCCGAGCGCACTGGTGATGCCGGCACCAGCCACCGTGCGGTTGAGCCAGCCCGGCGCGGGACCGGCATTCGCTTGGTCAGATTGGGCATCGTGCATAGCATCTCCCGGTCTTCATTGCAGGGCCGAAGGCGCAGCCGCGCGGCCAAGGTCGGTGGCAACATCGGCGACGCTTCGCATCAGGGCAGCTCGAAGCGCGCCAGCACCGGGTAGTGATCGGAAGCCGTATCGGTGGCGGGCGTGCGCAGCACCTCGTAATGCTGCGCGGTACGTGCCAGCGCCGCGGAAGCGAGCAGGTAGTCGCAGCGCATGGTGGCGAACTCGGCGGCGCGGTAGGCCGCCGTCGGCACGGTCGGCGTTGCCGACCCACCAAGCCGGTGGCCCACATCGACCCAGCCAGCCGCTTCGAGGTGCGCGAGCACGCTGCGGTCGATGCCCTGCAGGTCATCAGCCAGATAGCGGGCACGGTGATGCGACGCCAGTGCGGGCCAGTCTGCCGGTTCGGAATCGTGCGGCGAGGCGGAATTGAAGTCGCCCGTGATGAGCGTCAGCTTGTCCGGCGTGGCCTGCACCGCGAGGTAAGCCGCCTCGCGCCGGCGTACCTCGGGGCCGTTGGGGCACAGGTGCGCGCTGATGAAGGTGACGGGCGTCTCGACACCTGGCACAGCAACCCGCAGCGTCGCCAGCGCATGGTGGAAATGCGCGCTGTCCGCCTCGAAGGTCAGCGGGCGCAGCGGCGCGCGGATGAAGATGGCAAGGTTCTGGCCGGTGCGTGGCGCAACGGCCAGAAAGCCGCGCATGTCGATGGCGTGCTCCAGTGCGTGCAACCAGGCGCCACCGTTGGCGTCGAAGCCCTTGGCCTCCTGCATCAGGAACACGTCGGGACGCACCTCGTTGATGAGGCCGATCTGTGCCCGGGCGCGTGCTTCGTCGGCGCCGTCTCGGCCGGCGAACAGCGTGTTGTAGGTGAGTACGGTCAGCGGCATCCGAAGCTCCAGGGATCAGCGGTTTTCGTCCTGGGCCTCGTACACGCGCTGGGCATAGGCGTCGAGCAGCGCCTCGCATTGCGCCAGGCGTTCAGCCGCCTCGGTGGCGCGCGTGCCGACGTAGAAATCGAGCTTGCGGATCTTCTCCAGCCAGGTCTGGAGCTTTTTTAGATCGACGTCGTTTTCTTCCAGCTCGGCGTAGGTGAAGTGCTTCGCGGCCGTCTCTTTCGCAATCTCGGCCTCGAAGTCGGCGCACTTGTCGATGAACTCGACGTATTCCTCGTCGCGGTCGGCCTTGAAGCGCGTGACCACCTTGTCTTCCTGGGCCTTGTCCAGCGCGATGGTTTCGAGCAAGACCGACTCACCGGCCATCTCGTTGATCTCGTTCTCGATGATCTTGAGCCGGCGGGTGTGATCGTCGGTCTTGGGTAGCAGGCACACGCCGTTCTGCAGGTAGATGGCGCCCATGCCCTTGAGCTTGCGCCACAGGGCAATGCGCTTCTTCGCCGGTTCGGCGGGGACCTTGTAGGTGAGCAACAGCCAGTTTTGCGCTTTCATCAGTTCAATGTAAACGAAACGACCGTAACATTCAATATGAATTAAAAGGTGATCCTGGATGTGCGGGCGGAAGGATTTTCCTGAAACAGTTCTCGACCGTTTCGTCACGAAACGGTATAGTGGCACTTGGAGATGGCGTTCCTCCTGGGGAACCAAACCGCAGCGTTCGCTGCTGATGACGCCTACAGCCACCTGACCTTTTGTCGGGGCTGTAGGCGTTCGCGTCCACATCTCTTGCATGGGTCAGCCCGATGGATTTCGAGCGAACCTACCCATGCCTCATCGCCGTCTTGAACAGCTTGAGCTGCTGCCCTACCTGGGCAAGTGGCTTGTCATTGCCAGTGTGGTTGCCGTCCTGGCCGGCAGCGCCTCGGCTTTCTTCCTCGTTTCCCTGGATCAGGCCACGGCCTGGCGTGAGTCCCATTCCTGGGTGATCTGGCTGCTGCCGGTAGCCGGCCTGGGCGTGGGGCTCGTGTACCACCTGCTTGGCAAGACGGTGGACGCGGGCAACAACCTCATCATCGACGAGATTCACGACCCGAAGAAGGTGGTGCCCCTGCGCATGGTGCCCCTGGTGCTGGGCGGCACGGTCGTGTCGCACCTGTTCGGCGCGTCGGTGGGGCGCGAAGGCACGGCGGTGCAGATGGGCGGCGCGCTGGCCGACCAACTTACCCATGTGTTCCGCCTGGAACATGAGGACCGCCGCATCCTGCTGATGTGCGGTATTGCCGCAGGCTTCGCGTCGGTGTTCGGCACGCCCATGGCCGGCGCCGTGTTCGGGCTGGAAATCCTGGCCATCGGGCGCATGCGCTACGACGCCTTGTTCCCGTGCATGGTGGCGGGCATCGTGGCCGACCAGGTGTGCCTGGCTTGGGGTGTCCACCACGCCCACTACGCGATCGGGCAGATCGTGCCCGTCGGTGCCTGGAGCGTGGTGGCGGTTGTGCTCGCCGGGATCGTGTTCGGCATTGTCGGCATGCTGTTCGCCCGCGCTACCCACGCGCTCGGTGCGCGGGTCAAGCGGCTCATCCACTATGCGCCCCTGCGGCCATTCGCCGGCGGCATCGTCATCGCCGGCGCGGTGTGGGCGCTCGATGGCTACCAATACATCGGCTTGGGCATCCCGGAGATCGAGCGGGCCTTCCAGGAACCGATGCAGCCGTGGGATTTCTTGGGCAAATTCGGTTTCACGGTCGCCTCGTTGGGCACCGGCTTCAAGGGCGGTGAGGTTACGCCTCTCTTCTACATCGGTGCCACCCTCGGCAACGCACTGGCGCCGATCCTGCACATGCCGTTCGCTTTCATGGCCGGCATCGGCTTCGTCGCGGTGTTCTCCGGCGCGGCCAACACCCCGATTGCGACGACCCTGATGGCGATGGAACTGTTCGGTGCCGAGATCGGCCCGCTGGCGGCCATCGGCTGCGTCACGGCCTACCTGTTCTCCGGCCACACCGGCATCTACCACGCGCAGCGTGTGGGCCACAGCAAGCACCGCCGGCACCGGGCCGCTGTCCCAGAGGACCTGCGCATTGCCGATCTTGCCGCCTTCCTCAAGAAGCGCCGCGAAACCTCGAAGTCTCCGACCGCAGATCCTGCGGCATTGCCCCCTGTCTCCAAGGAAAGCGTTGAATGAAAACAGACACGTCCTCGACCATTGCTGCGCTGCGGCTGTACTTTCCGACCGCAACCCGTGCCAAGGTCACGCGCTTCTGGCATCACCTGAGCGCCCCGGCGTTGGCGCAGCACCTGCTGACGGTCGCCAAGAAGGCGAACATCCTGCAGGCCATGCTGCATCGGGTCAGTTCGGGCTACCTGCCCGGAGAGCGGATGTCGCACCAGCATCCAGAGCTGACCGGCATGCGACACCCGGAATGCCTGGAGTTGCTGGACACCGAGCAACGGCTGCGCGAGTTCATGCAGGAGCACGCCGAGGAACTGAACAAAGTGCATGCCGTGTTGTTCCTGTGCGAAATACCGCTCGCGCACAAGAGAGCTGCGCACGGGCACGCGGCCAGGAGCGGCTGACGATGGGAGGCGTATACGCGGTCTTGGCCATCAGCATCGGTGCGGCTATCGGTGCCCTATTGCGGTACGGCCTGAGCCTGGCGATGAATGCCCTGGTGCCGTCGATTCCCATGGGCACCCTGGCTGCCAATCTGACCGCGGCCTACATCGTGGGGTTTGCCATCGCGTACTTCGGCATGGCGCCAGGCTTGTCCCCGACCTGGCGACTGTTCGTGATCACCGGGCTGGCTGGCGGCCTGTCCACGTTTTCTACCTTCTCGGCCGAGTTGCTGACACTGCTGCGCGACGGCCGTCTGGGCTGGTCGGCCGGCATGCTGGCACTGCACGTGGGCGGATCGCTCGCGATGACGGCGCTCGGCATGTTGTCCGCATCGTTTACCCGTCATTCGTAACCAAGGAGTTCCACATGAAAGGCTATCAATTGACGTTTTTCACCGCGCAGGACCGCCGGCATGGACACACGCCCATCGGTGACTGGCTTTTGCAGTTCGCGAAGGACCACGGTGCTGTCGGCGGCACGCTCGTCGGCGGGGCCGAAGGCTTCGATCACGTCGGCCGCTTCCATTCAGCGCACTTCTTCGAGCTGGCCGATCAGCCTTTGGCGGTCACGGTATCCGTGGATGAGCGGGTGTGCGAAGGACTGATGGAGGCACTGGCGCAAGAGGACATCGACCTGACCTACGTGAAAGTGCCTGTCGAGTACGGGCGTATCGGCCGCAAGGCGAAGGAGGACAACTGAATGACGACGATCATCCTGACCCGCCACGGGCATGTGGACTGGATTGCCCCCGAACGATTCCGAGGGCGTGCGGAGCTGCCGCTGTCAGAACTCGGTCAACGTCAGGCCGAAGCGCTCGGCAGGCGGGTCGCCCAGGGCTGGAAGCCCGATGCCATCTACACCAGCCCGCTTTCGCGATGCGTCCATACGGGCGAGGCCATTGGCCGAGTCACCGGCGTACAGCCCGGCCCCCTGGATGACCTTGCCGATACCGACTACGGCCTGTGGCAGGGGCTCACGCATGAGGAAGTGCGCGCCCGATGGCCCGAGGAACTGCGTACCTGGTTCGAGGCACCCGATCTGGCACGGATTCCCAACGGCGAAACACTGGCGGACGTGCTGGTTCGCGCGATGAACGTGCTGCACATCGTCCTGCGCCAGCACCGGGGCCAGACGGTCGTTCTCGTCGGCCACGACAGCATCAATCGTGTCTTGCTGCTGCACAGCCTGGGCCTGCCCCTGTCACGGTACTGGCGTCTGAAGCAGGAGCCATGCTGCATCAACGAGATCGCTGTTGAGGCCCAGCTCTTCACGCTGCATCGCATGAATGACAACCACCACACCTGGGGTACGGGCTGACCGGGCCGATCAGATCGGTGCGTGCAAGGATGCCGGCGGCAATGATGGCGTGAGCCGGCACCGCGGTGCGGCTGCGCAGCAGTTGACCGAGCCCGTTAGTGCGCCGGACTCGCGGGAATATATTTGCCGAAGCGGACATCGTTGCGCTCGGCCAGCGCACCGACCTTGGCCTGGAAGTCCTTGATGTAGGGCTTCTGGAAATGCGCGTCGAGGTCTGCGCGTGATCGCCATGCCTCGTACAGGAACAGGGAGCCGTCCTTTTCCTCATAGAGGTTGTAGGTGATGTAGCCCTCTTCCTGGCTGGTGGGCTGCGCGAGCGACAGGAGCGCCTGGCGAAGCTCGTCCGCTTTGCCAGGCCGGGGCCGCTTGATGCTGCAAATGTGCACGGCGCCGGGCTGCTGGGCATCGCGCTCGCTGAACTTGGCGTTGCTCAGGCTGGAGATCACCCGGCCGAAGTGTGCCTCGTTTTCTCCGTCCAGCAGGGTGCTGGTCCTGCTCACGAAGTCCTTGATGTACGGCTTCTGGAAATGCCTCTCCAGGTCCTCCTGCGAGCGCCATACCTCGTGCAGGAAGATCGAGCCATTGTTTTCCTCGAAGAGGTTGTAGCTGATGTGGCCTTCCTCGCTGCTGGTCGGCGTCACCAGCGCAAGCAGCGACTGGCGCAGCGCATCGGCCTGTCCTTGCTTGGGCTTCATCAGTGCGCAGATGTTGACCGTCTTGTCCTGGGTGGCCTGACCGGCTCCGGGTGATTGGGCAAAAGCTGCAGGTTGGATTGCCGAAGTCAGTGCCAGGACCAGTGCAGCGAATATCGGTCTAAGTAGTGTCATCAGTGCTTGCTCAATGTGCCGTTTGTTCGCAGAGGTCAGAAGCCTTCGAGCACGATCTTCCCGTGCGCCTTGCCGGTTTCGAGCAGGGCATGGGCCTGCTTGAGGGTCTGCGCATCGATGCGGCCCAGCGTCTGGGTCAGCGTGCTGCGGATTTTTCCTTGGTCGATCAGCTCGGCCACCCGGCGCAGCAGGTCGCCTTGAGCGCCAAGATCGGCCGTTTTCATCGTCGGGCGAGTGAACATGGATTCCATGTGCACCGAGATCGACTTGCCCTTGAAAGGCATGACATCGAAGCGCTCGGGATCGTCGATGAAGGAGAACCGTCCCTGCGGCGCGAGCAACTCGATGGCCTGGTCACGGTAGCCAGCCGAGTCGGCGGTCGAGAAGACGAAGCCTGGTGCGCCGATGCCAAGTGCCTCGACCTGCGGGGTGAGCGGCCGGCCATGGTCGATGACATGGTGCGCGCCAAGTTCCAGGCACCATGCACGGGTCTCGGGACGCGAGGCCGTTGCGATCACCGTCACGTCGGTGCAAGCGCGCAGCAACTGGATCGCCATCGAGCCGACGCCGCCCGCGGCACCGATGATGACCCCTGCACCGGCCGCCCCAGGCACGCGACGGGTCACGTCGAGACGGTCGAACAGAACCTCCCATGCGGTGATGGTCGTCAATGGCAAGGCGGCGGCCTGGGCATCAGACAGCGACGCCGGCGCCTTCGCGGCAATGCGCGCATCCACGAGGTGGAACTGCGCGTTCGTGCCCTGGCGATTCAGGTCGCCCGCGTAGTAAATCCGGTCGCCGACGGCGAAGCCCTCGGCCAGAGGCCCGACTTCAACCACCGTGCCCGCAGCATCCCAGCCCAGCACGCGGGGATGGCCCGCATCGCGCGCCATCCAGGTTCGGATCTTGTAGTCCACCGGATTGACCGAGATCGCCTTGATCTCGACCAGCAGATCGTGGCCCGACGCGGTCGGCTTGGGCAGGGTGAAGTCGATCAGCGCGTCCTCGCGCTCGATGGGTCCTGTGTGCGTGTATCCAACCGCCTTCATGGGCCGGCTCCTCATATCTGTTTCACATGTCGAATGATTCGGTTAAGCTCGTTTTTCGTCAATACGCACAAAAAACGCACATAGTGTCGAAAAAGGTACTGTGAAATGGATCAGACAACCCGCACGTCCAACGCTGACCAGCCCCTTTGCTCGGTCGAGGCGGCTGTCGGCTTGTTCAACGGAAAATGGAAGTGCGTGATCCTCTGGCATCTCCTGAACGATGGGACGCTGCGCTTCAACGAATTGCGCCGACGGGTGCCTGGCGCCACGCAGCGCATGGTGACCAACCAACTGCGCGAGCTGGAGGACGACGGCCTGGTCCACCGGCAGGTGTATCCCCAGGTGCCGCCGCGGGTGGAATACAGCCTTACCCCGATGGGCAAGAGCTTGCGCCCGATCTTGCTGGCGCTGCGCAAATGGGGCGACGACAACCTGCGGGCGGCCCGCGCTGACGCCTGAGCCGCGCGTACCTATCGCGCTAGCGCTGTTGCTGGCTCTCGATGTTCCTTGGCCCATGCGATCGACATCTCGTTGGGCACCTGGACGCCGTTCTTGACCGCCAGGATTTCCGCCATCAGGCTCACGGCGATCTCGGCCGGGGTCTTGCTGCCGATGTACAGCCCGATCGGCCCGCGCAGCCGGCGCAAAGACTGTTCGGTCTCGCCGAAGTGCTCGATCAGGCGTTCCCGCCGCGCCTGGTTGTTGCGCCGCGAGCCGATGGCACCGACGTAGAACGCAGGGCTGTGCAACGCTTCGAGCAAAGCCAGGTCGTCGAGCTTGGGGTCGTGGCTGAGCGCAACGATGCAACTGCGCTGATCCGGCCGGAACTCGACGACGGCATCATCGGGCATGGTGGAGACCGTCTGCACGCTCGGAACCGACCACGTGCTGAGGTACTCGATGCGCGGATCGCAGACCGTGACCGCAAACCCGCTGAACAGCGCCATCGTGGACACGTACTCGGCCAGCGCCCCAGCACCGATCAACAACATGCGATAGCCCGGACCCAGGGTGTTGGCCAGCCGGGCGCCGTCGCAGTGCAGCGCTTCGGGCGCAGCGCTGTGCTCCAACTGGACGCTGCCGTCGGCCAGATCCACCACGCGGCGCACGAGTTCCCCGGCTTCGAGCCGACCAACCAGTTGGGCAAGCGCGTCATGCGAAGGCATGAACTCCAGCACCAGTTCCAGCGTTCCTCCGCAAGGCAGGCCGAATCGGTGGGCCTCGTCCGCGGTCACACCGTAGCGCACGACCTCGGTGCCGGCATCTGGCAGGCCGGCGCCGCCATGGGCCTTGGTATATCGGTAGATGAGGTCGTCCTCGATGCACCCGCCGGAGACGCTGCCGACGGCGCGTCCGTCCTCGCGCAAGGCCATCATGGCACCCACGGGGCGAGGCGAGGAGCCCCAGGTTCTTACCACGGTCGCGAGCAGTGCCCGCTGGCCGGCCGCACGCCAGTCGCGGGCAGCTCGCAGAACCATGACGTCAATGTTCTCCACGCTGCTGTCCTCCATGCCCGGCAGCCGCGCCTGCGCGCCAGCTCACGCCGCGGCAGAAAGACAACTGCGCATGCGATGGCCGACGCGAAGGCCGCCTCTGGGCCTACAAAAGTTTCTCCGGCGTGATCGGCAGATCGCGGATGCGTTTGCCGGTGGCGTGGAAGACCGCGTTGGCGATGGCCGCCGGAATGCCCACCATGCCCAGCTCGCCCATGCCCTTGACGCCCAGCGGATTGACAATGGTGTCGTCTTCCTCGACGAAGATCGTCTCGATGGCGTGGATGTCGGCGTTCACGGGCACGTGGTAGTGCTGCAGGTTCGCGTTCGCGATGCGGCCGGTGCGATGGTCGATCTCGGTCGCTTCCTCCAGCGCCATGCCGATGCCCCAGACCACGCCGCCGATCTCCTGGCTGTGCGAGGCCAGCGGGTTGAGAATCTTGCCGCAGGCGGTGATCTCGATCACGCGGGTGACGCGCACCGTCCCCAGGTCCGGGTCGACCTTCACCTCCACGAACTGCGCTCCATGGGCCAGAGAAGCGTACTTCTCACGCTCGGGGGAGGGTTTGGAATCGTAAACCTCGGTGATCTCCGTCGTGCCCGTGCGTCGCATGACCTCGGCGATCTCGACCGAATGCGCAGGTTCGTTCTTGACGCGCAGCCGGCCGTCGAGCATTTCCACACTCGAAGCGTCAACGCCCTGTAGCGGCGAGCCGGTATCGCGGTTGGCCAGCTCCAGCAAGCGGGCCGTGATCGTCAAGGCCGCGCCGCGCACGGCCGAGCCCACACTCGATGTCGTCCAGGAGCCGCCCTGCGCAGGTGCCCTGGGCTGGCGCGTGTCGCCCAGCTCGAAGTGCACCTGGTCCAGCCGCAGGCCGAGAAACTCGGCGGCGATCATGGTCATGACGGTGTAGGTGCCCGGCCCGATGTCGCTGGTGGCACTGGCCACGCTCGCGGTGCCGTCGGCCCGGTAGGTCACGCGCGCGCTCGCGGGCATCTGCATCGCCCCCCAGACGCTGCTGGCCATGCCCCAGCCGACCAGCAACTTGCCGTCGCGCATCGAACGCGGCTCGTGATTGCGGTTCTTCCAGCCGAACTTCTCTGCGCCCAGGCGGTAGCACTCGCGCAGGGCCTTGCTGGAGAAGGGCTTGCCGCTGTCGGGATCGACCTCGGCATAGTTGATCAGGCGCAGTTCGAGCGGATCGATCTTCAGCGCATACGCCAGCTCGTCCATTGCGCTTTCCAGGGCAAACATGCCGCTGACGGCCCCCGGCGCACGCATCCAGGTCGGCGTGGCCAGATCGACGGCTGCGACTTTGAGCGGGGCATTCAGGTTGGGACAGGCATAGACCTGGGTGACGAAGCGCGTCGTTGCGTCAGAGAACGGCTCGAACGAGGACGTGTTGTGAAACGCCTCATGCACCAGTGCCTGCAGCTTGCCGCGCGCATCCGTGCCCAGCGTGACCTTCTGCACCGTGTGCGGCCGATAGCCGTGTCCGGTGAACATCTGGGTGCGCGTGTACACGACCTTGACCGGCCGCTTCAGCTCGCGCGCGGCCATGGCGGTCAGGGACGGGTAGTAGTTCGGCTTGAGCGAAGCGCCGAAGGCGCCCCCGACGAAGGGCGAGACCACACGGATGTTGTCGGCCGGCACGCCCAAACCCTCGGCCAGGTGCTTCTGCACGCTGTAGACCTCTTGGGTCTTGTCGAAGATCGTGAGCTGATCGCCTTCCCAAAAGGCGATTGCCGCATGCGGCTCGATGGGGTTGTGGTGGTTGATCGGGATGCGGTATTCGGCCTCGACCTTGACGGGCGCTGCCTGCAATGCAGCAGCCGGATTGCCGCGGGGCTTCGGGTTCCTGGAATCGAGCTGAGCCCTGTCGAGCACCGTCTCCAGGTTGGTATTGTGCGGTTCGGCCTGGTAGGCCACCTTGACCAGCCGCGCCGCGTGGCGTGCCTGTTCGTAGCTCTCGGCCACTACCAGCGCGATCGGCTGGCCGTTGAAGAAGACCCGGTCCGACTGCAGCGGCCAGGACCACTGCGGCAGCTCGCCGGCTGCGGGGGCTTTGCCCAGCCGGCCGGCGTTCAAGTGCGTGAAGACGCGCACCACACCGGCAGTCTGCTCGGCCTCGCGGGTATCGATGGCGGTGATGCGGCCTTTGGCGATGGTGCTCAACACCAGAAAGCCGTAGGCCACGTGGGGCACCTGGAACTCGGCCGTGTACTTGGCCTTTCCGGTGACCTTGGCGATCCCATCGACGCGGGTGGTTTCTTTACCCAGATAGCGTGCCATGACGATCCTCCTTCAAGCCAACCGCGCCGCACGCATCAACGCGCGGACGATGGATCGTTGGCCCAGTTCTACCTTGTAGGTGTTGTGCGCCAGCGGGCGGGCATCGCGCAGCGCGGCGGCAGCCGCCTGCTGGAACGTCGCCTCGGTCGCGCGGCGTCCTGTCAACGCCGCCTCTGCCTCGGCACTGCGCCAGGGCTTGTGGGCGACGCTGCCCAGCACCACACGGGCCTGCCGGATGGTGCCGCCGTCCAGATCGAGGGCCGCGGCGACCGCGACCATGGCAAAGGCGTAGGAGGCGCGGTCGCGCACCTTCAGGTAGTGAGCGTTGCGCGCGAAATCGGCGGCCGCGACCGGCAGTTCGATCGCCAGGATCAGCTCGCCGTGCTCCAGGGTGTTGTCGCGCTGTGGCGTGTCGCCGGGCAGCCGGTGGAACTCGGCGATCGGGATCAGGCGCTCACGGCCATCCGGTGCGCGCACGCGCACGCTGGCCCCCAGCGCATACAAGGCATTGGCCATGTCGCCGGGATAGGTGGCGACACAGGATTCGCTCCACCCGAGGATGGCGTGCATCCTGTTCAGGCCCTCGCGGGCACCGCAGCCGCTGCCGGCCTCGCGTTTGTTGCAGGGCGTGGCCGTATCGTAGAAGTAGTTGCAGCGCGTGCGCTGAAGCAGGTTGCCGCCATTGGTCGCCATGTTGCGAAGTTGCCCGGAGGCGCCGGCAACGATGGCCTGGGTCAGCAGCGGGTAGTTCTCGCGGATCAGCGGGTGGTTCGCTGTCTCGGTATTGGTCGCCAGCGCTCCGATGGACAGGCCGGCGCGCGAGCGCTTGATTTCCCGCAGCGGCAGGCTGCGGATGTCCACCACGCGGCTCGGCCGCTCGATGTCCTCCTTCATCAGGTCCACCAGGTTGGTGCCGCCGGCGAGGAACTTGGCATCGGCCACCGCCGCCACGGCGGCGGTGCTGCTGGCGGCATCGGCGGCGCGCACGTACTCAAACGGTCTCATGGCCGTCCTCCTTGCGCACGGATGCGAGCTGCGTCTCGGTTGCGAACCCCCAGGTCTGCGCGCTCTGGCGGCCCGAGTGGGCTTCCTGCACCGCGGCGACGATGCCCGGGTAGGCGCCGCAGCGGCAGATGTTGCCGCTCATGCGCTCGCGAATCTCGTCGTCGGACAGGCTCGCATTGCCTTTGCGAACGTCCGCCGTCACATGGCTCACGTCGCCGCGGCGGGCTTCGCCCAGCACCCCGACGGCAGAGCAGATCTGCCCCGGCGTACAGTAGCCGCACTGGAAGGCATCATGCTTGATGAAGGCGGCCTGGACCGGATGCAGTTGATCGTTCTGAGCCAGTCCTTCGATCGTGGTCACCTCGCGTCCTTCGAGCGTGGCGGTAAGGGTTAGGCACGACAGGACGCGCTGCCCATCGACCAGCACGGTACAGGCGCCGCACTGGCCCTGGTCGCAGCCCTTCTTCGAGCCGGTCAGCCCCAGCCGCTCGCGCAGTGCATCGAGCAACACGACGCGCGAATCCAGTTCGAGGGTCTGTGGCGCGCCGTTGATCTGAAGCGCCACCTTGACCACGTTCTGCGCCTTGACGGGCGCGCTCACCGCGTCGGCGGCCAGCGGCAGGTCCGCCAGCGCGGCTTCCTTGGCAAGCAGATTGCTCGCAAACAGGCCGAGGCTGCCGACAGCCGAGGTGATCATGAAGGTGCGCCGCGACTGGCCGACACCATCCAGTTCGGGCATCTCTCGCAAGAGAGCGGCCTCGTCGGCGCTCAACTGAGGAGCCGACTCATTCTCTACATCGTGGGTCATGTGGGGTTATCCTTTCTGGAGGCACGAGATGCTGTGGCGGTATGGCTGCTCCGGCGAGCGGAGGCATTCGGTGCGAGGTTCCAGCAATTCCACAATCTAGCCAACAATGACCCACGCAGGGATTCACGAAAGCGAAGGCTTCCATGAATCCCAGTGATAGATAGCCCGCGATTGGCCCGGAAATGGCCGCCATCTGGAGGGTGACACCGCCCCCCTTCGAACAGGGCTCAGCCGACCATCTGCGCTTGCATCCGCAACAGGCGCTCGGCTTCACGCAGATCGTCCAGGGAATCCACGTCGAATGCGATGCCGGGATCGTCCAGCGATAGATCCAGGACCCGGCCCCGGTCGCGATACGTGCGCACCACCGATGCCGCTCCTGCGTCCCCCGTCAATGTCCGCAGTGCCGCCAGGCATTCGCGTCGGAAGCCGACCGGGTGGCCCCGGCGGTAGCGATGGTGAGGCACCACCACGGGATGTTCATTGAGCGCGAGCGCCACATGGCGAAGTGACTCAGCGCGGATCAGCGGCAAGTCGCCGGGCAGGATCAGCCACCCTGCGGCAATGGCTGTGGCCTTCACGCCCAATGCGATCGAGTCCCCCATCCCCGCGGTCCCGCCCGCCGGGCGCACCAGATGCCACGGCAGCCCTGACGCCTTGACCGCCCCGAGCACGTGCTCAAGCACCGACTCGCCCTCCAGCAGCGTGTCCAGCTTATGAACCACACCGCCCGAGGCGAGAAAGCGTTCCCCGCGCCCTGCGGCAAGGACGATGACGGTGGGCGATGAAGAAGCCGGGCGATGCTGGCAAGCCAATGCGTCCATTCGTGATCTGCCGACGATTGCTCAAAGGGGTGCTGGGAAGACGGGAGCCGGAGGGTGCCGACGGCCGCCATTGGCGACGACGCGGGCAGACCGACCAAGGTGCTCGCAGCCCCCGAAAATTCATGTAGGGCGAGAAGCCGCACGAAGTTTAGTCCCGCCATTCTGGAGGGTTATGCGCGTCGGCGTGCATGCGACCATGAGCGAGATTGATAAATCGCTTTGTGAGGCCAAGGAATCGGACTGGCTCGGCGGGCAGCCTTCCAGGGTATGCGAGGGTTTTCTCCTGCGCAGCCCGCCCGCCCGCGTTATGCGAGTTCGGAGAATGGTAGCGACGAAATAGCATCCAATTGGTAAAGTATCGATTCATCCATGTACAGGATCGATAAATGGCCCGAGAGCACTACAGCGACCTTCTTGCCTTGATGGCCGTTGCGCAGGAGCGTAGCTTCACCCGCGCGGCGGCCACGCTGGGCATGTCGCAGTCGATGCTCAGCCACACGATCCGTGAAATGGAAGCGCGTCTCGGCGTTCGCTTGCTCACCCGTACCACGCGCAGCGTGTCGGTGACCGAGGCCGGGGAAAGGCTGCTGAAGGTGGTTGTTCCCCGAATGCGGGACATCGAGGCCGAACTGCGCTCCGTGGCAGAGAGTGGCAGCGAGCCCAGCGGCACCATCCGCTTCACAGCCTCGGACCACGCCATCGATACGCTGCTCTGGCCCAAGCTGGCGAAAGTCTTGCCGGCCTATCCCAAGATCAGGGTCGAACTCAGCGTCGACTACGCATTCAGCGATATCGTCCAGGGTCGGTATGACTTTGGCGTGCAGTTGGCGGAAGAACTCGGTAAGGACATTGCGGCCGTTCGCATCGGGCCGGACCTCCAGTTCATGATCGTCGCTTCCCCCTCGTACCTTTCCACCCGGCCCGCGCCGACGCAGCCGGAGGATCTGCTCCATCACGATTGCATCAATCTGCGCATCGCCACGCAGGGCAACCTCTGCCTGTGGCAGCTCAAACGCGGGCAGCGCGAGATGAACGTGGACGTGGGTGGGAGCATGATCTTCAACGGCTTCTACCAGCTCGTGAACGCGGCGGTGTCGGGGTTCGGACTGGCCTATGTCCCCGAAGACCTGGCGCGGCCGCACATCGAAGCCGGCAGGCTCCTGCCGGTGCTCAAACCCTGGTGGCGTAAGTTTCCAGGCTACCACCTGTTCTACGCCCGACAGCGCAAGACATCGCGGGCGATGCAGGTCCTGATCGACGCATTGCGCGCGAAGCGCTAGCCGGCTTGCGGCGAACCGTCATGCGTCGGGACAGCGGCGCTTGCCTCGCGAACGGGCGCTGTCGTGGCGCAGCAGGTCTTTCGGGCCGCTGGCGAATCCGGCTCAAGCCTCGCCGCGCGCCGCAGCCACGTCCGCGAGGACCGAGATGGCGAGCGAGCCAGCGTCGCGTGCTTTGGGAAAGAGGCCGATCGGTCCTTTGATTCGCATGATGTCCGCTTCGCGGTAGCCGGATTCAATGAGCGCTTGGCACCTTCTTTGGTGTGTCCGGCTGCTGCCCAGCGCCCCGATGTAGAACGGCTCCGCGTCCAAGGCCGCGCGCAGGGCGGGCAGCTCTTGATCCAGATCGTGATACAGCAGCACCACTGCCGTGGCGGCATCGATCAGTCTGGCTGCCAGTGCTGCGTCGCAGTCCGGGTGGGCATGGACGTCATAACTCGTGGCTCGCGCGAGCTTCGCTGTGGCTTCGAGTTCGAGGGCACGACCGTAGATGACGAGCCGCGTGCGAGGCCGATAGCCGACGTCAAAGCCCGCGTTGCTTGGTCCAGTTGCAACCCGGTGAGGCAGGAAAGTCACATCCTCGCGGGCGAAGTCCAGGCGCAAGCCGGTAGGCTGACGTTGCTCCAGCGCCTCCAGCACCGCCACCAGGGGCGAGGAAGAGCGCACGAGATGGATGTGCAGCGTGATCCCGCCGCCGCATGGCAGAACGATGTCGAAGTACGGGGAGTCGCGGCCAAAGTCGACCTGCCGGTCCCGGCCGCACGCAATGGCCTGCATGGCTTCGGCCGCTACAGCCGCCTCCACGCATCCGCCCGACACAAAGCCGCAATACCGACCGTCGGATCGCACCGCCATCTGGGAGCCCAGCGGGCGGGCTGCACCGCCACGAACACCGACCAGCGTGACCAGCGCAACCGCGATGCCTTCAGAAAAGCTGTCCGCCGCGAAGCGAAGAATCGTTGCACTGTCGTCGGTCAGGGTAGCCGGTGCTGGGAACGGTGCACTTGGCACGTTGGGGCAACCTCATGGTCGAAGTGATCGGATGGCGCCGGCGTCAGCCCAGCTTCGTGCCGGTGGCGCGCGCAAGTTCGGCCAGCAGCAGATCCTGGAACCGGGTGTCGCTGACGGCGGGATGCGGCCCTTGGCGCTGCTGGTGGTGCCAATAGCCGCCGCTGGTCAATGCCTCGGGGTCATCACTGGTGGCCAGCCACTCCTGTGTCAGGTGGCCCAGCCGCAGGTCGTCGGGGGCGCTCGGGCCACCCATCCTGGTCGGTACCCAGCCCGGATCGACGGCGTTGCTGTACACCTCGGGCCACAGCCGCGCGGCGGCGGCCGCCAGCGTGGTGACAAACAGCTTGCTGTCCGAGTAGGTGCCGGTGGACGTGCGGCCAGTCCAGTCCATGCCCGACAGGCTGGCCCGTCCTCCCTTGTGCATGCTGCTGCTCAGGTAGATCAGGCGCTGCGGACGCTGGATCAGCGCGGTGAGCAGATACGGAGCCACGACGTTGACCACCAGCAGCGGTGCGCCGGAGATCACCCCCGCGTTGTGGATGACGGCATCCATCCGCCCGATCTCGTTAACTTGGCGCGCGAGGTCGCGCACTTGTGCCAGGTCCGACAGGTCGCCGATGGTGGCGGTCGCGCCCTGGTCCACCAGTTCCTTCACGGCGGACATGCGCGCCTGGGAGCGGACATGCACGACGACTTCATGGCCCTGCGACAGCAGCGTCTTGGCCGCGGCATGGCCCAATCCGTCGGAGGAGCCGGTGATGAAGATGCGGGCCTTGCGGCCCGCGCCACGGGGTGCAGTGGGCATGAGGGCATCCTTTCGGGAGTTCGAGAGGGGTTGTGCCAGGACGGTCGCGGCGGGCAGGAGCGCTCCCGCGATCAAGGTTGATCCCAGCTCGGCGCCGGTGACGAGGAATGCTCGACGGTCCATGGGGCATGTTCTCCGGTCAGGCCGCCAGGCCGCGCGCGGCCTGAAGCGGTGTGCTGCTGTGGCAGCGACTCATTGGGGATTCATTGGGATCGCACGGGCGGTAGCCCCCTGCTGAACACCTTGGCGTGGAACACCGTCGCGCCTTCTCCGCCATCGCCATCGTTGGAGACGGCATAGAGGTCGTTGCGGTCCGGGTCGATCGCCATGCTCGTCGAGGCCAGATTGTGGCCGCTGTCGCGCCCGGGCAGCAGCACCTGGCCGATCGGCAGGCCGTTGCGGTTGAACGCCATCATCCGGCCCTGCCCGTAGAGCGCCACGTACACGTTGCCATCGGCGTCCACCCGCATCGAGTCCGGCGCCGGGCCGACGAAGCGGTAGGCGATGGCCGAGCCGATGGGCGCGATGGTGGTCGCATCGGCCAGTTGGATGCGGTGCAGCAGGTTGCGGCCGAACTCCGTGGCCCACAGCGACTTGCCATCCGGGCTGAGCGCGACGCCGTTGGCCATCGCCAGGTGGGGCAGCACCGGCTTGATCGTCGAGAAGTCCGGGGTGTCGTAGTACACGCCGCCCGTCGGCTCGGTGGCCGTGCCCTTGAAGTCGGTGAAGTAGAAGCCGCCCGCGGCGTCGAACACCAGATCGTTGGGCATGTAGCCGGCCATGGGCGGGATGATGGCCTGCAGGCCGGAGCCGTCCAGGTTCACGGCGTAGATCCCGCCGCGGCTGTTCGGGATGTCCAGTGCGGCAATGAACAGGCGGCCGTCCCTGTGCAGGGCCAGGCCGCCCGGCGCCAGCGCATCCAGCGTGACGACAGTGGACAGGTGCCTGTCCGGCGTCAGGCGCAGCACGCGGTGGCCGCTCACGTCGCAGAACAGCAGGTTGCCGCTGCGGTCGAAGATCGCGCCTTCGAGGATCATCTCGCCCTTGGAGACCTTGAACCATGGCTCGGCCACCGTGGATTGCAGCGCGCTCTCGGATGGCGGGATCGGCACCACGCTGCGCGTCTGCGCGTCGTAGGCCAGTCCTGCGGCAGCAGCCGGTTGGGCGGATACGGCCGACGTGAAGCCGATGCCGGCGATCAGGCATGCAGCGAGGAATGTTCGGATCATCGCCATGTGCTCACCAGGGCTGGTTGGCCGGGCCGACCGTGAACTCGTTGATCGTCGTGTCCTCGGGCTGGTCGATGGCGAAGGCGACGACGCTGGCAATGCGGTCCGGGGAAATGCCGTACTTGTCGTAGGTGCCCTGCATCTGCTCGCGCGAGGCCTTGTCGCTGATGGTGGTCAGCAGCTCGGTGTTGATGGCGGCCGGGTAGATCGTCGCGGTGCGGATGTGGGTGCCTTCCATGGCCGATTCCATGCGCAGCACTTCCATGAAGTCGCGCACGAACCACTTGGTGCCGCCATAGACGGCGCCGCCCGGATAGGCCTTCAGACCGGCCACCGAGGACGTCGCGATGACGTGGCCGGACTTCTGCGCCAGGAAGGCCGGCAGCACGGCGGCGACGCCGTTGAGCACGCCCTTGACGTTGACATCGACCATCTGGTGCCAGTCGTCGGTCTTGAGCGCCGACAGCGGCGAGTTGGGCATCAGCCCGGCGTTCAGGAAGATGACATCCACGCGGCCGAACTTGTCCTGGGCCAGCTTGACGATGCGGTCGTTGTCTTCCTGCTTGGTGACGTCCAGCTCCTGGTAGGCGGCCTGGCCGCCGTGTTGCCGGATGTCATCGGCGATCAGCTTGAGCTTGTCCGCCCGCCGCGCGCCGAGCACGACCTTGGCGCCTCTGCTAGCGAGCAGCTTGGCCGTGGCCTCGCCGATGCCCGACGACGCGCCGGTGATGATGACGACTTTGTCCTTGATCATGAGGGTCTCCCGTTTCAGGCCGCGAGCGATGCGTTGTCGATCACGAAGCGGTACTTCACATCGCCCTTGAGCATGCGCTCGTAAGCACCGTTGATGTCCTCGGCGCGGATCAGCTCGATGTCCGCGACGATGTTGTGCTCGGCGCAGAAGTCCAGCATCTCCTGCGTCTCGGGGATGCCGCCGATCATGGAGCCGGCCAGGCTGCGGCGCTTGCCCACGAGGTTGTGCGGCTGCGTGGCCGGATGCGGCGAGGCTGGGGCGCCCACCAGCGTCATCGTGCCGTCGCGCTTGAGCAGGGACAGGAAGGCGTCCAGATCGTGCGGCGCGGCCACGGTGTTCAGGATGAAGTCGAGGCTCTTGACGTGTGCGGCCATCTCGCCGGGGTTGCGCGAGACCACCACCTCGTCGGCGCCCAGGGCCTTGGCGGCCTCGCGCTTGGATTCAGAGGTGGTGAAGGCCACCACGTGCGCGCCCATGGCGTGCGCGAGCTTGATGCCCATGTGGCCCAGGCCACCGATGCCGACCACACCGACCTTCTGGCCCGGCCCGACCTTCCAATGGCGCAGCGGCGAGTAGGTGGTGATGCCCGCGCACAGCAGCGGCGCGACGGCGGCCAGTTGCTCCTCGGGATGACGGATGTGCAGCACGTAGCGCTCGTGGACCACGATCTGCTGCGAGTAGCCGCCCAGCGTGTAGCCGGGCGCGTCCGGCGTGGGGAAGTTGTAGGTGCCCACCATGTCGTCGCAGTAGTTCTCCAGCCCGTCGTTGCAGTCCTCGCAGTGCTTGCAGCTATCGACGATGCAGCCGACACCGACCAGATCGCCCACCTTCACGCCCGAGACGTGGGCGCCGACGGCCGAGACGCGGCCCACGATCTCGTGGCCCGGCACGCACGGATAGAGCGTGCCCGCCCATTCGGCGCGCACCTGGTGGATGTCGGAGTGGCAGACACCGCAGTAGGCGATGTCGATCTGCACGTCGTGCTCGCCGGGCGCACGGCGGGTGATGTCGATGGATTCGAGGGGAAGATCGCTTGCGTAGGCGCCGTAGGCTTTGGTGTTCATGTGTTGGTCCTTTGAAATGGGTTGGCCCGTCAGGCGGCGGGAACCAGGTTGACGACCTGGACCTCGTTGCGCGAGCCCAGGCGCATCCACGGCCCGAAGGTGCCGGCGCCCTGCGACACCAGCAGCGTGAGCCCGTCGATCTGATGGCGCCCGCTGTGCATGGGAAAGCGGTACTTCACGAGGAAGGTCCCGGGGAAGAACTGCCCGGCGTGGGTGTGGCCGGCGAGCATGAGGTCGATGTTGCCGTCCGCCGCGTAGCGCATGCCCACCGGGCTGTGATGGACCAGCACCGAAGGCTTGCTGCTGTCCCTGGCGATGCGAGGCAGTTCCTCCTGCAGCGTCAGCGTGTTCACGACGTGGGCGTCCCAGGTTTCCCGGTCGGCGTTCATGTACTCCATGCCGATGAGCTGGATGCCGTGCGTGTTCACCCGTTCGCTGCGCAGGATGCGGATGCCGGCGCCCTCAATAAGCCGCAAGGCCCTGTCGGTGTCCATGTAGAACTCATGGTTGCCCGTGGTGAAGTACTGGTCGGCCTTTACGGACTTGAAGAGCGCGAACAGCTCGGGCTTCAGGGCGATGTCGCTGTCGACCAGATCGCCGTTGTAGAGCACGAAGTCCGGCTTCTGGTCTTCGATCACCGCCAGCACCTTGCCCAGGTAGTCCGCGCCGCGCTGGGTGCCCAGGTGGATGTCCGGGACGTGGACGATCCTGACGGGCTGCTTCAGGTTCTTCACCGCGATCTCGTGCTGGGTGACGTCGAACGACTGGGCGTTGATGAAGCCGAACACCACGAACAACGCCGCGGCCGCCACCGCCCCGAGGCCCACCCAGCGCTTGGCAACGCGCTGGCCCAGCAGCGCCAGCGGCTGCGTCAGCACCATCAGGAAGAACAGGTAGATGAAGAAGACGAACAGCAAGCCCAGCACGTTGTAGATCACGGCCACCGCGGCGTTGTCCCCGGTGTAGATGCCCTGGTAGAGGATCAGCATGTAGCCGCCCAGCACGGCCGCGGACAACAGGGCCAGTGGCCATGCCCGCGTCAGGCCCAGCAGGCGCTTCAGCCGAAACGGCACGTACCAGACGGCAAAGGCCATCAGCACCCAGGCCACGATGGTGAGGGTCATGGCGGTGTCCCTTCAGCGGTAGGCGGCCGGCCGGTCCCCGTCGGTGTAGGGCTGGCTGATGCCGAGGTTCTCGTTGACGTACAGGTCGGGATCGGCCACCACGATCGCCACGAAGCGCCCGATGCTCGCCCGCGACGTTTCCGTGCCCTTGAAGGTCTCGCCCTTGCGCGTCAGCTCGAACTCCTCGACGGACTTGTCGGTCAGCCAGACCGGGCGCAGGACCGTGTACTTCAGGGAGGACCGTTCGATCACCTCGGCGGTCTTCAGGTTGGTCGGCCGGGTGTACCCGGTCATGCCCTTGTCCCACGCGTTGAACGGCTCGGGCAGCTCGTCGTAGATGCCGCCCGCACTGATGGCGATGAGGCGGGGCACGCCGAGTTCCTCCATCACCTGGACCACGGTTTCCATCTTGTCGCCCAGGTCCATGCCGCCCATCGTGCTGATCACGATGTCCTGACCGCGCAGGGCCGCTCTCAGATCGTCCGGTTTGCGGGCATCGCCTTCGACCACCTGCACGCGGTCGCTCCTGGGGTGTTGCAAGCGCTGGGCGCGGCGCAGGAAGAGGGTCAGCCTCACATCGTCCTGTTCCAGCAGGCGGGGAATGATTTCCTGGGAGGTATGGCCGTTGGCCCCCAGCAGGATGACGTTCTTCATGCGGATTGCTCCTTGTTGACCTTGTAGCGAAGCCACACGGTGCTGTCGTTCATGGGTTTGGCCTCGATCAGCGAGAACGAACGCGGCTGAACCTGGGTGTACGGTTCCTTCGCCGTGAACAGACCCGGCGCGTCGGGCGAGGCATCGGTCACCGGCGCGATCAGCAGGCTCAGTTCGTCCACCAAGTCGTCCTGCAGGTACGACCAGTTCAGAACGCCGCCGCCACCGATCATCACGCGCTGCATGCCGAACAGCGTCGCCAGCTTGTGCAGCACCAAGGCGTTGTCCAGGCGGTCCTGGCCGGCGATGACGTAGGAAATGTTCAGGCGCCGCAGCAGGTCCTTGTAGGCGTTGCTGGCGCGCTCGGTCAGCACCGAGACCACGTGCGCCCGGCGGGTGCCGTAGTCGACGAAGTTCTCCTGCCAGCCCAGCCGCCCGGTCGGATCGATCGAGACGTAGTACATCGGCGCGTGGGCGTCGGCGACGAAATCGCCCTCGGGAACCGGATCGGCCGACTCGTTCACGTCGGGCTTGCGATAGAAGGTGTTGTTGTCGTCGGTGGTGACGCGCCCGTTCAGGTAGCCTTGGATGTTGAACACCTGCTGGTCGGTGTGCAGGGCCAGTTGCTCGTACAGGAGCGCTGCCGAATCAAACTGCGGCAGCTCGATGCTGTGGATGCGTCCATCCAGCGAGGTCAGCGTGTGGATGATGACGTAAGGCTTTTGCATGCGAATTCCTATTCCGCGTCGGAAGCTAGTTCTTGGAAAACACCACCCGCACGTCGCCGCGGCCGAGCACCTGGGCCAGTCCGGTGGGGTCGTCCAGACGGCCCAGACGGGTGTAGGAGTACGGGGAGTCGAAGGTCTGATAGAAGACGACCACGGTGCGCGAACCCCACAGCAGGAGATCGCCATTGCGGATGGTGCCGGGCCGGCTCGAATTCGTCGGCAGCGCGCTGGGCAGTTCCTTCTTCTTCTCGTTGCCGTTGAGTTCCTCCATGTCCAGCGTCAGCGGCAACATGGCCGCGAAGGCACGGGCGGCTTCGGTATCCGCCAGGGTGATGGCGAAGCGGCGTTCGCCGACGGTCATCCACATGCGGGATTCCTCCGGTCTTTGCGAAGCCTTGGCGGCTTGCGGCGCGGCGCCCGCAGGCGACGCAGGGATGGAAGGCTGTGCGGCGGCAGCGCCGCACAGGACGAGAAGCGACAGCGACAGGCCCAGGCGGTACATGGCGTTCTCCTTGTGGCGTGCGGTCAGGCGGCAGGTTGCCGTGCCTGCGCGCGTGAAGTCTTGAAACTCAGGAAGGCGCCGATCAGCAGCACGATGGCGCTTGCGATGAAGGTGCTCTGGTAGCCGCTGGCATCGAACAACAGGCCACCCACGGTCGAGCCCAGGGCGATGGCGAACTGGATGACGGCCACCATCAGGCCGCCGCCAGCCTCGGCGTCATGCGGCATCGCCTGCGCGATCCAGCTCCACCAGCCCACGGGGGTGGCCGTGGCCATCAGACCCCACAGGCCCAGCAGCACGGCCACGGGAAGCAGCCAGGCGCCGACCGGGATCAAGGCCACGGCGATCACCGCCATGAGGGTCGGGATGACGATGAGCGGCCCGTACAGGCCTCGCTTGAGGATCGAACCGATGACCACCGTGCCGATGAAGCCAGCGACACCGATCACCAGCAGTACCAGCGACAGCGTGGACACGCTGACGTGCGTCACCGTTTCGAGGAAGGGGCGCAGATAGGTGAACAGCGCGAACTGGCCCATGAAGAAGGCCCCGCAGGCCGCCATGCCGTAGGCCACCGTGCGGCTCTTGAGCACCTTGAAGACGTTGCCCGAGCCTGGGGCGCGCGCCTGCGTCTTCATGGCGGGCAAGGCGATCCACTGCCAGGCGAAGGTGATCAGCGCCACGGGCACCAGGGCGAAGAAGGCGCCGCGCCAGCCGATGACGGAACCCAGCCAGGCCCCCAGGGGCGCTGCAATCACGGTCGCCAGGGCGTTGCCGCCATTGAAGATGGCCAGGGCCTTGGGGACCTGGCTGGAGGGCACCAGCCGCATCGCCATGGCCGCCGACATGGACCAGAAGCCGCCGATCACGACGCCGATGAGGGCACGGCCGACCATGTAGGTGACGTAGTTGTGCGCCAGCGCCACGATGGCGCCGGAGACGCCCATCAGCACGGTCAGCACCAGCAGCAGCTTCTTGCGGTCCATGGTGCCGGCCAGCGCCGAGATCGACAGGCTGGTCAGCACCGCGAATGCGCCGGAGATCGCGATGCCCTGGCCGGCCATGCCTTCGGTGATCCGAAGGTCGCCGGCAATCGGCGTCAGCAGACTGACAGGCATGAACTCGGAAGCGACGAGTGCGAAGACGCACAGCGACATGGCGAACACGCCGCTCCAGTAGGCGGGTTGTGTTGCAGCCTCCTGAGAGGCTGTGGCGTTGCCCTTCGGGGCATCGGTTGCAGGATCGATCATGGAATGTGTTGTTCTTCTCTGCCCGCAGGCTCAAAAAAAGGGCCGCACCATCCGGCTGGACGGGTGCGGCCAGGACACGGCGCTGAAGTGGTTCAGGCCATCAAGTGGCGCCCGCTCAGGCCAGGTGCTGCTTGAAGAAGGCCGTCAGCTTGTCGAACGGGATCACGTGGTCCTTGCCGCCGTCGTACAAATCCGTGTGAACGGCGCCCGGAATGATCATCAGCTCTTTCGGCTCTGCCGCGGCCGCGTAAGCGGTCTCGCTGAAGTAGCGCGAGTGCGCCTTCTCGCCATGGACCAGGAGCATCGGGCGCGGCGAAATCTCCTTGATGTAGGTGAGGATGGGGAAGTTCATGAACGGCAGCGGCGTGGTCTGTGTCCAGGCATTGCCCGAGTTGACCGCGCGTGGGTGGTAGCCGCGCTTCGTTCGGTAGTAGTCGTGGTAGTCGACCAGGAACTGCGCCTCGCCGCCCTTCAGTTCGTTGTAGGGCGGCTGGTAGGCGGGCTTGCCGGCCTCGGCGTCCTTCCAGCGCTGCTGGCTCATTTGCGTCAGCATCTGCGTGCGCTGCTCCAGCGTCACGCTGTCGTTGTAGCCCTTGGACATCACGCGGGTCATGTCGTACATGGTGCTGGCGACGACGGCCTTGATGCGCTTGTCCACGGCCGCGGCGCTCAGTGCCATGCCGCCCCAGCCGCAGATGCCGATGATGCCGATGCGCTCCCGGTCCACGTTGGGCAGCAGGCCCAGGCAGTCCACCGCCGCGCTGAAATCCTCGACGCTGATGTCCGGCGAGGCGACATTGCGCGGCTCGCCACCGCTCTCGCCGGTGAAGGAGGGGTCGAAGGCCAGCGTGATGAAGCCGCGCTCGGCCATGGTCTGCGCGTACAGGCCGGAGGATTGCTCCTTCACGGCGCCGAACGGGCCGCTGACCGCGAGGGCCGCGAGCTTGCCGCTGGCGTTCTTGGGTTGGTACAGGTCGGCGGCCAGGGTGATGCCATAGCGGTTCTTGAAGGTGACCTTCTTGTGGTCCACCTTGTCGCTCTTGGGAAACACCTTGTCCCACTTGTCGGTCAGCGTCAGGCCCGTCTGTGCGGCGGCGGGGCCGGTGGCGAGTGCGCCCACGCCCAGGGCGGCGATTCCGGTGGCCGTCATCTTCAGCACGCCGCGCCGACCCACGTCGGCATGGTCTTGACGGGCGATAGTGCTGCCAGCTTCATGATTGTTCTCCATGGTGAAGTTCCTTTCTGCTCGAATTGGGGTAAGGGTCAGGTCGTCTGTCCGCCATCGACGACGACGTTGGCGCCCACGGTGAAGCCAGCTTCCTCGGAGCACAGGTACAGCACCGTGGCGGCGATTTCCTCGGGCTTGCCGGGACGTCCCACCGGCTCGTTGGAAATGACGGTTTGCAGGCCTTCTTCCGTGCCGCCGGTGATGCGGTCCATCATCGGCGTGGCGATGAAGCCAGGGGAGACGACGTTCACCCGGATGCCCTTCGGGGCATAGTCCAGCGCCGCGGCCTTGCTCATGCCGGTCAGGCCCCACTTGGTGGCGCAGTAGGCGGCCTGGCCGGCGAAGCCCTTCACGGCCGCGCCGGAGCCGGTGTTGACGATGGCGCCACCGCCTTGCTTGAGCATCTGCGGGATCTGGTGCTTCATGCTGAAGAACACGCCGCTCAGGTTGGTGCTGATCTGGCGTTCCCACTCGGCGCTGGTGATGTCGGCCAGCGGGATGACGCCGTGCTCGACGCCCGCATTGTTGAAAGCGAAATCGAGGCGGCCGAACGTGGCCACCGCCTTGGCGACGGCGGCTTCTATATCGGCTTCCTTGGTCACGTCGCAGCGAATGGCCGCAGCGCGACCACCCGCCTGTTCGATCAGGCTGACGGTTTCCTGGATGCTCGCGTCGGTGCGGCCCACCACCGCGACAGCAGCGCCGGCCTTGGCGAAGGCGAGCGCCGTGGCGCGGCCGATGCCCGTGCCGGCGCCGGTGACGAAGGCGACCTTGCCCGTGTAGTCAAATTGGATAGCCATGAGAATTCCTTTGCAGTCTTGATTGAAAGACATGGAAGGAGAGCGCATCAAACCGTGCATTGGCCAGTGGCTTTCGTGCCCTGCAACGCAGACCTTCCATCGGTATGTGGCAAATTTTCTCGCGCGATGCGCGTCTTGACTAGCTAATGAATACTTAAAAGGGCTATTAGTTGCACTAATCAAAAGGCCATGAGAAACTGAAAAACATGGTCAGACGCAACCTCAACGATCTCCTGTCATTTGTCACCGTGGCGCGTGAAGGCAGCTTCACGCGAGCGGCTGCGCTGCTGGGCGTGACGCAATCGGCCTTGAGCCAGGCCATCAGCGGCCTGGAGGCCAGGCTGGAAATCCGCCTGCTGACCCGCACCACGCGCAGCGTCTCGCCCACGGCGGCGGGCGAGCGACTGTTGCAGGCCATCGGGCATCGTTTCGACGAGATCGAGGCCGAGCTGGACGTGCTCTCGGAGTTGCGCGACAAGCCCTCCGGCACGGTGCGCATCACCTGCGGCGACCATGTGCTCAAGACCACCTTGCTGCCGAAGGTTGCGCCGCTCCTGCACCAGTATCCCGACGTCAAGGTGGAATTCGACGTCGAACTATGGATTCAGGGACATCGTGGCGGACCGCTTCGATGCAGGCGTGCGTTTGGGCGACACGATCGACAAGGACATGATCGCGGTGCCGATCGGCCCCAAGCTGCGCATGGCCGCGGTTGCGGCGCCGGGCTACTTCGACAAGCATCCGAAGCCGAAGACGCCGGAAGACCTGACCCAGCACAGTTGCATCAACCTGCGCTTTCCCACGCATGGCGGTCTGTATGTGTGGGAGTTCGCGCGCCGGGGCAGGCAATTGAATGTTCGCGTCGAAGGACAGGTCACGCTCAACAGCACGCCGCACATCGTTCAGGCGGCGCTGGAAGGGCTGGGCATTGCCTTTCTCCCCGAAGAGGAGTTTGCCCCGCACATCGACGAAGGACGGCTCGTTCGTGTGCTGGACGACTGGTGTGCACCGTTCGAGGGCTACTACCTCTACTACCCCAGCCGGCGGCAGCCCTCGCCGGCGTTTTCGCTGGTGGTCGATGCGCTGCGCTCCCACGATGCTCCGACAAGGAAACGCCAATAACGGCCAAAGCACCTGATCGCCATTTGAAGGAACCGTATGAAGACTCAGAAAATTGCAGCCTTTCTTGCGGCCGCCGTCGCGACAGGCGCTGTCGCCAGCATCGTGCAGACCCAGATCAATCTCGGACAGCTCGTCCGCATTGGTGCGCCGGTGACTGCATCCGTCCGGGCCTGGGCCACGCTGGAGGACCTGGCCAGGTTCGGGCCGGTCATGGCGGGGATCGCCATCGTCGCGCTGCTGCTTGCGGTGCTGGCCGGACACCTGGTGCTGAGGTTCACTTCGCCGGCTTGGCGCAAACTCGTTTTTGTAGTCGCCGCCGTGGTCGGACTGTGGTTCGTGTTCTGGCTGATGCGCTCGGTGATTCCCATGCCCGCTTTGCCCGGTACACGGACAGCGCTCGGCCATGCACTGATGTCGCTGACGGGCATTGTGGGCGGTCTGCTCTATGCCATCCTGACCTCGCCGAACCGCCTGACACCGGGCGTCGGGAACCGCGCTGCGCGATGGCGCCATGCGGGTGCCGTATTGGCGCTCTTGGCCGTTCCTGCCATGCTCTTCTTCGCCATGGCGCCAGGTGCTGGCACCAAGCCCGAGGCGGTCGATCCTGCGAGCTATGAGATCCAGACTGTCTCGACGGGGCTGAACCGTCCCTGGTCGGCGGCATTTCTGCCGGACGGCCGCGTGCTCGTCACCGAGATGGGCGGACGTTTGCTGGCCATCGCCGCCGATGGCTCATCCTCGGAAATCGCGCTCGACGGGCTGCCGCCCATCTTCCAGCAAGGCGGGGTCATCGGCCTGATGGAGGTCGCGCTGGACCCGCAGTTCGACCAGAACGGCTGGCTCTACCTGACGATGGGCTACGGCGAAGCCGGTGCGAACGGTACGCGCCTGGTACGCGCCCGGCTGGCGGGCAGCCGAATCGAGGACGTGCGCGTGCTGTTCAGTTCCACGCTCAAGCCGCGCGCGGGAAACAACGGCGGGCGCATCGCGTTTCTCGGCGATGGCACGCTGGTGCTCTCGCTGGGCGACGGCAGCGCGCGGCGCGAGGAGGCACAGAATCCCGCGAACCACCTGGGTACGGTCGTCAGGCTCGACCGCGAGGGCCGTCCGCCCGCAGACAATCCCTTTGTGCAGCAGCCGGGCGTCGCGCCCGAGATCTACAGCCTCGGCCACCGCAACGCCCAGGGCATCGCCGTTGACCCGACGACGGGCGACCTGCTGCTCACCGAACATGGCGCTCGGGGCGGTGACGAGGTCAACCGAATCGTGTCGGGTGGCAACTATGGTTGGCCGATCGTCACCGCAGGCATCGATTACCCGTTTGCGCGGGTGACACCGTTTCAGCGGTTGGAGGGCTACCGGGAAGCCGAGCTGGAGTGGACGCCCTCGATTGCGCCTGCGGGCCTGGCGGTCTATGACGGTCCGCTGTTTCCCGAATGGCGGGGCGATCTGCTGGTTCCGGCGCTCAAGGAGCGCGCGGTACGCCGCGTGCTGCGGGACGGACGCAAAATCGTGGGCCAGCAATTGCTGCTAGCGGATCTGAACGAGCGAATGCGAGACGTCAAGGTCGCCCCCGACGGCTCGATCTACGTGCTTACCGATGGCGTTGACGCCAAGCTGTTGCGCCTCGCTCCACCCGCTCGGAGTGGCTGATGCAGTGGCTAGGACATCAATGCTGGAGCCCCAGCACTTGGGAAGCAGCCACTCTCAGGCTTGCGGTTCGGTGAAGAATTTTTCTCCACCAAAGAACCGATTGGGCTTGGTGAAGAACGACAGGAACACTGCACCGTTGGGAGAGCGGGCCACATGCGTGTTGCCGCCCGGACGCCACACGAAGCTGCCGGGTCCGCAACTGCCTTCGGCATCCTCCAGCGAGCCTTCGAGCATGTAGGTCTGCTCGACCGAGGTGTGCTCGTGCAACGGCACCACGGAGCCTGGCTCCATCTTGAACATGATGGTGGACATGCCGGATGCGGGGTCCGAATAGAGCACCTTCATCTCGATGCCCGGGAAGTCCGTCGCCTGCCACGGCATGTCTGCCGCGTTGATGTAGTGCGAGCGCAGATGCTGGGGCAAAGTGGGCGCCGTTGCGCGAGCGGCTTCCGAAGTCGTCGATGTCATGATTCAACCTCCTGGGTCGCGTTGAGCGACTGGATGGAAAACGGGCGGTCGTGCTGCAGGCTCGGCAACTGCTGCCGGCGCTTGGCGACATCGCCCAACGAAATGGACTGGATCAGCAAGCCAGGCTCGCCATCCAGTTCGGCGAGCACCACGCCATCCGGGTCGATGACCAGGCTGTGCCCGTAGCTCGTGCGGCCGTTGCCGCTTTCGCCGCAGGCGGCCGTGGCGAGCACGAAGGCGCGGTTCTCGATGGCGCGCGCCTGCAGCAGCGTGCGCCAATGGCCTGGCCCGGTCTGGCGGGTGAATGCCGCCGGCACCAGCAGTACCTCTGCGCCGGCCTGGGCCAGGGAGCGGTAGAAGTGCGGAAAGCGAACGTCGTAGCAAACCGACAGGCCGACCTTGCACCAGGGCGTCGCAAGCACCACGGCCCGATTGCCGGGCCGGTAGTGGCGCGATTCCTGAATCTGCGTGCCATCGGCCAACGTCACATCGAACATGTGCAGCTTGTCGTAAGCGGCGCGTACCTGGCCGCGACGGTCGAACACCAGCGAGCGGTTGGCCATCTGCTTTGCTGATGCGTCGTACACCACATGGGAGCCGAGGAAGATCCACAAGCCGGACTGTTCGGCCACGCGGGCCACTTCACGCTGTACCCGTTCTGCCTGATACGCGGCTTCCAGCATGACGCTGCGGCGGCCATCCAAGCAGCTCGCGTACTCGGGCAGCAGGAGCCATTGCGCGCCGCCACGCTGGGCATCCGCGGCCAGACCGGCGATGGTTGCCAGGTTGGCAGCCAGGTCGGGCGCTGGTGCGTATTGGCCGAGCGCGATGGTGAGCGTTTCGGTCATCGCGCCTTCAACCCCAGCATCTCGCGCGCCTGGGCCGGCGTGGCCGGCTCGAAGCCCAGGGTCTTGAGAACGTTGATTCCTTTCTCGACCAGTTGCGCGTTGCTGGTGGCCTGCACGCCCTTCTCGATGTAGAGGTTGTCCTCCAGGCCCACGCGCACGTGGCCCCCGAGCAGCGCGGACTGCGCCAGCATCGGATACTCCTTGGGACCGATGCCGAACGCAGCCCAGTTGGCACCGGCCGGTAGCAGATTGCGCATCGCCATCAGCATGTCGGGATCGGCTGGTGCGCCCCAAGGCACGCCCATCACGAGCTGCCACAGCGGGTTGGGCTCTATCAAGCCTTGGCCGATCATGTGCTTGGCCAGCGCGATGTGGCCCGTATCGAAAACCTCCAGCTCCGGCTTGACACCAGCCTCGTGAATGACGGCGGCGATGGTCTCGATGTGCTTCTGGATGTTGATGAGGGCGCCCTTGCCGAAGTTGAGGCTGCCCATGTCCAGGCTGCAAATCTCGGGGCGCAGCGCGGCGATGTGCCGTGCGCGTTCTGCGGGCGTGCGCAGGTTGGAGCCTTCGCCGACGGTGTTGGCGGTGTCGTCGCTGGGAATGAAGCGCGCGCCCGCGCCGGTGGTCAGATTCACGATCACGGGCGAGCCGCTGTCCCGGATGCGCTCCACGACTTCCTGATAGAGCGCGAGTTCGATGGACGGCTTTCCGGTATCGGGGTTGCGCACGTGGATGTGGGCGATTGCCGCTCCGGCCTTGCAGGCTTCGATCGCGGAATCGGCGATCTGTAGAGGGGTGACGGGAACCGCAGGAAAGCGGCCTGCGGTGTCGTCGCCGCCGGTGATGGCGCAGGTGAGGATGACGGGCTTGCTCATGGGGGAACCTCTCTGTCGATTTCAGAAAACTGCTTACTGGATGCGTATGTTTCGCTTGCGCACGATGTCGCCAAGCGCCTTCTGGCTGCGCAAAAAGGATTCGCGGAACTGCTCGGGGGTGCCCGGATCGGGCAAGAAGCCGCGTTCCAGCAACTCCTTGTTGATGGCCGGCTCGTTCAAGGTGTCGCGGACGGCTTTTGCCAACGCCTGCACGGCCTGCGGCGGGATGCCCTTCGGTGCCACAACGCCCTGCCAGCTATACAGATCGAAGCCCGGATAGCCGCTTTCCTGCACGGTCGGCACATTGGGCAAGGTCTGGAGCCGGTCCTTGGCGGAAACCAGCAAAGGCTTCAGCTTGCCGGCGCGGATGTGCGGCAACGCCGTCGCTGGGTCAGAAAAGTACAGGTCGATCTGGCCGCCCAGGAGCGCCTGGATGGCGGGTGCTGCACCGGGGTAAGGCACGTGCATGGGCGTGACGCCCACGCGGTCGGCAAATGCCTCCATCGTGAGGTGGTTCATGCCGCCTTGGCCCCAACTGCCATAGGTCACGCGGTCGCCGCGCTCTTTCATGTAGGCCACGAGCGCAGCAACATCTTTGGCAGGGAAGTCAGGCTTGGCCAGGAGCACGAGCGGCGTGCGAACCAGGGGCGCGACGAATTCCAGGTCGCGTTCCGCCGAGTACTTCAGGTCGGGGTAGAGGGAGGCATTGACGGCCACCTGCTCGGCGGTATTCATGACGGTGTAGCCGTCCTTGGGAGAAGACAGGAGCGCTTGCGTGCCGATGATGGTGTTCCCGCCTGGACGGTTGTCCACGATGATCGGCTGATTGATCGTCTGCGACAGGCGCTGCGTCACCACGCGCGCCACGTTGTCCGCGCCACCGCCCGCTGGATAGGGAACGATCCACCGGATCTGATGCGAGGGATAGTCCTGGGCAACGGCGATACCTCCGAAGCAAAGGGAGGCTGCCAAAGTGGCGGCATAACGGGCGAGGCGCATGGGTTGTCTCCTTTATTAAAACGAGTGCTTGAATTGTCTTTGACCTACATCAGCCTCGACTACTAGGCGTTTCACGTAAAATCAAACGTCGTTTAAACACTCGTTTTAATATTTCTATGGTGAGGCACTACCCCGGTGGCGCTCGTTCGAGCGAGGTCACAAGGCAGTTGATCCTCGATGTAGCGGAGCGCCTGTGTGCTGAGAGTGGCGTCGAGGCGCTGTCCGTGCGCGCTGTCTGCGAGCAGGCTGGCGCCAACGTCGCAGCCGTCAACTACCACTTCGGGAGCAGGCAAAAGCTGCTGGAAGAAATGTTCCAGCGGCGCGTGACGCCGCTCAACGAGGAGCGGTTGCGGTTGCTGGATGTCGCCATTGCTGGGCCGCGGGAACGGCTGCTGGAGGGGGTGATTCGGAGCTTCATCAGCCCGGTGATCCGAGGCATTGCGTCGAGCGCGCCGGTCGATGAGCAACCCGGTGGCAACCCATCGTGGGTCGTGACCCAGTTCCTCGGTCGCGTGTATTCCATGCCCGGAGAGGAGGAGTTTCTGAAAGCGCACTACGAGCCGGTGCGCAGCCGATTCGTGCTTGCGCTCCAACTGTGCCTTCCAGGGCTTCCGCTGGATGACCTGCTCTGGCGCTACAACATGATGGTCGGCGCGCTGATCTATGCCATGAATGGGCCGCAGCGCATGACCAGGCGGCCCATGATTTTCAGTGACTCGACAAACGATCGCGGCGTAGTTACACCCGAGAGTTGCATTCGCCAAATGACCGCATTCCTGGTTGCGGGTTTTCAGGCTCCACGGCAGGACGATGAGGACGACGTGGACAAGTAGCAACCTGGGCTATTTTTCCTGAGACAGTTTGAGGTAAGGGTTATTTGGTGGTGTCTGCAAGAAAATCAGGTGTGCATCGTCCAGCAGGTAGCCATGCAGGCGACGGGATTTACGAGGGCCAGTCACCTCGCAGGTCCAAATGTTCAGTCCGCTGGCCTGCTTCTTGTGCAACCCCAGCTTCTCAAAACGCTTCTGCACCCATTGCCAGTCTGACTGGCCTTCTTGTTTGGCCAGCGCACTTACCTGCGGATGCTCTTGCGCATAGCGCTGGAACACGCCGGGGCTGACCAGATACGCGGTATCGCTTACGGTATGCACGAGCGCCTTTGCGTCGTTGATGATGAGCCGGCGCGAGGCAATGCCCTGTTTCAGCCACGCCATGAAGTGCTCGCCAGACGGTTGGGCGGTCGAGGACACAGGTATAGGCATAGGTGACGAAGGCAGAGCCGCAGCCGGGGGGCGCGAGGGCACTTCATGGCGCGTGGCAGGTGCCTCGCCCGAGGCGGCTTCCGCATCCAGCGGGGTGGCCGGCGCATCGCCCATTCCCACCAACGTCAGCATGTCCTCCATGGCGTCGGGCATGGCCTGGGGCTTGGACGAAGGGGCCGAAGCGGTGCCACTGGCTTCTTCCCATGGCAGCGCCTCTTTGCTTGCCGAGGCCGCCTTCGCATCAGCCGTGGCAAGGGGGCGCGGCGCATCGGCCTCCATGTCCGAGGGGGCCGTGTCGATCACCACCGTCCCGGCGAAAGGCGCCGGCCGCTCGCCAGACTCCCAAATCAGCGCAGGCGCCAGCCGCAACAGGGTGAACGAGTGGGACCAGCCAGTGGAGCTGGTCACGGTCGCGCGCCAGATCGCCTTTCCATCGGGCGTCGGCTGCAACATGCCGTGGTCCTGGAGCACGTTGAAGACTGCGGTGTTGTTCGCGGGAATGCCATCGATGCCCTGGGACAGCAGGTGCGCGCGGAGTTTGTCGGAGACGGTCTTGCTCACCAGCCACAGCGCATCATCCGTGAGCCAGCCATCCGAGGCTTCCGCCTGGTTCAGGCGCAACTCTTCCTTGAGCAGGTAGCGCAGCCCGTTGACCAGCTTGCGTTGGAGCGAGTGCTTGGGCGCGGCCATGGCGCGCGCGGGATCGCCGCCCAGCTCCTGGGCGACGGAGGCGCGGTCGGCCTGCACGACCAGCTCGCCCAGCACCCCGGCGTGCTCGTACTGCCCGGCCAGGACGTAGAGCAGCGGCGCCCACAGGGACGGATAGCCGCTGAGCCAGTCCAGCAGATCGCGATCGAGCAGTTGCCGGTAGAGCAAGCCTGTTGCGGCGCTGTGGAGCCGGTACTCGCGGTCGTCGCGGTAGCGGAAGCGGTACGGTTGGCGCAGCGGGCCGTGCCATGGGTGCCAGGTGCTGCCATCGGCCAGTTCGACGTGCAGATCGACCGCCACCTTGCCGATGTCATGCAGCAGCGCGGCATAGGCGACGGCCGCAGTCCAGGCTTCGGCCTGCGCCGCCTGGTCTTCGGGGCTGGCGCCGATGGGCAGCAGATGGGACTGCCGCAGTTTCAGGCTGTAGGCGACGATTTCCAGGCCATGGTCGAGCATGCCGCCGGGGTATGCGTGGTGGTGCGCTTCGGAGGCCGGGAAAGCCTGGACCAGCTCGGCGTAGCGCTCCAGCGGGGCGCGGTAGAGGGTGGCGAACTGCCGGCGCGAGAGCGACGTGCGCTGCCAGATGTGTTCCAGCAGCTTCTGCCGGCGCGGGGTGGCCAGTAGCGATGCGGCTGACCCCGGCCGCATCAACCCTTTCGGGAGGTCGGTGGCGGGTGGTGGCGACGGCGCGGCGGCGACCGGTGGCCGTTTTCGCTGGAACAGGGAGAGCATGTCGGTGTCCTGATGGCGGGCCGGGCGGAAGGCCTTTTGGCCTTTTCGAGGTAGGGCCTTTCCCCTTGCACCCCATTCCCTTGCCGTTTCGACCCTTTGGCCTTTAACCGTTTCGGTATAGCGGGGCCTGGGCTGCGGCTCCAGCGTCAATGGGGAACCCACACGAATGGATTGGACGGCGACCTGGCGTTGGCCCCGGCCTATGCTGCCGGGGCCAACGCCAGGTAGGCTTCCACTCAGGCGACTAAGTTGACAAACGCGACAAAGGCGACTAGAGTGAATCCTGTCTCAAACCTACCTGGGAGATGACCATGCCCACTGCCATCGAATTCATTGCCGATCGTCTGCCGCGCGTCACGGTGGAGGATGTGCGCCGATTTGCGGATACCGTCGAAATCCGGGATGCCCCGGCGTTCGCGGCCGAGTTGCAGGCGTTCATCCATGAGCGCGTGGAGGCGGTGAAGCTGCCCGCCAACCTGGAAGGTGAAACGGTGGCGCAGGCCTTGGAGCGCAAGGCGGCCGCGCTGCGCGCCGACACGCGCTGGGCACCGGCTGAAACCGACGTCCAGCGAGGCCGCGCCGTGCTGCTGGAAGCCTTCAACCAGCCGGACAACCTGCCGCCTGCCGAGTTCGCCAAGCTGGCGGACAAGTCGCGCCAGCAGATCTACAAGGACATCCTCGCCCGTCGGCTGCTGGCGCTGAACGTGGGGCCGCGCGGCCAGAAGCTGCCCGACTGGCAGCTCGACCCGGTGAAGCAGCAGTTGACCCAAACCGTGCTCCAGGAGGTCGAGGGCATCGACCACTGGACGATCTACCGCGCGCTGTCTGAACCGCTCGAAGGTTTGGGCGGTCGCTCGCCAGTGGATGCGGTGACGCATGGCACGATCGATGACGTGGCCGAGGCCGTGTTCAACGTGCTGGGCGTCCAGGTGCATTGAAGCGAGATCGGCATGAGCCACGAGCTGCCTTCGTTCCTGATCGATGCCGGTGAACTGCTCCAGCATGTGAGCCGCGTCGTCTATCGGGGCAGCCCGCTGTACTATGGCCGCAGCAGCACGAATCGCTACGATGACCTGGCGGGAGCCTACGGCGTGCTCTACCTGGGACGTGACCTGCCCACGGCGCTGATGGAGTCGGTGTTTCACAAGCACCAGTGGCTTGAAGACACGAAGCGCTCCATTGCCCTGAAGGAAATCCAGGCCCGGATGGTGCGCGCAGTAGGCGTGCTGGAGGACGTGCTCCTGGCCGACCTCACCGCGCCGGGCGTCATGGCGGGCTACTTCGGCCTGAATCTGGAGCAGTTGGCCAGCCGCGACTACACGCACACGCAGCAGGTGTCCGCCCAGGTGCATGCGATGCGCGGAAACGACGGCCAGCCCCTGTTTGACGGGGTGCTCTACCCGTCGCGCAACAACTACCCCGCCAAGAGCATCGCCTTGTTCGAGCGTGCGGGAGCCAAGGTCAGCGTTGTCGAGGACATCGACCTGGTTGACCATGTGGACTGGCCGCGGTTCGTTGCCACCTACCGCATCGGCGTGGAACCCGATCCCGGCCCGGTGGAGCCGGAGGACGAAGCGTCCTGAAGCAGCAAGAAAGCGCATTGAAGCCTCAAACCGAATGAATTGGAGCAAACTGGAATAGGCATTCCTCAACAGCAGGAGACGACCATGAACACGACGACCCGCACCAGCACCGCAGAACGCCTCGGCCGCGCCTTTGGCCGTGGATGGCGTGCCTATGCGCGCGGCGAACGGCGGGCGTCGAACTGGTTTGTGTCCAAGGGCATGCCGCGAGCTGGTGCTTCCGCGCTCGTGTGGGTAGCCAAGCTGGCTGTACTGGGAGTGCTGCTCTACGTTGCGTTTTGGTTCGCACTCGTGCTGCTGGGCGTTGCGGCGGCGGGATGGGCTGCTGCTGCCAATACCTCGGATGAAGACGAGTGGCCTTTCACCGACCTCACCGAGCTGCGCAAGACGCCGGGCTACGATCCCAACCTGTACAACGACACGTCGCACGAGTTGTACACCGACGACTGACCGGCCTCGCGCTATTTCAGCTTTCCTCCGGTGAGCGCCCCGGCACCCTTGCCGCCAGCTTGGCCGGCGCTCTTGCTGCCATCGGAGAGCCCTTGGATGACGTGCCCGGCCCGAATCCCAACCCAGGTAAGGCTCGCCAGCCAGAATCCCGGCAGAACCAGGAACATCGTGCCCATGACAAACATCAGGAGCATGTCGCCGAAGGCGTTGTTCAGCCCCACCAGCGGATCGAAGTTGGTGTGCGGCCGGTTCCAGCCGAAGCCCCACCCATAGAGCGCGTCCAGGATCGTTGAATCGATCCAGCGTGCGAGCTGGAACCAGAAGTCCGTGAAGAACAGCGCGAATTGCACGACGCTGACGGTGATGACCGTCTTCAGGTCATAGGTGCCCACAACCAGCACGAGCGGGATGCAGATGACCAGCGCCATCTTCAGTAAGGCGAGGATCATGGGCAGGGATTGGCGCACGACATCCATGGCAGGAAACGCGGCAATCGCGCCTACTGCCATCCCGACGTCGCCTGTGGCGCGCGTCACGATGTTCGGCAGGGTCTTGTCGATCTGGCCGCCGTAGTCCGTATAGACGCTGCCCTGGTTCAGTTTCTGCTGTCGGGGTGACGCGATGGCGCGGATTACCGAATCGTCCACCTCGGCCCGGCTGAGGAACCCGGCCCAGCCCGCCAGGCGATTCAGCAGGCTCGGGTCCACCTGACCCAGCAGCCGTGCCCGCAGGCCGTTGCTGCCACCGGCCCACCACTCCCTGCAGGTCGGGTAACCGCCGCCATTGGCAACCTGCGCGAGGCCCGCATCGCGGGTGTCGTCGTAGGGCCAGGCCTCGCGCGCCGTGCTGGAGCGATAGCTGTCGTAGTAGCCACCCGTGTCCGTGAAAAAGCGCGAGCCGATCCAGGTCACGTCGTGCATCTGCTGCTCATCGAGATCCGGGCGCTGCATGAACAGTTTGGCCCGCGCAGGCCCATAGCAATCCCGCGAAAAGTCCGCGACCTCCTGAGCCAGTACCGGGTCGTCAATGCGGGTCGCATCGATCTCCATCCTCATCTGCCGCAGGTCCGTACCGCACGGGATCGCCGCTACCGAGGCGCTCGTGACGGCGCGCGAGAGCGCGTGCATGAAGGCCCACCAGACCGGCACCTTCGCCGACTGGTTGTCGATGGTGCTGAAGGACTGCGACCAGCCGGTTTCTGTGGGCTGCGGCACGCTGACCTGGCACTGCGCCGAGCGCGAGCTGTCGTACTGAATGGTGCTGAGGTCCACGTCGATGAACGGAATGCCCGCGAACATCACCACCACGATCGCGACGAACACCCGGTTCTCGATACGGGCGGCACTCAGAACGCCTTTGTTACCCTCGTCAGCACCTTCCGCGCGGGCCTTCAGCCACTCCTGCACGACGATGGCGACGAAAGGCAGCGCGAACACCCCGCTGGACACCAGCACGGCCCAGATGCCGTTGTTGACGATCCAGGACACGAGGGTGAGGTAGTACTCCAGATAGTCGGTCGTGAAGAGCGTCATGGCTCCGATCTCCCCTCAAGCGGCCTGCATCAACAGGCTGGCTTCCAGCGCGACGATGGCGACGACGCCGGCGACCTCGGTGCGGATCAGCCGGCGCCGCGCCTGCCCATCTGTCCCGCTTTGGTCTTCGCGGGCCAGCACCCGGCGGCGCATCCAGAACCATCCATAGGCCGTTGCCGCGTACACGCACAGCCGCCAGATGAAGAAATACCCTGCGGAGGCCGCCAGCCACCGTTCCCAGCCTGCAACGCTGCCGACCAGGTAGATGCCCGCGACGTTCGCCCCCACGGCGGCGGCAACGATCAGCACCAGCCACAGCAGCGTCTTCGCCGCGCGCCGGCTGAACAACCAGCGCAGCGGCCGCCAGGCCATGCGCGCCGGGCTCATGGCCGACTCCCCGGATTGCCCTTCTGGAGCTGGTCGAGACGGTCCGGCACAGGATCGCCCTCGTAGATGCCGCGCGAGCCGGCCGCGCGCGTGCCGTGGCGCTGGATGATCGCCATGGGCGAGTTGTTCGCCAGCTCGCGCCGCAGCTCCAGTTCGGTCTTGAGGTTGCGAATCTCGCGGTCGAGCGTGTCGCTCTCGTGGTTCACGGCCTCCACGGCAAGCTCGTTGGCCGCGACGTTGGGCTCCTTCTTCCCCGTGAGCAGCGTGCGCTGCAGCAGCAGCGCCTTCTCCAGCACGGATGCCAGCGCGACCTCGGACGCCAGGCGCTGCGACAGCAGGTGCTGGTCAGGCTCGTCGCGCAGCGCCTCGATCACGCCGCGCGTGATCGGCAGCGACGCGCTGCCAGCTTCGCGCAGGTTCTCCGGCGTCGTGTTCTTAGCCTTGGTCACCAGGTCCTGGAGCGCCTGCAGCTTCGCGTCGTACTCCTCCTGGATCAGCGGCGTGAGCCCGACGCCGGGCGTAGTCTCGGTCTTGGTGCAGGCATCGCACGTGCGCTGCTCCTTCTCGCCGAGCACGCGCGTAGCCCACTCGACGGCGGCCTGCGGCGAGGCCCAGGTCTGGCACGAGAGGCTGCTGCAACTGGCCGGCGCGATGGACGAGGTGTCGGTGACGCCGCGGCCGTTGACCAGGTTGTAGCCGGCGCGGGTGACATCGCCGACGACCTTGATCGCGGGCTGGCCGGAGCCACCCGCGTTGCTGCCCCCGACCCACGGCACGCCGTCATTGCCGCGTCGCGTCTCGGCCTGCTCGATGGCCGAGACCGCATCCGTGCTCGACACGGCATCGCGCAGCGCCAGGCCTTCGGCCATCTGGCTCCAGCCGAGCTGGCCGCCCGCCGTTTCGGCCATCTTCTCGGCCATGGCACGACACGTCAGCTTGGAGCGGTCGAAATCGAGTCGCGCCTGCAGCACGCCATTGGTGAGCAGGTTGTACAGACCGGGATCGGCCCGCTGGATGATCAGCGCGGGCAACGATGCCACCGCACTGGTGGCACTCTGGATCACCGACGACATGATTTGCTGGAAGCCGTTGGTGATGCCGTTGAGTTGATTCCTCAAGGTGGTCTGGATGCTCATGTCACCGCAGATCAAGTTGCTGTTCCAGCCCACGCCGACGCCGAGGGAGCGCATGCCGGCCGCACGTCCCATCGACACGGCGTTGCCGCCGCCGATCGAGTACATGACGTCATCGCCGATGACGCTGCCGCTGGTCTGGTAGCCCAGTTGACCCCAGGCCACGCCGCTGCCCAGCGCGAGCGCGCCGGCCAGCGCCAGGACGATCTTCGTGCGGCGTGCCCGGCGGGAGAACGGATTGAATGCAGGACGGAACTTCATGGCACCACCTCAGAGGAAATCGACGCTGCCCAGGAACACCTGGCCCCGGCGTTCGCAGCAGGCATACGGCCGCCACAGCGCCCATGCGTAGTCGCCTTGCTGCGCCTGGGTAAGGAAGCCGCTGCGCGGGAAGACCGTGCAGGACGACGACAGGACGGGCGTGAGTTCTTGCCACTTGCCGGTCGAGGCATCGCCCTCCATCAGCGCGCCGGCCGGCCAGTAGCCGTCGCGGGAGTTGGCAAGCAACGGCTGATAGACGTGGATCTGCCCCCGGCGAGTGACCACATCGCCCGCACGCTGGGCCACCACTGCGCCGGCCTTGAAGTCGTCGGTCTGGTGCAGGAAGCCGCCACGGGGATACACGTTGCCCCAGAGGTTCATCGTGGTACGGGCGCCGACCTCGCGCCGGCCCGGAATCAGCGCTTCCGGGTAGGCCATCTCGGGCACGTTGTAGCGCCAGGCCAGCGTGTCCAGGGTGCTGAGCAAGTACGGCATGAACGCCGTGCCGGCGCCCTCGCAGAAGTAGCCCGACGACGAGACGAACTGATTGAACACCTCGGCGCCGGGGTGGCCGATGACGTCCGCGTTCTTGAATTTGGCGAGGTTGTTTTCGTGATCCTCGTTCGTCGTTCCGTCGCCGCCCGCTTGGGCGGACGGGTTGGGCGTGCTCATTGCTCGGACTTCGACCCAGGGGTTCTCGCCGGTGTTGCTGTAGCTGGAGACGACTGCATCGGGAACGTAGTGGCGAACCTTGGTGGACGTGCGCACCGTGCAGCCCGTCCAGGTGCAGTAGAGCCAGTAGCAGATGCCGACCACGCGGTATTCGAGGCAGTCGGGCGACGCCACCGAGCCGACGATGGTGGCGGTGTTGAGGGCGTAGCTGCCGGTGGCGCTGAGCAGCAGCAACGAAGCCACGCCAGCGCGCAGGCGGCGCATCAGGTCGAATGGGCGCGTCACGGCTGGGTCCTCCGGTGCTGCTCGATGCGCGCGACAGCGCGAGCCACGTCCGGCTCGCCATAGACCACGTAGCGCTGATCCACCACGACGGCCGGGAGGCTGGTGATGCCCAGGCTCCATGCGTCGGTGACGCCTTGGTATGCGGAGGCGATGCGGCGCTGGAGGTCGGCACCGCCCTGGCTCAGGCGATCCCGAGCGATGCGTTCTGCGCGCGACGGGTCGGCTGGCAGGTCGAATGCCAGTTCGGCCTCGATGCGGGAGGGCGCATCCAGCAGGATCAGGCGATCCGCCTTGCCCGAGACTGGATGTGCCTGGTCGGTGACGACCCAGGTTTCAGCGTGAAGCGCGCTGGTCGCAAGGAGCGCGACAAGGCCGGCGGATGTCAGCCAA